>NZ_CP072360.1:252500-852500 GCF_018128065.1 Prevotella melaninogenica | reverse complement strand
CAAAAAAAGAGTTTATAGAAGAGGTAATACTTAACAAAATGTCGACATATACTTTAATCAGTCTTTTTGCATTTACCATGAGTGCTGTTTGTGGATTCATTATGATTCCACAAATTCTCTCGTTCTGCAAGAAGCGGAAATTATACGACACACCTGATGCCAGAAAAATACACAAGAATGCTATTCCGCGTTTAGGTGGTGTCTCTTTTATGCCCAGTATGCTGATTGCTACGGTCGTTGCGCTATTGGCATGGGTCTATACCAGCAAAGGTAGCAAGATTGGTGTCAGCCCATGGAGCATCTTCTTTGGTGTGGGTATCACCGTTATTTATATAACGGGAGTAATTGATGATATCTTCGGTATGAGGGCAAGGATAAAACTTCTCATGCAAATTATTGTGGCGAGTCTACTACCAATGTCTTATCTCTATATCAATAACCTCTATGGCTTCTTAGGTTTTTATCAGATTTCATCGGTCGTAGGGACAGTGTTAACTATTGGCGTATTGATCTTTATCATGAATGCTATCAATCTGATAGATGGTATTGATGGACTATCTGCAAGCCTTACACTCATTGCGTTATGCGGTCTTTTCTATATCTTCCAACGTGAACAGATATGGGTCTACTGCATCCTTATTGCTGGATTGATGGGTGTATTGATTCCTTTCCTTTATCATAACATCTGGGGAAAACAGGAAAAGAACCAAAAGATATTCATGGGCGACTCTGGTAGTCTGACACTTGGTTACATCCTCGGCGTGCTACTGATAAAGTTTTGTATGTACAACCCCCAAGTCATGCCTTACCAGAAGGGCGCAACCCTCCTTTCCGTGACCTTACTCCTCGTGCCTACTTTCGATGTCTTTAGAGTTATCATCGTACGAGTCCTCCATCGCAAACCAATTTTCCGAGCGGATAAGAACCATATCCACCACAAGCTGATGCGTGCAGGACTGACCCAACATCAGGCATTGATAAGCATCATCACACTGTCGATAATCTTTATTATTATCAATCTTTCACTTTTCAATCATCTTGTTGTGACGTGGATTATTGCGATAGATATTATTATCTATACTGTCTTCCACTATATACTTGACATCTTTATAAGAAAGAAGGGAGTCCCTTCGTTTGTCGAATAAAAAGAAAGGTAACATTCAAGGTTTGTTGTCAGTATCTGTAATTTAGAAGTCTTCTGGGTGTGTATTTCCTCAATGACAGAAAGCCTATTGGCTGGCTTAGCAGAATATCTGACGATTGATATCTTGGAAACGATAGCTAAGTTTGCAGGAAGTAGTATGGACGCAGGAAGATGATAGCCGTCATGAAATTGCTTACAGGAGAATTCTGGTTCTATAACGAATCGTGTGGGTAAATAGTTTTCCCTTGCCAGCATTCCTATGTTTAATGGCTTTATGGCTGAACAGAAGAAGACGAATTAATCTACAAAGAATAAAGGAGTTTGAGCTGAACAAGCTTCTACACACCTCCTGTTTATTCTTAGTATTACAACGTTTTGCTCACAATTCATCTCCTGTCATCCTTGATATCATAGTGAATTTAACCCTCCGCACATGTGGTGTTAACCCTCCGCACCATATGTGCTGAGCATTCGCACAACATGTGCAGAGTATCAGCACCACAGCAAATGATGATAAACATTCACGAACATTGTATGAAATAAGACCTTAAAACATCCTATTTCGTTGGCTAAAGAGTAAAACGCTAAAACTAAACTGAACAAATAACTTCTTTCTATGAATACAACAGATATTATTCTAATCGGGTCAAACAACCCACACGATTCGTTATAGAGCCAGAATTCTCACAAATCAGATTAACAATCTTTGATACCATATTAAACTAACGCTTTTAAGCCATGTTTGGTTAGTAGAATATGTTCGAAAGCGAACAATACCAAAAGTGGGGAAGTTTATTTATTCGGATTACTTTTGGCTATTTGATAAGAAAGTATTACTTTGCATCGGTTTTCAGAATGGAAGCTAAGGGGTGCTTGCCTGTTTGGGCTTGCTGAGATTATACCCATTGACCTGATACGGATAATGCCGTCGTAGGAAGATACCCCCTTTTTATTTATCTTAAATCATCAATCTGGGATATGAAAAGAGTTATCCTGTTTACTGCTGCATTGACTTGTGTTACTGTGGCAAAGGCACAAACAGCGTCTGACACGCTGAAACAACAACAGCTTGACGAGGTCGTTGTGGCGGGTGTTCGTGTGCCGAAGAGTGCACCTTACGCCGTGTCTAATATTAAAAAGAAAGAACTTGATGTTTTTTCTAAGAGTGGACGTGAGATGCCATTCCTCCTCGCACAGACTCCAGGGGTATTGGCTTGGGGCGAGAACGGACTCGGAACGGGTACGGCAGCAATGCGCATCCGTGGTGCTGCTGGTAGTAGAATCAATATCACCTTAGACGGAGTTTCGCTCAATTCACCTGAAGATCAGACGGTTTTCTGGGCGAACATGAACTCATACGCATCACTCATGGGTAGTGTACAGATACAACGTGGTATCGGGACATCAACCAATGGCGACGGTGCTTTCGGTGGTTCTGTGTCATTGGCAACGAGTACACCTGACAGAGAGCCGAGTGTGGAAGTAAGTGGTTCGTATGGCTCATACAATACTTATAACGCTGGCATGAAGTTCTCTACGGGTCTGCTTTTTAACCATCTTGTCTTTGACGGAGCCTATCACGAGACGGCAACAGACGGATATATCCACGGCACAAGTGGACGTTCGGGATCATACTATGGTGGATTGACTTGGTTGGCGGATAACTTCCGCATCAGTTATAAGAATATCGGTAACTTCGAGAAGACCGGACAGGCATGGAATGGTGTCGTCACGGGTAGCAATGACCTGAGTTTGATGGATGGTACCTACGGTGCGAAGACGGGTATCACAACTTATAAGGATATGTATGAGAGAGGGTTAGGTAAGTTCAATCAACTCTACGAATACTTGCAGACCGATGCTAACGGCGCCTTCGTTAAGGATGCTAATGGCAACTATCAGACAGCTCGTTACACGATGCGTGACGGTTCGTTCTGGAATAAGACGACAGATAACTTCTATCAGAATCATAACCTTCTGTCGTTTTCTTTCCATCCTTCCACACACTGGAGCCATAACGTAACCCTGCATTACACCTACGGTTACGGCTATTATAGCGAATTCAAGCATAATGCAAAGTTTGCTAAATTCGGCTTGGCGTTCACTGACAGCAATGGTAAGTTTATCAAGAAGTCTGACTTTGTACGCCTGAAAGGTTTGTCACAACACACCTACGGCATCGTTTACACCAGCAATTACAAGGACGAGAACTGGGACGTAACGGGCGGACTGAACCTGCAGCAGTTCCGTGGCAGTCATTTCGGCTACCTTACTTATATAAAGAATGAGGAGGCAGATGCGAAGTATCGCGCTGGTGGCAATGATTATAAGTATTATGACTCTAAGGCACATAAGTATGATTACAGTGGATTCTTCAAGGCAAAATACAACTTTGCAGACTATTGGAACGTGTTTATGGACCTGCAGATTCGTCATGTGGAATATATGACCGATGGTCAGAACGACCGTTTCTATAAGGTCGGAAGTGGCTATCAGAACCAGCTCTTAGACATCAGCGAGCGTTATGACTTCGTCAATCCGAAAGCGGGAATCAGCTATTATCGTGGTGGTCACAAGGCTTACGCATCTATTGCGCATGCCAGTCGTGAGCCAGAACGTAATAACTTCACCAATAACGGTAGTTATCCTGCACCATCGCCAGAGCGTATGATGGATATCGAAATGGGCTATCAATACGATGGTCGCAACTGGAGAGCAGGGGTGAACCTCTATTATATGGACTATAACAACCAGTTTGTACAGACGGGTGCGCAGAGTGATATCGGTGAGAATCTTACCACAAACATCAAGAGCAGCTATCGTATGGGTGCTGAGATTGAGGCTGGATGGAGCCCACTGTCATGGTTGACCGTTGAGGGTAACGCTGCCTTAAGCCGTAATATTATCAAGGACTTTGACGAGATGGCAAGTGTTGATTGGGAGTCTTCATTCCGTAAGATTCATTACAACCACTCTACTTTGGCTTTCTCACCATCAGCCATCCTCAATGGTATGCTCAATCTTCATTACAAAGGCTTTGAGGCTGTATGGCATACTAACTTCGTCAGTCGTCAGTATCTGGATAATACAGAGAACGTGACTCGTTCGTTACCATGCTATTCACAGACGAATATCAACCTTAGCTACACCCTCTGTTCTACGAAGCACATCGCTGGTCTGAAGGAAGCTGTCTTCGGTGTGAACCTCAACAACATTTTCAACCGCCATTATGCAGCCAGTGGATGGGTGTATAGCTCTATCCTCGATAATAACGGTCACCCTAACGAGAACCGTTATACGCAGATTGGTTTCATCCCGATGGCAGGGTTTAATATGATGGGAAGTGTTACGTTGAAGTTTTAAATAGAACAAGACAGCAACAAAAACTACCAACTGGCCCCTCCCCTTTCCCCTCCCCCGAAGGGAGGGGCGTAGATAGCGAGATACCCCTTGTAATTAACATGAGTCTATAAGTAGACATGTTTACATGTAAACAAGTTGTCCTGCTTGAGTGTTGACTCTTTTTTACAAGCAATCTACAAGCATACGGTACATTTTACGCCCCTCCCTTTGGGGGAGGGGAAGGGGGAGGGGCCAGTTGGTGGGTAGTTTGTTATTGGTTTGTTATTGATCGCTTTTCTTTCATATTTATTATGACATTAGACATGCTGGGCTGCATCGTTGGCCTAATTTACATTTATCAAGAATACAAAGCGAGTATATGGCTTTGGTTGACAGGTGTTATCATGCCCCTCATCTATATGTTTGTCTATTACGAAGCAGGACTATACGCTGACTTCGGGATGCAGATATATTATACATTAGCGGCTATCTATGGTTTTTTGTATTGGAAGTTTGGACGAAAGAAAGACGAGAAAGAGATTCCAATCACACACTATCCGCATCGGTTGATACTCCCTTCCGTCCTTATCTTCCTCGGTCTATGGAGTGTACTCTACTTAGTCCTCACCCACGCCACTAACTCCACCGTACCTGTATTAGACAGCTTTGGCAATGCACTCAGCTTCATCGGCTTGTGGGCTTTAGCAAAGAAATACATTGAGCAATGGTGGATATGGATTGTCGTTGACATCGAACTGGCAGGACTTTATATATATAAGGAGATTCCTTTCACCGCAGGATTATATGCTTTCTATGCTGTTATTGCTGTGGCAGGGTACTTTAAGTGGAGAAGGAGCCTCCCCCAACCCCTCCGAAAGGAGGGGAGTACAAATAGGGAAGATCTCCCCTAACCCATTAGAAGGGAAGGGTATATATCGAAATGAAGACCTCCCCTAACCCCTCCGAAAGAGGGGGATGCCTAACGGGATAAAGGTTCCTTCAGGGTTCTTCAAATATATTCATAGGCTGAAGAAGAAGTTATCGAAAGGAATAATACCATATAAAGTATCTCGAAAGAGAGAAAGAATAGAATAAGAATAGCAAGATAAATAGAATAAGAATAGCAAGATAAATGATTATCAATTATAAAGAGAATAATAAGAACGGACAACATCAACACATTCCCAACGAGCACCCCGTTAGGCTTTCCCCTCCTTCGGAGGGGTTAGGGGAGGTCTCTTCGATTAGGCACTCCCCTCCTTTCGGAGGGGTTGGGGGAGGCTTTAGTGTCGTCATCCTTGCTGCAGGTGACTTTCCAACCCATGTCATACCCCTTCGTGTTTTACGAACTGCGAAGAATTTGATTGTATGTGATGGTGCTTTGGAGAACCTACTTGAATATGAAATAGAACCAACGGCAGTCGTGGGGGATGGTGACTCACTCTCTGATACGCTAAAACAACGCTATGCACACATCTATCACCCTATCTCTGAACAAGAGTTTAACGATCTCACTAAGGCTACTCTCTTTGCTCGCTCACATCTGAAGATGGATGCATCGACACATATGCGACCCCGCTTCTGTTACCTCGGAGCAACGGGCAAACGTGAGGACCACACACTGGGGAACATCTCGCTTATGCTCTACTACCATCGGCAGTTAGGCATCGACCCTGTGATGATTACCGACTATGGTTACTTTGTCGTAGCATCGGGCACAACTCGCTTTGATTCCTTCCCTGGACAGCAAGTCAGCATCTTCAATACAACCTGCAAAGAGTTGAACAGCATCGGACTGAAATGGGATATCTACCCTTTCAACGAGCTATGGCAGGGAACACTGAACGAAGCTCTATCAAATGAATTTACCATCCATGCGGATGGTGATTACCTCATCTATCGCACCCATAAAATATAAGAACCTTTTTCTACAAATCAATAATGCCATATCTTCAGCCGCAAAGGTTCGTTGATATGGCTTTCTATATAAATGAATGTAAGAAGTTTTGCTATACTAAGAGACTTCTTTTCCAAAGACTACAAACAAAGGAGTTTACTTCACAACGACCTTTAAAGGCTTACTGACCTGACGCTTCGCAAAAACACTTGCTATAGGCTTTTCAATCTTAACACCACCCAAAGTATAATAAGCAACTGGAGAATTGTCAACAGCTACAATAGTCGTTGGGACTACCTTTGTAAACGATACGGTTATCGTAGCTACATCAATCATCTATTCGGGACGTTACTTGTTAAGAAGTGTTTTTCCTTTTTAACGAATAATAAAAACCTTTCCTTTATTGAAGTAAAAGACTAACTTTGCTTGTATATATAATGTGTACAATTAACAAGCTTATAAAACTAAAAGCATAAAACTATATTTACAATGAAAAGTTTAAAAGATATTCTGCCTTGGGAAGAACGTCCAGAAGGATGCAAGGATGTGATGTGGCGTTATTCAAAGAACCCAATCATTGATCGTTATCATATTCCAACATCAAACAGTATCTTCAATAGTGCTGTTGTTCCTTTTGAGGACGGCTTCGCTGGAGTATTCCGTTGTGACAACAAGGCGGTACAGATGAACATCTTTGCTGGTTTCAGTAAGGATGGTATCAACTGGGAAATCAATCACGAGCCTATCAAGTTTGAGGCTGGTAACACTGAAATGATAGAGTCAGAGTACAAGTATGACCCACGTGTTACATGGATTGAGGACCGTTATTGGATTACTTGGTGCAACGGTTATCACGGACCAACCATCGGTATTGCTTACACCTTCGACTTCAAGAAGTTCTATCAGTGTGAGAATGCTTTCCTTCCATTCAACCGTAATGGTGTGCTCTTCCCAGAGAAGATTAACGGAAAATATGCGATGTTGAGCCGTCCAAGCGACAATGGTCATACTCCTTTCGGTGACATCTACATCAGCTTCAGCCCAGATATGAAGTATTGGGGCGAGCATCGTTGTGTGATGAAGGTTACTCCTTTCCCAGAGAGTGCATGGCAGTGTACAAAGATTGGTGCTGGTTCAGTTCCTTTCTTGACAGACGAGGGTTGGTTGCTCTTCTATCATGGTGTAATCACTACTTGTAATGGTTTCCGTTATTCAATGGGTGCAGCTATCCTTGATAAGGACAATCCAGAGAAGGTACTCTATCGTACCCGTCCATATCTTCTTGCACCAAATGCACCTTACGAGTTGCAGGGTGACGTGCCAAACGTTGTCTTCCCATGTGCTGCTTTGCAGGATGGCGAGCGCGTAGCAGTTTACTATGGTGCAGCTGATACAGTCGTTGGTATGGCGTTTGGCTATATTAAGGACATCGTAGAGTTCACAAAGAACAATAGCATTTTATAAGGTGTTAAGTGTTGGGTGTTGGGTGTTGATGAATTGTTAGGTGATAGGTGTTGAATATTGTGTGGGAATGAATTGCTTAGAAGTAAATAATGATAGCCTCATCACAATTCATCAACACCTATCACCTAACACCTAACACCCACTACCCAACAATTCATCACCACCTATCACCCATCACCCAACACCCAAATGAATCATAAATTCCTATTAGTACTACTCCTTTCCTTGTCTTTTCTTTTGCTGAAGGCGGCTGACAAGGGTGGGGAAGAGCCTGTCGACCTTGTCAATCCATTTATTGGAACATCTAATTTTGGTACAACTAATCCGGGAGCAGTATGCCCTAACGGATTGATGTCAGTTGTGCCATTCAACGTAATGGGTTCCGATTTGAACAAATTTGATAAGGATGCACACTGGTGGTCAACTCCTTACGAGTATCATAACGTCTTTTTCACGGGCTATTCTCATGTCAATCTGAGTGGTGTGGGCTGTCCAGAAGTAGGCTCATTGTTGCTTATGCCAACGACAGGAAAGTTGAACGTTGATTATAAGGAGTACGGTAGTACATACGACAAGGAGGTTGCTCATCCCGGTTATTATTCTAATCACTTGGTAAAGTATAATGTGAAGACAGAGGTAACAGCCACTCCTCGCAGTTCTGTTGCACGTTTCACATTCCCGAAAGGAGAAAGTCATATCTTGTTAAACCTCGGTGAGGGTTTGACAAATGAGACCGGTGCAATGGTGAAGAAGGTGAGCGACACAGAGTATGAGGGTATGAAACTGCAGGGTACATTCTGTTATAACCCACAGGCAGTATTCCCAATTTACTTCGTGATGCGTGTCAGCAAGAAACCAACAGAGGCTGGCTATTGGAAGAAGCAGCGCCCGATGACAGGCGTTGAGGCTGAGTGGGATGTTGACAATGGCAAGTATAAGCTCTATAAGACTTACCACAAGGAACTCTCAGGCGATGATATTGGTGTGTGGATGAACTTCGATACTGAGGCTGACGAGCAGGTGGAGGTACAGATGGGTGTGTCATTCGTAAGTATGGCAAACGCTCGTGAGAATCTTGAAGCTGAACAGCGTGGAAAGAACTTCGATGCTATTCACGCAGAGGCTCGTAAGAAGTGGAATGATGACCTGTCTCGCATCCTCGTTGAGGGAGGCTCAAAGACAGAGCGCACCATCTTCTATACCGCTCTTTATCATACACTTATCCATCCAAATATCTTGCAGGATGTCAACGGACAGTACCCTGCTATGGAGAGCAATGAGATTCGCACGGTGAAGGAAGGCAATCGTTATACAGTCTTCTCGCTCTGGGATACCTATCGCAATGTGCATCAGTTGCTTACGTTGGTTTATCCAAATCGTCAGCGTGATATGATTCGTTCGATGATTGGAATGTACGAGGAGCATGGCTGGATGCCAAAGTGGGAACTCTTTAGTCGTGAGACTTACACGATGGAAGGCGACCCAGCTATTCCCGTTATTGTTGACTCTTGGTTGAAAGGTCTGCGTGGTTACGATATTAACAAGGCTTACGAAGCCTTCCGCAAGTCGGCTCTGACAAAGGGAAGTGAGAACCCTTTGCGCCCAGATAACGACGAATATATGGAGAAGGGATATGTTGCCTTGCACGAACAGTTCGACAACTCTGTTTCTCACGCACTCGAATATTACATTGCTGACAATGCTCTTTCACGTTTGGCTACGGCCTTGGGTAAGAAAGACGATGCTCGTTTGTTCCACAATCGTGCTTTGAGTTATCGCCATTACTTCAGTAAGGAATATGGTATGTTGCGCCCATTAATGCCAGATGGTACCTTCTATAAGCCTTTCGATCCTAAACAAGGCGAGAACTTTGAACCATCTCCGGGCTTCCACGAAGGTAATGCTTGGAACTATACTTTCTACGTTCCGCATGATGTAATGGGGCTTGCAAAGCTCATGGGAGGACAGAAAAACTTTGTAAACAAGCTCCAGAGTGTGTTTGATAAGGGTTATTATGACCCAGCAAACGAGCCTGATATTGCTTACCCTCACCTCTTCTCTTATTTCAAGGGCGACGAGTGGCGTACACAGGTGCAGACCCGCAGACTCTTGAAGGAGTACTTCAAGAATGCACCAGAGGGAATCCCGGGCAATGACGACACTGGAACCATGTCGGCATGGGCAATCTTTAATATGATAGGATTCTATCCTGACTGTCCGGGCGACCCATCTTACACGCTCACCTCACCAGTCTTTGACAAGGTGACAATCCGTTTGGATAAGGCACAGTGGGGCAGAGATAACCTCGTGATTGAGACTGTTCGTCCAAATGATGAGGCTGTTATTATCAAGAAGATGGAGTTAGGTGGTAAGCCATTGAACCGCTATCGCATCACGAATGACGAGCTGTTGAAGGGTGGTTCATTGAAGTTCTATCTGAAATAATATAGTGCTGTCGGATAAGCATTTCACACATCTGTAAGCAATTCGCTTCTTATTACATTATATATAATGACAATAACAGACATTGTTTGCCGTTTTCTGTTACTGTTCGGAGGCTTAGCACGAGTTGTGCGGATACTTAGCACATTTGGTGCGGAGGCTTAACACGAAACAAGAAGATGGCAATTTGAAAGGCAGTCTACTATCAGAAAGGTCTTGAATGACCACAGATAAGATTACAGACAGCCGACAGCCATCGAAGAAAGAGATATTACGTAAATCAAATAATAAAAATATAAAACCGACATTTATACTCACGTTATGAGAAAAAAAGTTCTTTTGAGTGCAGTTTTCCTGTTGTTTGCAACAGCTGTTTCTATGCCTGTTGCAGCTCAAAACATCATCCCACAACCTGAGAATATCAGCCTTCTGAAAGGTCACTTCAAGCTGAATAAGGGTACGAAGATTGTGACCAATCTAACAGGTAGTGACTTTAAGGTGTTGAATCAGTACACTTCTGAGGTGTTGAAGCATCCATTAGCATACGCAAAGAATCCTTCTCAACAAGGCGTCTTCCGCTTGATTTGCAAGGGAACAGCCCAGCAGGCTGCGCAGGCAATGGACAGTGTTCGTCTGCAAGGTTATGAGTTGGAGGTTGCACCAACGGGTATTACTATTCAGGCATTGACTCCGACGGGCTTGTTCTATGGTTTGCAGACTATTCGCCAGCTCGAAAAGGATGGTCAGATAGCCTGTGTAAAGGTGAAGGACGCCCCTCGTTTCGCTTATCGTGGTTTGATGATAGACTGCTCTCGTCACTTCTGGACAAAGGACTTCTTGAAGAAGCAGATTGATGCGATGGCTTATTTCAAACTCGACCGCTTCCACTGGCATCTCACTGATGGTGGTGGATGGCGCATGGAGGTGAAGAAATACCCTCGCTTGACAGATGAAGGCTCTTATCGAACGCAGTCAGATTGGACAAAGTGGTGGATGGATAATGACCGTAAGTATTGTCATAAAGATACATCGGGAGCCTACGGTGGTTATTACACACAGGAAGATATCAAGGATATCGTGCGCTATGCAGCATCTCGCCACATTGAGGTAATCCCAGAGATTGAGATGCCCGGTCATAGTGATGAGGTGGTTTATGCTTACCCAGAGATATCATGTACAGGCAAGCCTTACACGCAGTCAGACTTCTGTGTAGGTAAGGAGGCAACCTATACCTTCATGGAGAACGTGTTGAAAGAGACAATGGCGCTCTTCCCTTCTAAGTATATCCACATCGGAGGAGACGAGGCAGAACGCCGCACATGGAAGACTTGTCCTGATTGTCAGAAGATGATGAAGGAGAACAACTTGAAGGATGTAGCCGAGTTGCAGAGCCATTTCACCCATCGTATGGAAGTGTTCTTGAATAGCCACGGACGTAAACTCCTTGGTTGGGATGAGATTATGGAAGGAAAACTGGCTCCTAACGCAGCTGTGATGTCATGGCGTGGAACAGAGGCTGGTATTGAGGCTGCAACAAGTAAGCATCATGTTGTGATGGCTCCGCAGCAGTTCTATTATCTGAATATGTATCAGGACAATCCGATGGAACAGCCAAAGGCACAGGGCGGTTATACTCGTTTGGATAAGACGTATAACTATGAGCCAATCCCAGCAGAGTATAAAGGAAGCAATCTTGAGAAATATATGGATGGTGTTCAGGCGTGTGTATGGACCGAGTTCATTGCAGAGCCAAGCCATTTAGAGTATATGCTTTATCCTCGTCTGTTGGCTTTGGCAGAGACAGGTTGGACAAAGAATCGCACAGGTTATGACAACTTCCGTAAGAGAGCAGTCGTAAATGTAGACCGACTGAAGCGTGCGGGCTATAATGCCTTTGACCTCTCAAAGGAGAAGGGTTCGCGTATGGAGAGCCGTAGCATGACTCAGCATGAGGCATTGAATAAGCCAGTGACTTATCTTGGCCGCTATGCAGAGAAGTATCGTGCCGAAGGTGACAGCACACTGACCAATGGTTTGCGTGGCGACTGGGGCTACCTTGAGGGTCGTTGGCAGGGCTTCATCGATAGTACCGGTGTGGATGTTGTGGTTGATATGGGGCAGATTACGGACATCCGTGACGTTCGTGTTGACTTTATGCACCTCTATGAGTCTGTTATCTATACGCCTGAAACTATCGAGTTGATGGTGTCAGACGATGGTAAGAACTTCAAGACCATTGACACTGTAAGCCCGGGTATTAAGGCATCAGAGGACTACCTCGTTTATCCTTACAAGTGGAAGGGAGATGTCAAAGGTCGTTATGTGCGTGTGAAGGCACTCTCTCGTGAGAAGGATGCATGGATCTTTACAGACGAAATTATTGTCAACGAGAAGTAAACGAATACTTGATGAGCCGTTGGAAGACGGCTCTATCAAGAAATATAAGACAGTAAGATTAAAACAATTCAATATATGAAAAAAAGGTTCTTAACTTTAATGGCGTTTGCTGTTACCAGTCTTTTAGCCTTTGCGCAGGACTATACGCAGTATGTAGACCCATTTATTGGAACGGGCGGACACGGACATGTGTTCCTTGGTGCAAATGTTCCATTCGGTAATATTCAGGCTGGTCCAACACAGAAGAAGCAGGGTTGGGACTGGTGTTCTGGTTATCATTACAGCGACTCAACGGTTATCGGTTTCGGACAGATGCACCTTAGCGGTACGGGTATTGGTGATTTGGGTGACGTTTCACTCCTTCCTGTTACCAATCCAACACAGCGTGAGGTGAAATTCTCGCATCGTGCGGAGCATGTTCGCCCGGGCTATTATTCAGTGATGTTGGCTTCTGGTGTTCGTGTAGAGTTGACTGCAACTCAGCGTGTGGCTTTCCATCGTTACGCTTTCCCTGCTGATGCAGCGAAGGGTTACGTTATATTGAACCTTTCTCAGGGTATCGGTTGGGACAAGATGACTTCTTGCAACTTCAAGCAGGAGTCGACTAAGACCGTTAGCGGTTACCGTATGTCACAAGGATGGGCTAAGGACCAGCGCGTTTACTTTGTTGCTGAGTTCTCACAGCCTGTTAAGTTGGAGTCAAATGAGCGTGATACAATCGGTGTCTTTTCTGTTGACAATGCTGAGCAGCCACTTCTTGTAAAGGTAGGTATCTCTGCAGTGAGTGTTGAGAACGCTCGATTGAATATCCAGAAGGAACTTTCAGGCTGGGACTTCCGTAATACTGTTGCTTTGGCGAAGGATGAGTGGAACCGTGAATTGAGTAAGATTGCTATCAAGACAGAGGATGAGCGTGCAAGAAAGATATTCTATACAGCAATGTATCACTCAATGATTGCACCTTCTGTCTTCAATGATGTAAACGGTGAATATCGTGGTGCAGACGGCAAGACTCATAAAGGTGACTTTACAAATTATACTACCTTCTCACTTTGGGATACCTATCGTGCTGCACATCCATTGATGACAATCATTCATCCAGAGAAGCAGCGCGACATCGCACAGACCATGCTTCATATCTTTAAGGAGCAGGGTAAGTTGCCTGTATGGCACCTTGTGGGCAATGAAACCGACTGTATGATTGGTAATCCGGGCGTTCCTGTGCTTGTTGATATTGCACTGAAAGGCTATGATGTAGATAAGAATGCAGTCTTTGAGGCTGCTAAGGCTTCTGCAATGCTTGATGAGCGTGGTATGGGATTATTGAAGAAGTATGGTTATATTCCTTGTGATCTCGATCCAGAGCATGAGACAGTTGCAAAGGGATTGGAGTATGCTTTGGCTGATGCTTGTATAGCAAAACTTGCAAAGCAGTTGGGTAAGACCGCTGATTACAAGTACTTCTCTAAGCGCAGCCAGTCATATCGTGACTTCTACTTCGACAGGAAAACGAAGTTTATGCGTGGTGTAACATCTGATCGTAAGTTCCGTGAACCATTTGATCCATTCAGCACTGTACACCGTCAGGACGACTATGCTGAGGGTAATGCATGGCAGTATGTGTGGCTTGTTCCACACGATGTGCATGGTCTTGTTTCTGCCTTCGGTGGTGAGAAACCATTTGTTTCAAAGCTTGATTCCCTCTTCATCGTCAATGGTGACATGGGAGCAGAGGCCTCACCAGACATTACGGGTCTGATTGGTCAGTACGCACACGGTAATGAGCCAAGCCATCATATCCTTTATATGTACAACTATGTGGGTCAGCCTTGGAAGGCAGCGGATAAGATTCGCTATGTACTCAAGAACTTGTATCACGACGACTTCGATGGTTTGAGTGGTAACGAGGATGTGGGTCAGATGTCTGCATGGTACATTCTTTCAGCTCTTGGTATGTATCAGGTTGAGCCAGCAGGAGGCAAGTATATCTTCGGTACACCGCTCTTCGATGAGGCTTCGGTGAACGTTGGAGATGGTAAGACATTCCGTGTTGTGGCACATAACAACAGCGATAAGAATATTTATATTCAGAGTGCTAAGTTGAATGGTAAGCCTTATACCCGTTCTTACATTGACTTCAAGGACATCAAACGTGGTGGAACACTTGAGTTTGTAATGGGTAACAAGCCTTCTCAGTTTGGTGTAAAACCTGCTGACAGACCCTAAAAGTTTTTGGAGTTAAGGAATTAAGGAGTTAAAGGGAGTTAAGACAAATGTATTGTTGGGCTATATTAATAAAAAACATTACGTTGATATTGAAGTCATCAGATTTTGCCCCATATAACATTTGTCTTAACTCCCTTTAACTCCTTCACTCCTTAACTCCTAATAGTGCATCAATCTTTAATACTAATAAATTACTATGCCTAATTTTAATGATGTTGTATCACAGTTCCGTATTGAGGGAACTGTTGAGAATGTAAGTCCAATCGGTAATGGACTGATCAATGAAACACTGCGTGTATCAACGGTAGATGCTAATACGCCTGATTATATCTTACAGCGTATTAACAACGCCATATTCACTGATGTAGACCTTTTGCAGCATAATATCGAGTTTGTAACAGACCATATCCGCCACAAGTTGGTAGAGAAGGGTGAGATAGATATTGAGCGTAAGTGTCTGCGTTTCGTACAGGCTAAGGACGGTAAGACCTACTACAAGGATGCTGACGATCGCTACTGGCGTATGAGTGTGTTCATTCCTAATGCTGTTACCAAAGAGGAAGTAAACCCAGAGAGCGCATTCTGCTGTGGTGAAACCTTCGGTAACTTCCAGAATATGTTGGTTGATCTGAAGGAACCATTGGGAGAAACCATCCCTGACTTCCATAACATGGAACTTCGTCTGCGCCAGTTGCGTGAGGCTGTTAGTGCTGATAAGGCTGGTCGAGTGGCTTCTGTGAAAGATATCCTTGCTGAGTTAGAGCGTGATGCAGACGAGATGTGTCTTGCTGAACGCCTCTATCGTGAGGGTACACTGCCTAAGCGTATCTGTCATTGTGATACAAAGGTGAACAATATGATGTTTGATAAGGATGGTAAAGTGCTCTGTGTTATCGACCTTGACACTGTAATGCCAAGCTTTATCTTCTCTGATTATGGCGACTTCTTGCGCACTGGTGCAAACCATGTGGCTGAGGATAGCGATAATTATGATGCTGTCGGACTGAAAGAAGATGTCTTCTGCTCATTCACAGAAGGCTATCTCAGTACGGCAGGCAACTTCCTTACCCCTGTAGAGACAAGTCACTTGCCATACGCAGTAGCACTCTTCCCATATATGCAGTGTGTTCGTTTCCTTGCTGATTACATCAATGGAGACGTTTATTTCAAGACAAAGTATGCTGAGCACAACCTCGTTCGCTCACGCAATCAGCTCTTACTCTATCGTGACGTACGTCGTCATGACCAGATGATGGCTGACTTTGTGAAGAAGACTTTGAAACAATGAAACAACTCGAAGTAAAACGTTTGGAGTGTCAGCAGGTGAAAGCTGTTGACATTCCTGCTCTTTTCAAGGATAATGGTGTATCTTACAATAAGATAGATACCGTCGATTGGGCAGCAGAATATCCTTATTGTCCAAGTGTAGAGTTTGCCATTGCCCATAAAGGTGATGCCATTCTGTTGCATTATCGGGTAGAGGAAGACTGTGTGCGTGCTGAGGCAGGCACTGATTTAGGTCCTGTTTGGCAAGACTCCTGCTGTGAGTTCTTCTGCAGCCCTGATGAAGAAGGAGGCTATTACAACCTTGAAAGCAACTGTATCGGTACGGTATTGCTATGCAATGGACAGGGACGAGAGAATCGTACTCATGCCCCAGCAGCAGCCTTAGAGCAGATTGATCGCTGGGCATCTTTGGGCCGTGAGCCTTTCGAGATGAGAGAGGGACGACAGACATGGGAACTCACACTCGTTGTTCCTGTTAGTTCTTACTTCCGTCATACAATAGAGAATCTCTCTGGAAAGACCATAAGAGCTAATTTCTATAAGTGTGGTGACAAGACATCGCAACCTCATTTCCTCTCATGGAATCCAATTGCCTTGCCTTCTCCCGACTTCCATTGCCCTGCTTTCTTCGGTGAATTGAACTTTGAATAAGAGATAAAAAGAGTATGTGTATTAGGATATAGGAATGCAAGTGTAGTCCTATATTTTAATACACATTTTTTGTTACTACCAGAAAAACGCTTTCCTTATAAGTTTTTACTTGTATCTTACGATGATTTATAAGAACAATAACGAACGGCTTTACCTCTTTCTACCAATGTGTTGATGCTTAACACATGTGGTGCGGATGGTAAACACAAATGGTGCTGAGCGTTAACACCAATCAATAGATTGCTGATGGAGGAAAGAAGTAAGGGTTAATGAGTTATTTGAGGATATGATTTATGGGATAGCAATAAGTCTTAATATTTTGTATAACAAATAAGGGGAGCTATTCGTTCTCCTTTTCTTTTTCTAATAACCAAGCTTTTCGGGCTATTCCACCAGCATATCCACTAATTTCTCCATTGCTTGCCACAACTCTATGGCAGGGAATGATGATCATTAGTGGGTTATGATGATTAGCATTACCCACAGCACGGGCGGCTTTTTCTCGACCTATCTGCCTTGCTAATCCAGTGTAAGAAAGAGTTTCTCCGTATGGGATTTGCTGCAAACTCTTCCATACAATTTGCTGAAAGGGAGTACCGTTTAATCGTATGGGGAGGTCGAAAGCCTTGCGCTTTCCAGCGAAATATTCTGTCAACTGGCGGCAAGCCAAAGTCAGCAATGCGTTTTGCTGTTCTTTGTCTTCCTCCCATGTGGCAATGAATTGTTCATCGACGGAATCTTCCCATTGACAATAAACGATAGCATTTCCGCTCTCGCCAATCAATAGAATGCCGAGGGGAGAAGGGTAGCGACAGTAGTGCATGGATTATTCCTCTACTATCTCAGCATCCTCAATATCGTCTGTAACCAACTTGTTGCCAGTTACAATCTTCGCATCTTCAGCCTTTTCAAAAGCTCTGCGAACAAGATACATGCGGATAATCAAGGCGAATTCCAAGACTCCATAGTACATGAATGCCCATCCAATCACCAACAGCGGAAGCGCTGCTGCCTCCATTGGTTTGCTGATTAGCAGAATGGCTACTACCAAGATTACGGTTGGGAAGAGCCATAGATAGAAAGGAACGCGAGCGTACTGGCGTGAACGAGCGAGGTTCATAAACTGATTAATAGCACCGAGAATTAGCAAGGCTGCAAGGATATAAACTACCCCAGTCATGAACGTGTTTGGTATAACGGCAAGGATGATACCCAAAACTATGCTACCGATACCAGCGATAGGGAAAGAAGGCGACTTGAGATTTTCTTCTTCTTGTTGCTCATCTTGCTGTTCTGCTTTCGCAGTTTTCCTCGCCACTTTCTCCTTTTCAAAGTAGTAAGCGATACAAGAAACGAGTCCTGAGAGCAGGAAGAGTACACCCACAGTGATGGTCATCCACGTCATAGTTTCCTCACGGTATTTCACGAGGAGGAAACCAGTCACTAATACGATAATAGCCCTTATGGCTGAAATTTGAAGTACTTTCATAAATGCAAAAATACAAAATAATCTCTATTCCAGCGTTTTCTCCTTGACTTTTTATTATTTTTGCAATAAGAAAAGAAGAAGTTATGACTTTATTATATCTTGTAAGGCATGGTGAGACGGTTGATAATGCCAATCAAATCATGCAAGGACAGACACCCGGAGAACTGAATGACAATGGTATCAGACAGGCAGAAGAACTTGCTGAGCGATTGAAAGATGAGCCGATTGATGCGTTTGTTTCAAGCGATTTGCAGCGTAGTATTCATACCTGTGAGCTGATAGCTGCACCTCATGGGAAGGCTGTTAGGACTACTTCTTTGCTTCGTGAACGAGATTGGGGTTCGTTTACGGGGAAGTATATTCCCAGTTTGGCTAATCTTAAAGACCCTTCTTTGTGGCCTGATGACATTGAAAGTTTGGAAGCTCTAAAAGCTCGTGCTAAGGAGTTTCTCGCATGGTTAAAGAAAGAATATCCTAATAAGAGGGTGTTGGCAGTAGGACATGGTATCATCAATAAAGCTATCCAAAGTGTTTATTATGATAAACCAATGAATGAACTAAAGCCGATGGGTAATGCCGAGGTTAGGATGCTTGAGCTAAACAAGTTGACGAGTGAACAAGTTGACGAGTGAACAAGTTGCTTGTGTGCATTCATTGATAGAAGTCAGTAAGTTATTCTGTCTTTTCTCTTTTCTTGTTTCATTTTCTCTTTTCTCTTTTTTATATCATTTTGGTTGTTTTTTATAAAAAATGTTTTATACCTTTCATGTAGTAAAAAATATTTTATATCTTTGCAAGTGTGTTTTGTAGAAATAGACTCTGTTTAAGTTACAACAGTATAACTAATAATCCCAAAAATGAAGTATGCTTTAATAACAGGTGCGTCACGTGGAATAGGACGCTCAGTAGCCTTGCTTTTAGCAGAACGGTACTCTATTATTATCAATTATCAGTCTAATGCAGAAGCTGCTCAAGCAGTAAAACAGGAAATAGAGGCCAAAGGCGGACATGTGGAACTTCTTCCTTTCGATGTTTCTGATCCGAAGGCGATAGAGGCAGCCATTGACACATGGGAAGCATCTCATCCTGACGAGTTTATTTCTGTATTGGTAAACAATGCCGGTATTCGTCGTGATAATGTTATGTTTATGATGTCAGACGAAGACTGGCATAGTGTTCTTGACACGAATATGAATGGATTTTTCTATATCACCCGCAGGCTTCTCAAGCACATGATGCCGCGTAAGCGTGGTGGACGAATCATCAATATGGCCTCATTGTCAGGTTTGAAAGGTTTGCCAGGACAAGTAAATTATAGTGCAGCAAAAGCTGCTCTGATAGGCGCCACGAAAGCTTTGGCACAGGAAGTGGCTGCTCGTAAGATTACGGTGAATGCTGTTGCACCTGGTTTTGTTCAGACCGATATGACTAAGGAACTGCCTGAGGACGAATTGAAGAAACTTGTCCCCGTCGGTCGTTTTGGAACACCAGAAGAAGTTGCAGCTGTCGTGGCTTTCCTTGCCTCTGATGCTGCAGCATACATCACAGGTGAGGTTATCAATGTGAACGGAGGCTTGTACACCTAACACTGTGGCAATCTCAGTTTCCTTTAGCAAGGAAGCGTTTTTGAAGAGACTTTTACCTTTTTCCTGTCAGGACAATCCTGAAGGTTTCATTATATATTGAGAACACGTAAATTAGAAATATATCCTTTCCTAATGATAGGTCACCATTTGATAGTGATAAAGGAAGGTTTGATAATAATTAACAAATGGAAAGAAGAGTAGTTATCACTGGAATGGGAATCTGGTCATGTCTTGGTACTGACCTTGCGACCGTAAAGGCTTCATTATATACGGGAAAGTCGGGTATTGGTATTCAACCCGAGCGTCTTACCTATGGCTATCGCTCAGCGCTAACCGGAATTGTTGAGCAACCTGTTATCACAAAAAAGATGCTTGATAGGCACACACGTGCTTGTATGTCAGAGGAAGCTCGTTATGCTTATATGTCGAGTTTGCAAGCCTTTGCGCAGGCAGGAATCTCTGATGAGTATCTCCTTGCGAATGAGGTAGGATGTATCTTTGGTAATGACTCCTCTGCCCAACCCGTTATTGAGTCATCAAAGATTATGGACGAGAAGCACGATTCAGCCATGTTAGGCTATGGTCTCATCTTCCAGTCGATGAACTCAACAGTGAACATGAACCTCAGTACCATCTTTCACCTGCGTGGAGTGAATTTCACGGTCAGCTCAGCTTGTGCCAGTGGCAGTCATTCTATTGGCTTAGGTTTTATGATGATTAAGCAAGGGTTGCAGGATTTGGTGCTCTGCGGTGGTGCGCAGGAGACAAACTACTATTCTATGGCATCGTTTGATGCACTCGGAGCATTCTCTGCCCGTATGGATGAACCTACCAAGGCGAGTCGCCCATTTGACCGAGATCGGGATGGGCTGATACCGAGTGGTGGTGCAGCTTCATTGGTATTAGAAGACTATGAGCATGCCAAGGCACGTGGTGCGAATATCCTTGCAGAGGTTGTGGGTTATGGCTTCTCAAGCAATGGCGGTGGAATCAGTCAGCCTTCTGACGCTGGCAGTGAGATTGCCATGGGGCGTGCGCTGGCAGCAGCTGGGATGACAGCCGACGATATAGACTATATCAATGCCCATGCAACCAGTACCCATCAGGGCGATATGTATGAGGCAATAGCCCTAAATTGTATGTTTGAGGGTAAGCATGCCCTAATCTCATCCACCAAGAGCATGACAGGTCATGAGTGTTGGATGGCAGGAGCGTCAGAAGCAGTGTATAGCATTCTCATGCTGCAAAATAATTTTGTCGCACCGAATATCAACTTTGAGAATCCTGATGAATACTCTGAAAAACTTAATCTTGCAACGACGACCATAGAGACCGAACTTGATACCGTCTTAAGTAACTCGTTTGGTTTCGGTGGAACAAACTCCGCTTTAGTCATCAAGAAATACAAAGAATAACCGAAGATATTGTTAAACCTTATAATATGGTTGGATATGAAAAAAAACTTCAACGGATTTATAATCCTTATGTTGGCACTCTTCTATAGTGTTGTTATCAAGGCACAGCGTGATGAAAGTTATGGTTGGGAACAGGCACCACGTTACAGAGGCTTCATTGGTGAGAGCTATGTCTTTGGTACTGGCGACGACAGCAAGAACAGAAGTTATGTCTATACTTCGCATGGTATGGAGCTTACACCAGGCTTCTATTTAGGAGGTGGTGTTGGTGCAGCCTATTGGTGGGAAATGGAAGAATGGAATGTACCAGTCTTTGTAGATGCAAGATTAGAGTTCCATAAGTCTTTGCGTAAGAATTTCTCACCTTATGTTGCGACAAAGGTAGGATATAGCTTTGGTGATGTTAACGGTCTTTATATTGCTCCTCAGATAGGTTGCCATTTCTATTTCGGTCATAGCAAGTTCGGTATCAGTACCGCCCTTGGCTATACTTATCAAGGTCGACATTTAGATTATGGCCTGTTAGACAAATCCTCTAACGTTGGAGGAGTGGAGCTTTCTGTGGGTTTAGACATTTAAACAATTTCTTAATTCAATATTAACTAATAATAAACTATTATGAAAAGAGTATTATTGCTACTATCGTTTGTGATGTGTTGCGTGGCAACGTTGTTTGCTAAGGCCGATGTAACATTAAAGAGTGGATCACTTTCCAAGCTCAAGAGTTCAAATGCAAAGGTTTATGTTGTATGGGACTATAGCCATGCCACATTAGAAGGACAGGACGTGAAGGCTTTCTTGAAAGAGAAAGGACCAGATTGGACACGTGACTACAAGTCAGAGATTGCGCGTTCAGAGCAAAACTTCATGGAACGTTTCAATGAAAAGACGAAGAGTGTTAAGATTACGGATAAGAAAAGTGAAGCCGATTACACCATCGTCATTGAGGTGAAGGATTTCCATTATGGAAGCACAGGCGTATCCGTTCTCATTGGTTTTGGTGCTGGTGATGCCCACATGAACGCCCTGATGACTTTCTATGAGAAGAATGTAAAGCAGCCATTTGCTGTCATTGATGTCGATGGCGTTGCCGGAGCTGGTTATGGTAATGAGAAACGTCGTGTAGAGACCTACCGTGAATTGGCAGAACAAGTAGTTAAATTGATTAAAAAGGCTAAGTAGAATGATATGTCTCTCTTGTTTTAAGACAAGAGAGACTGCTTTGAGAGCGAACATATACTTTACATAACAGGAGAAAGAAGATAAAACAACAAGAGAGTTAGAATGAATCTATTTCAATCAGAAAGTGACAGATACACGCAGGAACAGCTGACAGCACGAGAGGCACAGCGCCTTGCCGAGTATATAGCATGGGGACCAGTAATCTTTCAGGTATCCCGTCTTATGGTGAAATGGGGCATACTGGATGCGTTGCGAGATAGCTTGGAAGGATTGACCTTAGAGGAACTTAAGAAGCAGACCGCGCTCTCAACGTATGCACTGAAGATACTGCTTGAAGCATCGCTGAGTATAGGAACAGTGCTCATTAATAAGGAAAACGACCGTTATACGATATCTAAGACAGGCTGGTTCCTGCTTAATGACCCAGCGACACGTGTGAACATAGACTTCAATCATGATGTCAACTATCGTGGAATGTTCTATCTTGATGAGGCTCTTAAGGAAGGTAAGCCAGCCGGACTGAAGACACTTGGCGACTGGCCTACCATTTATGAAGGTCTGTCAAAGCTCGATAAGCAGGTACAGGATAGCTGGTTTGGCTTTGATCACTTCTATAGTGACCACTCTTTTGATAAGGCCTTAAAGATTGTCTTTGCCAAGCATCCTAAGCATCTGATGGATGTCGGTGGTAATACGGGTCGTTTTGCATTACGTTGTGTAGCGTATGATTCTGAGGTTAAAGTCACAATCGTCGACCTTCCAGGACAGATTGGAATGATGCAAAAGAACATCGCAGGGAAAGATGGGGCCGACCGCATAGGAGGCTTCCCGACGAATATCCTCGATAGGGATAACAAACTGCCAGAAGGGCATTGGGATGCCATCTGGATGAGTCAGTTCCTCGACTGTTTCTCAGAAGAAGAAATCTTTAGTATTCTTGTTCGTGCCGCTAAGGTGATGACGGCAGAAACGAGCTTATATATCATGGAGACCTTCTGGGACAGACAGAAGTATGAGCCAGCCTCTCTCTGTCTGACGATGACAAGTGTCTATTTCACGGTAATGGCCAATGGTAACAGTAAGATGTATCACTCTGACGATATGTTCAAACAGATAGATCGAGCAGGGTTGAAGGTTGTTGCGACGCATGACGAGATAGGACAGGGACATACAATATTAGAAGTAAAACTGAAATAATTTATTAAGTAAAGCAAATAATGGAAAGAAAAGAAATTGAAGAGAAAGTAAGAAACTTCCTCATCGAGGATTTGGAAATTGAAGAAGATAACATTGCACCAGACGCAAAGTTAAAGGATGACCTTGGTATTGACAGTTTGGACTTTGTAGATATCGTTGTTATTGTAGAGAAGAATTTCGGCTTTAAGATTAAGCCAGAGGAGATGAAAGGTGTAGTAACCTTGTCACAGTTCTGCGATTATATAGAAAGTAAGGTTGGCTAATACAACGTTTGGCAGTAGCTGGATGCATAGATGGCTGATAGCATCGTTGCGTTGGATGGACGTGAGATTACTCTATGCGTTCACAACGCTCTTTGTTATCCCCATCTGTCTGTTGCTGAATACCAACCATAGTCGAACAACAGCTTACCGTTATTTTCGTCATCGTCAAGGTTTTGGACGCCTGCGTGCAGCATGGAGTACTTATCTTAATCACTGTTTGTTCAGTCAGATTGTAATCGACCGCTTCGCAGTTTTTGCTGGTAAGCAATTCAATATTGAGATAGAAGGTTACGAATCTTTCGAACAGTTAGAAGCAGAGACGAAGGGATTTATGATCTTCAGTTCCCATATCGGCTGCTATGAGGTAGCTGGTTACTCGCTGATCTCAAAGACGAAGCGATTCAATGCCTTGGTCTTTGGTGGTGAGAAAGCCACGGTGACGAAGGGAAGACAGGAGGTATTGGTGCATAATAATATCCGTATGATTCCTGTTTTGGAGGATATGAGTCATCTCTTTTGGGTTAATGAAGCACTTGACAACAACGAGATTGTGAGTATACCAGCCGATAGAGTCATTGGCTCTGCGAAGTCGGTAACCCATAAGCTCTTAGGTGCTGAGGCCCGTTTCCCAGCTGGTCCTATCTCCGTTGCAACATTGAAAAAGCAGGATGTCCTTGCTGTCAACGTGATGAAGGTATCGGCCAAATGCTATAAGGTATATGTGAAACGACTCAGTTACGACAAGCAGGCTTCACGTAAAGAGCAGATGCAGCAGTTAACTGACAGTTATGTGAAAGAGCTCGAGCGTAAGGTTCGCCAGTATCCTTTACAGTGGTTTAATTTCTATGACTTCTGGACATAATATGATAGACAATATGGTGAATACTGAGGAAGAGAACTTTTCTGAAGAGAGGTTACGTAAGATAGATGTGCATGAGTTGTTGCCACAGCAAGATCCTTTTGTTATGATAGGCTCGCTCGTACATTTCGATAAGCTATTGATAATTACGGAAATGGAAGTGAGAGAGAGCAATATCTTCGTGGATGACGGATATTTCTCACCTTCAGGACTGATGGAAAATATAGCACAGACGTGTGCTGCCCGTATCGGTTTTGTCAATAAATATATTCTTAAGAAAGGTGTTCAGTTAGGTTTTATTGGGGCTGTGCGCAACTTTGAAGTTATCGAACGACCTCGGGTAGGAGACGTGATAACGACACGTGTGGAAGTAAGAGAGGAAGTCTTCGGAATGACCTTGGTTGACGCAGTTGTCACCTGTGGCGAGAAAGTTTTGGTAAAATCAGAGATGAAGATCGCTGTCAGAGAGCAGAATGCTTAAGCAGAATAACAAAAAGCTATATAGAGAATGAAAGAATTGAAAGCGTCAAAGGAGTTTGCGATCCGCTTCAGTGAGGTTGATTCTATGAACGTGGTTTGGCATGGCTCTTACCCTCTTTACTTTGAAGACGCCCGAGAGGCGTTCGGTGAGAAGTATGGATTGGAGTATATGGGCTTCTTTGCTCACGGCTATTATGCACCATTGGTTGACCTTTCCTTTCATTATAAGAAGCCAATCAAATATGGGATGACACCGCGAATAGATATTATCTATCGTCCTACCGAGGCAGCCAAGATTGTCTTCGATTATGAGATTCATGACATAGAAGATGATAGTCTGATAGCCACAGGAAGTTCCGTACAGGTATTTATGGACCTTGATTACCAATTGGTATGGGATAATCCGCCTTTCTATCAGCAATGGAAAGAGCGTTGGGGACAGGTAGAAGGTTGATTGTTCGTAGTGAAAGAATCTAAAGAAAGATGGTTTATGTTTTAGCTGATAATATTATATCTCCCTTAGGAACGACGTCTGAAGAGAACTATCAGACCGTAAAGGCTGGTAACTCAGCGATTCGTCGCTATGCTCCCATGACGGATGGGGTACCAGAGGGGTTTATGGCTTCCTTGTTGTCATCAGACTTTGAGGAGTTAGTATTCAGTTCTGTAAACAAAGCCCTTCGTGCATCAGGTCTTGATGCAACGGATAAACGTGTGGTATTCATCCTCAGTTCGACCAAAGGTGCAGTAGAGAAGCTCGGCAAGACAGAGGAGCATAATTTATATCTTGGAGAAACAGCACAGCGCATTGCAACTCGCTTGGGTTTCAGAACACGTCCTATTGTTGTGTGCAATGCTTGTATATCGGGTTCAGCAGCAATGATTTTGGCCGCTCGTTTATTAGAGTTGGGAAAGTATGACTATGCAGTAGTCTGTGGTGCTGATACGCCAGGTAAATTTATTATATCTGGTTTTCAGTCGTTGAATGCTATGTCGTTTGAGGCTTGCCGCCCTTTCGATATAGAGAGACAAGGACTGAATTTAGGTGAGGCTGCTGCTACCGTCGTGCTCAGTCGTAAATGTCCTAACCCGTCAGCGAGTACGCCTCGGAAACATATATGGCAACTTGGAGAGGGATATATAAAGAATGATGCATTCCACATCAGTGCGCCATCTAAGACGGCAGAAGGCTTATCAGATGCCTTGCGACAGACGATGGCAGGAATCAATAAGGATGAACTTGCCTTTATCAATGCCCATGGAACAGCTACCCTCTTTAATGACCAGATGGAATCAGTAGCCCTTCAGCATACAGAGCTCGTAGATGTTCTGGTCAATGCCTTGAAAGGATATATAGGACATACGCTTGGAGCAGCAGGAATCTTTGAGACAATTCTCTGTATGAAGTCTGTCGACGACCATATCATCTTGGGGACGAGAGGGTATGAGGAGTTAGGCGTGTCAGGCAGGGTGAGGATGAGTTCTAAGCATTGTCAGACTGATAAGACGGCATTCGTCAAGATGCTGTCTGGCTTTGGAGGGTGCAATGCTACGCTCTATGCAGCCTCAGTTGAGAAACCTCTTGAGGAGGGATGTGAGTCAAAGGAGGAAGCGCTCCGAAACACTCCGAAGGTTATGCCTTACCGTGTTTATATCAATCCAGAGGGAGCGTGGTTAAATGGTAAACCCATTTTGAGCAATAACGAACAAGAGGGAAAAAGCTTGCTGACGACTCTCTATAAGCAGATGATCGGTGATTATCCAAAGTATTATAAGATGGATGGACTTTGCCGTTTGGGCTTTGTTGCGTCAGAATTGTTGTTGCAAGCAGAGAAAGCAGTATCAGAAGGAGATGAGAAGTTGGATAGTAAACGAGCAATCATGCTCTTTAATCACACTTCTTCTATCGCTTCTGACAAACGTTATTTAGCATCAATAGCCGATAAAGATAAATATTTTCCAAGTCCTTCTATCTTTGTCTATACGCTGCCGAATATCGTTACAGGAGAGATTGCCATTCGCAATGGTTACCATGGTGAGACATCTTTCTATATTCTTACGCAGAGAGATGAGCAACAGATGCAGGACATCATAGAGACTGCTTTTATCGACAAGCAAACGAAGAGTTTGTTAACAGGATGGCTCGACTACAAAGACAGTGAGCATTTTGAAGCAGACTTATACATAGTCAGTTCCAATTAAGGAATAATAAAGTAAACAAAAGATTCAATCGTAATAAAATAAACATTACAATGGAAGAGTTAATTAAAGAGCTAAAAGAAGAGATCATTAAGGCATTAAATCTTGAAGAGATGACCCCAGAGGATATTGATGAGCATGAAGCACTCTTCGGTGACGGCTTGGGTTTAGATTCAATTGATGCTTTAGAGTTGATAGTTCTCTTAGAGAAGAAATACGGTATTAAACTGGATAACCCAGCAGAAGGCAAAAAGATTTTCACAAACGTGGCTGCCATTGCTGATTATGTCAGTAAGAATAGAAAGAAGTAAGGCTACGTCTTTTATGTAATGCGTGGTAAGATGAATATAGCAGTAACAGGAGAAGGGATAGTCTCTGCCATTGGCTTGAACAAACAGGAGGTCTTAGCGTCTCTGCTTAAGAAGCAAAGTGGTATTGGTATGATGAAGTATCTCCAATCAAATCATCATGAGTTGGTTGTGGGAGAGGTAGACTTGTCAAATGAACAGATGAAGGAGATGATTGGTATTCCCTCATCCCAGATGATGAGTCGTACGGCTTTGATGGGTATCATTGCCATTCAACAAGCCTTGGACAATGCTCATATCAATATTGCTGACGTCCTGTCACGGAAGGAGAAAGGCGAAGCGTTGCGTATAGTGCTCGTCTCTGGTACGACCGTAGGAGGTATGGATATTACAGAACTCTGCTTCAACGAGCTCAATGAGGATAGCGACTTAGCGTTCTTGCTGCATCATGATTGTGGGAGCAGCACAAATATCATGGGCGAACACTTCGGAATCTTTACTGAAGCAACGACCCTGTCAACAGCATGTTCATCGGCAGCTAACGCAATTATCTTCGGTGCAAGACTACTGAAAAACGGTTATGCAGACATCGTTGTGGCTGGTGGAACAGAATCGTTATCACGTTTCCATCTCAATGGTTTTAACTCATTGATGATTCTGGACCATCAACGTTGTCGTCCATTTGATGCTACGCGTGCAGGCTTGAACTTAGGAGAAGGGGCAGCCTACATCGTTCTGGAGTCTGAAGAGATGGCCTCAAAACGAGGTGTAAAACCCCATGTTTACCTTACGGGATATGGTAATGCCTGTGACGCCTTCCATCAGACAGCATCCTCTGAAGATGGTGAAGGGGCTTATCTTGCTATGAAGGAAGCCTTAGTGATGGCGCATGTCAGCCCCAAAGAGATACAATACGTTAATGCGCATGGTACTGGGACACCCAATAACGATCAGAGTGAGAGCGTTTCTTTGCAGCGCCTTTTCGGTGCTCATATGCCATTAGTGTCAAGTACAAAATCCTTCACAGGACATACTACAAGTGCGTCTGGAAGTATTGAGGCCGTCATCTGTATCTTGGCAATGCAACACCATTTCGTACCTACCAATCTTGGTTGGGAGCATCAGATGGAGAAAGGGATTACGCCAACACTTGGCGTTGAGCATATTACGTTAGCGCATGTTCTTTGTAATTCATTCGGCTTTGGTGGTAATGATTCAGCCTTGTTGTTCTCTCTTCATCCTACAAATAACGATGCTACTGAGGCTTCTCATGATGAGAAAGAGGTTATAATACGCTCACGTGTAGAGATAACTACTGTGGAAGAACTCGATGGCATCCGTAAGTATGTCAAGCCTTTAGAGGCTCGTCGGATGGGAAAAATTATGAAGAGTTCACTCCTCTCTTCTATGGAAGCCTTGGCAGCGGCTGGTATTGAAAAGCCTGATGCAATCATCACAGGAACGATGTATGGTTGCCTGGAATACAGTGAGCTATTATTGAATCAGATGAAGGATGAAGGTGAGTCGATGTTGAAACCAACCTATTTTATGCAGAGTACGCATAATACCATTGGTAGCAATATTGCCATTAAGACACAATGTCATGGATATAACGTTACCTATACGCAGGGGAAGGATTCACTTTCGTGGGCAGTTCGTGACGCAGAGATGCTCATAAAAGAAGGGAAAGCAAGGACAGTACTTGTAGGCTGTCATGATGAGAGTACACATCTTTTCAATTCTCTCTTGAAGCGTGATGGAGCTGAAGAGCTTCCTTTCATTCATTCAATAGCGATGGTATTGTCATGTGGAGAGTAGTCCTTCTATCCGTTATACAGAGTACGCTTTTAGCCGGCGGACAAGTCTTTCTGAAGTTTGCCCTTCAAAAGATGTTGCCTTTTGGGTGGACACGCCAGTTCTGGGGGAGCCTGCTTCTTAATTGGCAGTTTGCTTGTAGCGGTTTATTCTTCGGCTCAAGTTCTATTCTATGGATGTATATTGTCAAGCACTATCCCTTGAGCGTTGCTTATCCAATGATCAGCTTAAGCTATGTGTTTGGACTCTTGGCCGCAATCCTCTTTTTCCATGAGTCAGTGTCCGTATTGAAGTGGTGTGGAGTGATACTTATCATAGTTGGTTGTTGTATGATAGCAAAATAAAAACAGAAGAAATATGAAAAAGTTATTATTAGTATGCTTCGCTTTGTGTGTTGTGACATTGACTGTTTCAGCGCAGGGCGACAATGAGGCAAAGATAAGACTTCAGATAGAGTCTGTAGCAGCAAGTATGAAGACGATGCAGTGTGATTTCGCACAAACGAAATATCTTCGTATGCTCAATGACAAGATGGTGTCTACTGGTAAGATGTATTATCAGCAGAGTGATAAGCTGCGTTGGGAGTATACCTCACCTTATTCTTATGCCTTTGTCTTGAACGGTTCAAAGGTTCTTATCAGTAAGGGAAGTCGTAGCGACGTCATCAATGTCAACCAGAGTAAGTTCTTTAAGGAAATAGCTCGTATCATGATGAACAGTGTTGTGGGTAAGGCACTCAATGACAAACGTGATTTCAAGGTAAGCCTTTCGGCTACCTCATCAGAGTATGTCGCAACACTCATTCCGCAGCAGAAACAGCTGCAGCAAATGTTCCAGAAGATTATTCTTCATTTCAATCGACAACAGGCGATGGTTGCCAAGGTAGAGCTTATTGAGAAGCGTGGTGACCGTACGGTTATTGAGATGAAGCATGTGAAAGTAAACAGCCCTATTAATGCAAAGACATTTATTGTTAATTAGTTTTCTCCTGTTTTCCATCTTTGCTGCCACGGTGAAGGCGGATGACGTAGGTACTGTCGATCAACTTCCTTTGCAAGACAGCATAGGTTGTAAGACAAGGTATGCCACAACAATAGAGATGTCAAAGGGTTATCTCAGTGGGATCTCTGTACTGGTAAGGGAGGCGGATGTCTATCGTGGCGTCTTGTTCAATGAGTTCGGTATAACCGCACTTGAATTCACTTATAACCCCCAGAAGAAGAAAATAAAGTTGGAACAGGTCATTGCCATGCTTGACAAGTGGTATATCCGTCGCGTCTTGAGAAACGACTTACGATGCGTTATGGAGAATCTGATGCGTGGAATTTCTACTTATAAGGATGAGAAATACCATATCAGCTATAAGTTCTCGAGGATGGAGGATAAGACTGGAGGAAACACAATAGAAGGAGAAGCAGATGGAACTGAAGAATAATCTATATACGATAGTCAGCAAAGAGGGAGTTGGTTTGATGGTCAGTTACACCATTAAACTAATCCCCTCTTGTGCTATATACCAAGCCCACTTCCCTGGTGAACCCATCACTCCGGGCGTTTGTATCGTTCAGATGGCTAAGGAACTCATAGAAGAGTTGCTGACGGAACAGACTGCCGTCGCTCATCATTTAGAGATAACGAAGGTGAAGAATGTCAAATTCCTCTCCATTATCTCGCCGAAAGAGCATCAGCAAATCACCTATCAGATAAAGAAACTTGAACAGTCAGAAGCGGAGAAGACCATTGAAGCACAGGTGGTTGTTCTCTCTGAAGAAAAGCCTATGGCGAAGATCTCTCTAATTATGCATGTCGGATGATGAACGAAGAGCTGAAAAAGACGTTAAGAAGCAGGCGTATTTGTGTTGTCATTCCGACTTATAACAACGACAAGACAATCAAGGCAGTGGTGGAGAAAAGTCTTCTCTACTGTGATGATGTCATTGTTGTTGCCGATGGTTGTACGGATGATACGATGGATATACTGCACGATATCGACAATATCACCCTCGTTTCATATCCCCAGAATAAGGGGAAGGGGTACGCTTTGAAAGTAGGTTTTAGGAAGGCTTTAGACAAAGGGTTCTCTTATGCGATCACCCTTGATGGTGACGGACAGCATTATCCAGAAAACATTTCACTTTTCCTGAAGGCAAATCAAAAGCATCCACACGCATTGATTGTCGGTAGCCGACAGTTAGATGGCGTGTGCCGTTCTAAAGGAAGTTCGTTCGCTAATAAGTTCTCAAACTTCTGGTTTTATGTACAAACAGGTAAAGCGTTGGACGATACGCAGACAGGTTATCGCCTTTATCCCTTACACAAACTGTATGGTCTGTCGTTTCTAACCTCTCGTTATGAGGCAGAGTTGGAGCTCCTTGTCTTCGCTTCTTGGCATGGCGTTAAGATTATTCCTATCTCAGTACAGGTCTATTATCCTCCTCGTGAGGAGCGTGTGAGCCATTTCCGTCCCACGAAAGACTTTGCTCGTATCAGCGTTTTGAATACGGTTCTCTGTTTCTTGGCGATTGTTTATGGGCTACCTCTTCGTTTATGGCGTTTCTTGACGTCATGCTTACAGACTGTTTATTCCTTGTTGTTCTTCCTCTTTTTTACCTTAGTTGTCTTTACTCCGTTTGTATGGATATATACGAAGGTCGGCAAGATGACCGAGAAGAAGCGGTATCGTCTACATCAACTCATTTACTTCGCCTCACGATTTGTGATGATACACCATGGCATTCCAGGGACAAAGTTTCTATCGAAGGTAGCAGAAGGAGTAGATTTCAACAAGCCCCGCATCATTATCTGTAACCATCAGTCGCACCTTGATTTGATGTGTCAATTGGTGTTTACACCGAAGATAATCTTCCTTACGAAAGCTTGGGTATGGAACAATCCCTTCTATGGTTCACTCATCCGCAACGCTGAGTATCTACCAGTCAAAGAAGGAATAGAGAGTATTATGCCTCATCTCCGCTCATTAATCGACCGAGGTTACAGTATAGCAGTCTATCCAGAAGGCACACGCTCTAAGGATTGCAAGATTGGACGGTTCCATCAGGGTGCCTTCTACATCGCAAAAGAGTTTGGATTAGAAATTCTTCCGATGTATCTCTATGGTCCAGGGAAGATACTTCCCAAGACGGGTTACCATCTGCATAAGGGGGCATTCTTTATAGAAGTAGATAAGCCTTTGACGCAGAAGAAACTCTCGGCGATGGGCGACCTGAAGCAACAGGCTTCTACGATGCGTCGACATTATAAAGAGAAGTATGAAGAGATAGCAAATAAAATGGAACAATGACAAAGCAGAAGAAAGTTATCATTATCGGCAGCGGACTGGGTGGACTGTCAACAGGAGCTATTCTCGCAAAAAATGGATATGATGTTACCGTGTTGGAACAGAGCAATCAGGCTGGAGGATGCCTGCAGTGTTTCACGCGTCGAGGTGCTAAGTTCGAGACAGGTATGCACTTTATCGGTAGCGCTGCACCAGGACAGACATTGTACAAGCTGATGAGATACTTGGAGATTGACAAGGAAGTGACGCTTTCCCAGCTTAACACCGATGGCTATGATGTCGTCGTGTTGGAGGGCAAGCGATATGAGTTTGCCAACAGTAGAGCGGCTTTCATAGAGAAGATGAGTGGCTATTTCCCAGATCAAAAAGCCAATCTTGAGAAGTATTGCGACCTCATCGAAGAGATTGCTAATGCATCCTCGCTCCATTCTCTTAAGTGTGCGGAGTCTGACACAGCCCTAAATATGGAGTATCAATTGCGCTCCATCAGTGATGTGATTGACGAGCTAATCACCGACCCTGTATTAGCAGAGGTGCTGGTTGGCAATCTCCCGCTTTATGCAGCTGAAAAAGACAAAACTCCCTTCTCAACACATGCCTTTATAATGGACTTCTATAGCCAAAGTTCTTATCGTATCAAAGGGGGGAGTGATAAGATAGCAATAGCTTTGATTCATACCATTAACCGATATGGTGGAGAGGTGCTGACACGGAAAAAGGTAACGAAGATAGTCTGTGATGATACCCATGCTGTTGGTGTGGAGGTAAACGGCGACACGTTGATGCCTTGTGATATTATCATATCTGACGCCCATCCGATACGAACACTGGAACTCTTGGATACGAAACTTATCCGTCCTGCTTTCAGAAAACGCATCAATAACATTCCACAAACGGTTGGCGGCTTCTCTGTCTATCTACACTTCAAGGAGAATACGGTGCCTTATCTCAACTATAATTATTATGGTTATCAAGGGACAAGCCCGTGGAACTGCGAGCATTACACAGAAGAAGATTGGCCGAAAGGTTTCCTCTATATGCACTTTTGTCCTGAGAACGACTCACAATATGCCTCAACAGGCGTCATTCTCTCCTATATGCAGATGTCGGAAGTAGAACAGTGGAAGGGAACAAAGGTAGGCAGACGAGGTAAGGACTACGAAGAATTTAAGAAGAGGAAGGCTGAGAAACTGTTGGATGTGTTGGAACAACATTTCCCTAATATACGTTCACAAATCCAAGCCTATTACACCTCTACCCCACTTACCTACCTTGATTATACGGGTACAGAAGGTGGCTCAATGTACGGTAATGTTCGTGACATTCATTTAGGGAGTGCTTGCAGAGTACCACAGAGGACGAAGGTTCCCAATCTCTATCTTACTGGACAGAATATTAATTCACATGGTATGTTGGGCGTATTAGTAGGTGCTATCGTCACCTGTAGCGAGCTGTTGACAGCAAAGAAGATATATGAACAGATAAAGGAGGCCAACAAATGAAGACAGCAGTGATTATAGGTGGAGGCTTAGGCGGACTGTTTACAGGGGGGATCTTAGCAAAGGAAGGCTTTAAAGTAACGGTCCTTGAGAAGAATGTGACGGCAGGTGGTGGTCTTCAGACCTTCAACCGCTTTGGTAAGACGTATGATACTGGCATGCACGTCATTGGTGGTATGCAGCCAGGTGGTAACATCTATCGCATCTGTCAGTACTTGGGAATTATTGATAAGGTGGAGTTGGTGAACGTTGATGATGACTGTACAGACAGATTGTATTTCGCTGAAGACAAGGCAACTTACCATATCAAAAAGGAAAGGACGGTTTTGTAAGTTCGCTTTCTGCGTATTTCCCTAATCAGCGTGAAGCCTTGCAAGCCTATGCGGACGCCATCTATCGGATGACAGACGATATCAAGCTCTTCCATCTTCAGCCGTCTACCGAGATGTTTCCTATCCATTCGGAAGAGTTCACTATAGCGGCAGACTCCTTTATAGCAAAGTATATTCAAGACCCGAAGCTACGCAGTGTCGTGGCTTATATGAATCCACTCTATGGTGGAAGGAGTGACGAAACACCAGCTTATATCCATGCTATCATCAGTCGACTTTATATGCAGGGGGCAAGTCGCTTTGCAGGAGGTAGCGACAAGTTCACTGACCTTTTGACTTCTGTCATAGAATCAGCTGGCGGCAAGGTACATACTAACGAAGGCGTTGAGTGGGTAGAAGTCAACAACCGACACGTTGATTACGTGCGGACAAAGAAAGGCAATACCTATCAGGCAGACTACTATATCTCAGCAATACATCCTTGTTCTTTGCTGAGGTTAATGCCTGAAAATAGCTTCCCAAAAGCCTATCGAACGAGGCTTAACAGTATTCCGAATAGTTATTCTGCTTTCTCGGTTTATATCAAGTTGAAGCCTGGTACCTTCCCTTACATCAATCATTCGGAGTATTTTATGACGAGATACGTCGATATTTGGAACTTCGGTCAGCATAACAAGATTTGGCCGTTAGGATTTCTCTTTATGACACCTCCCGATGAGCAGCAGGGCGAATATGCTGACAAGGCGTTAGTTACAATCCCGATGCTTTATGACGAAGTTGCGAAGTGGGAAGAGACAGAAGTGGGAAAGCGTGGCGCAGATTACGAAGTATGGAAGGAGGAGAAAGCTCGTGACCTGTTGGCACTCATTGAAGAGTTGCATCCAGGATTCAGTGCCTGTGTTGATAAGATCAATACAGCGTCACCCTTGACAATCCGTGACTATTATGGTAGTAAGGAGGGTTCTATGTTCGGATTTAGTAAAGACTATAAGAATATAGCCTTATCACAGGTACCTGTGGTGACGAAAGTTGACAATCTTCTGTTGACAGGTCAGAACAACGGACTGCCAGGATTTTGTGGCGTTCCGCTTACAGCTATCAATACTGTTGAAGCTATCTTGGGACAAAATTATATCTTGAACAGAATAAATGAATGTGTGAAATGAGTAAAAAACGTTACCTGCTATTGTTCTGTTTGAGTCTATCCTGCTTGTTTGTCATGGCGCAGCAGAAGTCAGCCCACATCAACATATGGGAGGGGACGAAGGTAAGGAAGACTGTTCAGCTGACGCCTTATCTGGCAGCGGGGAAACAGAATGTCGCTGTTATCGTCTGCCCTGGTGGTAGTTACCTGTGGCACGACATGCAAAATGAAGGTAAGGCTGTGGGTCAATGGTTGCAGCAGAACGGAATATCAGCCTTTGTCTTGCACTATCGTACAGCTGGAGTGGGGGCTTTTCTCTTCCCTTATCGGTATGTTTTTAGAGGTGTTCGCTATCCCGATGCCTTAAACGACCTCCAACAGGCGATGCGTTATGTCAAGGCGTACGCCGAAGACTACGGCATTGACACAGCGCGGGTGGCTGCAATGGGTTTCTCCGCTGGTGGCCATTTAGTGATGTCGGCCGCCGAATTGCTACCAAAGGCAGAACGTCCTTATTTCATGGTACCCATCTACCCTGTTGTTACTATGGTCGAGTCCTGTGTACATAAGCGTTCACGCAGGGCACTCTTGGGCGACAGTCGGATGAAGAATAGAGCTCTTCGTGATCTTCTTTCCCTTGAACGGCACGTGCCAACGGACTGTCCTCCCGTATTCCTCGTCAACTGTAAGGATGACCCTATCGTGAAGTATCAGAATTCAGAGTTACTTGATTCAGCCCTGACAAGCCAGAAGGTTCCTCATCGTTACATTCAATATCAGACGGGTGGACATGGTTTCGGAGCTTCAGAGCGTAAAGGTACGGCTGAGTGTCGGCAATGGAAAAAGGAGTTTCTGTCCTGGTTTCACAAACTCGAGGATACCCCTTGAAAATAGACGTAAGCTCACGAAAAAAGCAATCAAGCCTTACGTGTATTTCAATTGGGCGTTACTTGAAATTCAGCTTTGGCAGACTACGATTTGAATTGATAATATTAATATGAATAATAAAGTATAAACAGTAATGGAGACAAGTCAATTTGATGATATCAGACCTTATAATGTCGAAGAAATTCCAGCGGCAATGCAGCGCATAGCCTTTAGTTCTTCATTCCCATTTCTGGCGTCGTATGTTTATCCTGACGAACCTTTGGAGACTGTTCGTGAGCGTATCGCAAACTATAAGACAGTACGCGAATTCCAAACGGAAACGATGCGTATGGTCAATCAGCGAGTGATAGAGAACAGCATTACTTCATTTACTTGTTCGGGACTTGACAAGCTGAACCCTGATGAACACTATCTCTTCGTGTCCAATCATCGTGATATTATGTTAGATTCGAGCTTGCTTCAGTACTACTTTGTTACCAAGGATTTCGATACCACGGAGATAACCTTCGGTGCTAACTTGATGATGAATCAGTTGGTCATAGATATCGGGAAGTGCAACAAGATGTTCAAGGTGGAGCGTCCAGGTAATAATGTTAAGGATTTCTACCGTAGTTCTAAGAAATTGTCGGATTATATCCGTTATGTTATCACGGACAAAGGGCAGTCTGTTTGGATTGCGCAACGCAACGGTAGGACCAAGGACGGCAATGATGTTACTGATCAGGGAATCATTAAGATGTTTTGTATGTCGTGCCCAGAGGATAAAATCAAGGCCATTGACCAGTTGCATGTTGTTCCCATTGCCGTGTCTTATGAGTGGGAACCCTGTGACATCTTGAAGACGCTTGAACTCTATGAGTCACAGTTTTCAAAGTACACAAAGAAACCTGGAGAAGACCTTAACAGCATTCTCACAGGACTTATTCAGCAGAAGGGAAGAGTACATTTTGAGCTTTGCGAACCGATTTCTCATGCCGAGCTGACAAAGTTTGAAGATGCCACAAACAACGAATATCATAAGCATGTAGCGCATCTTTTAGACAATCGGATTAATACGGCTTATCGTCTATACCCTAACAATTATATTGCCTATGACCTACGTTACGGTACAACAAAGTATAAGGATTGTTACACGGAGGAGGAGAAGAAAGCCTTTATGGACAATCTTCAGCAATTAGAGAAATATGATACATGTGATATAGAGAAACTAAAGGATATCTTTTTAGGGATTTATTCGAATCCAGTAATTAATAAATAGGATGACGGAACCAATTCTGCGTTTGTATGATTATATGAAGGCACACAAGCTGGTCGCTGTGCTTTCATTTATGATAGTTACTCTATTACTGGTTGTCTCAGTACTCCGACTCGGTTATAAGGAGGATATTGCAGACTTTCTGCCTGTTGACAGTAACCATCATAATGCCTTAAAGGTTTATCAGGATATATCAGGAGCAAATAAGATTTTTGCTATTTTCCAGTATCGGGATACCACTAAAACCGATCCCGACGCTATGGTGGGTTGTATAGACTCCTTCGTTGATGAGATGCAGCGTGCTGATACGGCAAAGAAAATACCATATATAATGTCTCAGATCGACCTTGAAAGATGTCGAAGGTGACGAGCTTTGTGTATCAGAATATCCCTTATTTCCTGACAGAGAAGGACTATGTCCGGATGGAGAAGGCGCTTCAGCAACCTGACTATGTAGTAAAGCAATTGCAACATGACAAGCAGTTGCTGATGTTCCCTGCTGGAGATATCCTCTCTGAGAATATACAACGCGACCCACTCAACCTTTTTACACCCGTCGTTCAGCTATTGCAACGGACGGATACAGATTTGAAGTATGAACTGTATGCGGGGCATATCTTCTCTCCTGATATGCAGAAAGCTATCGTGATGATAGACTCTCCGTATGGCGCAAGTGAGACGGAGAACAACACAAAGCTGATTGAACTCCTACAGACGTGTGGTAGTAAGGCTGTTGCAAACAGTAAGAATATAGATGTTCATATTATCGGTGGACCAGTCATCGCCGTCGGTAACGCATCGCAGATAAAGTCAGACAGCATCCTTTCGGTCATCATTGCTGTGGTACTTATCATGGCTTTGTTGCTTTTCACCTTACGGAGTGTCCGCAATATATTGCTGATTATCCTCTCCATAGGGTGGGGTTGGCTCTTTGCTATGGGTGGATTAGCTTTGTTCCATAATAGTGTTTCAATCATTGTCATTGGTATAAGCTCGGTAATCTTGGGTATTGCCGTGAACTATCCGCTACATTTCATAGCCCATTTGTCGCATACTCCTAAGAGGAAGAAAGCTTTGCGAGAGATCGTCGCACCCCTCTTGGTGGGTAATGTGACGACGGTTGGTGCTTTCTTATCCCTTGTCCCGCTGCAATCTTTTGCTTTGCGCGACCTTGGCTTGTTTAGTTCTTTCTTGCTGATAGGAACCATTCTCTTCGTATTGGTTTATCTTCCACATATCACGAAGGAAACAAAGGAGGTGAAGCATACCTTCTTGGATAAGGTGAGTGATATCTCTTTGGAAAACAAGCCCGTGTTTGTAGGGGTTGTAATAGTGCTAACGATAGTCTTTGGATACTTCAGTTTCCAAACAAAGTTCGATGCCAATATGTCGAATATCAACTATATGACGGATGATCAGAAGGCTGATATGGCATATTTCCAGAAGATGATGACGGAGAACGGAGATTACCAAAAGGTATATGCTGTTACGACTGATTCAACGATGGATGGTGCATTGGACAAGAGTCAGCGTATACAGCCAATGTTGGAGAGGTTAGTGAAGGAGAAGTTGGTACATGATTACAGTTCCTGCAGTCAGTTCCTCGTGTCTACCTCCGAGCAGAAGCACAGGCTAAAACGATGGAATAACTTTGTAAGGAAAAACAGGGAGAAACTCACAACAACGCTTCGCTCAGCTATGCAGAGGGAAGGTTTTGCTGCCGACAGCTTTGATGAGTATTATGACTTGTTAGGCAGAAACTATCAACCGCAGCCTGCCTCTTATTTCAATGACCTGACACGCTCGCTCTTTGCAGGTAACATCAGCGTCGATAGTGTGGGCAAGCAATATAATGTAGTCAACATCCTTTCGGTCAATAACAAGAATGTCCAGAAGGTAAAAGAAGCCCTATCAGAGAAGGACGGTTTCAGCTTTGATATCCAGAGTATGAACAGTGCTATCGCCAACCACCTGTCTAACGACTTCAATTACATAGGATTGGCATGTGGATTGATCGTTTTCTTCTTCCTTTGGCTGTCGTTTGGTAATCTTGAATTGGCCCTTCTCTCCTTTATTCCTATGGCAGTGAGTTGGATTTGGATATTGGGTATAATGGCTTTGTTTGGAATGGAGTTCAATATTGTCAACATCATTTTAGCAACGTTTATATTCGGACAAGGCGACGATTATACGATATTTATGACAGAAGGTTCGATGTATGAGTATGCTTATCGGCGTAGGATGCTCGCATCTTACAAGCATTCTATCATCATCTCAGCCTTGATAATGTTTATAGGTATCGGAACCTTAATCGTTGCTCGTCATCCGGCATTGCATTCTTTGGCTGAGGTGACAATAGCAGGAATGTTCTCTGTGGTGTTGATGGCCTATATCTTCCCTCCTTTGATCTTCAACTTCTTAGTGAAGTCGGGCGATAAGTACAGGGTTCGTCCGCTGTCAATTAAGAACCTTGTTGTTATGGGGTTGTGTGCCATTGTATTCTTTATCCAACTGTTTACAGTCTATGTTTTAGGTTTTATCTTGTTAGAATTATTACCTTTCTCAGAGAGAAAACGAGCGTGGTTGCGTCGTTATCAGCAGCGTTTGTTCTTGTTTGACTTACGTCATATACCATACGTGAAGTTCCGTATAGAAGGTTTGACAGAGAACACGCTGGCATCTTCTTCAATCATTGTCAGCAATCATCAGTCAATGTTGGATGCTGCCGTCTTTATGGCGATGAGTCCAAAGACCATCCTCATATCAAATGAGAAGGTGAGTTATAACCCTGTTATCCGGCACATCTACAAATGGAATGGTTTCATAACCTTAGCTGGTAAGGACTCGATTGACGATGAACTGATAAAGAAGTACATAGAACGAGGCTACAGCTTTGTCATCTTCCCAGAGGGAAAACGTAATGACAATTCTTCTATCTGTCGCTTCCACAAGGGCGCCTTCCTGTTGGCTGAACGTTATCAGTTAGACATCCTCCCTGTTATCATTCATGGGCTTAACGTGGTTCTTCCAAGGAATAGCTTTCAGGTGTTCCCTGGGAACATTACGATAAAAGTATATAAGCGCATTAGTGTAGAGGGACAACAGTCCTATAACGAGCTTACTTCTCTGGTCTACGACTTCTATAAACGCGAGTATAAGGCGTTGACAAGGGAGCTTGAGACGGCAGCTTATTATGTTTCTCTTGTCAAGGATCGCTACCGTTATAAGGGGGTTGATAGCTATCGTAACATATGTAAGAACTTGAAACACAATGATAACTACGCGAAGTGGATAGATACAGAAGATGTTCATCCTGTTGTTATCGTCAAAAACAGTGGCTACGGTGAGTTCGCCTTACTCTATGCCTTAGTACATAGAAGCACTCAAGTGTTCGTGTTTGAACAGGATGAGAACATAGCGTCTATGCTGACTTATTGTGCGAAGGATATAGTTGATAACTTGGAAGTAATCGATAATATGGATATTGATAAAGAAAAATACCCTGAGGCGAAGGTCTTTTCTTTATAATAAGGAATGCGAGTATGAAGAAATATATAGAATCTATCATCATGAGCTGTCTCCTTTCCACGGTGGCAACAGCGCAGCAGACGACAAATAGGACAATGCCTGTTCTGGAGAATCATAATACAGCTTTTCCGTTATGTCAACAAGAAGTCGGGTATAGTGGATTTCAAAGCTGTCCAACTTAGGCTGTAAGTACACCTATAATGTGACTTCTGGAGGACATAGCTGGGTGAACAGGCGCAGGTTTCTATTGGACTTTCTCCCACGTTTATTCAAATAAAAACAACAACAAGATAATATGAAAGAAGATATTCGTAAGAAATTAGAAGAAGTACTACCAATTGTCGATTTAGATTCCGACTTTCTCTTTCAGGAGCTTGACTCTCTTGGGATAACAACTATCCTGATGGTTCTCTCCGATATGTATGGCATCGAACTGAATCGCACTGATGTGACACCAAAGAACTTCAAGACGCTCGACAGCTTGGTTGAATTAGTTAAGCAGAAACTTAATAAGGATGGTGATTGAAGATAAGTTGCGTAAGAATGCTGCTTTGTATCCTGACAAGGTGGCTCTTGTCTGTGGAGAAAAAAGTCTGACCTATCGGCAACTGTATCAGGCGATAAAGGATAAGGCGGACTCTATGGGGGACATAAGAGGGTGCCTGATTCCTATTGTTGCATATCCCACCGTCGACTTCTTCATTACTTACTTTGCGCTTCACTTGACCGGTGCGGTGGCAGTTCCTTTGCATAAAGACATTCCGGCTAAGAAATTAAACGATTATGCAGAAACTTTAGAACAGGGGATAGTACCTGAAGAAGTGGCTGACATCCTGTTTACTACAGGTACAACGGGGAATGCCAAGGCTGTTATGATAAGTCACCAAACCATCATGGCCAATGCGGAGAACCTTGTTTTGTCGCAAGGGTTCAGTCACGATGTAACGTTTATTATTAATGGTCCTCTCAATCATATCGGTAGTCTTTCGAAAGTTTACCCTACTATCTACGTGGGCGGAACGATTCACGTCATCGATGGAATGAAAGACATAAAGGCTTTCTTTACAGCGATTGATGATGCGCCGAATAAGGTCGCAACCTTTCTTGTTCCTGCTGCCATTCGAATACTCATTACCCTATGGAAGAAAGAGCTGATAGCCGTAGCTGATAAGATTGACTTCGTTGAGACTGGCGCAGCACCTTTGGCGGCCACAGATATGAAGCTATTCTGTGAGCTGTTACCTCATAGTCGACTTTATAACACGTATGCTTCTACAGAGACAGGTATCATCTCTACCTATGATTATAACGACGGTGCGAGTCTTGCTGGCTGTGTGGGACACAAGATGAAGCATTCCTCGTTTTTTATAACTGCTGATGGCTATGTGGCTTGTAAGGGAAAGACGTTGATGACAGGCTACTGGAACGATGAAGAAGCTACGAGAAACGTTCTGAAAGACGGAGTGATAAGGACGGCAGACTTAGGACGGATTGATGAAAAAGGTCGACTTTGTTTGTTAGGGAGGGGAGATGACACTATAAACGTAGGGGGTTATAAGGTCGCTCCATCCGAAGTAGAGGAGGTTGCATTGGCTTTTCCAACAGTGAAAGATTGCATCTGCATTTCAGCAAACCATCCTGTAGTGGGTACCGTATTGAAGTTATTAGTTGTGCCACATAATGGTTATGATAAAAAGAAGTTGATACTTTTCTTAAAAGATAGGCTTGAAACTTATAAGATTCCTGTGCTTTATGGCGAGGTTGAGGTCATACAGCGCACCTTTAACGGTAAGATTGATCGTAAGTTCTATGCTGTCTAAGCTGAAAAGAATGCATTGTAGATTCCCTCAAAAATATAAAGGGCGAAGAGGAACTTCACTCACGTGAAACCCCTCTCCTTCATTTAAATAACTCTCTTTGTTACATCTCTAATTTGGTCTGAATGCAGTTTTACTCAAAGGTTTGCTAACTGCTAAACAATCTTTTATACCTTAATTCCTCTAATCTTTTATCTTTTAAAACCTTAGTGCTTAGTATTTAAACCTGATTGAATCAATGTCTCTTTATTATATCTTAATGTCGTTATCTATGTCCTCCGAAGGAACTTCCTCCGTTTGAGTTATTACTTCCACCTGAGCGACTACCACCGAATGTTGCGCCACCTCCACCAAAGCTGTTGCTTGGGGCGCTGAATGAGCGACTTGGCTCATAGCTTCTTGTTGCGCTACCGTAACTTCTACTCCCTCCAAAGTTATTCCCGTAATTCGGTTGAGTAACTGTTGTACGAGTAGAACTCTCTCGCGGTGCGTAATATTGGTAATTACGTGGTCCATCGAAGTTGCCGCGTTGCTGGTTGCCGAAGCTGCGATAGCGGTCGTTCTGATAGGTCGGACCATTATTATAATAGTAGCTTCCTCCTCTATTGTAATCGCCTCGTAAGTAGCTGTCTCTCATACCGTATCGAGAATTATAATCTCTTCCATAGAAAAGTTCTCTCCCGTTATACCAACTTCTTCCGCCATTCATTCGCCAACTATGTGCGCCATTGTAGACATTATAGAAGCTTGGTTGTCCAAAGTAATAGTAGTCACGACGTGGGTAGCGGGCATAAACGCCAAATCTCCAGTACCCTGAATCCCATCTCAATGGACGGTAGAAATATGCTGCTTCAACGTATGCACGATATTGCCAATCATAGAGGATATAGCTTAAATCTACATTGCGATGTGACCAATACATTCCGTAGAGGTCGTCTACTGTGTTGACACTCATGAGGTAATCCAAATTGATCTCGTAGGCTGCCTCATATTGTGCCTCAGTCAGATTCAGCTCGTAAGCCATCTTATCCGTTAGAAAGAGTGCTTGTACTCGAGCTTGCTCATAACTCATTGCGCTTGTTGATGCGCCATATACCATGAGCGATGCGATGAGGGTTAGTACTATCTTTCTCATAATCGTTACCTTTTATTATGTTTTTATCAAGTTTTGGTTCTGCTTTGAAGCGCATTTCCTAACTTTCATGTTGCAAAGGAACAAAGAAAAATAAACATGTGAAAAGGATTTCCCCTATATAGGAGGGGGAAAACCCTAAACATCAGGGTTGAGTGACTTAGTACGGTGCTAAAATTCTTTTGTTTATAAGCATAATACATTGTAAAACAACACTTTATTACATATTGCTATTTAGATGTTTTTTTGTTATAGCATCATCTTTGTTCCCCAATATTCTTAGATAGTAGCCGATTCTTTAGTAGACAAGTTTACAGGTGCTTGTGGTGATAAACCATGGCAAGCAATGGTAATTATGAATTAAGTTTATTTGGTTCTATAACGAATCGTGTGGGTAAATAGTTTTTCCTTGCCAGCGTTCCTATGTTTAATGGCTTTATGGCTGAACAGATGAAGACGAATTAATCTACAAAGTATAAAGGAATTTGAGCTAAACAAACTTCTACACACCTCCTGCGTATTCTTAGTATTACAACATTTTGCTCACAATTCATCCCCTGTCATCCTTATATCATGGTGAATTTTACCCTCCGCACATGTGGTGTTAACCCTCCGCACCATATGTGCTAAGCGCCCGCACCACATGTGCAGAGTATCAGCACCACAGCAAATGATGGTAAACATTCACGAATATTGTATGAAATAAGACCTTAAAACATCCTTTTCCATTGGCTAAAGTGTTAAAGAGTAAAACTAAACTGAGCCAATAACTTCTTTTTATGGATACAACAGATATTATTCTAATCGGGGCAAACAACCTACACAATTCGTTATAGAGCCGTTTATTTTTACACAGAACTTCGATAAAGTAGAAGAATAGATTTCTTTTGTTTAACGAAATCCCCAGAGATCTAAAGATCATTGATAGTACAGCAAGACCTCCCAGGCAGTCTTTCCCTACGGAGTAGGCTGAGGGAAGGATAGGCTGTTTTTCAGTATATTTCCAATGACTGAATTGAGTTAAAGGTATTGTTGTGTTAATTGTTTTTAACACACCATATCGTATTATTTTCAAAGTTAAGTTTGCAGTTTTCGTTTATTTTTATTTACTTTGCAGGTCTTGAAATAGTAACTAAAAACAGAACATCATGGTAAATGCCGAAGAGACACACTATGTGTGTGGTCTGAAGAAAGAGGACTTCCAGACTATAATAGATGGTAAGAAAACCGATCTCTATGTACTCAGAAATGCCAAGGGCAATGAAGTTGCAGTCACTAACTACGGTGGTGCTATTGTTGCAATTATGGTTCCTGATAAAGAAGGAAACTTGGCAAATGTCATTCAAGGACATGATAATATACAAGAGGTTATCAGCTCACCAGAGCCTTACCTTTCAACCCTTATTGGTCGTTATGGCAATCGTATTGCTAAAGGACGTTTCCAGTTGAACGGAAAGGAATATAAACTCGCTATTAATAACGGTCCTAACTCTTTGCACGGAGGTAAGAAAGGCTTTAATGCAAAGGTATGGGATGCTGTACAGGTTAACGACCACGCCGTTGTATTGAAATATACCTCTTCATACGGCGAAGAAGGGTACACGGGCGAGGTTGACGTTTGGGTAGCTTATTCATTCTCTGATGATGACGAGCTTATCATCAAATATTCAGCAAAGACAAATAAGAAGACGATCATCAATCTTACCAGTCATGGATTCTTCTCTTTGGCAGGTATTGCTAATCCAACACCGACGATTGACGACTTAGAGTGCCAGATTAATGCTGACTTCTACATCCCTATTGACGAGACATCAATTCCAACGGGCGAGATTTTGAAGGTAGCAGGAACTCCATTCGACTTCCGTGAGCCAAAAGCCGTAGGTCAGGATATTGATGCTGACCACGAGCAGATCAAGAATGGTGCGGGTTATGACCACTGCTTCGTCCTAAATAAGAAGGAAGAGGGCGAACTCTCATTCGCTGCACGTATTAAAGAACCAAAGAGTGGAAGAACAATGGAAGTATATACCACAGAACCAGGTGTTCAGGTTTATACCCATAACTGGGCTGACGGCTACAAGGGGCAGCATGGTGCAACCTTCCCACGTCGCAGTGCTATCTGCTTCGAGGCACAGCACTTCCCTGACAGTCCTAACCATCCTTACTTTCCTTCAGTCATCTTGGAACCAGGTAAGGAGTACACACAGAAGACTATTTATAAGTTCGGTGTGGAGAAATAACGACTGCGATTAAGTAAGAATAATAAATAAAAACTGAAATACAACAATGGAAAAACAAACTAACAAGAAAGGAACCTTGGTGGCGATTATCACCATGATGTTCCTGTTTGCGATGATCTCCTTCGTTACCAATATGGCGGCACCATTCGGTACAATATGGAAACAGCACTATGAGTGGGCAGGTATGATGGGTAACATGATGAACTTTGCAGCTTACCTCTTCATGGGTATTCCTGCTGGTATGATGATTACAAAGTATGGGTACAAGAAGACTGCACTGATCGCATTGGCACTTGGTTTCTTTGGTATTGGCATTCAATACGTATCAAGTACAATGGACGGCAACGAAATCAGCACATACGTTGTTTACCTGCTCGGTGCCTTCGTCTGTGGTTTCTGTGTTTGTATCTTGAATACAGTAGTAAACCCAATGTTGAACCTTCTTGGTGGGGGTGGTAACCGTGGTAATCAGCTTATCCAGACAGGTGCATCATTGAACTCACTCGCAGCTACATTGACGCCAATGGTTGCCGGCTCTATGATTGGCGAAATCACTAAGAGTACATCGCTCAAGGTCGTATCTCCATTGTTGCTCATCGCTTTGGTAATCTTTGCAGCATCTTTCATTATCGTATGGTTCACACAGTTGACAGAGCCAGAGACAGAGAAGTCTGACGTTGTAGGTGGTATCAAGGGTGCCTTGGGTTATCGCCAATTGGTACTTGGTATCATTGCCATCTTCTTCTACGTAGGTATTGAGGTGGGTATTCCAGGACAGCTTCTGTTCTATCTTAGCCAGCCCGTTGCAGAAGGCGGAGTGCTCGGTAGTGCTGCCATAGCAGGTCTTATCGCAGGTATCTACTGGTTGTTGATGCTCGTTGGTCGCTTCGTTAGTGCTTTCATCAGTGGTAAGGTTTCTTCACGTACACAGCTAACAGTGACATCAGCTGTCGCCCTGTTACTTCTTATTGTGGCAATCTTCATGCCAGAGGCAAGTAAGATGAGCCTTACAATTCCTAACATTGCAGAGAGCACTTTGATTCAGGCAGAGGTTCCAACAAAGGTATTACTCATCATCCTTTGCGGTATTTGTACATCAGTGATGTGGGGTGTTATCTTCAACCTCGCAACAGAAGGTCTCGGAAAATACACTGCAACAGCTTCTGGTCTCTTCATGACTATGGTTGTGGGTGGTGGTGTAATGCCATTGATTCAGAACCTTATGGCTACCAAGGTTGGCGACATCCAGAGCTACTGGCTGATTGTAGCAATGCTTGCCTACATGCTCTTCTACGCATTGATTGGCTCTCATCCTTCAAAGAAAGCTTAAACAGACATCTTTATAATGGCAGGCACTATGCTTGCCATTATATTGAGATATTACCTTTATATAATAACAATTATTCAAAGAATTACTAACATGGACATAGAATTCGTAAGAAGTCGTTTTATTAAGCACTTCGACGGCAAGACAGGAAACATTTATTTTTCACCAGGTCGTATCAATCTCATTGGCGAGCATACCGATTATAATGGGGGCTTCGTATTCCCAGGTGCAGTAGACAAGGGCATTATGGCAGAGGTTCGTCCTAATGGTACAAACACTGTTATGTGCTACTCTATCGACCTCAAGGACCGTGTAGAGTTCAAAGTTGATGACCCAGAGGGTCCACGCGCTACATGGGCACGCTTCATTTATGGTATGGTTCAGGAGTTTAAGGCACTTGGTGTTGACGTAAAGGGTTTCAACATTGCCTTTGCAGGTGACGTACCTCTCGGTGCAGGTATGAGCTCTTCTGCTGCTATGGAGAGTTGTTTCGGATGTGCATTGAACGACTTATTTGCTGATAATAAGATTTCAAAGTGGGACATCGTTCTCGCTGGTCAGGCAACAGAACATAAGTATATCGGTGTAAACTGTGGTATTATGGACCAGTTCGCAAGTGTCTTCGGTCAGAAAGGTAAGCTGATGCGTCTTGACTGCCGTAGCCGTGAGTTCGAGTACTTCCCATTCAATCCACAGGGTTACAAGCTCGCTCTCGTCAATTCAAAGGTTAAGCACGAACTCGTTGGAAGCCCGTATAACGACCGCCGCAGAAGCTGTGAGAACGTTGTTGAAGCTGTTGCGAAGCAGTTCCCAGACAAGAAATTCGAGACATTGCGTGATGTCAATGAGGAAGAATTAGAGGCTGTTAAGGACAAGGTAAGTGCTGAGGACTATAAGCGTGCGCACTTCGTTCTCGGTGAGAAGGAACGTGTTCTCGCTGTCTGTGATGCACTCAATGCTGGCGACTACGAGACCGTTGGAAAGATGATGTACGAAACGCATTACGGACTTAGCAAAGAGTATGAGGTAAGCTGCGAAGAGCTTGACTTCCTCAACGACATTGCTAAGGAAGATGGCGTGACTGGTTCGCGCATCATGGGTGGCGGCTTTGGTGGCTGTACCATCAACCTCATTAAGGACGATTTGTATGACAAGTTCATTGCTGACGTGACAGAGAAGTTCAAAGCAAAGTATGGTCATGCTCCTGAGATTTATCCTGTCGTTATCAGTGACGGTTCTCACAAGGTTTGCTAAGAAAAGAATGACATCCAATGAGGTCTCCCTTTCAATAGTATTGAATTAGTATAAGGGCTGAATTCTGTATAAGAATCTCAGCCCTCACTAAAGATAATAAATATAAACATAAGTATAACCTTTAAACTCTTATACAAAAAATATTACTACGCAACCAAAGGACAATAATGTTTTTACATCTCTAATATAAACCTATACAACATGAATAAATACTACAAAGGAGAACCCAAACACTTGGTATCGGTCGACTGCATCGTACTGGGGTTCGAAAACAAGAAACTTCAATTACTCGTTGGTAAACGTAAAGTAGAACCATACAGCGGTAAGTTATCTCTCTATGGCGGATTCGTTCGAGAAGACGAGAGCTTAAAAGAAGCTGCTAACAGAGTACTCTTCCAATGTACGGGTATCAATGATATTTATATGCGACAGGTGGGAGCCTTCGGTGAGATCGACCGTGACCCAGGTGATCGTGTCATCTCAATTGCCTATTGTGCACTTATCAATGTCTCTGACTATGACCATAAATTATTAGAGGAAAACAACTTGCAATGGGTTGATATCAATAACTTACCAGAGTTATATGGTGACCACATAGAGATGGTACACATCGCTTTAAGCCAACTCCGTAAACTCATCAATAAAGACCCACTCGGTTTTAATCTTCTGCCAGAGCTCTTCACATTGACACAGCTTCAGAATGTGCATGAGGCAATCTTGGGCATTGAAATTGATAAACGTAACTTCCGCAAACGTATCAAACAAATCGATTTCATTGAGAAGACAACGCACATTGATAAGATTACAAGCAAGCGTGGTGCTGCATTGTATCGTATCAACAAAGAAATATATAATGATGCCTCACTATAACTATTCATAGTAAGGCTAATGGTATAAGTTTTTACTAAAACCACTACTCAAAGAGGGCGTATCGAATGTAAAACGTTATCAACGGACATTCTGATATACCCTCTTTTATGATAGTTCTTACCACAAAGTGAGTCTTCATTCTGCATTATTTAATGACGTGTTGGTACCTAACACCATTGGTGCTGAGCCTCTGCACCAATGGTGTCAAGTATTCACACGACTTCTCTCAACAACCCATCTGACCCATAGAAACCTTTCACCTTCATCTTTTTGAGTAATTTATTCAAAATAGTAAGTACATTATTTTGAGGTCTCCATATTTATCTTTATATTTGCATTATAATTTAAAAATCCTATCTATTTATGAATGACAAGAAATTAATGGACAGAGCAGCGGATAACATTAGAATTCTCGCAGTGTCAATGGTTGAAAAAGCTAAATCAGGACACCCTGGTGGAGCTATGGGTGGTGCGGACTTTATTAACATCCTATTCTCTGAATTTCTCGTCTTTGACCCAGAACAACCTGAGTGGGCAGGACGTGACCGATTCTACCTTGACCCAGGTCACATGTCTCCAATGCTTTACGCAGCATTGACCCTTCAGAGAAAGTTCACGATTGATGATATTAAACAATTCCGTCAGTGGGGGTCAATAACTCCTGGACATCCTGAAAGAGACATCGCACATGGTATCGAAAACTCTTCTGGTCCACTTGGGCAAGGTCATGCTTACGCTGCTGGTGCGGCTGTAGCAGAGAAGTTTCTTGCGGCACGCCTTGGTAACACAATGATGCAGCATAAGATCTATGCTTACATCTCTGATGGTGGCATCCAAGAAGGTATCAGTGCGGAAGTCGGTCGATTAGCAGGAAACCTGGGACTTAATAACTTCATTATGTTCTACGATTCTAATGACATTCAGCTTTCTACTGAGTGTGGAGTTGTGATGTCTGAAGATACAGCAATGAAGTATCGGGCATGGAATTGGAATGTATTGGAGATTGATGGCAACGATCCTGACGCTATTCGCGAAGCACTCATTGCTGCTAACAAGGAAGAGCATCGCCCTACGCTTATCATTGGTGAGACCATTATGGGTAAAGGAGCGTTGCAGGCAGACGGTAGTAACTACGAGCATAGCATTAAGACTCATGGTGCACCATTGGGTGGTGATGCCTACACAAATACAGTAAAGAATCTTGGGGGAGATATTAATGATCCATTCAAGATTTTTCCAGACGTACAGAAACTCTATGATGACCGTGCTGCAGAACTCAGAAAGATTGTTGCAGAGCGTCATGCAGCTGAAGCAGCTTGGGAGAAAGAAAATCCTGAGAAGGCAGCACAGATGCGTGAGTGGTTCTCTGGCAAGGCTCCAAAGATTGACTGGAGTGGGCTTATACAGAAGCGTGACATCCCAACGCGTAATGGTTCTGCAGCTTGTCTCGGTGTTCTTGCTGAACAAGTTCCTAACATGATTGTATCATCAGCCGACCTTAGCAACTCTGATAAGACAGATGGCTTCCTCAACAAAACACATGCACTCACACGTGACGACTTCAGCGGTGCCTTCTTCCAAGCAGGTGTTAGCGAGTTGGCAATGGCATGTATGTGTATCGGTATGATGCTCCATGGTGGTGTCATCACCGCAATGGGAACTTTCTTCGTCTTCTCTGACTATATGAAACCAGCTGTTCGCATGGCTGCCCTCATGCGCACGCCTGTTAAGTTCGTATGGAGTCACGACGCTTTCCGTGTAGGTGAAGACGGCCCAACCCACGAGCCTGTAGAACAAGAAGCACAGATACGCTTGATGGAGAAGTTACAAAATCATCTTGGACAGGATTCTGTTCGTGTACTTCGTCCAGCTGATAGCGATGCTGCAACGGTTTGCTGGCAGATGGCAATGGAGAATATGGATACCCCAACAGCTCTCATCTTCTCACGTCAGAATGTAAAGAGTTTGCCAAAGGGCACTGACTATCAGCAGACACGAAAGGGTGCTTATATCGTACCAGGTTCTGACGAACAGTATGATGTCATCCTCGTTGCAAGTGGTTCTGAGGTCTCTACCTGCGTTGATGGAGCTGAGTTGTTACGCAAAGATGGAGTGAAGGTACGTGTTGTTAGCGCACCATCAGAGGGACTATTCCGTCGTCAGAGTAAGGAATATCAGGAGCAGATTCTGCCAAGAGATGCTAAGATTTTCGGTCTTACGGCAGGTCTCCCAGTAACCCTCGAAGGTTTAGTGGGTGCCAATGGTAAGGTCTATGGTCTCAACAGCTTCGGCTTCTCAGCACCTTTTAAAGTTCTCGATGAGAAGTTAGGCTTTACTCCAGAGAATGTTTACAAACAAGTAAAAGCATTTTTAGCATAAACGTTTAACCAGACACCCCTAAGTCCGGCATCGAATGAGGGGGGTCATAATACCTAAACAGCTTATGGAAATTAAGACAGTAGGAGTTGCCTGCGACCACGCAGGCTATCCATTAAAGCAATTCGTGATCCAGTATTTGGAAGAACACAAGTATGCATATAAGGATTTTGGCTGTAATAGTGATTTGAGCTGCGACTATCCTGATTATGCTCACCCATTGGCTGAAGCCATTGAAAGTGGTGAAGTTTATCCTGGTATTGCTATCTGTGGTAGCGGTGAGGGTATGGCTATCACACTCAACAAGCATCAAGGTGTACGTGCTGGTTTGGTATGGAACAAGGATGTAGCAGAGTTGATTCGTCAACATAATGATGCAAACGTCATTGTCCTCCCTGGCAGATTTATAGATAATAAGACCGCTGAAAAGATTCTTGACGCCTTCTTCAAAGCAAGTTTTGAGGGCGGAAGACACGAACGTCGCGTTAAGAAAATTCCTGTTCAGCACGGCTAATAGAAGCCTACAAGGGGAATATGCAAGTTGACAAGTTGACGAGTTAACAAGCTATTACAAGTTGACAGGTTGTTACAAGCTAACGAGTTATTACGAGTTGGCAGATTGCCGAGTTATATGTTCTATGCATATTCATCTCGCACATTTTATTCCTCACAAGTTAGGATTTAGGCGAGCTCTATTAAAAAAAGAATAAATTAAGGTGTTCAGCAATCCGTCTGGACACCTTTTGCCTTTTTATAGATCAATCTCTTATTTCTGTATCAGTTTTTATTTCCTGTCATTCCTGTCATATTAAACCGTCACTTAACTTGTTATGCTACAGTAAGATATGTGAAATGTTAAAAATGACAGCAACATAAAACAAAACTTTCCGTCGTTATCTGTAATATTTTTTCTCTTATCTGACAATACTTTTCCCTTTAAACTTTGGAGATAGAAGTTTGAACTTCTTAGCTTTAACGTTTTTACTTTTTTACTTTTCCCAAAGCCTTTTAACTTTTCCTTCGGTGGTAATCATAATTCAGAATTGTAAATTGTGAATTATGAATTGTATATGTTTTCTCACAGAACTCACAGATGAAACAGAATTCTTTTTTGCTAACGTAACGCACAGAGACCTGACGGTATTGGATAACACAGAGTCCCTACCCCATCCCCTTCCTCCAGAGAGGGGGATTTGCTGGGGATAATTTGCTTATGAAGATACGAACTACATAACAAGTAGCTTATTCATCAACTAAAGGTTTGCAAACCAATAGGGGTATCTTGGTAATTACGCCCCTTCCTACTGGGGAGGGATTAGGGGTGGGGCTTCTGTGGTATCAATGATCTTTAGGTCTCTGTTATATCTATTCATCTGTGAGTTCTGTGAGAGAATAATTCTGAACTAAAGATTAGCTGTGTGCGTGAACAATACTTCATATTGAAAAAAAACAACTTTTCTTTTGGTATTTATTGTATAAACGACTATATTTGTAGCACAAAACCTAAATCAATAGAATATATGTCTAATTTTATGAAAGTAAGTCAGAACCGCAGAAAGCACCCACCATTTGTTAGTGGTCGCTTAGCTTTCTCCTTTGCACTTGGGTTGATGGCATTTGCACCATCCCCAGTATTAGCCAATGTGGATGCGAACACAAGTATGAGTGTTCAGCAGCAAAAGCAGAGTATCAATGGCGTAGTGAAAGATGCTAATGGCGACCCTGTCATTGGTGCTTCTATACTGGCAAATGGTACTCCAGTAGGGGTGACCGACATGGACGGTCGCTTCTCAGTCTCTGTCGCTCCGGGTACGGAGTTGAAGATTAGTTATGTTGGTTTCGCTACTCAAAGTGTCATGGTGAGAAGTGGTGTGACGAACTATAACATTACTCTGAAAGATGAGAACAGCGCCTTGAGCGAGGTTGTCGTTGTCGGTTATGGTACGCAGAAGAAGGCAAACCTCTCTGGTTCTGTTGCACAGCTTGATAGCAAGGCGCTTGAAAACCGTCCTATCTCTAACGTGTCTTCAGGCTTGCAGGGCTTGCTTCCGGGTATCACGGTGACAGGAGCTGACGGTGCGCCGGGTCTTGATAATGGTACGATTCTTGTGCGTGGTGTGGGAACATTGAACTCAGCTACGCCATACATTTTGATTGATGGTGTTGAAGCAGGAACACTGAACTCGCTCGACCCAGAGGATATTGCGAGTATCTCTGTCCTAAAGGATGCTTCTTCAGCAGCCATCTATGGTTCAAAAGCATCTAACGGTGTGATTCTGGTAACTACAAAACGAGGGCAGAACGGTGCGCCAAAGGTTAGCTATTCAGGTTATTTTGGTATTCAGAATGCAACAGCCTTGATGGAAAGGATGAATTCTGCCGATGCCGCTTACTACTATAATAAGGCATTGGAGCGTAGTGGTAAGGCTCCACGTTTCTCTGATGAAGCAATTAAGAAGTTCCGTGACGGCTCTGACCCTTACAACTATCCTAATACCGACTGGTATGATCTTGCATTCAAGACAGCTTGGCAAAACCGCCATAATGTGAACATTACAGGTGGTAATGAGTATGTGAAGTATCTTGCTTCTGCTGGTTATCTCAAGCAGAGCAGTATTCTTCCTAATGCAGGTCGTGAGCAGTTTAATGGTCGTGCGAATCTTGACATGGTGTTGTCAAAGCGCATCACTGCCCATCTTAACCTCTCTTATATCCAAAACAACTATCGCGATGCAAGTAGTGCATACGCTGGTGGAAGTAGCGATCAGATTATTCGTCAGCTGAATATCATCGCGCCTTGGATTGTTTATAAGTATGAAGATGGTACTTATGGAACCGTTTCTGATGGTAACCCAATGGCTTGGTTGGAGTCTGGTATGACCGTAAACCGCAATAACCGTAACTTTACGGGTATGATTGGTCTTGATTATCAGATTATCAAGGATTTGAAACTGACACTCCAAGGGGCTTACGTTGATAACTCACAGCGTTACTCTTACTTCCAGAAGTTTATTCAATATAACCCTAATAAGGCCTCTGACCCTAACAAGTTGGAGATTGCTCATTATGACTGGCACCGCACAACCTTCGATGCGTTCCTGAACTATGACAAGTCATTTGCGAAGCATAACTTCAAGGCTATGCTCGGTTGGCATACTGAACGCTTTAAGTATCTGCCAGATTGGATGTATCGTAAGAACTTCCCTAACAATGATCTTACTGATATGAACGCTGGTGATGCTTCGACACAGCAGAACGCTGGTAACACTCGCGAGCTGTCAATGGTGTCTTACTTCGGTCGTCTGAACTACGACTATGCTGGTCGTTACCTCTTTGAGGCAAACTTCCGTTCTGATGCTTCTTCACGCTTTGCTGAGGGTCATCGCTGGGGCTTCTTCCCATCATTCTCTGCTGCATGGCGTATCTCTGAGGAACCATTCATGGAGAGTTCAAAGTCATGGTTGAACAACTTGAAGTTGCGTGCATCATGGGGTCAGTTGGGTAATCAGGATGCTTTGAGCGATTACTATCCTTGGATGAACACTTACAACCTCAATGCGAAGTATCCATTTGGTGGACAGCTCACTCCGGGTTACTATCAGGGTAGCTATCACCTTGAGACAATCTCTTGGGAGCGTTCTACTACATGGGGCGTTGGTCTTGACTTTACCCTCTTCGGTGGTCTGACTGGTTCGTTGGATTACTATAACCGCAAGACTACGGGTATTATCATGAACGTGTCTGCTCCTGCAGAGTTTGCACTCGGTGCTTACAAGGATAATATCGGTGCATTGCGCAATCAGGGTGTTGAGCTTTCATTGGCTTACGCAAAGCAGTTGAACAAGGATTGGACAATCAATGTCGGTGCGAACTTCGCTTACAACAAGAATAAGATTCTCTACTTGGGTGAGGGAACCGAATATATTGAAGATAAGGATGACCGCAACCGCCGTACAGCTGTCGGTCAGCAGTACAGAAGCTATTATATGTACAAGGCAACAGGTAAGTTCTTCAACTCACAGCAGGAGGCTGACGACTACACAGCGAAGTATGGCAACCCATTCGGACGTAAGTTCATGGCGGGTGACCTTATCTATGAGGATACAAACGGTGATGGTAAGCTCGATTCAAAGGATCGCATCTACACCGACCACACGGATATCCCAGCAATTACTTACGGCTTCAACCTTGGTGCAACATGGAAGAACGTAGACCTCTCTATGATTTGGCAGGGTGTTGGTGCTGTATCTCATATCTACAACCGTGAGGTACTTGGTGAGTTCTCTGGTGATGCCAGCCACCCTTCAACACTGTGGAAAGAATCATGGACAGAGGATAATCACAATGCTAAGTTGCCTCGCGTATTCGAGACAGGAAACAGCCCAAGTGACATGACTCGTGCTATGTCAACCTTCTGGTTGTGGAACACAGCTTACTTGCGTTTGAAGACTTTGCAGTTGGGTTACACCCTTCCAAAGAGTGCACTCAAAGCAATTCATCTTGAGAAGGTACGTATCTACTATGCAGGTGAAAACCTCCTTACCTTCGATGCATTGCCATTCAATATTGACCCAGAAGTAACCAGCGAGCGTGGATCATCTTATCCATTGCTGCGTTCACATTCTATCGGTATCAATATCACATTCTAACCGTAAATACCCGATATACATTATGAAAACAGTAAGAACATATATATTAGCAGGTGTGGCTGCTCTTGCGCTCACATCTTGTAATGACTACCTTACCACTGTGCCGAAAGATGCAATGTCGCCAGCTACAACATGGAAGACGGGCGACGATGCTGAGAAGTTCCTTGTGGGCTGTTATGATGGTTGGGAAGAAGGTGCAGCCTTGCTCTATTGGGACGCTGGCTCTGACTTTGCGTACAACAACTTCCCTTGGGAAGGCTTTACCAATATCGGTAATGGTTCGCTCTCACCATCGTCTCCGGGCTGGTCGTTCTACGACTATACCATCATTGGTAGATGTAACACCTTCCTTGAGAATGTTGATAAGTGTGTCTTCAGCAGCGATGCAGTAAAGAAAGACCTCGTTGCGCAGGTGAAGGCTATCCGTGCTTATAACTATTTCCGCATGGGTTTCCTCTATGGTGGTGTGCCAATCGTTAAGCCTTTCACCAGTGCTCAGGAGGCACGCGTGCCACGTAATACGGAGCAAGAAGTGAAGGATTTAGTGTTCAAAGACCTTGATGAGGCGATTGCTGATATCAATACGTCTCCTGCTGCACGCGGACGTATCGCAAAGGGTGCTGCCTTGGCTATGAAGATGCGTGCTGCCCTCTACTGGGGCGACTATCAGAAGGCGAAGGATGCTGCTCAGGCTATCATCGACTTGGGTAAGTATGAACTTGATTCTGACTATACCAACCTCTTTAAGTTGGCTGGTGTTGACTCAAAAGAAATCATCCTTGCCGTACAGTATAAGAGCGGTACTCGCCCATTGGGCACTATCGGACAGTTGTATAACAATGGCGATGGTGGTTGGTCATCAGTTGTTCCAACACAGAACTGTGTCGACAACTATGAGATGAGTAATGGTATGACTATCACTGAGGCGGGTTCTGGTTATGATGCAACGCATCCTTTCCATGGTCGTGACCCACGTATGGCAATGACGATTCTCTATCCTGGTTGCGATTGGGAAGGTTCTATCTTCAATACCCTCGACGAGAATGTCAATGGTAAGAAGAATCCTAACTACCCAACTAATGCTGCCAACTCATCTAAGACTGCGCTCACATGGCGTAAGTACTTAGACCCAATGAGCCAGTATGCTGACGTATGGGATACAGAGGCTTGCCCTATCGTCTTCCGCTACGCAGAGGTACTCTTGACATGGGCAGAGGCTGAGAACGAGTTGAACGGTCCTTCAGCAAATGTCTATACAATGATTAACAAGGTACGTACCCGCGTTGGTATGCCTGCCGTTGACCAGACAAAGTATAACACTAAGGACAAGCTTCGTGAGTTGATTCGTCGCGAGCGTGGCTCAGAGTTCGCTGGTGAAGGCCTCCGTCGTGCCGATATCTTACGTTGGACAAGCAATGGTAAGATGGTAGCTGAAACGGTATTGAATGGTCCGTTAAACCGCATCACAGGTACTGTTAACACTGCCGTTACCGACCCAACAATGCGTGCCGTGGTCAGTGGTACCAGTAAGGTTGAGGATCGTACCTTCCAAACCTTCAACAGATATTTACCTATCCCACAGTGGAACATCTCTGACAATCCTAAGTTGGAGCAGAACCCTGGGTATGCGAAGTAAATATAAAACAGCCTCGACCCAATAGGGAGGGGGAGTAGATACTGCGATATCCCTATGATTTAATTGGATTGGGATTGAGTTTTGCTATATCTCAATGAAGTGTTTATAGGAATATGATAATCTATTACGAGGCTTGAAGCTTTATAAAGAGTAAATGGGAAGAAATAAAAGAATGTAATAAGTCTTTTATTTCTTCCCATTTTTTATTGTATATCAACAAAGTAAATACTACGTATGAATGTACAGAACTACGGTAAGCATCCAAAATTAGCCGTCTTTTGTGGATGCAGCATTGTTGCTACCTTTGCACAAAAAAGATGTTTGCACTGAATGAAACAAATGTTTATCGGGTTTGTTGTTCTCCTGTGGATATGCGCCAGGGGATGCTTCGATTATGTCAATTCGTCCGTGGTAATGATTTTAACCCATCTGATGGTTGTGTTTATGTGTTCTATAATCGTTCTCGCAATCGTATCAAGCTGCTTCATTGGGAACGATGTGGTTTTGTCGTATACCACAAGCAGATGGCACAGGGTTGTTTAAGTGGTAAAATCATGCAGCAAACCAAGGGATTTTATGAACTTCGATGGGATGAATTGGTCCTTTATATAGAAGGTATAAATCCTCATTGTTATCGAAGGAAACGTTACAATAAACCTTAGAAATTTCTTGCAAAATCCAGATATTTTTCGTACCTTTGTATCATATAAATAACTGGTTTTCTGATGAATACATCCAACAATAAGACTGCGTCTAACTATCATTTTTTAACTCGAGAAGATTTTATAAATCTCCTTGAGCAGAAAGACATGGAGCTTAAAAGTAAGGATGTAGAACTTAAGAGCAAGAATGTTGAACTTAAGCAAAAGGACGCAGAGATCAAGGTTAAGGATGTTGAGATTAAGCAAAAGGATGCAGAACTTAAGCAAAAGGATGCAGAGTTAGCAAGAAAATCTCAACGTATTCTTGAACTTGAGCGTATGGTATTCGGTAGACGTAGCGAAAAGCGTTTACCTGAGAGTCCCAACGGCTGGGCAGGTTCGTTCTTTGATAAAGATTGGGCAAAAGAAGGTAAACAACTTTCGGGGGAAATACCAACTATCATCAAGGAAGTAGAGAAGCAAGCTAAGCAGCGCAGGGAAGCAAGCCGCAACGCTCGTTCTACGAGAAAAGGCAAGCCATATGCCTCTTATGTTCCTAAGGATATAGAGCGTGTGGTTACTGAGATTTATCCAGACGGTTATGATGAAAACCGTATGGTTATCATCGGTCACGATAAGACAGAACACTTGTGCTTACGTCCCTCAAGCTTTTATGTTAAGGTTGAAGACCGCATCGTCTGCCGTTTGAAAGATGCAAAACCCACGGATGCAAAGATTGACATACTGGAAGCTCCTTTACAGAAGCAAGCTGTGGATTGTTTTGCCGATGCCTCTCTGCTGGCTGAGATTATCACAGGAAAGTTTGTCTATCATTTGCCAGAGTATAGACAAAGCACCAGATGGAAAGAGTATGGCATCAACATCCCAACCTCTACCATAAACAGCTGGGTTCACAGCACAGCTAACGCTTTATATCCTCTATATAAACTCCAAGCAAAGTTGATTTTACAGAGTCCCTACTTGCAAGTTGATGAGACAAGCGTACAAGTTGCCGACCGTAAGGGTAAGACTCGCAAGGGTTATCTGTGGGGAGTAAGAGATGCGCTGCACTGCCGAGGGGTCTTCTTTCATTGGAAGGAAGGTTCACGATCTGGAGCCGTACCCGACGAACTCTTCAAAGGCTATCATGGTGCTATACAATCCGATGGGTATGAAGCTTACAGCAGATTTGAAAACGTTCAAGGCATAGAGCTCTTGGGATGTATGGCACATGTCCGGCGAAAGTTCGAGCATTTATCGACAAATGACAAGAATGCCGCCCATATCGTTAAGATGATCGCCGTACTCTACGAGTTAGAAGCAAACTTAAAACACAGTAACGCCAGCTACGAAGAGATTCAGGCTGAAAGAAAATCCAAAGCATATCCTATATTAAAGGCTCTTGAAGCATATATGAAGGAGGTACACAAGGAGTATCTCCCTGGCGAAGCTATGGAGAAAGCTCTGCGTTATGCTTTCGCCGTATGGATACGCATCAGCCGATACGTACAAGATGGGCGTTTCAATATAGACAACAATCTTATGGAGCAAGCCATCAGACCCATTACATTGGGAAGGAAAAACTATCTGTTCTGTGGCAACAACGAAGGAGCCGAAAACAATGCCATCTTCTATACGTTCATGGCATGTTGTAGGGAAGCAAAGATAGAACCTAATGTGTGGTTAAGGCAGGTATTAGCAAAACCCTTGCTGGACATGGAGGATGAGGAATTGATTAAACTGCTACCCATAAACTATAAATAGCATAGAACCCTTATATGAAGCCAGTCATATAAGGTTTTTTGTGAAGTGACAAGACGGCGAATTTTGGATGCTTACGAACTACGAATGGCACGAATTGAAAGGGGTCAGTCCTCTTTACACTGATATAGAAAACAAAAGCTTAGAAAACTTATTACTAAGTATTTCTAAGCTGAGAGTTGCGGGTGCAGGACTCGAACATGCGACCTCCAGGTTATGAGCCTGGCGAGCTACCAACTGCTCCAACCCGCGATATTAATTAAGACCAACTCATCTATGAACCAAAGTACATTTCTGAATTGCGTGTGCAAAGGTAGAAATTAATTACGAAACCACCAAGAAAATATACATTATTTAACAAACTATCCATTCCGCTTCTACTGCTTCTAAACTCTCTCTGCTACCATTACCATAGGTAACTCCACAGGTATGTGTACCAGCATTTCGCCCCATGAGAATATCAAACTCAGTATCACCAACAACAAGGGTTTCGTGAGCTTTGACATCAAAATGAGCCAAGGTGGCAAGTACTGCTTCGGCTGCTGGTTTCTTATTAACAACATCGTCTGCACCAATCAGATATGTAATATACTTCGATAGTCCCAAATCCTCTACAAGCAAGGCAAGAGAGTGATGACTGCGACTACTTGCTATTGACATCGCAACACCTTGTGATGAGAGGCGTTGAAGCATTCCAATGACACCAGAGAAAGGCTTAACAGCACCTGGAACATTCTTCACATTAAAGATGTCGCTATACACCTTGACGCATTCCTCAGCCTGCTCGTCAGTCATCGGGATAATAGACGTGAAGCATTTCTTTAGAGGTAAACCTATCGTTCGAGCACATTCCTCACGACTTCGCTTTGGGAGATTCAACTTCTCTATCGTTGCAAGCATCGTGTCAGTAATCAACTTTTGAGAGTCGCCAAGTGTCCCATCAAAGTCGAAAATGACAAGACGAATACCGGAAAGAATCTTCGGGTTAGAGAAAAGATCAGGACAATAACGAGGATTTTCGTCGTTACCGACCTCCTGCATATCACCCTTCACATGTTTTTTACGTTTAAAATAACCCTTCACTCGCTTGTAGCCTTCCGTACCAAGGATAGCAATACCGCCATACTGGAAACTCTTTGCCAGTCCGAAGAAAACAGTGAACAGTATGCCTTTCATCGCTGTTGACACAGGAAAAAAAACTTGCACGAAAGAAAGGAAATAAAAAGGAATGCACATCATGAGTACGATGGCACCTGTACGAAAAGATAGATTTTGGAGTTTACTTTTAACTGACATTTCTACACTCAGCTTTAATAATATTATTCATTGATAACAGGTAGACACAAGGTATATCATCAATTACCTCGTCTGACGTGAAAGAATAAAACAAGTTGTATACATCATTCCCCTTTTGTTCTCTCGTCATCTTATCACATGACACACAAAGAAGCTTCGTTCTAATAACAATTTCATTTTTCATACGTTCCTTGCTTGCTGGTGTGCTGCTATTGTTAGAATTCTTGATCAGGGTTTTCAGACTTAAACAAGCGTTCCCACAACTTCTCGTTTTCCTTATCTTTCTTGCAGATTTGCAGATTTAAATCTTCTATACTATGATTCAATTTAACTTTCTCTCCATGCTGCTGATTGATAGCCTCCCGCATCAGCCACATCTCTTTTGTCATGCCTTGTAATCCATTTGATATCTCCGCAACTTGCCCTTTCACAGGTGTAAAGATACGAAGATTATTTTAAACATGCAAGAAAAAACACTTCATTATAACCGTTTACAAGATTTTGGAGGAGAAACTATTAGATGTCCAATACTACTGAATAGCTACATCTGACATGTGCGTATCAAATCCTATTTGTACAATAAACATCTAATAGTTCAAGGAAAAAGGCTGTATTATTAAACTAATTTTATTATCTTTGTAGCTGTTTTTAACTTTATGATGATGAAGAAGTTATTTTCAACCTTACTTATCTTGTTGACAACATCGACAATACAGGCTCAATATCAAGAACCTGTACGACGCGACACGTCAAGGTTGCAGCCTTTCAAAGGCTTAGAATATAAGGTGGAAATGCAGGGGAGCCTTTCAAAGGGCAGAACCCCGCTTTGGCTCAATGCCAATAAATATGGACTTAGTTCGTTGGAAACAGTGAATGGCTACGTGCGTGGTGGGATAGAACGCCCATTGAGGACGGACGAGGGACGGAAGTTCGGCTTAGGTTATGGCTTAGACCTTGCGTTACCAATCAATTACACCAGTAAGGCTGTCATCCAGCAGGCATACGTTGAAGGACGATGGTTGCATGGAACACTGACCATTGGAGCAAAGGAAGAGCCGATGCAGTTGAAGGACAACGAGCTCAGCTCAGGCTCACAAACATTAGGGATCAACGCCCGTCCTATCCCACAAGTTCGATTGGCACTCTCAGACTATTGGACGTTGCCGTTTGCGAATGGCTGGTTACACTTAAAAGGTCACATTGCTTACGGCATGATGACCGACCAGAATTGGCAGCATGACTTCACCGCTAAGCAGTCGAAATATACGGATCGTGCACTCTATCACTCTAAAGCAGGCTATCTGAAAGTGGGAAATGAAGAGGTATTCTGTCCGTGGTCGCTTGAAATGGGATTAGAGATGGTTAGCATCTTCGGTGGCACATCCTACCTCCCTGACGGACATGGCGGTATGAATATCTCAGAAAATGGACGAGGATTGCGCGACTTTTGGCACGCCTTTCTCCCCGGTGGTGCTGATAATGGTGAGACAACCTACCAGAATGTGCAGGGCGACCAGTTAGGTAGCTGGGTGATGCGTGTCAACTATGATGGCGACTGGCATGGCTTTTCACTCTATGCTGATAAATTCTTTGAGGACCATTCAGCCATGCTTCAACTTGACTATGATGGTTATGGTGAGGGAAGTGAGTGGCAGAAGAAGAAACAGCGGCGTTATCTGCTCTATGATTTCAAAGACTGGATGTTAGGTTTCGAATATCGTTATAAACCTGACAATTGGCTGAACACCTTTGTTTTTGAATATCTTTACACAAAGTATCAGAGTGGTCCGATATACCATGACCATACGATGACGATAGCCGACCATATCGGTGGAAAAGACAACTACTATAACCATTATATTCTTCCAGGTTATCAGCATTGGGGACAGGCGATGGGAAATCCGCTCTATCGTTCACCTATTTACAATGAGGATGGCTCTATCTTCTTTGAGGATAACCGCTTTGTTGCACTCCATTTAGGCTTAGGCGGTCATCCCACAGAGCGTTTTAAGTGGCGTTTCCTTGGCACATGGCAGGAGGGGTTGGGAACCTACGAGAAGCCTTATACGAAGAGACGACATAACCTGAGTTTGATGGGAGAGGCTACTTACACACTACAGGGACAGAAAATTCCAACGTGGATGAGAGGTGTTGATATGCGCATGGGCATCGGTGCCGACTTTGGTTCTATCCTACGTGGCAACAACTACGGTATGCAGTTAACAATCACAAAACATGGTTTATTGGGAAAGCGGTAACCTCTTGATTAAGAATATATAAAGAATTGAAAATGAAACGAATAAATATATTATCCTTAGTCCTACCATTGCTGGCACTCCTCTTCGTCTCTTGTTCGCTGGAAACAGATAACGATGCAGGCAAAATGGAGGGAATGTGGCATCTTGTGAAGATAGAATCGATAACAACCGTTGCGAGTGAAGACTTGAGTGAGCAGGTTATCTTCTGGTCTTTTCAGGCGAAACTATTACAGATGGACGATAAAACGGGTATGCACAACAGTTATCTCTATCGCTTTCGTATTGGCGATAACCAACTAACATTGACATCTCCCTATCAATATGATCGTGAGAATGGTGACCGTCCGTTGACTGCTTATGAATCAACCTTGGGACTCTATGGAATCAAAAGCCTTACGCCAGTGTTCCGTATTGAAAAGTTAGACAGACGAAAGATGATATTGAATGATGATAGTGTTAGACTCTACTTTGATAAGTTTTAAACAAAGGCAATTACATCAGTCTTAACACTCAAAAGACATCAACCTACATCAAAAATGTAATTATTTTTCACAAGATCAAATTTAAAACATGCTCTTTTAGCTTTAAAAAGACGCCCAATTGGCTTGCAAAAGATGCTCTTTAAGGACCTTACTAACGCCCTTTAGGCCCCTTACTAAGCACCTTTTGAAACACAACCTTGTAAATTATTGATTACATGCAAGTTACAGCGGCACTTCCTTCAGTACTATTTAGAGCCTTTGAGGAGATTTTGGCCACATATTTTGTAAATATATTTCAGAGCAAGAAGATGAGATATTATCAGGAGAGAAATCAAGAATTGAGATAGTAAAAAAGCCTGCCACAACCATGCGACAGACTTTCAAACTAATACCTTATGCTTTTAACTTAAACGAGTTTTCAATACTTGCAATCTCAGCATGAAATCCCTTGTCAACTTTCAGTCGGTCTTCAATTTTAGAGCAACTGTGGATTACGGTGCTGTGGTCACGATTACCAACGAGTTTTCCGATACGGCTTGCAGGCATCTTAGTATATTTCTGTGCCATATACATACTCACCTGTCGTGCCATTACAATGTCTTTCTTACGCGAACGAGAGTTGACTGCCGTCATCGTAACATTAAAATGTGCACAAACCTTGTCCACAATATCATCAATGGTCAGCGGTTCGTCATCAACCTTCACGGCTCGTTTGATAACTCGTTCAGCCAATCGCATATCAATATTACTATTGTAAACAACGCTGTAAGCCAAGAGAGAGTTGATAACGCCCTGCAGGTCACGTACGCTACCATTAGCAGTCTCAGCGATGAAACGTACGACATCCTCTGGGATATTAAGTCCATCCCGCTTGATTTTACTATGAAGGATGTCCACACAAAGCTGTACGTTAGGCTTTTCTAACTCTGCTATCAATCCGCAAGAGAAACGTGTCAGCAGACGGTCGTTCATCCCCTTGAGGTCGACAGGTGGTCGGTCGCTGGCTAAGATGATTCGTTTTCCATTACGGAACAGGTGGTTAAAGATATGGAAGAAAGTGTCTTGCGTCTTCGTTGCTGTAACCCATTCCTGGATATCATCGACAATGAGAATATCAATTGTCTGATAGAAATTGATAAAATCGTTGGTAGTGTTTTGTCGTACAGAATCAGTGTACTGTACTTGGAAGAGTCGTGCAGAAACGTATAACACACGCTTTTGAGGATAGAGTTGCTTTGCTCTTAATCCGATGGCGTTGACGAGGTGGGTCTTACCACAGCCCGATGGTCCATAGATGAACATTGGGTTAAACTGTGTTGTGTTAGGATGTTCTGCGATAGAAAGACCGATAGAACGAGGAAGTTTGTTACTGTCGCCTTCAACATAGTTGCTGAATGACTTATGAGGGTCGAGCTGTGAATCAAGGTCCTGTGGCACCGTATCCAGCACCGTAGGGCTTTGATTGGCACGAGCAGTAGGACGTTGTGAAGAAATATCTTCAACGGTATCCTGCTCTAAGTCCTGCGAGAGATGGTTTTCCTGGTCAACCATTACGCGATACGTCAGTTGAACACCTTGTCCGAAGACACGCGTCAACACCTTACGCAGCAAGTCTACGTAATGTCCTTCCAAATACTCATAAACGAATTGGCTTGGGACCTGAACTAACAATGTCTTGGATGCCGGTTTGTAAGATTGTAATACAATCGGGCGAAACCAAGTATCAAATTGCTGCTCGGTCACATTCTCCTTTATGAGCTGGAGGCAACTATCCCAAAGATTTTTAGGACTGACGTTCATAATTGGTTGTCTATAATATCTATGTCTTTCTCGAAATAGTGGCAAGCCGTCTATCTCTGATTTATCTGATAGTGCAAAGATAGTAATTTATTTACAAAGATAACTATCTGTAAGATTATATATCAGACAATAGAGAGTTTGTAAAGTGCTATATCTGTGGACTTTGCACCAACCATCTTATTATCCTACGTTTACACTCGGTTGCGTAATTGTAAGTGTCTGAAAAACAATCTGTTTAACCTAACTTATGCCCTATTCAGCCTAAGAAGTGAAACAAATGCAGGGAAAGCGTAAAGAAGCTGATATTCAAACGGCTTCAAGACACTTTCCCTGTGTGTGAAACATCGTACGTTTTATTTAGACAATATTTAAATTACTTATCTTTTCTTCCAAAGAGAGAGAAGTGAACATAACGCTTAGGATGTGCTTTAAGATTTATCAAAAGACTATCTGCAGAACGCATTGTACTATTAAGATTATTGTACAAAGAGGCGTCATTTAGCATTAAGCCTATCGTACCCTCGTTGCTGTTCAACTTAGCTGTGAATGCCTGCATATTGTCTAAAGTTGAATTAACCTTAGCCAATGTTCCCTCTACATCCAGTCCGTCCACCTTATTATTAAGCGTTGCCATCATCGTATTTGCTCCACGAATCGCTCCACGAGCTTCCGTAATACCTCTATTGGCATTGACCATCACACCGTTGGCATTATCCATCGCCTTACCTGCCTTCGCCATCACAGGAGGGAGAGAGCCGTTAACCTGCGCCAACAAGGTATTTAACTCATGGGTTGAAGTAGTGAGGTCAGTAGTAATCTTGTCTATATTATGTAAAGAACTTTTTAAAGCTGGGTCAGCAAGAAGAGCATTTACACTACCAAGAATGCTATCCACCTTTGGCAACATCTTCTGGAAGGAAGGTACCATACTCTTTATATCACCTAAGGTACCATCGTTGATACTTCCGTCGATCCATCCGTTTTCCTTCAATATTTGGGCATTCTTGGCAAATTTTAGTTCGACTTTCACATTCCCCATGATATCGCTAATAATCTCAGCGGTACTTCCTTCTGGAATTCTCAGTGTTCTATCAACATCAATATCGACAGTAATCAACTCGCCCAACTTGTCATAATCATAATCAATATTCCTAACTATACCCACCTTGAAACCACGTGCGTAAACTGGAGTAGATTTAGACAAGCCCGTGATGTCATTGAACTTAATTTTATAATGTGCATCGTTCGAAAAGAGTGACAAGCCCTTTAAGAACTCCATTCCAAAGAACAACACAATAATTGCAAGTATAGCGACAACTGCAATCTTAACTTGTGGAGTAAAAACTTTCTTCATATCCGTTTTATTTACTTATTCTTTTTATTCTTAAGAAACTCTGTTATTGCCTGATTAACATCCATACGAGCACCACCTTTGTAGGCAATAATGAATGACTGTGGGAAGTCTTTCAACAGCTTACTGCGTAGTCGGGCTATCTCATTGTAATTCGTACTGGACCCTATCGTATATTTATAGAAGTTTCCTTCCTTCACACAATCAATATCTGTACGCCCACGAAACATTTCACTACCCGACCGCAACTGTCGATTAGAAGCAAGTATCTGCACCTTAAATACAGGCTGACTATTTTGAGATTGAGTTTGTGAGTCATTACAAGGGAGCAGTTCTCGAATAGCATCTGATATTCTTTTCTTCGCTTCTTGTACCTTATTCATTGGGCGAGGCTTCGGTGCTGGTACTGAAGAGCGAGGCTGCTCCACAGGAACAGTTGAACGATTTCTCTTTACAGGAGCCGTTGAACGAGGTCTTTCAACAGGCACAACAGAGCGTGGATTATCTGTTGGTGCCGCTGGAATAACGTGGTCAACGACGATACGTTTGTTTTCAGCAGGACGATAAGGAACGACGATACGGTTGTCATACTTATTCTTATATTGAACAAAAGCATTATAAATACCTTTTGCCATCGCATCAATACCTGCTGGAGAGTTCAGAAACTCCTCCTCATCGGCTGCCGTGATAAAGCCTAACTCTATCAGGCAGCTCGGCATATAACTCTCACGTAGCACGAGGAAACCAGCCTGGTGAACCCCCTTATCAACACGTCCGGCAGAAGAACAGACCGAGTTCTGTATCATTCGTGCCAGTTCAACGCTCCGCTCCATATTTGAGTTCTGCATGAATTCAAACATGATATAACTCTCTGACGACTTTGGATCGAAGCCCTGATAAGTCTGCTGATAGCCTTTCTCCATCGAGATAACGCCATTCTCACGCATCGCAACATCAAGGTTGTCTTTCGCACGGTGCATACCTAAGGTATAGACCTGAAAGCCTTTGACATAACGACCCGATGCCACAGAGTTTGTATGCACAGAGATAAAGAGGTCGGCCTTTGCTTTATTGGCGATATCAGCACGTTGATGCAAAGGGATGAAGACATCATTCTTACGCGTGTAAATGACATTTACGTCAGGCATATTCTGCTCTACATAACGACCAAAGGCCAAAGCTACATTCAAGTTGATATCCTTCTCTCTTGATATTGCCCCAATAGCACCGACATCACGACCACCATGACCGGCATCAATCACCAGTGTGAAACGTCCATCTGAAGCCCATGACAATCCTACTGACAAGACTAAGAAAACAAAGAGAAGCGGTATTTTTTTTAACATACTTAAGCATTTAAAGGACAAAGATACGACTTTTCGTTGGGAAATCAAGACTCTAATCTTTGGTTTTATCATTTATTAAGTGTAATTCCACGCCTGCTCCGTCACTATCTGCACCCATTGGTGGATTTAGTTTCACGAGCTTTAAGTCGATACTACTTATCGTTGGAAAAGCCACACACAAGACTTCTACAATGGAGCCAGCAACTGACTCTAAGAGGCGGGCAGGTTGTTTCATTACCTCCCTAATGACATGAAACACCTCTGCATAGTTCAATGTGTCGGCGACATCATCGCTCTCCATTGCCTTTGTAAATGGATAACCTATCCGCAGGTCGACAACATACTCGTTACCAACAACACGTTCCTGCTCCCCTACTCCAATACGAGCATGAAAGTGGAGACCTTGCAGGAGTATGTAACTTGTCATTAATTTCATCATTCGTTAAGAGAAGCGAGAGCAAGACGAGCGACCTGCCCTCTGTTTTATTACTATCTTCCTGATAATCATTTAGCCACAACGTGAAGCTCCACAGTTGGTACAGATTAGACAGCCTTCCTGATAAACAAGGGTCTCTTGACCACAAACAGGACATTTCAAGCCTGACGCACTCGTACCATCACTAACGTATTTCTTCAAAGCTCGCTCAACACCATTCTTCCAGGTATTGATACTTTCATTCTTCAATTGTAGCGAGCCAACAAGTTTGATGACGTGATCGATTGGCATACGATAACGAAGCACACCTGAGATCAGCTTCGCATAGTTCCAATACTCTGGATTGAACTTCTCTGACAAGCCTTCAACAGTAGTCTTGTAACCACGCTTATTCTCGAACTGGAAGTCGTAACGATGACTTCCATCCTCAGCTGTCTGCTTGATAATCTTACCCTTCGTGACGCTCTTTGGAAGCGCAATCCCCTCTTCATCATCCTGCAAACCAGTAAAGATTTCGTAAGGATAACCGTCTAACAAGCCAACGAAAGCCACCCATTTCTCTTTATTATTTTGGAAACGAACAACGTCACATTCCAATTCTTTTGGACGAACCTCAATCACTTGTGGGCGGTTACTGAGATGTTCGTGGTGCTCCTCTGCTGAGTTTAGGTCTTTTATCTTCTCCTCATCAACAGGTTTTTCATCCTTCTTCTTATCCTTCTTAGACACAGAAATCATCACACCCGAACGACTACCATCACGATAGATAGTACAACCCTTACAGCCACTGCGCCACGCCTCCACATAGAGTTTATTGACCAACTCCTCATCAACTTGGTTAGGAAGGTTCACTGTCACAGAGATAGAATGGTCAACCCACTTCTGAATCTCGCCCTGCATGCGCACCTTCATCAGCCAATCAACGTCGTTGGCCGTTGCTTTATAATAAGGTGAACGCTTCACAAGCGCATCAATCTCTTCTTGACTGTATTTCTTCTGCGTGTCAATTCCGTTCACCTCCATCCAAGTCAAGAACTTACGGTGGTAAACAATGTACTCTTCAAAAGAATCGCCCACCTCATCGACGAAGTCTACGTGTACATCAGCATCATTTGGATTAACCTTACGACGACGCTTATAGACAGGCATGAAGACGGGTTCGATACCCGAAGTCGTCTGTGTCATCAGCGATGTCGTACCCGTTGGTGCAATCGTCAGACAGGCGATATTTCGACGACCATACTTCTTCATATCCTCATAAAGCTGACCATCAGCCTCCTTCAAACGAAGGATAAACGGATTTTTCTCTTCACGTTTCGCATCATAAATCTCGAAAGCTCCACGCTCCTGCGCCATAGTCACCGATGAGCGATAAGCGTTCAACGCCAATGTACGATGAATTCCTACCGAGAAGTCGGTTGCTTCCTGTGTACCATAACGTAAGCCCATGGCGGCAATCATATCGCCTTCAGCGGTGATACCAACACCCGTACGACGACCCTGGCAGCTCTTTTTCTTTATCTTCTCCCAAAGATGATACTCTGCATGCTTCACCTCATCATCCTGAGGATCCGCCTTTATCTTCGACATGATGAGGTCGATTTTCTCCATCTCAAGGTCAATGATGTCGTCCATCAAACGCTGTGCGAGTTGTGCATGACGCTTGAATAATTCCATATCGAAGCGGGCATGATCGGTGAACGGATCGATAACATAGGAATAGAGATTCAACGAAAGGAGTCGACAACTGTCGTAAGGACAGAGCGGAATCTCACCACAAGGGTTGGTTGAGACAGTCTGGAAGCCAAGGTCTGCATAACAGTCAGGGATGCTCTCACGGATAATCGTATCCCAGAACAAAACACCTGGCTCGGCACTCTTCCACGCATTGTGTACTATCTTTCCCCATAATTCTTTCGCAGAAACCTCCTTTGTAACACTTGGGTTATTGCTATCGATAGGGAACTGCTGCACATATTTCTTATCCTCAACGATAGCCTGCATGAACTCATCTGTAATCTTCACCGATACGTTGGCACCCGTCACCTTTCCTTCTTCCATCTTGGCATCAATGAAAGCCTCTGAATCAGGATGCTTGATACTTACGGAAAGCATCAAAGCACCACGACGACCGTCCTGCGCAACCTCACGTGTACTGTTGGAATAACGCTCCATAAAAGGAACAAGTCCTGTTGAGGTCAGGGCAGAATTATTCACTGGTGACCCTTTCGGGCGGATATGACTTAGATCGTGCCCCACGCCACCACGACGCTTCATCAGCTGTACCTGCTCTTCGTCAATGCGCATAATGGCACCATAGGAATCGGCATTACCTTCCAAACCGATGACGAAACAGTTGGAGAGGGAGGCTACCTGATAGTTATTACCAATACCTGTCATCGGACTACCAGCTGGAATAATATATCGGAAATGGTCCAAGAGCTCGAACACCTCCTGTGCCGTCAATGGATTTTTATAATTTTTCTCAATACGAGCAATCTCATTAGCAATGCGCCAATGCATCTGTTCTGGCGATTTCTCGTAGATATTTCCAAAGCTGTCCTTCATCGCATACTTGTTGACCCACACACGAGCAGCAAGTTCATCGCCACCGAAATAGGCTAAAGTTGCCTGATAGGCTTCATCAAATGAGTAGGTTTGGTTGGTTTCCATTATTGTCGTTTTAGAATTTTTTCGACTGCGAAGTTACGAATTGTTTTCCAAAATAGAAAACATTTACTTAACTTTGTAGCATCAAAATTATCTAAAATGGAAACCATCAATACAAGAAAGACTATAAGAAAATACACCAACAAAGATGTATCTGAGCCTTTATTAAGGACTTTATTGGAGAAAGCTGAACGTACACCAACAATGGGAAACCTGCAGCTTTATTCGGTTATCATCACACGTAATGCGAAAAAGAAGGCGCAACTCGCACCTGCTCATTTCAATCAGCCGATGGTGGAGGGTGCACCCGTAGTACTAACTTTCTGCGCAGACTTCCGTCGTACAACTCTCTGGGCGGAGAACCGTAAGGCAACACCTGGCTACGACAACCTCCTATCGTTCCTCAATGCTACTACAGATGCGCTGCTCTATTGTCAGACTTTCTGCAACCTTGCAGAAGAAGAAGGCTTGGGAACTTGCTTCTTGGGAACAACCATCTACAACTCTAAGACGATTATTGAAGTATTACAGCTTCCTCGCCTTGTAATGCCTGTCGCTACCATCACGCTCGGTTGGCCTGCTGAAGACCCTCCCCTCGTTGACCGTCTACCTATCGATAGCATCATCCACAACGAAACTTACAACGACTACACACCCGACCGCATCAATGCTTTCTATACACCAAAGGAGCAGCTGCCTGAAAACAAACACTTCGTTGAAATCAACAACAAAGAGACCCTCGCACAAGTCTTTACCGACCTACGTTACACGAAGGAGGCGAATGAGGCTATATCGAAGGAGTTGTTGGAGACGTTGAAAAAGCAATGGTAGCCTCACCCCCGCCCCTCCCCAATTGGAGAGGGGGAGTGAAAAGCGAGATACCCTTATATGTTCGTATATATTGGTTCTATAACGAATCGTGTGGGTAAATAGTTTTTTCTTGCCAGCGTCCCTATGCTTAATGGCTTTATGCTGAACAGAAGAAGACGGATTAATATACAAATATAAGGAGTTTGAGCTAATCAAACTTCTACATACCTCCTGTTTATTCTTAGTATTACAACGTTTTTCTCACATTTCATCCCCTGTTATCCATATAGCATAGTGAATTTAAGCCTCCGCACATGTGGTGTTAAGCCTCCACACCATATGTGCTAAGCATCCGCACCACATGTGCTAAACATCCGCACGACAGCAAATGATGGTAAACATTCACAAACATAGTATGGATTAAGACCTTAAAACATCCTATTCCGTTGACTAAAGAGTAAAACAACTGAATAAATAACTTCTTTCTATGAATACAGCAGATATTATTCTAATTGGGTCAAACAACCCACACGATTCGTTATAGAGCCAATATTTTAAAAACCTAACTCTTTCTTTATTATTATAAAGGGGCTATCTTTCGATATATTTTTGTATATCTATTCTCTAACCTCCAGCAAACAGTACATTTTACTCTCCCCTCTCCAATCGGAGAGGAGCGAGGGTGAGTTTTTTTTCTCATTTCTCTTTGCCTATCAATATTTTTTTATATATTTGCGACATATTACAATCAATACATTACACAACCTAAACATATTGAATTATGGAACACATTCCACAGGTTTTTTGGCTCATACCCATCGCATCAGTGTGTGCGCTGGCTATGGCATGGTATTTTTTTAAGTCTATGATGAAAGCCGAAGAAGGCACGCCACGTATGGTTGAGATTGCGGAATACGTACGACGTGGTGCAATGGCTTACCTGAAACAGCAGTACAAAGTCGTCTTGATTGTCTTTGTTGTCCTTGCTATTGTCTTCGCAATCATGGCTTATGGTTTCAATGCGCAGAATGAATGGGTACCTTTTGCCTTCCTGACAGGCGGTTTCTTCTCCGGTCTTGCAGGCTTCTTCGGAATGAAAACTGCGACCTACGCCAGTGCAAGAACAGCCAACGCAGCACGTAAGGGACTTAACGATGGACTCAAGATAGCCTTCCGTTCGGGTGCTGTCATGGGATTAGTTGTCGTAGGATTAGGATTGTTAGACATCGCCATTTGGTTCATTGTCCTCACTTGGTTCTATTCTGACAAAATGACGACGAGCGAAATGCTCATCACTATCACGACAACGATGTTGACCTTCGGCATGGGCGCATCTACACAGGCTTTGTTTGCTCGTGTCGGTGGTGGTATCTATACGAAGGCTGCTGACGTCGGTGCCGACCTTGTGGGTAAGGTGGAAGCCAACATCCCTGAAGACGATCCACGCAACCCTGCAACGATTGCCGATAACGTAGGCGATAACGTGGGCGACGTGGCGGGTATGGGTGCCGACCTATACGAGAGCTATTGTGGTTCGATTCTTTCAACTGCAGCCTTAGGCGCAACCGCCTTTGCAGCCTCAGCAGGTGACATGCAGTTGCGTGCCGTCATCGCCCCAATGCTCATCGCAGCCATGGGTGTTTTCTTGAGTTTATTTGGTATCTTCTTGGTAAGAACGAAGGAGGGGGCAACGATGCAGGGTCTCCTCCACGCCTTAGGACTTGGTACGAACACAGCTGCCGTACTCATTGCAGCTGCCAGTTTCTTGATTCTCTACCTCTTAGGCTTGGAGAATTGGCTCGGTGTTAGCTTCTCTGTGATTGCTGGTTTGGCAGCAGGTGTTATCATTGGTCAGGCTACAGAGTACTATACTTCACAGAGTTACACACCAACAAAAGCGATTTCTGAGGCAAGTCAAACGGGTTCAGCAACAGTTATTATAAAAGGTATAGGTACAGGCATGATTTCTACCTGTGTTCCTGTCCTCGCTATTTCCATCGCAATTATGCTGAGTTATCTCTGTGCCAACGGTTTTGATATGTCGATGTCAGCACTGTCTATCCAGCACGGACTATATGGTATCGGCATCGCTGCTGTGGGTATGCTCTCAACCTTGGGTATCACCTTGGCAACAGATGCTTACGGACCGATTGCCGACAATGCTGGCGGAAACGCTGAGATGAGCGAGTTAGGAGCGGAAGTGCGCCAACGTACGGATGCCCTCGATGCCTTGGGTAACACCACAGCGGCAACGGGTAAGGGTTTTGCTATTGGTTCGGCTGCACTGACAGCATTGGCACTGTTGGCTTCTTACATCGAAGAAATCAAGATTGCCATGGCACGTGTTGGTACACAGATGACCAATGTTGCAGGCGAGACCATCGATGCTACCAAGGCTACGATACCAGACTTCATGAACTTCTTCCAGGTAAACCTAATGAATCCAAAGGTACTTGTCGGTGCGTTCATCGGAGCTATGGCCGCCTTCCTCTTCTGTGGTCTTACGATGGGTGCCGTGGGTAGAGCAGCTGGTAAGATGGTGGCAGAGGTGCGCCGTCAGTTCCGTGAGATTAAAGAAATATTAGAAGGAACAGGCACACCAGACTATGGACGGTGTGTAGAAATCAGTACACAGAGTGCTCAACACGAGATGATTATCCCATCTTTATTGGCTATCATCATCCCCGTCATCGTAGGTCTTTTACTTGGTGTGGCAGGCGTATTGGGCTTGTTAGTAGGTGGTTTAGCAGCAGGCTTCACCCTTGCCGTCTTCATGTCGAATGCAGGTGGTGCATGGGACAATGCCAAGAAGTTTGTTGAAGAGGGCAACCATGGTGGTAAAGGCTCTGACGCTCATAAAGCTACGATTGTGGGTGACACCGTTGGCGACCCATTCAAAGACACCTCTGGTCCTTCGCTTAACATCCTTATCAAACTGATGAGTATGGTCAGCATCGTGATGGCTGGTCTCACCGTTGCGTTCTTATAACTGCAATCTCAGAATTACTATCACAACAACAATTATTTATTTTCACGAAAAGGAATATTTCTCATCCTGACAGAACCATTTCCTTTTCGTGAAAATAAATAGTTGTGTTATAAGAAGACGAAAAGGCTTTACCTTACAACTCTGTTAAAGACAGAATGTACAAAATGAACAGAGTCTTGTAATGTACATGTTTTTTTATCAAGCATATGCTCGATTTATCAATTAACCTTCAATCAAAAAGCCTGTACATTCATCGGTGGAACCGATTCATTATGAACATTGCATAATATGTTCATTATGTACATTCTGTCTAACTCATTTGCGTAATTCGTCTCATTCGTAGTAAAATAAAGATGAATGTTTTGTTTGCTGACAACAAACAACCATCTTGCTATCGATACGGATTACTAAACCTGAACGTATAAAGACCCTTTATGGATGCAATAATGTAAATTTATTTCACAACCCCAATTTCAAAACACCATCTTTTAGCATTGAAAAGACGGTCTTGGGGGTTGTTAAAGATGCCCTTTTAAGATCTTACTAACGCCCTTTTGAAGTCGAATTAAGCACCCTTTACAAAGTCGTTTGTAATCGATTGATTACCAATTAGTTGTAAACACGCTTTTTGCGCATGTTTTTAGCAGTTTTAATAAGGTCTCATTTGAAATTTTGTAATAATTTTTCAGAACCCAACAACATCAACATCGGGCGGAATATAGAAGATGACCGGAGTTCTATTTCATGACTTAGAAAGAAAAAATAAACAAGACATTTGGTGCATTCAACGACTTATGTTATATTTGCAAACAGAATCTAAACAATTAAAATCGGATTAATATGAAAAGAACAATCTTGATTTTATCGCTCTACGTTGTTGGGAACGCATTGCTGTTGTTAGGAACAGATTTTAAGTTCTCAATTGCTATTATTCAACTTGTGATTTTTAGTACGTGGGGGACCTACAGATTACTCAAGCAGTCTAAATCTACAAAAGAGAAATAATATAGGTGGCGACTGTTGATTACCACCGTAATAAAATCATGAAATCATAGCTTACGTTTTATCATCTTTCGGATGCTATCAGGCTCAAAACGCCTGTTCGCATTGGTATTATACCTGCAAATACCCTCATTCAATAGCAAATTGCCTTGGGAGATGGCATCGGAATATGACAAAGATAATTGATAGAACCGACCTCTAAACACAAGAACGCAGGCAGCTCCGCATTTTCGCAAAGTTGCACGCTACCATTAGACTTCCTTTCAGAAGTCGTTTTGCTATCTTTGATAACCCATCATCAACTACCCTATCAGCCTCATCGTCTCCCGGAGTATCTCATCGTGGTCGAAGGCTAAGGCGGGCAGGTCGGTCAAAGGGAACCACCTTGCTTGTGCTGCGTCGTCCAACCCCCTGACCTCTACGAACTTATCGAGTATCGTGTAATAAGCCACGGTAATGATTCGTTCGCGTGGATCACGGTCGATAGCATCAAAGACACCAACACGAATCAGGTCATCAACCATCAGTCCTGTTTCTTCTTTCAGTTCACGCCGAGCAGCCTCAAGGGTTGTCTCATTGATTTCCATAAAACCACCAGGGAAAGCCCATTTCCCCTTACAAGGCTCATTCTTTCGCTGTATCAACAACAGTTTCATTCCCTCTTCCGTGTGCACAAAGACAAGACAGTCAGCCGTTACGGCTGGGTGCGGATATTGGTATGTGTACATTTTGTAATATATATGTAGAATATGTTAAGAGTTTTTTTCATTGGCAAAAGTATGAAAAATATTCTTTACAGATTGATTTTCTCTATGATTTTTCTTACCTTTGTGATCTTATGGAATTTAGAACAATTGTCAACATCCCCCATCCGACATTTGAGTTGGAGCCTTGTGAACGGATTCTTTTCGTTGGGTCGTGCTTTGCCGATAATATTGGCAAACGATTTAAAGAAGAGAAATTCCGTGCCGTGGTAAATCCCTTCGGTGTGATGTATAACCCTGTGTCAGTGTTACATACGGTAAAAAAGATGGCAAATCACGTCTTTGACACAGCCGTATTCACATTGGGAACCAACCATGTCTACGTGGAGCGAGCTACAGGCGAGATCGTTGACAACTGCCAGAAACGTCCACAACGAGAGTTTGAAGAGCGTGAGCTAACGACTGAGGAGTGTGCCGATGCTCTGCATGAGGCTATCGCCCTCTTGCGACAAGCAAATCCGAAGGTTAACATTATCCTCACCGTCAGCCCTATCCGCTATGCCAAATATGGCTACCACGAAAGTCAGCTGTCAAAGGCGATGCTGTTGTTGGCTGCCGACAAGTTGGTGAAAGAAGACACTAAAAAGATTTACTATTTCCCAGCCTACGAGATTATTAATGACGAACTGCGCGACTATCGTTTTTACAAAGCAGACATGCTGCACCCTAACGAGCAGGCTGTTGCCTATATATGGGAACAGCTTGTAGCCACCTGCTTCTCTGCTGAAGCCAAACGGTTTCTTGATGTATGGCGACCTATCAAAGAGGGATTAGCACATCGCCCGTTTCATCCAGAGGCAGCAGCTTATCAGGATTTCATAAAACGAACAAAAGAAAAAGCAAGATTATTAAAACTAAAATATCCTAATATAGAATTGAATTTATAACTATGGAAGTAATGAATGACAAAGATATTGAAAATCTGTTGAAGGCACACGAAATTAGATTAACTGCCAACCGCATCCTCATTGCACGTACCTTAGCCAGACTTGACTACCCGATCTCTATAAAGGAACTTGAATCAAAAATCCAAACAATAGATAAGTCGAGCATATTCCGAACCCTACTCCTCTTCAAGGATCACCACTTAGTACATCAAATTGAAGATGGTAATGATGTAGTACGTTATGAGCTTTGTTTTAGCCATGATGAGAAAGACGACGACGACATGCATGTTCACTTTTATTGTGAGCATTGCCAACACACCTTTTGCCTTGGGGAAATACCTGCGCCACAGGTAGAATTACCATCAGGTTACAAACAGTTGTCTATAAACTATATGATAAAGGCTTATGTCCGAAATGTTCTCGCCGATATTATCTTACATAATATGACGAAAAAATAGGAAGGATAAGACGCAGTATTAAGACTTTTCACTACCTTTGCATAAGATATAAAACAATTTAGTAGTAATGAATTATACTATTGAAAAAGTAACGACGCTCATTGGTGCACGCCGTTATGGTGATAAAGATGCAAACATTAGTTTTGTACTTACAGACAGTCGGTCGCTGTGTTTCCCCGAAGAGACATTGTTCTTTGCGCTTAAATCTGAGCGTAACGATGGACATAATTATATCCCAGAACTCTATGCAAGGGGTGTGAGAAACTTTGTCGTGGAGGTGGTTCCTGAAGGATGGGCTACACGCTATCCTGAATCAAACTTCTTGAAAGTCGTTGGTTCGCTGGAGGCACTACAACGATTGGCCGAACGCCATCGTGACGAATACCTGATTCCGATTGTGGGAATCACAGGTTCTAATGGTAAGACGATGGTCAAAGAGTGGCTCTATCAGTTGCTTTCTCCGCAGATGGTCGTCACACGTTCACCTCGTAGCTATAATTCCCAGATTGGTGTTCCGCTGTCTGTCTTACTATTAAATGAGAACACACAGATTGGTGTCTTTGAAGCAGGCATCAGTCTGCCGGGCGAGATGATGGCTTTGCACGATATCATCCAACCAACCATCGGTGTCTTCACCACATTGGGCACTGCTCATCAAGAGAATTTCCCATCCATAGAAGCGAAATGTCATGAGAAGATAAAACTCTTCCATGACACGAAGGCGATAGTCTTTTCGGCTGATGAAGAAGTGTTTACAAAGTGTCTGAACGAATATGATTATAAGGGACTGAAGCTCGACTGGTCGGTAAAGAAGCCGGAGGCGGCTTTCTATGTCGAAGCCATTGAGAAGCAAGCCATTGAGACAACCATCACCTACGTTTGGGAAGGGAAGATTGAAGGACAATATAAACTGCCTTTCATCGATGATGCCAGTGTTGAGAACTCTATCACCTGCGCCGTCGTCGCACTCCATCTTGGCGTCACGCCAGCTGCCCTCGCTGAGCGAATGGCTCAATTAGAGCCTGTCGCTATGCGCTTGGAGGTGAAGGAAGGACAACATGGTTGTACGCTTATCAACGATTCTTACAACTCTGATTTCAACTCACTCGACATAGCGCTCGACTTCATGAACCGTCGCCCTGACCACATGGGACGTCGTCGTACACTGATTTTGAGCGATATCCTACAGAGTGGTGACACGGATAAAGACCTGTATAACAAGGTGGCGTTCCTATGCGAGAAACGTGGCGTTGAGAAGTTCATCGGTATCGGTGAAGGACTCTTGTCGCAGCGTTCTGCCTTTAAGCATTTGGGTGAAAAGCATTTCTTCGCTACGGTCAACGCCTTTATCCACAGCGATGTCTTCGCACATCTGCACGATGAGGTTATCTTATTAAAAGGCGCACGACAGTTTGGTTTCGACCATCTGACAGAGCTCTTGGTGAAGAAGGTGCATGAGACGGTATTGGAGGTAAACCTCAATGCTGTTGTCGACAACCTCAATTGGTATCGCTCCTTCCTCAAGGCAGAGACGAAATTGGTTTGTATGATTAAGGCTGATGCCTACGGGGCAGGTGCCGTAGAGATTGCCAAGACCCTGCAGGAGCATCGTGTTGACTATCTTGCTGTGGCCGTTGCTGACGAGGGTGTGACGCTCCGTAAGAATGGTATCACAAGCAATATCATGATTATGAACCCGGAGATGAGTTCTTTCAAGACGCTCTTCGACTACGACCTTGAGCCAGAGGTTTATAGCTTCCGACTCTTGGATGCGCTCGTGAAGGCGGCACAGAAAGAGGGTATCACGGGTTTCCCTGTTCATATAAAACTCGATACGGGTATGCACCGCTTAGGCTTCGACCCTGAGAAGGATATGGATGAGCTTATCGACAGACTGAAACATCAGAGCGCTATCATCCCTCGTTCGGTCTTCTCACACTTCGTTGGCTCAGATGCTGACAGCTTCGACGCGTTCTCTGCTCGTCAGTTTGAACTCTTCGATGAGGGTAGCAAGAAGCTGCAAGCGGCTTTCAAACATAAGATTATCCGCCACATGGACAACTCTTCGGGCATCGAACACTTCCCTGAACGTCAGTTGGATATGTGTCGACTGGGCTTAGGACTCTATGGTATTAACCCTCGCACAAACAAGATTATCAACAATGTGTCAACGCTGAAGACGACGATTCTTCAGTTACGCCACGTACCTGCTGGCGAGACAGTGGGCTACTCTCGCAAGGGAACCATCGACCACGATAGCGTGATTGCAGCTATACCAATCGGTTATGCTGACGGCTTGAACCGCCATCTTGGTAACCGCAACTGCTATTGTTTGGTAAATGGTCAGAAGGCAGAGTATGTCGGTAACATCTGTATGGACGTAGCTATGATTGACGTAACAGGCATTGATTGTAAGGAAGGCGACAGTGTTGAAATCTTCGGCGACCACCTCCCAGTGACCGTCCTCAGCGATACGCTCGGCACCATCCCATACGAGGTTCTGACGACTATCAGCAACCGTGTGAAGAGAGTTTACTTCCAAGATTAAAAAAGAAAGATCCCTCCCCACTTAGGGAGGGACATAATAACTTTCATTCTCTCACAGAATACACAGATAAACAGACTTTACAGAACTTCTACACAGAGCCCTGACGGGCATGGATAGCACAGAAGCTACCACAACACTCAATATAGACTTTCCGTCTACAACCAATACAACCTAATCTACTATGCAAGAAAATAACATCACCTATAATATTATAGGAGCAATATACAAAGTCTATGCGGCACTGGGACCAGGCTTACTAGAATCTGTCTATGAGGAAGCTTTAGCCTATCAATTAGAGATGAATGGACTAAAAGTAGAGCGTCAGGTGCATGTTCCTATATTTTATGAGGGTAAACAATTAGCTAATGATTTAAGATTAGATCTATTGGTAGAAGGTCAAATTATTGTAGAATTAAAGGCTGTAAAAGAATTGTTGGACACGCACTATAAACAACTCCTAACCTATCTGAGACTATCCAATCTGTACATTGGACTACTCGTAAACTTTCAAACTGCTGATATTAAACATAATATCCATAGAGTTATCAATGGATATAGATAATATTTGCAGACATCCATATCGTTAGAACTCTGTGCAATCTATGCCCGTCAGGGCTCTGTGTAGAAGTTCTGTAAAGTCTGTTCATCTGTGTATTCTGTGAGAAAAATATAATAGAAAAAGGGAAAAATGGTAATAATATATTTATTTCTCGGCATCATCATCGGCGCAAGCATTATGCTGCTATGGATGAAGAACAAATCAACATTAGAGCAGAAGAAGGCTGGTGAGGAACTGGCTGTACTCCGCAGTCAACTTGAAACAGAACGAAAGAATGTTGACGAACGTATTGCGGTAGTAAAAGAGAATGCCCAGCAGCAGGTAGAAGCAGAACGAAAGCATGGCGAACAGCTACGCAACGAACTCCAGAAGCAGGCTGAGGCGAAGAACCGACTCCTGCAAGAAGAGGTGCGCAATATGGCTACTCAGATGTTAGATGAGAGTCGGGAGAAGATGAATACGGCTGACAAAGAACGCTTGGACGCCCTACTCTCGCCGCTAAAAGAACGTTTAGAGACTTTTAATCAGACGGTTACAAACAACAGTAAAGAGAATACTGCCAATAAAACGGAGATAAAAACAACCTTCGAAGAGGCGATGAAACGCCTTCATGCAGAGCAGGAAATGACTATCAAAGCAATGCGTGAGAATCAAGAACGGGCTGTAAAGGAATTGCGTGAACAGACGGAACGTATTGGTAATGATGCTGCTTCACTCACACAAGCCCTTAAAGGCGACTCTAAGATGCAAGGCGATTGGGGTGAGATGATTCTCGATAAGACACTGGAAGACTGCGGCCTCATTCAGGGTCAACAGTATTTTCTACAAGAGAACTACAAAGATAAGGATGGTAATAACTTCCGACCAGATGCCGTCATTGTCTTCCCAAACGAGGAACGTGCCGTGATTGATGCGAAGGTTTCACTAACGGCTTATCAGGCGGCTATCAGAGAAGAAGATGCTACGGAGCGTGAACACTATATGAAGGAACACATTGCTTCTATCAAAAAGCATGTCGACGAGCTGTCGGCTAAGAACTACGAGAAACTTGTACCAGGGTGTATCGGTTTTGTGCTGATGTTCGTTCCTTACGAAAGTGGCTATTCTGCTGCCTTGAAGGTTGACCCTTCCATCCTGCAATACGCTTATCGCAAGCATATTATCATTCTGAGTCCAAGTAACTTGCTCATGGCTTTACAGCTGACACACACGATGTGGCAGAACTTCCGTATGACAAAGAATGTAGAGGAAATCCTCTACCAGTCTAACGAACTCTTCGATAAGTTCGTCACCTTTGCAGAGACTTTCGTAAAGATTGGTACAAATATCGAACGTCTACAGCAAGACTTTAATAAGGCAAAGGGTCAGCTAAACGAAGGAAAGGGCAACATCGTCCGCCGCTTAGAAGGTCTGAAAACATTAGGTATTAGTCCGAAGAAGCAGATTCCAGAGAACTTGTGATAATTCTATAAGGATACTAATTATAACATAACTCTTAAATTCATTTTGCCGTCACTTTTAACATTTATCATAAACTCTTTGTAAACCAACCACTTACATAGAGACTGTAAATGACAGAAATGACAGGAATTATAATTATACTACCGCTCTTTACAACAGTTCCTTTCTCTTCACTTCAAGATGTCCTTTTTTAATTTACTAAAGTTTCCTACCCCTTAAAACACTAACTTTTCTCATTTTCCTTTGTCTGTCTTCCCCCATATCCATTGACTTTTAACACATGCCTAACAGAAGTTATGCAGTGTATCCATATACTTCGTCCCATTTTTCCAACGCTTCAGCCATTACAAGGATTTTGCTCATCTCTTTGTCGTTTCCGCTGATTGTAGCCATAAGGTGTTGGGGCGTTATTCCAAGTGTTTCTCCTAAAATGCGAAGAATGCGTTCGATACAAGCAAGAACTCGCTTCCATAACGTGAGTGCCATGAGATTGTCCTCCATGTCCGAAAAGAGTTTGCCCATGGTTTGATATTCTGTGAACCTCTTTTCCAAAGCCATGACGGTATATGTAAGGTAACACAGCGTTGCGTCGGCTATCTGACCATTGAAGCTGCAACCTTGATAACCACCTAATCCGAGATACTGCTTGGTTTCCTTGTTCATCACCTCTATGTTCCATCTGATCTGATACACTTCAAAGGCTTTTACGAAAGACATCGTAGTATCCGTGGTGAGCAGGACGTTCCATGCGGAGTTTCTACCATACTTGATGAGGAAATTTCTAATAGGTATATTTTCTAAGTTGCCGTTGAGCTGAATATATCGACATCTATACTTACGACAGTTCTTTCCTCGTTCGCGTTCATAGGTAGCAATGAGTTCTGCAGCATTTTTCTTCCTACCTGACACGGTGTATTTCGTCTTTCCCATTTTTGCAAGTCCGACAAAGTGCATTGCCCCTTTACCTATGCTTCTAACACATACCATAAGTTGCTCGCAAGTGAACCAACTATCGGTAATCACATACTTCGCATGCAAGCCCATCTTCCATCCACGACGAAGCATATCCATGGCGACTTCTACTTAGACATCTTACACTCTTGAAAGCGCTTATAATCAGGATTGCCGGTATTCCTCTTGGTGTGATATGCCTTTCTACGTTGCTGTCTTGTCAGCCCGCAGTTGCCTTGCTTCCCCTTTTCTTGATGCAGTGAAAAATCAAAGGGTATGGTTGTCTTGCCGTCAAAGAAGGCACAAAGTAACAGCTTGTAGCCCAATACACATCTGCTTTTCACATGGTCGAAAACACGACTGATACCCTCCATCCTCACGCCACTCTTCTCAAGCACTGTGTCATCTATAATGAAACATGTAGTGGTATCTGATAGAGGAGCTTCGCCATACTTACGCAATAGGCACATATAACGCAGGGCAAAGTGGTTCATCAATTGTCTCCAATCCATCTGCGGGCGAATCATCATCCGATAGAAACAGTTCTTACCATGATTTGAAAGCTCATATATCTTATGTTTGCATATACGGTTGATGCTCTCTCCCACAATGCGGAAGAGGCAAAGAGAAAGAATCAACTCCGAAGCCGAAACTCCGTCCTGTTTCTCCAATGAAAGGCGAGATAACAGGTGACCAATGCCAAACTTGCCAAAAAGATGAAATAAATCATCACTCATTCGAGTTTTAACACTCAAAAGTTTGGACAACTCATTTATTTTCCCTATTTTTGCTTCCATAACAGTTTTGTTGTCTTGTCTTTAAAGTCAGTTCTTTAGCGATTACTAATTTACAAAGAAAATTCGACAAACTGTTATTTTTCTATCTATTTATTTGGGTGGGAAACTTTAGTAATATAATAAGGTAATAACGCCTATAAGGTATCTAATAAATAATTTTTTTCTATCGAATTATGCTTTATTAACACAAATAACAAGAACAAAATAAAAAGTTATTTTATTTTTGCAAAAAGTAACGAGATAATGCCAATTTTTGTTATTATTCAAAAGTAATTGTCTAATATTGGAGAATCTTCGTAACAACTTGATGAATTATTGACAAAACGCAGACTTAGAAACTGTATTTATCTTTATTATAAACTTAAAAATCTGAAATGAGAAAAGTATTAGTATTACTATTGTTATCAGCTACAACAATTACCTGGGCTGCAGACAAAGTGAAAGAAGTAAAGTATCGTCGTAGCTCTTTGTACACGATTATGGTACCAGATGAACACATTGATGGTGCAGCTGGCGACATAGTACAAAATGCGTTCTTGGCAATGCCGATCCCCGACAAGTACAATGATCACAATCTTTCTGAGCGTATTATCAATATAAAGAAAATTGATGTATCAGAAGATGAAGTTAAGGTTATCGAGGCTACAAACGTAAAAGGAAAGAGTAAGGTAGGAGGAATGTTTAAGTCACTTTCTAAGGGATTAGTTGGTGGTGAAAGTAGCAGTGACGATGCAAAGAAAGGAAAACTTTCTGATGCAGAAATGGTTGCTCGTATCTTAAAGTATTTTGAACAGGAGAATGTTGCTAATAAGTTGGTAGCAAAATGGTATGGCTATGATGGAAAGACCAATCATTTTAACTATGAACTTATCAAGACACGAGGATTACAGAATGCTAGCCAAGAAGAAATGGTGGCAGCTGAACTCTCTAAGGGTGGTAAGAGTAAGATAATGGACAATGCATCTGCAGAACTTATCCCACAAACCTTTGTTATGGTGACTCGTTATTCTTACCTAAGTGCTGAGGAAATTCTTGAAATTATTAATGCTGCAGCAAGTACTGGAGTATTAGGAAGTGCGATTGGTGGATATACGCAGTTGGCTACGAGCGTTGCATCAATGGCGTTGAAAGGTTATTTCGTGAAGACCACAAGTTATTTATTCCAATTATCATGGGATAAGGATATCCAAACTGAATTTGAAACAAAATACTGGGAGGCAAACCCTGCAGACTTCTTAAATAGTGGTAATTGCAAACTTAAATATGTAGGTAAAACTTGGGATTACGCACCAGCTACGATGAAACTATCTTTCAAAGCAGATGCGGATGCAAAGCTGATAAATCGTGCAACGGTACGTGCAACGGATGGTTCTATCTTGAAGTTGCAGAAGAAATATGAGCAATTCAAGACAAGTGCGCCATTGCATATTGACGAGGCTGGCAATATTTTCGCTTACATCGGTATGAAAGAAGGTGTAAAGAATGGTACTAAGTTTGACGTTTTTGAGCAGACAATGGATAAAGAAGGTAAAATGGACTACAAAAAGGTAGGTTCTATTGCTGCTTTAAAGGGAAAGGTTTGGGATAACCGAGCTGGCGCAAACGAAAAGATTGAAGGTGCTGCAGAAGATGCTTCTGAAGAGAAAACTGAAGATAGTAGCTTGCAATGTACCTACTTCTCTGGTAATGGTAAAAAGTTAATGGATGGTATGCTCATCCGTCAGGTTAAGTAACAGTATAACTCTTTTACACAGAAGACCATAGGTAATCTTGTCTTGTTTAAATAGGCAGATTACCTTTGGGAAATATTACTTAAAATAGGTTACGAGAGGAGAAATGTTTAATGGTTAATGATTGATATACAATGAAGAAGTTTATCTTATTCGCATTATGCTTACTATTCTGTTTCGTCGCAATTGCACAAGACAAAAAAGAATATCTTTATGAGATCGAATCGTTTGAGGGTCGTGTGGCTGCCGAAGGTGGATCATGCCTTGTGAAAGTTTGGAGTTATGGTAAAAGAGAGAAGATTACACGTAAGCACTGCATGGAAATGGCAATTCATGGCGTATTATTCAAAGGCTATGCTGCTGCTAACAATCTTTCTGCAGATAAGGGACGTAAGGCGCTCGTACCTGAAGGGTATGCAAGTCATAAAGAGTACTTTGACAAATTCTTCTCGTCTGGCGAATACCTCCAGTATGTTCAGTTAACTAATAATGGGGCTATCAGTGCACAGGATTTAATAAAGGTTTCCAAACGAGAATATAAAATCGGAATGGTAGTCTTAATTAGCTATGATGCCTTGCGCAAGAGATTAGAAAATGATAATATTATTAAACGATTAGATTTTCTGTTTTAAGTGAGGTTTGCTGTAACTCACAATTAGATATTGAAATGTTAAATGACATACTACAACTGATAACTTTCAGTATATAGACTGATAAAAGTTAAAGGCTGTATATAAATGTCTTAATGATAAGATTATGAAAAAAATCTTTATAACGATGGTTCTTTCCGCAATGTGTGTGTTAGCATTCGGGCAGGCGAAGAAACCTAAGCTGATGGTTGTTCCCAGTGATTTATGGTGCAACGAAAATGGCTTTGTTGTACAAATGGATAATATAGGCAAAACGGCTGTTGTTCCCAACTATGAGGCTGCTTTTCAGAATAGTGGTGAACTGAAGGTTGTCATCACTACTATTGGCGACTTAATGCAGGAACGTGGCTTTGAATTGGTAGACATGGAACAGTCGGTTAAGTCGGTTGCTACATCTTCTGCTGAAGATATGGCAACAACGAGTAAAAGTGGTTCTGCAGTAGCAGAAACACCACTTGATAAGCTGAAAAGGGTAGCTAAGAGTGATATTATTCTGGAACTTTACTGGAAGACGAATTATACAGGCCCGAGAAAAAGTGTTACTTATAACCTTAGAGCTTTGGACGCATATACCAATAAACAAATTGGGTCTACCACAGGTACTAGCGAACCGAGTATGACTGGAGAATTAGCTGTTATGTTGCAGGAAGCCGCTGTTGGTGGTATTGAAAAGTTCAATAGTGGTCTAATGAAGCACTTTACTGATATGGAGGTAAAAGGAAGAGAGGTTACCTTAAACATTAAAGTATGGTCTGACTATGGTAAGGACCTTGAAACAGAGTTCGGAGGAAAGGAGTTAAACGAGATTATAGAGGATTGGGTTGCAGACAACACGGTAAATGGTGTATACTCGCTCAGTGACGCCACTGAAACTATGATGAACTTCGACCAAGTGAGAATACCACTTTATGCTGAAGGAACGTCGAAAGCCTTAGATACAAGAACATGGGCTCGTAAGTTGTCAAAAATACTCGATTCCAATGGAATACCAAACAAATTACTCATGCGTGGCTTAGGACAGGCTACGATAATCATAGGAGGTAAATAAATGAAAAAGATTTGTATTCTACTCTTACTTGCTTTGTGTTCGTTGGCTACAGTGGCACAAATACATCTTACTCCATACGTTATCAGTGATGTTCAGGGAACAAGCGAAAGGACTAACTCTGTTCTTGAGAATAAACTACGTACGTTGCTTGCTGCTAATAACGTGTTAAGTAAGTTTGGAGATTCTCGATTTATATTGGCTGCTAAGTTTGATGTATTAGATAAAGAAATCGTTTCGTCTGCACCTATGCAGGTTGTCTACAATATTCAAGCACATTTCGCAATCGGAGATGGAGAATCGGGTATTTGCTATGGAGCAGAGACCTTTGAACTCAAAGGGGTTGGGCAAACTGAAGAACGTGCAATTCTCTATGGATTGCAGAAGTTAAACTATAATTCACCTGCGTTGCAAAGACTGATCGCTAGTTCCAAAGGTAAAATTGTAAGCTATTACAATACCAACGGCAAAAACATTCTCATGAGAGCTAAGTCGCTTGCAAGTGCTGGCAGTTACGACGAAGCAATCTATGAATTATCGCTTGTTCCACAAGAATGTGTACATTTTGCTGCTGCTAACAGTATGCTTAATTCACTATATAAGCAGAGTATCAACAGCAATGCACAGAAGGCGCTCTCTCAAGCAAAGGCATTATGGGCAGCTGATCCAACAGCAGAAAACGCTATTGCTGTTATGGAACTTCTAAGTGAAATTTCTCCATCAGCTTCTTGTTATGGCCAAGTACAAGCTTTTATCAAAGAGATAAAAGATCGTAATATTAAGGTCGCTGATAGAGAGTGGATGCAGCAAGTTAATATGGAGAAGATGCGTATCAAAGCCATAGAAAATATTGCTGTAGCATATGCTAAGAGTCGTCCAAAAGTGGTCTATAAAATATATGGCTGGTGGTAGAATCTTATTGACTTAGTAGTATGAACTTCATCTACGGAGTTATTCTCTTTCTCTTGTTAGAATAATAAAGTCACTGCTACTCAGCAAACATATACTTTCATTATAATTATAAATTACCAAAGATTCCTTCATACAACGAAAAAGGCTGTATCAAAATAGGATTACTCCTACTTTGACACAGCCTAATCAAGTAAACTATAATGAATACAGCGTTGCGCTGCTTGCTATTTAGCCTTTATATTATTTCTCAGCAACAGGACGTACAGCGAAGCCGTAGGTACGAATGTTGAGGAAAAGAGGATAAACCTCGTTATAGCTGAAGCCCATTACACAACCGTTGTTGTAGTCTTGTGGATCAGCAGACCAATAATCACCATAGCTGTTTGCTTCCTTAATCTTATCATTCTCTGCATGCCTAAAGCCTGAAGCGGGGAAATAAATAGTTTCAGTCTTGCTACTATTCGTCCAGAAGAGATGTCCTGAATTTATGTCATAGGTAGCCTTGACGTTAGTTCCATTTACATTCATTGTGCCCTTATTCTTTCCATTTGTAGTGAAGCCAGAGAAAGCTCCATCGGTTGGAACGTTGAAACCCACTGGACATGGGTCGTAAATAGTCTTAACAACTTCAATGTCGTTTGCTGCATCATAATCACCACGTCGGATATTATTCATTGACCAGAGGTTATAGAAGTAATGGAATTTTGTCAAGCCGTCGGTTTGAGTAATCTTACCATTTACAAAATTAGTTGTGAAGAAGTAATTTGGATACTGAATCTTGTTATTTATGTGAATCTGGTCATTTCCCTTGACAATACTTCCCTGTGGGAGTGCTGCATCTGTACCTGGGAAAGCATTATTGCGACCCCACTGGTAGAACGTTGTTGTACCGTTCTTCTTTATAAGACCAGGGTTCTGCGTAATGGTAATTATTGCATGCTGCTTAACACCATTGTTAGCCTGTGTCTGCTCAACCTTCACCTTTACAGTACGTGGAGTAGAATAAGATGTACCAGTTCATTCGGTTGGCTTCCAACCTAAAGTCTCGTTGGTGAACTCATAAACCTTGTTCTGGAAGTTGGTTACCTTAACCCAAGTTTAACCCCTACTTTCGCCTATTTCTTGCAATCACCGTACTTTCCTCGTTTTTCTTATGGACTCTGTGTCCTACAAATTTTATTCTTTTTGTATGGTGAGTGTTTTAAGTTCAGCTTATCGTATATCTGTTTTGCTTGCTTCGAAGGATTACTACATTGGCGCATCTCGATGTTCTCACCTAATGGATTCTTCCCTTTTGTTGTGACGAGCTTCTGGGTGCTCATACGTCGTACAATCTCGGTCCAGTAACAGGATTCTCCTTCTCGTTTTAATTGACAACGGATGGTGTTTACCACCCAATAGGCTAATAAACCGAAGAAGAGGTGTGCGTCGCTTCTCTCATCTTTCTGATGATAGATAGGACGGAGGTTGAGATCATTCTTTAGTTGCCTGTTCGTGCATTCTATCTCACGAATGAGATTGTAGTATTCCCATGTCACGCGCTCATCAAGTGTCCTGACATTGCTGCGGAGGAAGTATATTCCGTGACCAGATTCCATTGCGGAGAGGTCTTTTATCTCCCAGTCTATGCGCAGCATCTGCTTGGGTTTCTTCTCATCTTTTATGTAGCTTATCTGATAGAACTTCGCTATAGATGGGTACTTCTGTATGGCACGTCCTGTACGTTCAACAACCTTTTCATAGGTTTTCGTTCCACCTTTCTTAGAGATTCCATCGTTTATTCTCTGCAGTTCCATCTCAAAACGCTCTCTCCAGACCCTGTTCATGGACGACTCTGTCATAGCTTTCGAAGGAGATGTTATTTCGAGATAATAATCCTTGTCATCCTCTGTCTTAACCTCTTTCAGCGTTATCTTCTGCCGACGGGCATCCATTACCGTAACACTCCTGTTATCATCACTGAGCGTATAGTCCTTCATTTTCGTACGAGATACGCAGAGATAATTGTAACCTTTTCTTTTAATCAGCTCCAAGTTCTCTTCCGTGGCAACACCTGCATCCATGACAACGAGCGTATCCTTTGTCCGTGATGGATTCTTCTTTGCCAGCGTGTCAATCATATCGGGCAGAGACTTGGGGTCTGCTGTATTACCCTCCAAGATAGAAGAATAACGTATAAAACCTTCTTTATTGATACATAGTGCAAGTACAAGTAGCTTACAGTCAGAGCGTTTTTCTTTTGACCGACCGAACTTAGCCTTGTCGCTGTTACGCTTACTGCCCTCGAAATAGAAGTTGGTTAAGTCGAAGAGCATCAACTTGTTGTCTATATTAAAGAGATCGTCAGTAACGTTGCACAGATGACGCTCTAACTGTTCCTTTAGTTCATATAATTTGTCAGTGACTTTATACAGAGAATTGATTCCTGGTGTCCAGCCAGGAACTCCACTATAAAGTTCACCAGCAGCTGAGTTATCGCGCAAATAATAATAAGACGAACGTTCAGAAACTGCATATACTGTGCGAACAATCAATGCTGACAAAGCCGTGCGGATCGTATTCTCCGTCCAGCCGTTTCTGCGCAGGAAACCCTCTAATTGCAGTTTGTCTATCGTCTGCTTGCAGAGCCACTCAGCACCGACATTCCTTGCGTCAGTATATTTTGCCGTCTCAAGGTCAACGTAGTTCTCATATTTTCTCAGCGACTTCTGCTCTTCCTTGTTAAACCTATCGATTCCACCTTCTTGCTCCATACGGCTCCACCATTCGTCAGCCTTTGCCTGTTCAATAGGAGTAAGTCCGTCAAGATGTTCCTTGAAAAGCGAGGGTGTACTTCTGTTTTTGAAGCGTTCGGTAAGTGCGTATGCAATTTTTCGAACCTGTACGGCAGTAAGTGAAGGTTCAAAACCGATGTTCAACAAAATTAGCGAATGTACATGACCCTGCACGTCACGATATGACTCCTTGATGCGATAATAAGGAGCCATGTCGCCTGTTGCAGGGTTGAATCGTGTCTGTACATTTGCGTGCATGAGTGCAAAGTAACAAAATAATTTTGATATGACGGTGTCCTACAATTCGGATTTTACACCTCGTTACAATACCCTATGCTTGATTATCAATCATTTATAAAATTGATACTACACAAAACATCCCGAATATTTATGAAAAATATTTTTGCCAGTTAAACTTGGGTTAATATTAATAATTTATATGGTCTTTAATTCTATTTATCTGTGTATTCATTCTGTGAGAGAATGGCATCAAATCAAAGACCAATGGTTATGGAAATATTATTACAAAATATCCAACGAAAATCCTACAAAAGGGGGTAACAACAAGTGATTTTAGCCCCATTGTAAGTCTTTATTTGTCAAATAGTTACAAGACTGTATTACAAAAGGTGCTTAATAAGGCTTCAAAAGGGAGTTAGTAAGACCTCAAAAGGGCATCTTTTCAAAGCTAATTGGGCGTTTTTTCGAACGTAATTAAGCCTTAATAAAAATCGAGTATAAGAAAAGTCTTTACAAAGAGGGTTGCTAACAGTTGAATTGTTGACCGTTAAACACTCTAAAAAACCTACTTCAACAGATACTGTTTTCTCGACTCAATGATATCTTCCATATTCTCACTTGCCCATGAAAGGAGGTTGTCGATAAGCGGCAGAAGACTTTTCCCTTTCTCTGTAAGCGAATATTCAACGCGGGGTGGTATCTCAGAAAAGACCTCACGACTGACGAGTCCATCGCCCTCCAACGTCTTCAGCGTTGCTGTAAGCATCTTTTGAGAGATGTCAGGTATATTACGTTGCAGTTCCTTAAAGCGTTGGCTATTATTGTTTTCTAATGTAAAAAGCACCAACATTGACCACTTGTCTCCTACTCTTGACAGTACATTACGTATAGGACAATCTGGATAGAGGGCATCTCTTATTTCATTTCTATTCATACTTATAAATTCTTTAAGTCATATTACTGCACAAAAGTAACTATTATAAGCTAAGGCTCGTATCTTTTAGTGTTAAACTATGTAAAACACGTACCTATTAAGTGCTTTATTATCAGCATTACTTACCTCAAGGTAACTGGCTGACATTTGCGTGCCTACTTGTGGAATAACCTGAAAGTCAATACCTTTGCATCATCAAAACAAACAAATCAATAAAACAAAAAGAATTATGAAAACAATTGAAACGATCAAGAACGGTAAGAAGTTTACAGCAGTAAACGTAGGTAAACTCTGTGATATCAAGGACTATGTGCTCCCACTTGGAGAGATTGAGATTCCGGGTAAGGTATTCGCTGGTCAGGCACTGCAAGCAACAGGTAGCGAAATTTCATTCCAGACCCTCGTTCCCGGACAGGACAGTGGTTTCCTTCATACACACAAGACACACGAGGAACTTTATTTTATCCTCAAAGGTGAAGGTGAATATCAGGTTGATGGCGAGGTCTTCCCAGTGACAGAAGGTAGTATTATCCGTGTGGCTCCAGAGGGCAAGCGTGCATTGAAGAACACTGGCAATGACGAACTATTGATGCTCTGCATTCAGTATAAAGCTAACAGCTTTGCTGAGGAAGATGCACCTATGAACGATGGCGTGATACTGAACGATGAACTAAAATGGTAATTGACCCATTCTTCCCAACGTGTCCGATACGTAATGTCCTTGCAAGGATATGCGTTCCGGACACGCTTTGCCTTATCCAAGAATTAGGCAGGAAAGGCTGGACGAGCTACGAAGCGTTAAGTCAAGAGTTCCCCGACTGTCCTCTTTCCGCCTCGCTAAAAGTATTGAAAGAAGACAAGATTATCATTGAAAGCAACAAGCTATACAGCCTTTCAACCATCGGGAAGGAACTCTATCCACTCGTCTCAACCCTCATCACTTGGTGTGAAAAGAATCTTTTCCCATCTACAACAAATAATAAATAGAACGAAATGGGACGTGGATTCTACCAACAGACTTTACTTTGGCAAATAAAAAGAGTGAAAGAAAACACTGTTTCTTCCACTCTTTTTTTGTTATATGAATATAGTCTATTAACTAAAAGACCAACCCTTTGAATATACAGGATAACAAAAGCGCTATAGCTATATGCTTAATATACTTCCTATCATTTATCAACCAGCACTATTTATAGAACCCTTATCCATTAAGAAATCATAGATATCAATAAATAAGATACCATCTTCATTCTGATAACGAGGGCTATGATCACCCATTATAACAATTTTCTGAAACGAATCATCTATTCTTCTAAGTGATTGTAATTCTTGGTCACGTTTCGTATCATCAGGAATGCTGAAAGCTGATTGAATATAAGTTCTCTTATAACCTTGGTTACAAACAAAGTCTACTTCAAGTGTCTTTCTAATCTTCTTCCCTTCTTCATCCTTAGTGTTCCAAATAACCTCACCTACATCCACAGACATCCCACGAGCACGTAATTCGTTATAAATAGCATTTTCCATCAAGTGAGTTCTTTCTACTTGACGAAAGTTAAGTAGAGCATTTCTCAGTCCTAAGTCTTCAAAATAAAACTTGGAAGGCGTATCTATATAACGTTTACCCTTGATATCATAACGTAACGCACGTTCTATAATAAATGCATCTTGCAAGTAGTCTAAATAAACTTTGATGGTATCTTGACTTATCGTACTTTTCTTTACTGTTCGGAAAGTGTCTGCAAGCTTCCTTGGGTTAGTCAAACCACCCACAGTAGAAGCTAACGTACTTATCAGTTCTTCAAGATCACCATCCAGTTTGATATCATATCGTTCTTTTATATCCTTTAAATATGTATGCTTAAACAAACTTTGTAAATAGTCTACTTTCTCTTGCATAGAAGCCATTGTGACTACCTGTGGCAACCCACCATAAGTCATATACTCTATCCAAAGATTCTCAATTGGCTCATTCGGCTTTGCATTACGTATTTCAAGAAAGGAAAGGGGATGTACTTTAATCTCCAAACCACGACCTCGAAATTCTGTTATTATATCCTTGGACAGAAAACGAGCATTAGACCCCGTAACATATAGATCAGCATTCTTTACTTGCAAGTATGAATTAAGCACATCTTCAAAATCGCTAACAAGTTGGACTTCATCAAGTAAAATATAGTGCATCTGACTATCTTTTAATCTACTATCTATATATTCAAGTAACCTATCAGGGTCCCTTAACACTTTGTTTCTGCGATCCTCAAGATTGACCATAACAATGTGTTCGTCATTCACTCCTTCGGTTTTTAAAGCCTCTGAAAATAACTTAAAGAGAAGGTATGATTTGCCTGATCTCCTCATACCAGTAATGACCTTAATCATTCCATTATGTCTCAAATCTATCAATCGTTTGAGTAATGCATCACGTCTTATTTCCATACCGTTCTATATTTTTGCACCTATCCGCATTTTTGTCGACTACAAATATAATTAATTATTGATACAAAAGCAAATCTATTCAAAAATAATTCTGATTTACAAAAGCGAAGAATCCGCTTTGTTTATTCAATTAATTGAAACACTTCATATACTATTCAGCTAACATAGAACGAATAGTGAATGTAAATAATGTGATGGCAAGTCACGGACAGATTATGAGAACACAAAAAAGATAGGGAATGACAAATTGTGATTCCCTATCTTTTAATTTATCAAATGACTATAATAAGCTATTTACTTCTCCAATACCTTGAACTCAGCACCTGTTGCGAAGTCCTGACCACTCTGCTCACTGAGCGCTGTCAGACGAACGAAGCGAGTCTTAACTGGTGTGGTGAGAAGGATAGTCTTTTCCTTTCTGTTGTTCTCAAACTCACCCTCAGCAACAGCCTTGCCCCATGTCTTGCCGTCGTTGCTAACCTGAATGCTGTACTTCTTGATGTTACCATTGTTGCTGTCCTGACGTGGAAGGTAGGTGAAGCCCTTGATAGTCTTCATGCCACCACAGTCGAAGTCAACCCAGTGTGGGTGGTTAGCCACAGTAACAGAGTACATTGTGTGCCAGTAGCTGCTTGGATTGCCGTCAGTAAGATGACTTGCATCACCCTCACCACTCTCCTGACTTGAAGCGAAGACTACTGACAATGGAATGCTCTCGATGCGTGAGAAGGTCTGAGAAGCTACGAGCCAATCATTCTCCTTTGCCCAAGCTGAGATTGTACCACCGTCGCGCAAGCTTACAGAACCAGTGTACTTCACTGCTTTCTTGTTGCCATTAACACGATAATAGATATCACCCTTCGCACCGTTTGCATTGATTGTCACATTGCCCTCACCATCACGGATGATAGTAAGTGGTGTAGCACCGTTAAGACTTACATTCGCATTGCTAACGAGGTCAGTAGTCTTAACAGAGTTCATAGGACGAATCATATAACCGAAGGTGTGTGGCGTTGCCATGACACGATCGCGCAGTAACGGCCCCCCCTGTCCACAACTATTACCACCAAGACCAGTGATTGCCATGTCAAGGTGCAAATAAGTATATTCGCTCTGAGGTAATTCGTGTGGGTGGTTAGCCATTGCGATGGTGTTATCCGACCAAGGAAGTGCAGAGAAACTCATCTTATCCTTTGCCACGAAGATAGCTCCATAGAGGGCATCGTTGCCATTATTACCTGTAAGAGAGAGCCAACGAGTATCCTGATGGTTACCAGTATCCTGTGGTTTAGGGAAGGCAACGAATTCATCCTCAACTTCCTGCTGCTCATAGATACCAATCATCTGACCTGTCTTACGGTCTGGGTAGTTGTCAACCATACCACGACCATAGTAATTCAACAGGTTGAGTGCCTTAGGAACACGAACTGTATAACCTAACTTAGCGAGTGTGAGATTAGGCTTATTGCTTGTTATTGCGCTCTCGCTCTCGATGCTACCGTCAGGGAAGATGGTATAAACCACCTGCGTATTAAAGCGGAAGTCGTCCTTACCGAATGGCTTTTCCTTGTATTCGATGAGCTTCTTCCAGTTGGCATTACCACCCTCAAGGCGATAACCATAAGGTGCCTGTGACTCAACATTGAATACAACAGAAACAGAACCGTCAGTATTTGCGTGGGTTGTATAGTTAGTACACTTATGCTGCAGGTTGTTCAAACCATTTGCATACCATGCTTCGTAAGCCCAGTTGTCATTGTTAACCCATGCACGGAAAGCGTTCAACTCTGGTCCACAACCATCTGCAATGATAGTCTTATCATCGTACTGAAGGTTATAAATCGTACCCTTTGTGAGGTCGAATGTCGTTGTGAAGGTCTTGCCAGAGAAGACTATCTTATTGTCCTTTACGGCAGACATATTCACCTTACCTGCTGCAGCGATAGCTGGACGAACCGCTGCTACCTGTACAGGTAACTGCTCTTCAGCCTGAACATATCCTGCCTTTGCCCATGGCATGTCATGCTTGAGGCGATAGGTAATGTGGAGGAGGTACTCCTTATTTGGGTCAAGACCCTCGTTGAGTCCTGCAATTATAATGCTCTTATGACTTCTTGCTGGTACACTACCAAGCTCAAGGTCGCCCTTCTTAACGGTTACACCATCAGCGGTCAGGCTGTAAGACATTGCATAACCACTGAGGTCATCAGAGTAGTAGTTCTTATTGAATACATCCAAAGTAGCTGTCTTAGCGTCCTTCCAACTTGTACCAATATACTGATACACCTTCTTCACCTCATAATACTGTGGCTTTGGAGTCTCATCACCGAAGATAATACCATTCATAACAAACTGTCCATCGTTAGGCGTATCACCGAAGTCACCACCATAAGCGAGGTAACGCTTGCCGTCCTTTGTGTAGTTGTACATACTCTGGTCAATCCAGTCCCAGATAGCACCACCCATGAAGAAGTTAGTAGACTCCATTGCCTCCCAATAGTCAACGAGGTTACCAACAGCGTTACCCATCGAATGGGCATACTCTGAGATATGGAAAGGATACTTAATACCCATCTTTCCCTTCACCGCATCACGTGTCCATGCAATACTTGGATACTGGTTAGAACCCATGTCTACGATGTCGTTGTTGCGCTCATACTGTACTGGTCTTGAAGCATCGTAAGCCTTCAAAGAGTCGTAGGCTACAACGAAGTTATGACCAGGTCCAGCCTCATTACCCAAACTCCAAATAACGATTGAAGGATGGTTAACCAACTGACGAGTCATTGCCATCACACGATCAACGTGTGCTGCTTGGAACTCTGGCACGTGAGAAAGCGATGCCTTGCCATAGAAGTACTCATGACTCTCGATGTTTGCTTCGCTCTCCAAGTAGATACCATACTTGTTGCAGAGATAATAGAAGTAAGGGTCGTTAGGATAGTGAGAGGTACGCACGTGGTTGATATTCGCACGCTTCATCAGCATAATCTCACGTTCCATCTGCTCACGAGAGATAACCTTACCCGTCAATGGGTTGGTATCGTGGCGGTTAACACCCTTGAGTTTCACTGGTTTACCATTGATATAGTAATATCTTCCAGCCAAACCGAACTCGTCCTGACTTGCAGGTGTATCCTTAATCTCAACTGTACGGAAACCAGTTTGGAAACTTATCGTTTCAACTACCTTCTTTCCTTGCATCAACTCACCAACGAGAACATAAACATTTGGCTCTTCTGCTGTCCATGCTACCGCATTGTTCACGGTAAGTGTCTGACGAACGTTAGTCTGTCCGTTGCTGCTACAAGTGGTCTTTGCCTTCGCATCTTCGAAGGTTGCCACTAACTCGTTGTCATCAGCAAAGAGTCTGTTCTTATAGATGCTCCAACGAAGGTGCAAGTCTTTTGCATTCTTGGTTGTGAGGTTCTGCAATGTTGTATTGAGATCGACAGTACCCTTACCATCAGCGAATGAAGGGATTGCCTTCACGTCAGCAACGTGTACCTTCGGAGTTGCTGTTACGTTCACGCTACGGAAGATACCTGGCAAGCGGAACATATCCTGTGCCTCAAGGAAACTACCGTCTGACGAGCGATAAACCTCTACTGCCACCTCGTTCTTGCCCTTAGTGATATAAGGGGTAATATCGAATTGTGCCGTATTGCGTGAGTTCTTTGAGAAGCCCACGTAACGACCGTTGATCCACAAATAGAAGAATGAGTCTACACCATCAAAGTTGAGATAGACTTCCTTGCCGTCCCAAGTTGCTGGGATATCAAAGCTTCTTCTGAACGAACCCACTTCGTTACGATATTCGTAAGTGGTGTAGTTTTTTGGCGGTTCACGCATAACACCCTTCTTCCAGTCACCCGGCTCGATGTTATATTTGAAGATAACCCACTGATTCACATAGATTGGCACACCATACTTCAGTGTTCCATCTTTCTGAACACCTGCCATATTCCAGCTTACTGGCACCTGCAGACGGTCCCACTTGCTGTCATCATAACCCTTTGTGAAGAAGTCTTTTGGACGTTCATCAGGGTTCTTTGAGAAGTGAAAATGCCATTCTCCGTTAAGAGAAAGATAGTCCTTTGCAAACTCTGGCAATACCTTTCTTGCCTCGCCAACTGACGAGAAAGAAGAAAACAACGCATGCGCTGGCAGCTTGTTATAACCCAATGCACTGGGTGACTGCCACTCATCACCCGTTGGTGCTGTAGCCTGACCGAAGAGATAACCTCCCATAGGATGGTCATCAGCGTGTATCGGTGCTGCTGTTAATGACGATAATAGTAAACCGAATAGTAATTGCTTATACATAATAGTTAGGTTTTATTCTTCTTCTGTCGTGCTTTAAAAGCCTTCTTCATGACTGGATTAAAGACACTATGGGACTGTTACCCAGCCAACAAGTCCCACATGTTTTCTCAACGTAGGCAAAGTTAATAAAAAAAAACAAATAACCAATAGGAAAAAGGGTATTATTGACAAGGCTAAGGGAGAATGCCTCAATTAGCCTTATTAGTCCAATTGACCCAATAAACCCAATAACCAAAAACAGGGACAAGCCTCGCTTGTCCCTGTTTTTAGACTCTTCACTGCCACAAAGGGCAGCTCATTAATTATTCACCGTACCGCCAACAATATCGAGCAACTCAGACGTGATGGCTGCCTGACGCGACTTGTTATACTGCAAGTTGAGTCCACGAAGCAGGTCGTCAGCATTATCTGTTGCGGTCTGCATAGCAACCATTCGCGCTGCATGCTCAGAGGCATTACTGTCTAAAAGGGCAGTGTAAACCATGTGATTCAGCAGTTTCGGTACCAATGTTGTCAAGACTGTGCGCAGGTCTGGCTCAATGATGAAGTTATCATTCAGAGGAACAACAGCCTCATTATTAGACTTCTGTGTTCCAGACTGTCCTTTCCTCTTGAGATATTCCTGTGCAGCCTTCGTTGCGATATTTGATGAAAGATCGCGCGTAGAGTCGGCATTGACTTCTTCCTCAAGGTCAATTGGAAGGAAATTCTTACGTTGGAGAATCTGGCTTCCTACACTCTTGAAATGATGGTAGATAATCTCCACCTTATCAAACTCGCCCTTCAACCATTTCTGGCTTAACTCCATGGCAATATTGCGACACTCCTCAAAATTTGGTTTATCAGCAAGCAACGGATAAGGATATACACAGGTATACCCATGCTTTTTTGCTGATTCATACACTTTTCGTCCTACAGGATAGATGACAATATCCTTGTCGGTCAAGCCCTGCGCATGATATTCGTCTATCGTATGCTGCATCAGCTTGATGACATTCGCATTGAATCCACCACAGAGAGAACTGTTTGAGGAGAACACGAGTAAGGCAACACGTTTCACCGGTCTCTGCTCGTCAAACGGAGTATCCGTATCGGGCGTAGAGACAAGGAAAGCCTTAAGAATGTGTTCGAGCATAGCCGCGTATGGAAGCATACTCTCGATGGCATTCTGGGCATGGTGTAACTTACTCGACGCAACCATCTTCATCGCACTCGTAATCTTACGAGTACTCTGAACACTGGCTATACGAGTCTTGATTTCCTTTAAGGATGCCATTCTGTATTGTCTTTATTTATATTGTCCGGCAATATTGCCCATGACTTCTTCGATTACCTTGATAGAAGTGTCTTCGAGGTTACCAGCAGCCAAATCGATGATGACATCGGCATGAGCAGTGCGCATAGTGTCGAGGAACTGGTCCTGGCACTGGCGAACCTGCTCAACAGGTACGTCGCGCATCAAGCCGTGTACACCGCAGTAGAGGATAGCAATCTGCTCACCCACAGGCATTGGACTGTACTGTGGCTGGATAAGTAACTGGTTGTTCTTACGTCCACGGTCGAGGGTCATCGCTGTGACCTTGTCCATATCTGATGAGAACTTAGAGAATGCCTCCAACTCACGATACTGTGCCATATCAATCTTCAACGTACCAGCTACCTTCTTCATACTCTTAACCTGTGCTGAACCACCTACACGAGATACGGAGATACCTACGTTAATAGCTGGACGGAAGCCCTGATTGAAGAGGTCTGACTCAAGATAAATCTGACCATCGGTAATGGAAATCACGTTAGTAGGGATGTAGGCTGACACGTCACCTGCCTGTGTCTCAATGATAGGCAATGCAGTGAGTGAACCACCACCACGTACATAGCCCTTCATACACTCTGGGAGGTCGTTCATCTTCTCTGCAATCTCCTGCTGGTTGTTGATACGTGCAGCGCGCTCAAGCAGACGAGAGTGGAGATAGAAGACGTCACCCGGATAAGCCTCACGACCTGAAGGACGACGGAGAATCAATGATACCTCACGATAGGCAACAGCCTGCTTTGACAAGTCATCGTAGATAACGAGGGCTGAGTAGCCACGATCGCGGAAGTACTCACCAATGGCAGCACCGGCAAATGGAGCATAATACTGCATAGCAGCAGGATCAGCCGCTGTAGCACTTACGATAATTGTATAAGGCATTGCGCCATGCTCCTTGAGGTTCTGTACCAATGTAGCAACGGTAGAAGCTTTCTGACCGATGGCAACATAGATACAATAAACAGGATTACCCTGCTCGTAGAAGCTCTTCTGATTGATGATAGCATCAACGGCAATGGCTGTCTTACCTGTCTGGCGGTCACCAATGATAAGCTCACGCTGACCACGACCGATAGGAATCATTGAGTCAACAGCCTTCAGACCCGTCTGGAGTGGTTCCTTCACTGGCTGACGATAGATAACACCTGGCGCCTTACGGTCCAATGGCATTTCGAAAGAGTCAGTCAAGTCGATTTCACCCTTACCATCGATAGCCTCTCCAAGCGGATTGACTACACGTCCCAAGAAGTTGTCATTGACACGGATAGAGGCAATACGGTGTGTACGCTTCACGCTCTGACCTTCCTTGATACCTTCAGTAGGACCAAGAAGGACACAACCTACATTGTCTTCCTCCAAGTTCATGACAATAGCCATGGTGCCATTCTCAAATTCAAGCAACTCGTTGGCTTCAGCATTGCGAAGACCATAGACACGTGCTACACCGTCGCTGACGGTCAGTACGCTACCGACTTCATCAAACTTCTCCTCAGAGTTGATGCCTTGAAGTTCTTTCAAAAGAATCTCAGACACCTCACTTGGTTTAATTTTATCTGACATGTTATTAATCTAATTACTTTTTTAATTGTGTGAGGATAGCATTCAGTTTGCTCTTCACGCTGGCGTCCATTCTGTAAGTATCGTACTCAAGAATAAAGCCACCTATGAGTGAAGGGTCAACCTCAGTGTTGAACTCAACGGTTCCCTGTGCTCTGGATTGTACCAGTGCTTTCATCTTGTCTTCCGTCTGGGAAGAGACAGGCGAGGCTGTGATGACCTTTCCGCGAATGATGTTCTTCTGCTTACGATACAGAGCGACATAGTCATTCGCCATAAGCTGTAGCAACTCCTCTCTATCACCCTTCAAGACAAGGGAAAGGAAATTACCAACAAGCTCAGGACAGTCGTCGCCACAGGCTACTTCCAATAGCTTGCGCTTCTTGTCCTTCGGAAGCATCGGGCTTTCAATCGTCATGCGGAGTTCGGGCACCTGAAGGTAATTCTGGGCAAGTGTTTGCATAATAGCATACACCTTGTCCTCGATACCTTGCTCACAGGCAGACTTCAATAGCGCACGAGCATAGCGAACCGATATTACACCTGTATTCATAAGCGATTATTTACTTTCTGTTCCGTTAGAAGAAGCAACTTCATCCAATAAGCTGTTGATAAGCTGAGTTTGCTCGGCAGAAGTAGCCAGTTCCTTATGCAGAATCTTCTCGGCAATCTGCACAGAAAGCTCTGCAACCTGCGAACGGATGTCGCGGATGGCAGCCTGCTTCTGACTTTCAATCTCTGCCTTGGCTTCAGAAAGGATGCGAGCACTCTCGTCGCGTGCTTTCTCCTGTGCCTGTCCGACTATGGTGTCACGTGTCTCAGACGCCTCTCTAAGGATTTGCGCCTGTTTCTCACGTGCCTCCATAAGCAGATCCTCACCTTGTTTCTGAATGTTGGCAAGCCTCAAGTTGGCTTCTTCTGCCTTTGCAAGACTCTCGTCAATATACTCCTTGCGCTCGTTCACCATCTTAATGATAGAAGGGAATCCCCACTTCCATAAGATGAAGAAGACCACTAAGAAGACGAGGGTCATCCAAAAGAGTAAGCCACTATCTGGCAATAATAATGACATAAGCTGCTAAATTACTTTTCTTACCAATTTGTTTAATAATTCTCTGAGTAGTTTAGAATACACAGAGGAGAGCGATAATTGCAGCGAAGAAGGCAACACCCTCAACCAATGCGGCTGCAATAATCATAGCAGAACGAAGCTCACCGATCTTCTCTGGCTGGCGAGCCATAGCGTCCATAGCCTGACCACCGATACGACCTATACCAAGACCTGCGCCTACGGCTGCGATACCTGCACCGATAGCGGCGCCTAACTTTGCAGTTTCTGCTGCTAATAACAATGATGTCAACATAGTTTCTTTCTTTTAATTATTAATTATTTTTTATTTCTTATCTATTAATAGGGGGATGAGAAGTATTTACCTCCTTCACTCCTTCTTATCCTTCTGCCTCATGAACACGTGCCAAAGAGATAAACACAGCACTCAACATCGTGAAGACCAGAGCTTGAATAAAGCTAACCAAAATCTCCAAAAGCATCATGAAGATACTCATACCCACACTCACAATCGTCATGGAAGAACTTAGGACAACACCCATCGTTGCCATGATGAAGATGATACAGGTTAAAGCCAGCGCAATAGCATGTCCTGCCATCATATTGGCAAAAAGACGAACCATCAATGCGAAAGGTTTTGTGAAGATACCAAATATCTCTATCACAGGCATCAAAGGCACTGGAACTTTCAACCATGCGGGTACGTCTGGCCAAAAGATATCTTTCCAATAATGCTTTGTTCCTGAGAAATTGGTTACTAAGAACGTACAAATAGCCAAGAAGAAAGTGATGGTTATATTACCCGTAAGGTTACCACCTCCTGGTGGGAATGGCACAATACCCATGACATTAGCCACGAAGATGAAGAAGAAACACGTCAGAAGATAAGGTGCATACTTCTCTGAGTCCTTACCTAATGTCGGTTTAATAACCTCATCATAGACATACATCACAAACATATGCATCAGACCAGTGAAGCCTTTTGGTGCCTTATCGGTAACCTTATGGCGACGACACCAGCGTGCTGGAATCAAGATACACAGTAAGAGAATGATGGCATCAATGAAGAGTACACACACCGACTTCGTGATAGAGAGGTCAAGAGGGCGCACTTCTGTGCCGTCCTTCTGCAACTCAACGATGCGACGTTCGTAGTTCCCCTTCGTTGCAATGAATAGGTCTGGGTTGTTTTTACAAGGACGATAGCCCGCATGTGGACCTTCTTCTAACGGCTCTTCAGCAAAGTCCTCAGCACAACCCGTGTACCAACCATTTGATGTCTTCACAATGACTGGCAGGTTGATGATGATTGGCTTATCACCGATATTGGTTACATGCCACTCGTATGAGTCCTTAATATGTCCCCACAATATCTCCTGCAGGTTAACACCCTCCCCTTTACTCTCTGATGCGGCAGCACCAGGCAGAAGCAGGAAGAGCATCATCACCATACAAATCAGATGCTTGAGATATTTCATTCGTTAATTATTAATTTTATTGTTCTTTTCCACTTTGTAAAAATAGACGGTATCGAATGCCAACAGCACAAGATAGAATATCATAAAGATAACGACAAAGCCGATTACCATTGCGCGTTCTTTCACCACCATTGCATAAACGACAACAGTCAAGAATGCCAACAGCATGCGAAAACCAGAGCCCGCAAGATAGAAGTTATTCATAACCGTGGGCGACTGACTGGCTATCGCTTTCCATGCTCCTCCATAGATGGAAGAGGTGATAAGTGAGTAAACAGCACTGATAGTCAGCAAATTGATATAAGCCGTTTGCTGCGTTAGCTGCACAACGAATAAGCCAATAAGATAAAGACCTGCGATAATCCACAAGTTATTCTTATAGTACTTCTTATACACTTTGTTAACATCCATCATCCGTATTCAGCTGTCTGTCGGTTATATCTTTTAGATTTCTACGCAAAGACTGACCAAGTTCTTCTTCACCTCAACGAATCCGCCAACGATATGAAGTTCCTTAGTATCACCTTTTACGCTGTAAGCTACCTTGCCTTCAACGAGTGTAGAGATGATAGGCGCGTGATTATTGAGAATCTCAAATGGTCCCACTGTACCAGGAACCAGCACACTATCCACCTCGCCTGTAAAGACAATCCTTTCGGGAGAAACTATTCTAAGTGTCAACATAGACAATTCAATTATTATTCAGTTTATGCAAGAAGATGATTACTTAGTAGCCTCCAAAAGACGCTTAGCCTTCTCCTTGACATCCTCTATCGTACCAACGTTCAAGAACGCCTGCTCTGGGAGGTCGTCAACCTCACCATTCAAGATAGCGTTGAAGCCCTTGATGGTTTCCTCGATTGGCACCATAACACCCTTAACACCAGTGAACTGCTCAGCAACAGTAAATGGCTGAGAGAGGAAACGCTGTACACGACGAGCGCGGTTCACAACCAACTTATCCTCGTCTGACAACTCGTCCATACCCAAGATGGCAATGATATCCTGCAATTCGTTATAGTGCTGAAGCAACTGCTTTACTCTCTGCGCACACTCATAGTGGTCCTTACCAACAATCAGTGGGTCAAGAATACGTGAGGTACTACCCAATGGATCTACCGCAGGATAGATACCAAGCTCGGTAATCTTACGGCTCAACTCTGTTGTTGCATCCAAGTGGGTAAAGGTAGTAGCTGGAGCAGGGTCGGTCAAGTCGTCAGCAGGCACGTAAACCGCCTGTACTGAAGTAATTGAACCATGCTTTGTAGAAGTAATACGCTCCTGCATCGCACCCATCTCACTTGCCAAAGTAGGCTGATAACCTACGGCTGATGGCATACGACCCAACAACGCTGATACCTCAGAACCAGCCTGCGTGAAACGGAAGATGTTATCGATGAAGAACATGATATCTGCTGCCTCACCATTCTTACCTCCGTGATCGCGGAACTCCTCAGCAACGGTCAGACCAGAGAGTGCCACTGATGCACGTGCCCCTGGTGGCTCATTCATCTGTCCATAGACAAGTGTTGCCTGCGACTTCTGCAATTCTTCCTGATCAACAAGCGAAAGGTCCCACTTGCCTTCATCCATTGCCTTGCGGAACTTCTCACCATAACGGATAACACCTGACTCCAACATATCGCGAATCAAGTCATTACCCTCACGTGTACGTTCACCTACACCGGCAAATACAGAGTAACCATTGTGACCCTTAGCGATGTTGTTAATCAACTCCATGATAAGCACCGTCTTACCTACACCGGCACCACCAAAGAGACCAATCTTACCACCCTTCATATAAGGCTCAAGCAAGTCGATGACCTTAATACCGGTCTGAAGCATCTCCTTATGCGTAGAGAGGTCTTCAAACTTTGGCGCCTCGCGGTGGATAGGATAAGCACCTTCCATACTCAGTGCCTCCATACCATCGATAGGCTGACCGATAACGTTCATCATACGACCCTTAATCTGGTCACCAGCTGGCATAACGATAGGACTGCCTGTTGGCACAACCTCAAGGTTACGCTGCAGACCATCCGTATTATCCATAGCCACACAGCGCACGGTGTCTTCACCAATATGCTGCTGTACCTCGATAATCAAATCCTGCCCATTCGCACGTTTTACGCGTAGGGCATCATGAATCTTTGGCAGAACCTTCTCAGGATTCTCTCCCTTAGTATCAAAGTAGACATCGATAACTGGACCGATAATCTGGGAGATGCGCCCATTAATCTGTGACATAAATATCTTTGTTGTTTTTATTATTATTTCCTCTATATATAAATAAGGTGGAAAGACCCCTCTTAGATGCTCAACTCGTCGAGAACCTTAATAAGTTTCTTGTCGAAAGGCTTATCTGAACGGATTGCCTCAGACAATGGAACATAAACCACCTCATTGTTTCTAACACCTACCATAATATTACGTTGTCCCTGCATAATGGCCTCAATAGCACCAACACCCGTACTACTTGCAAGGATACGGTCGCGTGCTGAAGGGCGACCACCACGCTGCAAGTGGCCAAGAATTGACACACGTACGTCATAATCAGGGAACTCCTTGCGTACACGGTCAGCATAATACATAGCTCCACACTTAGGGCTCTCAGAGACAATGACGATACAACTTCTCTTAGACTTACGAATACCACGTTCCATGAAGCGACCCAACTGGTCGACGTTAGTAGAGTCTTCTGGAATAATCGCTGCCTCTGCACCACTCGCAATAGCCGAGTTCTGTGCAAGGAAACCAGCATCACGTCCCATCACCTCTACAAAGAAGATGCGCTCGTGGCTCTGGGCGGTATCACGAATACGGTCGACACACTCCATAATTGTGTTCATCGTCGTGTCATAACCGATGGTGCTGTCCGTACCATAGAGGTCATTATCTATCGTACCTGGCAGACCGATGCAACAGAAATCAAACTCCTGTGCAAACATCATCGCACCCGTCAACGAGCCATTACCACCAATGACAACCAGCGCATCAATACCCTCCTTGACAAGGTTATCGTATGCCTGCTGACGTCCTTCCATCGTTTTAAAACCTTTTGAGCGTGCCGTCTTGAGTATTGTACCGCCCTGACCGATAATACCGCTAACATTCTCAGTGGTAAAAGGCTTAATGTCATCCGTAATCAATCCCTCATAACCACGATAGACACCTTTGATTTCAAAACCATTATAGATGCCAGCTCTGGTCACAGCACGTATTGCTGCATTCATTCCAGGGGCGTCACCGCCAGAGGTCAGAATACCTATTGTCTTTATTTTGCCCATATATAGTCTTAGAACTCTTTTTTTATTAAATCTAAGCGCAAAGATAACAAATAAAAAGTACAAAAGCAAAGTTGATAAGGAAAAAAATTGGAATTAAACCCAAATCGGTCATTAAACCACAATATATATCGTTCTTATTACTATGGTATTGTTTCCTAACAACCGATTTGGGTTAAATCAGAAAAGGGGAAGAAGGTATATCTCCTCCCAATCACACAAAGAGCCACCAGCAACCACCAAGCAGTCCCTTCCCTTGAGGGTATATCAAAATTGAGACACCCTCAAGGGAAGGGACTACTACTCTTTCTGTGGATTCGATATGTACACAAACTACCTCAACTCATGCACTGCATATGGTGCACCAGAGGTTTTTACCTTGAGGATCTCGTAGGTGGCAGTGGCTGGATGATAGACGGAATAGCCCATACCTTGGTCGGTGGACATACCGAAGATGATGTCATTACCCGACTTACAGAGGGTTGCAGCCCACCCAGCTGTGGCAGAGAGGTCCAACTTTGTACAGCTCTTATTGTAGAGATTAATCTCGAAAGGTTGGAAGCATTTATCGTGGACATAGTCTGGTGGATTGCTTGCAGCACCTGGTATGTTGAGGTAAGCATACACCTTTCCGTTGCCGCCATACACCTTCACGTACGCATACGACGTCTTATTACCTTTGACACCCACTAAGTTAACATCCGCAAGGGTGAAGCAGTAGGATTTATCAAAGTCTGTCTGACCTTTCTTAATACGCAGAAATCCCTCCTTGACACCAGGCTGATAGCCAAACATCGCTACACAATAAAAATAGATATCACCCTTCTCATCGATGAAAGGGTCGCCAGCTGGCGACTCACCAGAGGCCATTGAGACACGAGGATCACTAACGACTTTGATAGGTTTATCGGTTTTTGTGTCAATCAAAGCCACGTAAGCCCCTGCTTCACAGACGTATGTAGACTTCATCTGACTAAGTGCCACGTAGAGTATTCCGTCTCTTATGACAGATGCGGCAGGCTCAGGATTATTGTCACCAGCGGCTTTCCCCAAGGAGTACTCCGCCAAATCAATCTCTCCAACCTTCTCCATTGTGGTAGGATTGATGATGATTACCTTTCCTAACCCATGACAAGAGACGTATGCCTTATGGTCGGAAGCAAAGGTGATGTACATTGCTGCAGCCCCACTTGGGAGTAGGATAGTATTCCCCTCCTGCACTAACTTTCCCTCTTTCTGGGCATATTTATAGATGTGTTCGGTGTCGGTTATATACACTTTCCCCTTATATACGAAGGAAAAAGCACCCTTCGGCATCACCAGCGCATTATCGGTATTGAGCGAGCCAACGTTCATGTCTTTGAAAACACTTACGTATGTATTGTCTCCGATGTTAACACTATGGACGAAACCCATCTCCGTCTTTGCCGGTGCAGGCGGTGTGTCAGGTGAGTCTTTGTCGCAAGATAGTAGTCCGACGGTCGTTAGCAGCATGATAGCTGCGGCTAAGAAATAATGTTTCATTGTGTTTTGATTAAAGAAGTTAATAATTATAAGCTCATTGCCCCACCTGCCAGTTTGTCTCTGAACAGGTTGAAGCGTAGTTTTGCCTTTAATGTTCTTCCGGGTAGAGGCATCTTAAATTCCATGTAGTTCTCCTTGTTGAAGACGTTTTCTAACTCAAGGCTCAGTGACATATTATTATGCCATAAAGACTGTTGGAGGCCTATCGTAAAGATATCATTGGATGGGATACGCCATTTCCTACGCTCCTCTGTGAGTGTACTCATCTGCCACCCCCAGTCAAACTCACCCACATGCGACACGTCAATATATACTCTCGACAGCTCTCGGCGCCCTATCAAGCCCTCTGCATGGTACTCCATGCCATAGTTATAGTAAAAGGCAGGGATGTTAGGGACGTGCTTATTATAGGTAGGGTTGCTCGTTCCTTGTTCGTCATTAAACCATCTTTGCCTGTCTCGGATATCCTGTAAGGTCAGATTAAAGTAGAGATAGACATTGCGTGTGACGTCCACTTTCACGTCAGTGTCCATTCCGATGGTCCTTGTCTTCCCTAAGTTCGTATAGATAGAACGTGTGTCAGCAGGGAAGAGTCTTATCATGTTCTTCATCATCATATAGTAGAAATTCGTCTCCCACTGTACCCTCATGAGTCCACATAGTCCTCTTCTATCGACGATAAAGCCAAGGTTCAGATTATTCCCCACCTCTGGCTGCAGGTTCACCGACGGTTTGATGCTTATCCCATTGCCAAAGAGTTCGCCCGTATCAGGTATCCTCACATTATGCGAGAACGACAGTTTCGCCCGCACATCCTTCCACAGTTCATAGCTGAAGCCCTCACTGAATCCATAATACGCCCGTTCCACACGGGTCTGCTTCGGTGCTAACTCGTCTGTTGCCTGCCCTTTCGCCAGCGCGTCACTGGTTCTGTATATCTTTGAATTAAGGTAGTATATGCTGATTGTCAATGCGTTTTGAAACCGATGATTAGCCGAGACAAACAGATGACTGAGGCCGATGTTGTTAGCAGTCATCCTACTTGGATAGGCACTGGGGTCAAAGCCAAGATAGTCTTTCATGCCTTCGTCCTTAGGAGTATAAGCCGAGTAGGCGTATTGGTCATTGAGATTAAGAGTGTGCCGACCCCGTGTATATTTCAAGTTAAACTTACTCCGCACTTCAAACTGCCGATCATGCGACTCGTTAAAAAGATTGTCGTCCGTCTCTCCTACGGCTTGTGTGACTGTTCCGTCCCACTGTCTCCTCGTAGTGGCGGTGTCTGTCATATTCGAGCGGATAATGGGAGTGACGATAGTGTACTTCATATCTAATCCTTTAACGAGGAAGTCTTGTTTCTCCAACACGAGGTTTGGCATGATATTTATCCCTTTTGTATAGGCATGACGAGCGTCGAAATTAAGCGCCTGTATTCCCTTCTTGTTCTGATAAAAGGCACATTCTAAGTCGAACTTATCAAAGTAAAGTTTCCTAAACCCTAACCCAACATGATAAAAATTGGCTTCGTAATAGTCGTTCCTACGTCTCACCTTTCTATATGCCGATGCAGGCAGATTGGTCTCGAACACTGGCCACGACATCATATAGTCGTTTTTCGACTTATTCTTAAAGAAGGCCACGTTAAATAATACCCCCGGTCGGCTAAAGAGCTTTTGTCCACTTACGAGTGTCTTCACCGTCCCAAAGGATGCCAGTTCTTGTGTGAAGCCCACCAAGTCGCACTCGTCTTCTCGCGTGACGATATTGATAGCGCCTCCTAAGCCATCTCCGCCATACTCCGCAGGAACAATCCCTTTATATACCTCGATATACTTGATGACATCTATCGGGATGTCATTAATATCAAAGGACCCGTCAGGACTGTTCAGTGGGAACCCATCAATATACACCGCCACACGCTTCCCTTCTAAGCCATGAACCGAGATGCGCGACGCACTCCCCAGTCCACCTGCCTTCCGAACCTTAATTCCTGATGTCCTCGTCAGTATCTCCTCAATGCTACTCGACCGTCCTCTCAGTTTCGCACCATCCACAACTGTCACGGCCATAGGGCTTTGTCGTATCTGGTTTATCTCTGCACTCTGTGCCGAACTCCACACGACAACCTCACGCAACGAGGTCGATGAGGGTTCAAGATAGTAGTCTCTTGTCACATCACCACCCGCCGCAACGACCTCCCTAAGCCGTTTGTAGCCTACTGCCGACACCTCTATCGTATAGGCACCCGCTGCGGTAATCGTCAGCTCATAACCGCCTGTCCTGTCAGAGAGCACCTTCTGCTTCGTTCCTTTAACTGCTATGCACGCTCCACAGATAGGAGTCGACGTCTCTTTCTCCACTATCTTACCCCTTAACAGCCGTTGAGCCGCCACGAGCAGAGGGCACAGACATAACATTGTAATAAGAATTAATCTCTTCATACTTAACTTATTGTTTTATGAGTTCTTGCCACCCTGCCGTATTATAGCATATATATTCGGCCAAAGCCTGCCTCACTTCCTCCTTCCGAAGGTCGGGGTTCATCACAATCTCACCGATGATGGTCACCCATGTAGAGGCGCTGATACGAAAGAAGAGAGGCGACACTCTCGTCCCCACCTGCTCCATGTAAGTTTTACTTATCGCCACTTGTTCGTCGATAAAGTTCTCACGGAAATTCTCCAAGGAGGTACCCTGCGACTCAAAGAGCAGTAGTCTCAGTTCTTCCTTATATAAGAAAATGATACGAAGCATTTCCTTTAGAAAATTCTTCTGCCGTTGTGAGGAGAAATCAAGGTGCTTTTCTTCGTGTTCACCCTTACTATGCGACGCCATTCGTTCGCCTATCGCAGAGAGTAGCGGATGCAGGACAGCACATAAGATATCGTCCTTTGTCTTAAAATAATTATATATATTCCCCAGCACAACACCAGACTTAGCCGAGATTGTACGCATCGATGTCTTTCTATATCCACACTTAACAAATTCACTGCGGGCAGCCATAACAATCCTACTCCGCACATCTTCTTTTAATGTTTTCATTATTATCTTATTAACGGACAATGTTTTGTTTTGTTCATAAAAAAAAGCGTATTGCATTCAACCTGCAATACGCTTTCTTCCACTTGACGTTCTATGGCATACTAATCGTTTCTCCATTCTGTCGATTTTTGCTGCAAAGATAGGCAAAGATTTCCATCTTGTCAATACTTACTAATAGGTATTTTAACCCAAATCGATTATTAGAGCCTGAACATATTTTGTTTTATCATCGAGCAGCTTGTTTGTCTTTTAGGCGCAGGCGTAGCGGGCTACGTCAAGTTACAAAGACAGACAAGATGCCGATAAGAAAATAAAAGCTGTTAGGAAACAATATCATATCACCGTAAATCTGTGCCCTCTATGAGAAAATTCATCCGCACAACGTTATGAAATATTGTTACAAAATAGCAAGAAAAAAGGTGGAATAAAAGACTAAAAACAAGTATTTTAAACATCATCGTAACCCTCTTTCTTTCAAGTAGTTGCAAGGATGGCTTTCAAAAGGGCGTTAGTAAGACTTCAAAAGGGCGTTAGTAAGAGGCTTAAAGGGCATCTTTTGCAAGCCAGAAGGGCGTCTTTAAGAAGTCAAATGAGCATCTTTAGATTTTTAAGACCTGAATTTTCTTTACAAAGAAGAATGGTAAATGAAAATGGAAAGGAGAGAAAGAAAGGTGAAAAGGTAAAATGGTAAAAAAGATAATGCTCAAAGGGTAAACCATTATCTCACTGAACACACAAATGGACAGAAGAAAAAAATCTTCTCATCCAATAGTATTATTTATAGCATCAAACACTTTTAACAAAAATTTATTCTTATGCGAGGCAAGATATTTAGAATATTGCTTTTAAATAAGCGAAATCAATTCGATAAAAAGAATATTTTCAACTTAATATAAACCCAAAACTAAAACAATGGAAATGAAAAGTATTTTCAAAACAATGGTGATGGCAGCTCTCTGCCTTGGTACAGTAACTCTCGCATCTTGCAGTGATGACAATGGTGACAAAAACACTGGTCTGAAGTTCAGTACTACTAAAGTTAATGTGGCTCCCAGTGCCTCTGCAAACGTAACTATTGGTAATGGAACACAACCTTTCACTGTTAAGTCTACTGACGAAAAGGTTGCCACCGCAAAGATTAACAAGAATATCCTGACCGTTACAGGAGTTAAAGAGGGCAAGGCATCCATTACTGTTACCGATAAGAACAAGCACTTCGGTACCATCTCTGTCAATGTAGTTACACCACTTGCCTTTGACAAGACAAGCGTAAATATTGCCGTTGGTAAGATGGAAGATGTTAACATCAAAACAGGTAAGGCTCCATATATGGTTACCTCGAAAGATCCCAAGATTGCAACTGCTACTGTTAAGGATGCTAAGATTTCCATCAAGGGCGTGAAGGCAGGGACAACAACTGTTAACGTACTTGACAAGAACAAGTTGGCTGGTACAATAACCGTAACTGTAAAATAAAAAAGCACTACACAGGATTAGAGTGTAGCAAAATGCAAAAAAAACTGACACCTTTCTATTTGTAAGTATATTTAAAGTCTCTTAACAAGTAAAAGACCATTTCTTTACTCGATAACGGGTTTTGAAATGGTCTTTTTCCATTAAGGTGGGTTCTATTAATTTGCATTGTCATATTTCAAGACTATCTTCGAGGGCAAATTGATAAGTTATGCGAGCATAACGACTGAGCGAGGAACCCATGATTTAATAATTTTATTTCGGTGGTAATTAATAGAACCCACCTAAAGCATAATGTTGTAAGAGTGACTTCCCACCATCTTCATTGTTCCTTTTAATCAATGACTATTGGTTAGGAAAGAGACTGGAGTAAGGCTATTTATTTCTACCTACAATCCCTCTCAACCAAAAGTACAACTCTTCCTGCAAACGGAAAAGGGACCACGAGAAGCGGAGGGGTATATAACCGAATTTTCTTTTGATAGAAGGGCTTACTTGTTTTAAATTGATAGTTTGCCAAACATGATGCATGACGGATAAGCCATGCTGGCAGTCAGCTTCAGAGAGTTCATTACGATGGAGATAATAAAACATATAAACACCCACCAAGTTGAGCCATCTCACCGTCTCGAAACAACGGAGGGTCTCCTCTGATGCACCCAAAGAAAGAAGCTGACGACGCATACTCTCGTTCGCTAAGAGAAAGTCGAAACGGCGAACACTGATGTTATGTGTTGTGGAAGAAGTGTGCTGTCGATAATAATAAACACCCTCACAAAAAGCCACCTTACGTGAATAATAATAATGAATACGTGTGGTATTATCATCGCTGTATGCTCGTTGCGACTCATCGTAAGGGTGCGCCTTATGAATGGCATTGCGCACAACATAACAGCCATGAATCTGCCAAGTAAGACTCGCCCGAAAAGCCTCATCACCAGTCATCGTAGTAAAAGGTGACATCTGATAATCCTTCATACTTCCGTCTGTATAAGCATAAAGCAGACGAAACAAGACACTATCAACATCGTCTCGGAACGATTCACATACCTTCTCCAAAGCATCTTGACTGAGCCAGTCATCACTATCCACAAAGCCGATATAATCGCCTGTGGCATGAGACAATCCCACATTCCGAGTATGTGCTTGTCCGCTATTCTCCTTTAGGGCAAAGACTTTGACGCGATTGTCCTTTTCAGCATACTGATGCAGAAGAGCCAAAGAGTTATCCGTAGATGCATCATCGACACAGATAACCTCAATATCTTTCAAGGTTTGCGACAACAGCGAATCAAGGCACTGCGGTAGGTAAGCTGCTGTGTTATAAACGGCTACAAGTATACTAATCTTTGGCATGGCGAACAAACTTATTCTTCACTTTACTTACTAAGGCATTCCATAGTCCCGACTTCGCTTTCATCACACGGAGAGAAACTATCGTACTGACAACGCATAACAAACTGGCTACGCCCCACCGCATCCACTCGTCATCAGAACGCACACAAAGAAGCACAAGGAGTCCGATTGAGAAATGAATTGCGGCATAGCGCATCACTGATGAGGACAGACGATAACCATAACGAGCGTAAGCATAGCCATAGACACAGACAAGATTGAGCAGACCAGCTCCTGCTATGCCTAATCCCGCACCGAAGAGTCCCCACTTCCAAAAGCCAAGAAGCACGAGTGCAACAAAGAAAATATCATACAATCCCTCTAAGAGTAGATAGGATTTTGAGTCGCCCTTTGCTAAAGAAATATACTCTACAGGGAGCCGAATAGCACGGATATACATCGCTAATACCAACACTTGCGCCATGCTGAGGGCTGGAAGGAACTTATCGGAATAAAGGAAAAGAATCAGCTGGGGCAGGAATAAGAGGAAGAAAGTCAGCAAAGGAGAGATGAGAAGGAGTGTCACTTCTATCTGTCGGTTGACAATCTGATTAAAAGTAAACTTCAAATTGTTTGCTCCAGAGAGACGTGGAAAGTAGTCGGTCTCCATCGCTGAGAAGATCATTCCTGCATAAACCATCGTCATCATAAAGGCTGAATTATAGAAACCAACGGTCTCAATCTCAGCAACATTATTAAGGTAACTGCGTATAATCAGTTCTGCACCAGAGCCCAAAACTCCGGCAAAGACAAAGGCTGTACCCAATCGAATCATGTCCCATCCCTTACCTAAAAATGCCTTTTGGAAAGAGACACGGAAAGGATATAGGCGAAAAGAAACGACTATCGTCAATATCAACTGCACCAATGCCATCAATACCAACGAAGGAACAATAGCGGAATTACCGAAGAAATAATAAAGGGGAACGGTTAAGACTAAGGCTGCCAACACATTATAAACAGAAATAGCAGCTAACGCACGCAACTTACGAACGCCTTTAAGAATCGCAAACTCGCCTCCTGCCAAGGCTGTCAATGCCACACAAGGGGAAAGAAGGATGAAATGAAGCGTGTGACCGTCCCACGAAAAAGTGTAACGGCTAAGCAACGGACTGAGAAAGATGCAAACAAAAAATCCCAACAAGGCTGCAAGCAGACTCCATGAACGCACAACGGCAATGTCTTCTGTCAGTTTCTTCTCATCATTCTTATCGTAATCCTCTGATATATTGCGCACTGCACTCATAGATATACCAAAGTTTGTAGAGTCGCTGATGAGCTTAGTTGTGGAATTAAAAAGCGAGATAAGTCCTACTCCCTGCGGTCCGAGCAGCATTGCAACAAACTTGTTGCGAACGATACCAATCAGCACATTAAGCACCTGTACACCACCAAAGAGGCTGATGTACTTCAAGATATGCAGATAGCTGTCAGGATTAGAGGCTTTTTTCATCATATTATCTAACGGATTTAAAAGTTTTTATTATTTTTGCATCAAACAATTATTACATGAGACTATCTATCATTATCCCCATCTATAACGTTGAAGACGCACTCCAGCGATGTTTGGATAGCGTGTTGGCGCAGGTAGATGAGACGATGGAGGTGGTGCTCATTGATGATGGGTCGACGGATTCCTCTGGGAAGATAGCGGAAGAAATGACGGTAGGGAGAGCGAATTGTAAACTTATCCGACAAGAAAACAGCGGTCTTTCGGCAGCAAGAAATGCAGGAATAGAAGTGGCAATGGGGGATTATCTCACCTTTGTCGACTCTGACGACTTTGTTAGCAAGGGCACATATGCGGCGCAGTTGGCTGTATTAGCAGAACATCCCGACTATGATATTCTTGAATATCCAGCCCTGCTCTTTTATGGAAGTACGACGAAGCAACGACTGCTGACTTTCTCTGATACAACCATCAGTTCTATCCGTGACTATTGGCTGGACGGAGGTCACCTACACACCTATGCTTGGAACAAGCTTTATCGTCGCGAACTCTTTACGGATATCCGCTTCCCATCGGGTAAAGTCTTTGAAGATGTCTATACTTATCCTTTCTTGTTACAGCGGGCAAAGGTAGTGGCAACAACGTCTGCGGGACTGTATTATTATTGTCAGAACGATAAAGGCATTACCGCTCAGGCTTGCGGAAAAGAATTGAACGACTTATTGGAGGCGCATCTAAAGCACCTCAAGCTATGGGGCGAACTGACACCTGCGTATTATCAGGCATTGGTTAATATTCAAATAGATGTCTACGAGGCTACTCACGCTGCCCCTATCCTACCCGTTCTGCCCTATAAAGGAACCTTGAAACTCTTTATTCTCCACTTAATAGGATTAAAACGCTTATGTCAACTCAACCAGTTTATTCACAAAATAAGGAAGATAAGCCCCTTGTAAGCTTTATCATTACTTACTATAGCGAGCCTGTTGATATGCTAAAGGAGTGTATCAGCAGTATCTTGGCATTGAGTCTGAACGAGACGGAACGCCAGATTATCGTCGTAGATGATGGTGCAGAGTATTCACCTATCAACGAATTGCTTACCCTTTCATCGAATATTGTCTACGTACGTCAGCCTAATCAGGGGTTAGGACAGGCACGAAACATGGGTATAGCGTTGGCTGAGGGAAGCTTTATCCAGTTTATTGATGGCGACGACCTCCTGCTAACAAGTCCTTACGAGCAGTGTTTGGACATCATCAGATACCGCGAAACGGATATGATTTTGTTCCAGTCAACTGATAAGAAAACCGCAAAACCAATTGCTGATGCGGAGGGTCCGATAAGCGGAACGGAGTATATGACGCACCATAACCTGTGTGGTAGCGTGTGTGCCTACCTTTTCCGTAAGGAGATTCTGCACGACCTGCGTTTTCCAAAGGGCGTACTTCACGAGGACGAAGCTTTTACGCCACAGATTATGTTGCGGGTAGACAACCTTTATACAACGAAAAACAAGGCTTATTACTATCGCAAACGGGAGAACTCTATCATGCATAATCGTGACAAACGTTGGCACATCCATCGTCTATCCGATGCCGAACAAGTAATCTATCGTTTGAAAGAGCGGGTCGACTATCTCCCTGTCAAAGAGCGTATTGCAATGGAACGACGCATCGCCCAACTGACAATGGACCACATATACAACGTTATGATGCTGACACATGATGAGACTCATCTCAATCACGTGCTGCAACGTCTGTCCCGACATGGGCTTTTCCCCCTGCCTGATAAGGACTATACAAGTAAGTATAAGTGGTTCAGAAGAATGACAAACAGCAGTTTCGGGCGTAAGACTTTGATAATGCTGTTAAGGCTAAACAAGAGATAAAACGCAAATAGATACGGTATCTATCTATCATCTACGAATAGCTCATTCCCTTATCAACTGATTATTGTAAACTATTTTCATGTAGTTCAAAACCAATACATGCTCTTTTGGCTTCTAAAAGACGGCTAATTGACTTGCAATAGATGCCCTTTAAGCCTCTTACTAACGCCCTTTTGAAGTCCTATTAAGCACCTTTTGGGAATCACCTTTGCAACTACTTGATAGCAAAACACTTACAAGGGTGTTGAAACGGCTTGTTTTTAGTCTTTTTCTCCGTCTTTTCATCGAATATTTTGTCAATATATTTCTTATCCTATTGGATTTAAATTTCACACGGAGACACGGAGTTTACGGAGAGCTTTTTATTGAAACGTAGCCCACAGAGACACCGTCGGTGCAGGGAGCAACGGAGAAAACAACCCATAAAACTTGTATAAATGTAATTTATAAGTTACCTTTGCCATGAAATACAGAGAAGTTAAAAGACTGAGAGGAGGGACAAAAAATGAAGAATATCAAAACGATCGACCTAAAAAAAACATATACTATGGTTTAAAAGGTACTCCTAAACATGGCGCTTTAGAACGTGATAACCATGACAGTAGCAAACTCGGTAATCATAATTATGAATTGTGAATTATGAATTATGAATTATGAATTGTACGAAGTGAATTATGAATTACAAAAGACACATGAATATCCTTCTCTTAGGCGAATATAGCAACGTACATAACACGCTGGCACGAGGCTTGCGTGAACTTGGACATACGGTAACAGTGGTGTCGAATGGGGATTTTTGGAAGAATTACCCACGTGATATTGATGTTTCCAGACGGTCGGGAAAGCTGGGTGGCATGCTTTTAATGGCTAAGATTTATACCCTACTGCCCCGTTTGCGAGGCTATGACATTGTACAATTCATCAATCCAATGTTCTTTGAATTGAAGGCGGAACGGCTCTTTCCACTCTTTCATTATCTGAAAAAGCATAATAAAAAGGTTGTTCTCTGTGGTTTCGGAATGGATTACTATTGGGTAAACACCTGCTCAACGACGATGCCACTGCGTTACAGCGACTTCAATATCGGTAAGGAACTGCGCCAAAATAAGGAGGCGATAGTCGAGAGAAAGGATTGGATTGATACGGAAAAAGGTCGTCTGAACCGACTGATGGCGGGGCAATGCGATGCTATCGTGACAGGACTCTACGAGTATTGGTGCTGTTATGAGCCGTATTTCCCTAAGAAAACAACCTTCATCCCCTTCCCTATCATTGTTGGTGAGCCGCCTATCATACCCGATGAAACACCCGAGAAGCTGAATCTTTTTATTGGAATCAGTAAGAGTCGATCGGTATATAAAGGGACTGATATCATGCTGAGAGCCGCAGAAACAGTGAAAAAACAATACCTCGACCGTCTCAACCTCACTGTTGTTAATGGTCTACCCTTTGACGAATACGTGCGAACGATGCTCGGTTCGGATGCTATCATGGACCAACTCTACAGCTATACGCCCTCGATGAATCCCCTTGAAGCGATGGCGCATGGTATTATCTGTATCGGTGGTGGTGAACCAGAGAACTATGAAATTATCAACGAGTCCACACTCCAACCCATCATCAACGTCCTCCCGACTTACGAAAGCTGTGTTGCAGAGCTTACCCGCCTCGTCAATAACCTTTCTCTCATTCCTCAACTGCGCCGCGAAAGCTATGAATATGTACGCAAGCATCATGAGTATATCAAGGTTGCCCACCAGTATGAGGAACTTTATCGGGGGCTATTAAGCAAGAAGAATGATTAGCCCTATTGGACTAATTGGGTTAATAAGGCTAATAACAATTGGGATAATTGGTGCTATTAGGCTAATAATTCCAATAAAAAAGTGAAGCCTAAAGCTTCACTTTTTTCTTTTTACCATGACTCTCGTTACTCATTCGGTCAAGAGCAGTAACGACATAGACGTATTTTGTACTGCCGTCTTTATAATTAAGACGTAGCTTATTGCCGTAAGGCATCCCCACAATCTTTGATGGATCATCGAGATTGATTGGCTCACCAGCATAGAAACGATAAACGATATAACGATAAGGAGCATCCTTCCAACCTTCTCCCTTAGGAGCCTTCCATGTCAGATAATAATAACCATCACTATCCTGCTTTGCCTTCACCCTCTTTGGCTTTGATGGCGCATCATCGTCAATGAATGGCATCAAAGGCTGCAAAGCTGGATAACGCCAGTAGTTTGTGCGAAGGAGTGTACCATAGTTGCCAGGATTATCAACCACCGATTTAGCATACCACAACACCGTACCGCTCACGTTCTGACACTGCTGATGCAGACGACGTTTCGCTAGAAGCTGATTTGAGTTAGGGTTCTGTGGGTCAGCATACTTCACCGTGCGAAGTACATCCTCACCAATATACAACGGACGATTGCCAGCATAACAATTCCACCAGCCGATGAGTTCCTTATAATCAGCTGCACGATTGCCAATCTCCCAATAGATCTGTGGCACACAATAGTCTATCCAACCATTGTTAACCCACTTCAACACGTCAGCATAGAGGTCGTCATAGTTCTGCAAACCATTTGTACGACTACCATGTTGCGGATCGCTCTTCTGATTGCGATAGATACCGAAAGGAGAAACACCAAACTTCACCCAAGGCTTACGACGACGAATAGACTCGCCCAACTGCTTGATAAAGAGGTCTACATTATTACGTCTCCAATCGTTGATATTGGTAAATCCACGTCTGTCACGTTGAAAGTAAGCTTGGTCAGGGATGGTCTGTCCTGCAGCAGGATAAGGATAGAAATAATCGTCAATATGCAATCCATCAATGTCATATCGGCTTACAATATCATCCACCACCGCACAGATGTAGTTGCAATTCTCTGGCAATGCAGGGTTGAGGATGTAAAGCCCATCGTATAAGAAGATACGAGAAGGATTTGTTACCGCAATGTGGTTCGTAGCCAACTGTGTGGTATTCTTTGTCTTAGCACGATAAGGGTTAATCCACGCATGGAGTTCCATACCACGGTTATGGCACTCGGTAATCATCCACTGCAATGGATCCCAGTAAGGTGAAGGAGGTGTACCCTGTCGACCCGTGAGGAACTTACTCCACGGCTCATACTTACTTGGATAAAGAGCATCACACTCGGCACGCACCTGAAAGATGATAGCATTCACACCATCTTTCTGCAACTCGTCCAATTGATAACGCAACGTACGCTGCATCTCCTGTGTTCCGATCCCTTGGAACTGTCCGTTCACACACTGAATCCACGCACCACGAAACTCTCGTTTTCTTGCTGGGACTTGTCCATACACGGCATTACCCGCCCCAATGAAAAGCACTGCGGCAATTAATAATCTCAATAGAGAATGAAGTTGTCTCATTATTATAATTTAGTTATATGCAAAACAAACATAGCAGCACACCCAGCACAACTGGTCCCTCCTCCTTACCCCTCCCCCAAAGGGAGGGGAGTGGAATGCGTGATACCCCTATCAGTTTGGAAAGTATTATACACAATACTCCTATCAATTAAAGAAGGTTTTATGCAGATATCCCTAACAATTAGGAAAGTTTTTATGTGTGATACCGCTCCTCTCTCAGTAAGAGAAAACCTTTCTGTGATTCCCAAGCAAACCGTTTCCAGCACTCCCTCTCTCTCGGAGAGGGGGTTGGGGGGTGAGGTTTTACCTCCTCCTCCCTGCCATCTTCCTAAACATTTGACGGTGGAAGCGGCGTTCAGCCTCTAAGACCCGTAGCAGTTTGGTGGCAGAGATCGTCTTTAACATTTCCTTATGATAACGCTGTTCTATCTGCTTTAATTGTATCTCGTAGGCATCAGTCCGCTCAATCATGTTAAGCGCCTCACGTTCTGACGACGGTTTGGCACTATGGATGGCACGCAGTCTATCGAAATAACCACGCTGCTTACTCCTCATCTCGTCATAGATAGGGAAAAATCGTGCTGCCTCTTGCGCATTCAAGCCAGCCTCTTGCACCATAAAACGGTGTGCCTCTACCTTTAACTTATTAAAGTCAACCCTCCCCTGTGCGTGCAAAAAAAGTGCACTGAAGCAAACACAGAGCAATAAGATTATTCTTTTGTTCTTCATTCCTTCTCCTACATTATTATTATTCACTCGCCAACGAAGCATACATATCGCCCTCATCAATCATAAAATAATCTGCTGCACGGTCGAAATCATCGCCTGATGAAGTCGACTGACTCCTGCTATGCTCCGCTACACCATTGCGCACATCGACATCTTTCCCCTTCGAAGCATCAAAGTTATGAAAGGTAAGAAAGGCTATCAGCACGATACCAATCGTCATCACCGCAGCCACCAACGGACGCAGATAACGCAGCGAGGCGTGATGCGGATTCATCGTTACAATCTTTTCGTTCTGCTCCTCTGCTGGTATCTGAGCCATCACACGGGAAGACAGTTCAGAGAAGTAATTCTCTGGAACTGTGAAAGGACGCTGAGTGCCATATTCCTTCTGTAAATGATTCATTGATTCCATAAAGTTTTTTCTTTGATATAACTTAGACCGCAGAAAGGTTGAATGGTTTAATTATCAATGTGAAATATTATTCATACCGCTTCACGTAGTCAGTAATCTTCTGAACGGCAATGTGATAAGAGGCTTTGAGCGCTCCTTCACTGGTCCCTAACACCTCGCTCATCTCCGAATACTTCATCTCATCATAATAACGAAGGGTAAACACCGTGCGCTGCACATCGGGCAAGCTCGCAATGGCTTCCTGCAACAACGCCTGACTCTTGTCACCATCGAAGTAGTCATCCGCCATCAACCGATTTGCCACTGAGAGGTCGGCATCGGCACTGGACAGCGTTGCCATCTTTTGATGACGAAGGAAGTCGAGAGACTCGTTGATAGCAATACGATAGAGCCAAGTGGATAGTTTCGCTTTCCCTTGAAAGGTCGGAAGACTCTTCCATGCCTTGAGGAACGTGTTTTGCAACACGTCATCGGCATCATCATGAGTAAGAACAATACTACGAATTTTCCAATACAACGACGGGCTGTATTGGTCAACGATCATGGGGAAAACCTTCTGTCTTCCTTTTGGACTCGCCAACTGGCGAATCACTTCAGCTTCATCAAGGGGAGTCACTACTCTTTAGAAAAGGCTTGACATATCAAGAGCAGAAAGCTCCTTAACGAATAGAAACCTTGCGAACCACATTACCCACCTTGACAATATAACATCCCTTCGGTAAGTTAAGTGTATAGTGCCTATCGCTACCATCAACCTTCACGCTCATCACACGCACACCTGTCACATTATACACTGCCAACTGTTCGTCTTCAGCACCTACAACATGCAATGTGTTACCCACAACTGAAATTGAAATCGTCTGCATATCAATGTCAATCAAATCAATTGCTACACGTGCCTGCACTGGAGTGGTGAAGCCTACTGATAGCAGTAATGTGAAAAGGAAAGGAGTAAATATATTTTTTATCATAGACTATACTTTTATGTTAGCTACAAAGATAACAAATTTAAGAACACAACTACTTATTTTATTGCCTGACACTATTAAGATTTAATATAAATTAATAGTTTAGTTAACAAGTCAACAGGTGGACAAGTTGCATATAAGATGACACAAAGTGATATAAGAACAAGTGTATTATTTATCAAACGACTATAATCGTATTTCAAGCATTTGCCATTCTTTACGTGAGTTATACTATTACAAATTAGTCAATACACTTTTATCTATTCATGGGTTTATATGATGCTTAGGTGTTGATTTTTACTTCTATTTTTCCTAATAAAGAAAAAAAATATTAACTTTGTCAACCACATAAATTTATCATGATATACTTTATTAAGCGGTTTATAGTTTGGTTGAGACGTGTGCGCTACTCCAGAGGATTTGGCGTACAGTCGCCTTGGGCATATCGTTTTATTCGTTATGTGGTGAATGAGCATTATCCTTATTATAAGTATGAGCAACTTGATGATCAGGTGTATGGAATTGATAAGAAAACTCGTAAGCTGTGTAAACTTTATTTCCGATTAGCTAATTATCAGCAACCCCACACATTTGTGGATTGTCACCCGAAGTCTTCATGTAATAAGATTTATGTAGATGCTGGTTGCCAGAAGACCCTATATAATAAGGTAACAAAAGAGAGTACAGAAGAAGAACTACTTCAATTATTTAGCAATGTCGGTGAGCATAGTATTGTACGTGTACCGCTCATTGAGAATTATCGCTCACTCGTTGATAAGGCATTAGCACATCTTTCTTCATCGTGTGTCTTAATCATAGAAAACATTAAACGTAATAAGGAAACAGAAACCTATTGGTCAGAACTTGTTTCAGATTCACGCACAGGGGTCAGCTTTGATTTATACTATTGTGGAATAGTATTCCTCAATAAAGAGATGGTGAAGCAATCTTACGTGGTGAATTTCTGAAAACAGAAGATTTTAATTTCCTAAATGTAATGCTATTATGAAGATATATACGAAAGCTGGTGACAATGGTATGACCTCCTTATGTGATGGAAGTCGCTTATCAAAAGACGACATGCGTATAGAAGCATACGGAACGTTAGATGAGTTGAATGCAAATATAGGTTTATTGCTTTCAATGTTACAAGCAGACTCCTCTAAAAATATCGTACCTCCTGTTGCTAAAGCTACAAATCTCTTAATTGAAATTCAAGAAAATTTATTTGTCATTGGTGGCGAACTTGCGCGTGCTGGGATAAAAGCAGAAGACCTTATTAATACTCAGAGCTTAACCAGAAAGATAGAAGCTAATATTGATGACTTATCTGCTCAACTTCCATTACAACACCATTTTATTTTGCCAGGTGGTATTCTTTCTGCGGCGCAAAGCCATGTTTGTCGTACGATTTGTCGTCGTGCAGAACGTCGTGTAGTTACATTATCCCATGTGACAACTCTTTCTCCTGAAACTTTAGTTTTTGTCAACAGACTATCAGATTATTTCTTCATTTTGTCACGTTATTTGAATTATGATAGTGGTACGGGTGAAAAAACATGGAAAATACTTGCAGATAAGAAATAAATATTACTTTTGCACGCACTAAGAAACATGTAAAAAAATAAGAATATGTATTGGACACTTGAATTGGCCTCTAAGCTGGAAGATGCTCCATGGCCTGCAACAAAAGATGAGCTGATTGATTATGCAATGCGATCAGGTGCACCACTTGAGGTTCTTGAGAATCTTCAGGAGATTGAAGATGAAGGGGATGTCTATGATAGTATCGAGGATATCTGGCCTGACTATCCTTCAAAGGACGATTTCTTGTGGAATGAAGACGAATATTAAATAGAGAAGAGGTTGTATCAGGCTGGTACAATCTCTTTTTTGTTTTCAGTAGTGTGCAGCTAAAGTCTAAGTTACTGTTCATACAATATTCATTTATCGTATATAATGTGTAATTGGGTCTTTAATCTCTCCGAATACAAACCCAGATAGAGATAAAACATGAGATTGTTTGATTAGAAATTTTATTACAAAAGAGATGTCTTTATCGTCAGTTTTTCGTTGAAAAAACACTATTTTTGAACCTTTTGCAACTATCTTATAATCAAGAGATTACAAAACTGAATTGCAAGAGGTGCTTACTTGGACTTCAAAAGGGCGTTAGTAAGACCTCAAAAGGGCATCTTTTGCAAGCCAATTAAGCCTTAGTTCAAGCACTATTAAGCATCAATAAAAAATCGACTTGTGAATTTTATTTACAAACATCAGGTGTGTGTGTGTTATATCCTATATATAGAATGTAGAAAGGCATAAGTATGTATACTCTCTCATCAGAGGGTTTCCTTTATACATATTTACATCCTCTTTAATATTTATATGTTAGAAAGCAATAATCCGTTCTTCTGTGCGTTATAGAATCGTGTTTAAACGTTTAATACTCATATCTTCACTTGTTTGTCTGATAGGAAGTTCTGTCAAGGCACAGTATGATCCGTCTTATAGTCACTACTGGGCGATGGAGCCATCGTTTAATCCAGCCACAGTAGGAAAAGACAATAAGCTGAATGTTGTGGGTGCTTACGCCCTCGACTTTGCAGGCTACGAACACAACCCGAATACTTTCTACGTAGGAGCAGATATGCCTGTCTATTTCATGAAGCAATATCATGGAGTAGGAGTTTCTATTCTAAATGATAAGTTAGGAGCCTTTGTTCATCAGCGTGTTGCAGGACAATATGCTTTCCGTAAGGATCTTTGGGGCGGAATGATATCTGCTGGTGTTCAGGTGGGTATGCTTTTTGAAAAATTAGATGGTTCTAAGTTAGATCCAGAGGAGGGGAGCGACCCTGCTTTAGCACAGGGAGAAGTTAATGGACACGGACTTGATTTAGGAACAGGTATCTATTATACACATAAGAATTGGTATGTTGGAGCATCTGTTCAGCATCTCAATGCGCCCTTAGTAGAGTTAGGTGAAACCAATGAGTTACAGATAAAACGTACATATTATTTAACAGGTGGATACAATATTAAATTGCGAAATCCGTTTCTTACTATACCGACTTCTGTTCTGGCACGTTATGATGGTGTGAACTATCGAACTGATATTACAGCTCGATTGGTCTATACTCACGAGAAGAAAGTACTTTATGGAGGTGTCTCCTATAGCCCAACAAATTCTGTTACAGCCTATGTTGGTGGAACTTTCCACGGAATCAATGTGGGCTATAGCTATGAGATGTACACTGGTACGGCGGCTTTCAAGAATGGTAGTCATGGGCTGTTTGTCAGCTATCAAACCGATATTAACCTGCAGAAGAAAGGCAGGAACAAACATAAAAGCGTAAGATTTCTATAGAAAGATATAATGAAAATGAAGAAAAGTATAGTTGCCATTTGTCTTGGTGCACTCGTCTTGGGAACATTGACAGGCTGTTTCGCTGGTAAGTCAACCGCTTCGTCAGGTCGTGGCGGTGAGGTTACTGGCGTTGGTGGAGGTCGAACCTTCCGCGAACCAGCCCCTTACGGCATGACACTTGTCAAGCGTGGCTGGTTGAGAATGGGTTTGGAAAAGCAGGACTCCTTATGGGGTAAGAAAACTCCAGTAAAGGACATCTCTGTTGATGGATTCTGGATGGATGAAACGGAGGTGACCAATTCGGAGTACAAGCAGTTCGTTGAGTGGGTTCGCGATTCAATTATTCGTACCCGATTGGCTGACCCTGCATACGGTGGTGATGAAAGCTATATGATTACAGAGGACAAGAATGGTGATCCTATTACACCTCGTTTGGATTGGAATAAGCGACTTCCTCGTAAGCCTAATGAGGATGAACAGCGTGCTTTCGAGAGCCTTTATGTGACCAATCCTGTTACGGGTGAGAAGAGTATTGATGGTAGACAGTTGAATTATCGTTATGAGATTTACGATTATACCTCTGCTGCTCTTCGTCGCAATCGTTTGAATCCACAGGAGCGTAACTTGAATACTGATATCACAGTGGATCCTAATGAGGTGGTGATGATATCAAAAGACACTGCTTATGTCGATGAAAACGGCGTTATTCATAACGAGACTATCAATCGTCCGTTGACAGGTCCTTGGGACTTCCTCAATACTTACATCGTTAATATCTATCCTGATACGACTTGTTGGGTGAATGATTTTCGTAATTCAGACAACGAGATTTATCTCCGTAATTACTTTAGTAATCCAACTTATAATAACTACCCTGTAGTAGGTGTTACATGGGAGCAAGCTAATGCTTTCTGTGCTTGGCGTACAGAGTATTTGCTCAAAGGCTTGGGTAGAGAGGCACGCTACGTACAGCGTTATCGCCTCCCGACTGAGGCAGAGTGGGAGTATGCTGCTCGTGGAAAGAATCAGGATGAGTTCCCTTGGGACAATCAAAACGTGAAGAATGGTAACGGATGTTTCTTTGCAAACTTTAAGCCAGACCGTGGAAACTATACCAAAGACGGTAATTTGATTACGAGTAAGGTGGGTATCTATGGCACAAACTCTAATGGTTTGTACGATATGGCAGGTAATGTTGCCGAGTGGACAAGTACCATTTATACGGAGGCTGGAGTTGATGCGATGAATGACCTCAATCCTCAATTGGACTATAAAGCAGCCAAAGAAGACCCATATCGCTTGAAGAAGAAGAGTGTTCGTGGTGGTAGCTGGAAGGATCCAGAGAGCTATATCCGCAGTGCTTGGCGTACTTGGGAGTATCAGAACCAACCACGTAGCTACATCGGTTTCCGTTGTGTTCGTAGTCTTGCAAGTTCTTCAAGTGAGGCAGCTAAAGAGAATAAGAAAAGCAGTAAGAAAAAGAGAAGATAAATGACACAGTACAGTAAATACAATCTTATATACCATCTGCAGAAGTGGATGGATAGTGTTCCTGGACAGACGTTCCTGAACTATGGTTATAGTTGGGGTGCTTCGGTGGTTATTCTTGGAGCTTTGTTTAAGTTGACCCACTTGCCGGGAGCTAATATTATGCTTTACTTTGGTATGGGTACTGAGGTTATCGTGTTCTTCCTCTCTGCGTTCGACCGTCCGTTTGACAAGACAGACGATGGTCGTGAACTCCCAACACATGTTACAGAGGAGTATCTTGAGGGTAAGGAGGAAGTTGTAGAGCGCCCTGTTGCTGCGCCACAGCCACAGTATGCTGCAGCGGAGAGTATCGCACAGAGCGTTCAGCAGGCAATGCCTTCAGCTAATGATATCGCTGCAGCCGTTGTTGGTCAGCAGAGTAAGGCTATCGCTGATGCGCAACAGCAAACGCCAGAGATGGTTGAGGCGCAGACAAACTACGTATCAGCATTGCAGAATCTAACGGAGATGCTGGGTAAGGTGAATGACCAGAGTCAGCGATTGACACGTGATAGCGAAGAGATGGAGAACCTTAATCGTACCCTCACTGGTATTGCTAAGGTTTACGAAATGCAGCTTAAGAGTGCCAGCCAGCAGATTGGTACCATTGACCAGATTAATGACCAGACTCGTAAGATGGCGCAACAAATTGAGCAACTCAATAGTATCTACGCTCGAATGATTGAGGCAATGACTGTTAATATGCGTGTGGCAGCACCGGGTGCAGCTCCTCAGCAGTCTGCTCCTGAAAGCTTGTAATGATGAAATAAGGTTGGGAAGAAGTCTGTTATCAGCATCTTCCCACTACAAATAATAGAATTAATGGCTATTAAGAAGAGAAAGATTTCCCCTCGCCAGAAGATGATTAATCTTATGTATATCGTCCTCATGGCAATGTTGGCATTGAATATCTCCACAGAGGTACTCAATGGCTTCTCTGTTGTTGAAGAGAGCTTGAACCGTACAACGGGAAATTCATCCAAGGAAAATGAAGCTATCTTTGGCGAACTCGACCAAATGATGCGCAAGAACCCACAGAAGGTAAAACAGTGGTTTGTGATGGCATCAACGGTCAGAGAGATGAGTGATTCTCTCTATAACTATGCACAATCGCTGAAAGTTGCCATCGTTCGTGAGGCTGATGGTGAGAAAGGTGACCCTTTAAATATCGAAGGAAAGGATAATATTGAGGCTGCCAGCTATATTATGTTGAACCCAGCTAATGGGCAGGGACATAAGCTTTATGAGGCTATCAATAACTATCGAGCACGTATTTTACAGTTTGTTACAGACCCTCGACAGAAGAAACTTATCGAGAGTAATCTTTCTACAACGGTACCTAAGCATTCTATGGGTAAGAACTGGGAAGAGTATATGTTTGAGAATATGCCTGTTGCAGCAGCGGTAACACTTCTCTCGAAGTTGCAGAGCGACGTTCGCTATGCAGAAGGTGAGGTCTTGCATACCTTGGTAGCTAATGTAGGCTTGAAAGACATACGTGTCAACAAGCTACAAGCATTCGTCGTGCCAAGTCAGACACGCCTTTATCCAGGTGAGACAATGACTGCCCAGATGTTTATGGGTGCTGTTGACTCTACACAGCAGCCACAAGTCTTTGTTAATGGACAACTTATTAAGGGCAATCAGATAACTGTTAAGGCGGGTGCTCCGGGTAAACATAACTTGAGTGGATATATTCTTATTAAAGACTTGTCGGGTAATGTTTTGCGTAGAAACTTCTCACAAGACTATTGGGTAACGGGCGGTCCTCAACCAAAAGAGTATATCAATCCTCAAGGAATGCAGAAAGTTCCACCATTCGATGGAATGGCTACAATTGCTGCAGACTTGATGAATGTACTCTATGCAGGCTTTGACAACCCAATCACCATTAGTATTCCTAATACTTCTCAGAGTGATGTGCAGGCTACAATGTCTGGTGGTTCACTCGTATCAAGGGGTGGCGGTCATTTCATTGCACGTCCATCGGCAGTTGGTCAGCCTGTGACTATCTCTGTATCTGCGAAGGGTCGTAAGATAGGAGAGTATAAGTTCCGTGTGAGAAAATTGCCGGATCCATCGCCATATATCGCTATGGGTGCTGATAGATTTAAGAGTGGAACGCTTTCAAAGGCTGCTCTTATGTCGGCTCCGGGTATTCAGGCTGCTATTGATGACGGCTTACTTGATATTCCTTTCAACGTGACCAGCTTCCGTGTTGTCTTCTTTGACAATATGGGTAACGCCGTTCCGTTGGCAAGTAATGGTGCTTCGTTCTCTCCACAACAGAAGGAACAGTTCCGACAGTTGAGTCGTAACAAGCGATTCTACATCACTAACGTTGTCGTTCATGGACCTGATGGTACTACTCGAACGCTCAATGGAAGAAATATGGAGGTTATTGTGAGGTAGTAGTAGACGAGTTGACAAGTTTACGGGTTGACAAGTTGATAGATAGTCTTGATACTATATCTACTTATAAAACACTATATCACAGCATCTCTTTTAGTAAAGAACAAACAAAAGAATAATGAAAAAGATATTTCTCATAGTCTGCACAGCCTGCTTGGCACTTACTGTAAGTGCACAGCCTGCTGCACGTCGTAACCAGCAACAGCGTCAGTCGCCTGCTAATACGATTTCTACACGTGCGCAGATATCCTTCCCAACAACTGCCCCGATGGGGGAAGATGTTGTTTGGCGACGTGACATCTATCGTGAACTGAAACTTACTGACGATGCGAACGCAGGGTTGTACTACCCTACTGAGCCAGTAGGTTCACAGATGAATCTCTTTACCTACATCTTCAAGTTGATGATGAGTGGACCTAATCGTGGTGGTGTTGCAGCCTACAACTATCGTATGGATGGAAATGAGATCTTCACGGATTCTGCACGAGTAAAGCCGTTACAGTTCCTTGATAACTATCACATCTTCTACGAGCGCACTGATCATGGTATTCGTCTTGATAACAGTGACATCCCTTCCGGAGAGGTTAAAGGCTACTATCTCAAAGAGAGTGCTTATTATGATCAGGGAACAGCAACCTTTCATCGTAAGGTTGTAGCCCTCTGTCCGATAATGTATCGTGAAGACGACTTTGGAGATGGCGAAGTGAAATACCCTCTTTTCTGGGTTCGTTACGATGATTTGGCTCCTTTCCTTGCGAAGCAAACCATTATGACAAGTAATCTGAATAATGCTGCAACGATGAGTGTTGATGATTATTTCACAATGAACCTCTATAAAGGAAAGATTTACAAGACAACCAATATGTTGGGTAAAACCCTCGCACAATACTGTCCTAACGACTCAGCAATGGCTGCTGAACAGAAGAAGATAGAACGTGAGTTGATTGCATTTGAGAAGACAATCTATGGCGACCCAGCTCGTCAAGATAGCCTTGATAGTATCTCTGCGGCTAAAAAGGCTGAGAAAGCACCAAAGAAGATAGGACGTACTCGTCGTACAAGTCCATCATCAGGCAGCGTTAGTCGCTCACGTCGTTCATCTAATAGTGGAAGTGCTGGAGTATCTCCAGCACGTGTTACGGTTCGCCGCGAACGTCATTAATATTCTTTTAAGGTTGGTTCTGTAGGTTCCTCAACGTAATCTTCCTTTAATGAATTGTAGAGAAAATTTCATTAAAGGAAATTTATAGAACCAACCTTAATTAATTCTAATAGGGCAATAATAAGTCATACAGATACGATTGATGTATAGAGACGCTCGAATAGTATTTCTATTTTGAGTCAACTTTCGGACGTGTGAGACACCTGTGTTCATACTATCGGAAGAGTTTTTAGTTCTTTTATCATTAACACTTATGGTTATGAAGAAAATTATTTCATTGGCTTTATTAGCCCTATCATTTCTTGTCTCCGTTCCAGTCCATGCTGATGAACCACTGAAGTTTGGTGTAAAGGCGGGACTAAATGTGAGTGAGTTTAGTTTTACAAGTGATGTATTCGACAAGACTAACCAAGTAGGGTGGTTCTTTGGTCCAACAGTGAAATTCACTTTACCCGTTGTTGGATTAGGCATGGATGCTTCTGTTCTCTATGACATGCGTTCAGCCAAGCTTGAATATGCATCTGAGACACAGACTGTAAAGCAGCAGCAAATATCCATTCCTATAAATGCACGTTATTCTATCGGTTTAGGTAGTATGGCTAATATCTTTTTCTTTGGTGGTCCTCAGATTGCTTTTAATGTTGGTGAAAAGGAATATGACTGGAATATGAAGAGTACCTATGCACTGAAGAATAGTAACTTTAGTGTGAACCTTGGCTTTGGTGTGACAGCGTTTAAGCACCTGCAAGTAAGTGCTAACTACAATATTGCTTGTGGTAAGACAGGTGATGTGACATGGAAGACGACTACAGATACAGCAACTTCGGCTTTAAAGAAAAAAGACAGCCATAACAGCTCATGGCAGTTAGGCTTAGCTTATTTCTTCTAAAATGTATTATACTTAATATTAGAAAGAGGGTGTGTCAAAATGGACACATCCTCTTTTTACTCCCCCCTTTACCTTGTCTACCACATAATTCATTATTTACTTCAGCTATGCTGCTAATTTCATATAAAATGATTTGTTGGGACTTAAATAGCCTATATAAACTTGTATAAAGCACCTGACGGTGACTAAAAGTACCTCCATAATGGCTTTTAGTTCCTTGAGATTAGTTTTTCTGCACATTTTTCCTATATTAAAGGCAATGGCAAAGAAGGCAAAGTCCATATTGACCTTGTCTTTTCCAAAATGTCTAAATCTCTTGTAAGCTTTATTATATTTTGTTTGTCCAAAAACAGCTTCAGGTTCTATGCACCTTCGTCCTCGATGCTTGATACCTTCTTTAGAGGTCAGTAGTTCCCGTGCTTTTTGTTTATATTGCTGTAGTTGGTGGTTTACTTCTATAATTCTGTTTCCTCTTGCCTTGAAGCATAAACCTCTCAACGGACAGCCCTCACAGCGTTCTGCCTGATAACGTACGCTGTAAGTAACGAATCCATTAGAGGTTAGGGAACGCTTCATGCCTATACGCCTCATGTGCTGCCCCATTGGGCAGACGTAGAAATCCTGTTCCTTATTATAGTAAAGGCTTGCAGGACTGAAGGGGTTAGGTGTATAGCGTGGACGCTGTTCTTTATGGAAGTAGTTATACTTCACATAGGCTTCCATATTATGTACGTCCATGAACAGATAATTTTCCTCGGAGCCATATCCCGAATCGGCTACGACTGTCTTTGCATAGCGATGGTAGCGTGAGTTGAAGGACTCCAAGAAAGAGGGAAGTGTAAGCGTATCTGTACGGTTAGCATAGAGTGCAAAGTCGGTGATAAACTGGTTCTCAGTTGCTATCTGTAGATTATATCCTGGCTTAGTCTGTCCGTTGCGCATAGCATCCTCCTTCATGTGCATAAACGTGGCATCAGGGTCGGTCTTGCTATAAGAGTTTCTTTCTCCCATTATCTCAAGGTGTTGGTCATACTCTTGGAGTTTATTACGTTTCTTCTCAAGCTCCTTAAGCTGTTTTTTCTTGGTTCTAACAGCCTGCTTTTCTTCTTTTGTCTTAGGTTCAGGGATTGATTCCAAAGACTTGTTCAATTCTTCGGATATCTCATCAAGCAGAGCTGCAGTGAACTCAATACCTTCTTTCTTAGCGGCATTATCCTGCGCAATGACATCGTCAACCTGAAGCAAGAGTGTGCGTATTTGTTCCTGCAACTTGGTGCGGTTCTTTTCCACGGTTCTTTTCCAAACGAAGGTATACTTGTTGGCTTTCGATTCTATCTTTGTACCGTCAATATATTCAACGTCAAGGCTTATCAGACCTTTGTCTGCAAGTAATAATACGACTTGTGTGAAGATATTGTTGATTTCCTTTTTCACACGATTACGAAAACGATTGATGGTAATAAAGTCAGGCTGCTCATATCCTGCCAGATAGATGAAATGAATGTCACGCTTGAGAAGCGACTCTATACGACGGCAGGAATAGATATTATTCATATAGGCATAAAGAATCACCTTGAGCATCATTTGTGGATGATACGGCTTGCGACCACTGGGCTTATAAAGACTGTAGACTTTATCCAGCATAAGGTTATCAACCAAGGCGTCTAAAAGACGAACAGGGTCATCTTCTGCGATATCCTTATCGATTCTTTGAGGAAAAAGAATCATTTTCTTGTGTATGTAAGAACGAAAGTGTACTTTTGTCATAATGAGATTTTTTTATGCCTAAAGGTACAAAAACTTTAGGAAATAGCAAAGCCCTGGCTTGAGAAAGTCGGGGCTTTGTGCATAAAAAAGAGGATGTGTACATTTTGACACACCCTCTTTTTTATGTATTCAAACTTTCTATTAACTCTGTTTCTGATGTAGATTCGTATTATTGGCTCGTTCCTTCATTGCGTATTTCCATCTTTCTTTGTAACTTTGTATTCAAACCAATTATGATTCACAGTATAGCTTGCATTAACTGATAGATGACGAACTGTATATAATGACTTACGCAAATATAATCTTACCCCTTCCTCTTGAGGGCTATTTCACGTATGCTGTACCCGATGCTATGGCATCTCGGGTCACTGCTGGCGTACGTGTGTCTGTACCATTAGGGAAGAGTAAGAAATATGTAGGTGTCGTTGCGGATTATCCTGTAAATATTCCGAATCCATCGGGAAGTCTTACTGCTGATGGGAAGAAGATTACCTATAAGAATATTATAGATGTACTTGATGACGTACCCGTGCTTCTCCCACAACAATTAAAGCTCTGGCATTGGATTTCCGATTACTATATGTCGCCTATTGGTGATGTCTATAAAGCGGCACTACCATCAGGACTGAAAGAGGAGTATGGTTATCGTCCTCGGACAGAACTTTATATCCGTTTAGCTGATAGCTTTCGTCATGAACAGACGCTCTCGCTTATGATTGATTCCATGAAGCGTGCTACGAAACAAGTGGAAGTTCTGATGACTTATTTGCAATTGGCTGGTGTTGATGAAATCGAAGAAATTAAGCCCAAAACGGTGTTACGTGAAGTGACAAGGGAGGAGTTGATGAATGTGTCTCATGCTACAGTTGGAGTCATTCGCGCATTACAAGATAGGAAAATTTTAGTTACCTACGAGAAGGAAGTTGGTAGACTGAATCATAACATGCCACCCCATCCAGAGAATATAAAACCTCTAAATGAGGCGCAAACAGAAGCTTATAATCAGATTCTCCTGCAGATGATGGGGCATAAAGTGACATTGCTGCACGGAGTGACTTCTTCAGGAAAGACTGAAATCTATATTCACCTTATTCAGAAAGCGCTTAATGAACATAAGCAGGTGCTGTATCTCTTGCCAGAGATAGCGCTTACGGTGCAGATAACAGAGCGTTTGAAGGCTGTTTTTGGCAATCGTTTAGGGATTTATCACAGTAAATATAGTGATGCAGAGCGTGTGGAGATTTGGCAAAAGCAATTGCAAAATACGCCCTACGATGTTATTTTGGGTGCTCGAAGTGCTGTTTTTCTCCCATTCCAACGATTGGGTCTTGTCATTATTGACGAGGAACATGAGCAGAGCTTCAAGCAACAAGACCCTGCGCCACGATACCATGCACGATCAGTGGCGATAATGTTGGCGCAGATGTATCCTGACGCTAAGACGCTTTTGGGTACGGCGACGCCCTCAATGGAAAGCTATTACAATGCAAAGCAGGGTAAGTATGGACTTGTAGAGCTAACACGACGCTATAAAGATATTCAATTACCCCAAATAGAAATTGTAGATATAAAGGATCTTTATCGTCGGAAGATGATGACAGGACCTTTCTCTCCACGTCTTCTTGTTGCCGTTCGTGAAGCCTTGGGGCATGGTGAGCAGGTAATCTTATTTCAGAATCGACGTGGTTTTGCGCCAATGGTGGAGTGTAGACAATGTGGTTGGGTACCGAAGTGTCCTAACTGTGACGTGTCGTTGACGTATCACAAGAATATGAACTACCTCTCCTGTCACTATTGCGGCTATACGATAAAGGTTCCAGAGGTCTGTCCTTGTTGTGAAAGTGAGGATATCCGTGGTCGAGGATATGGAACAGAGAAGATTGAAGATGAAATCCGTTATATCTTTCCTGAGGCTCGTGTAGCTCGTATGGACCTTGATACAACACGTACACGCAATGCCTATGAGCGTTTGATTAACGACTTCTCAACGGGGAAGAGTAATCTTCTGATAGGTACACAGATGATTTCAAAGGGACTTGACTTTGATAGGGTCTCAGTCGTTGGAATCCTCAATGCAGACTCAATGTTGAACTATCCCGACTTCCGTGCCTACGAACAGTCGTTCATGATGATGAGTCAGGTGAGCGGTCGTGCAGGTAGAAAAGGACGGCAGGGACTGGTAATCTTACAAACGAAGAGTCCAGAATTACCCGTCATTCAGCAGGTAGTACGTAACGATTATAAGTCGTTCTATGCCGATTTGCTAATCGAAAGGCGTGATTTTCATTATCCTCCATTCTATCGCCTTGTCTATGTCTATCTGAAGCATAGGGATGAGGATACGGTGAACTCTGCAGGTTTAGAGTTGGGTAGTAGGCTCCGTGAAATCTTTGGTGACCGTGTGCTCGGTCCTGATAAACCAACAGTGGCACGTGTGAAGACACTGAATATCCGTAAAATTATGCTAAAGTTGGAGAATAGTATTGATTATCCACGTGTTCGCCAGTATCTTCGTGGTGCTTTGGAGGCTATGTTGAAGGACAAGAGATATGGTGCTCTTCAAGTTTATTATGATATTGATCCACTTTAGTAGTTAGTTACTGATCTCCTTTCTAAAGTTTTATTCTCCAAATTATTCTCATGAAGAAAAATATTTTTCATCGTGAAAATAAATATTTCTTTTCATGAAAATAATTCTTTTTGCTCATGGAAATAAATGAGTGGAGTTTGTTGTTAGGGTAGGATTGGAACTTGTGTTAGTCCTTTCTAAAACGTTGTTTGCCCGCTTTTAAAGCATGTTTTTCAAATAAGATAAGGTATGAGAAGCATCTTTTATCTCATATATTAATAGGTTTAAAATGGATGTTAGTCAGAGTAGGGGTATAGTTCTTTAAACCCTTCAATGATGTCGTTGATGAGGTTGGGATTATCTTTTAATTGCTGTTTACATATTATCAAATACGCACTCTTCGTGAGGTTATAATGATTTCAAACTCTTCTGAGTTAAAGTAGGTCTGCATATACCTACTATATACTCGGAAACTTTTTGTTTTAAGTTCAGTCTCTCCAATAGAGTTAGCACCAATAAAACCGAAAGATGCTTTATCGTCTTTCCCAGAAACCTCTTTCATAATAGCCATGCAAGTTTGTATACATTCTTTGGGCTTGTTAAGTCCCGTCAAGATATTATATTTCTTGTCACTATCTCTATGTGCTTTTAGATGGAACTTGACGGCATAAAAATGTTGTGAATAAACCTCTACCCACACCCAATAAGTCTGATGACTTTTATAGGACTTAAACGAATACAAAAGCTTATAAAGTAAAAAGCCTTGAGGTCTATCCCAAGGCTCATCTATTTTCTTCACAAATCTGTAAGGATAATAACTCAGGTTCATTTTGTAGATATTTAAGTATTGAGGCAAGCATCAATCTTCATTCTCTCGGCTTCCTCTTTTGGTACACGTACAAATCCATTCCCACTGAAGAGAACCTCTCTCTCTTCGGCAGATAAGTATCTTGCAATCCGTTGCAAGTTTTCTAATTTCTTTTCTCTTGGTATGCCTGCTTACAAGCAATCTTTGAAGCAAGCGTTGATATTGTTGTCCCCATAAACTTATTCCTTTCTGCTACAAACATATGAATATTAGCTGAAAACGACAAGTAATTATGAATAAAATAATAGAAGAATAGAGGCAGCCAGACTCACTCTGACTGCCTCTTAATGGTATTAGTTATGGAAAACGGTAGATTTATTGTGGCTTAGAAATCAATATCAAGTCCTACACCGAGTACCTTATTGGTGCGAGTGAAGATGTCGGTATTCTGGGTTGCAATGGTCTTAGGCTGTATTGTTACAGAACCATCTGGCTGTTTCACCTGTTCCTTGCCAACTACGATAGCATCGTTGTATTCCTTCTTGAAGTTGGAATAGTTTGTGAAGAAATAAGCAACATTGAGGTGCGCATTCTTTGCAACCTTAATCTTTGCGCCAATGCCGAAGCTATAACTACTTGTTACGAAGCTAAGGTCGGTCAGATATTTACCATCACCAAGACCGTAAAGCGTACGCTGACCACCTGCGCTGACGGTTACTGAGGGGTTGATGTCCCACTCAACACCAGCAAGAAACTCCTGTGTGTTGTGCTTAAGATATCGCTGCTTGTTATTATCCATACGTGCATCCTTATCGAAATAGTGGTTATAACCAGCCATAACGCGAAGGTTCTTCAGTACTTCATACTGTGCACCGAGAGCAAGAATACCAGGAATATCGTTAGGTGTGTTCACTCCATTCTCATAACGCTTGGTGTCGTCGCGCTTAGTGTTGTTCTCAATATTAAACTTAGTAGTGAACTCATAGCGTGCAGCAAAGTTCCACTTGCCTGTTCGGTAGTCAATACCAAGGATTGGAGTGATACCCCATCCACGCTGAGACACTTCTACATAGCGGTCTTTTACAAGTTCTTTGCTACTGTTCAGTTTGTCAGCACCTGCGCTAACGAGCTTTGCCCCTTCGCTTGCTTTCTGTGCACCCGCTGCATACTGTGCTGCTGCCGCCAGAAGTTGAGCCTTTGCAGTAGGGTCAGTTGTAGCATTTGCTTGTGCTTGTAAGGCCGCAGCTTGCGTCTGTGCAGCAACAGCTTGTGCCTGCAATGCACTTGCTTTTTCGTTCAAAGCTTTTACCTTTGAGTCGAAGTAGTCGTAGAGGTTCTGGTTGTTTCCACCTACATTTGCTGAAATGTTGGTTATATTACCCTCGTATCTGTTATAGATATAATTGAAACGAGCACCACCAAATACAGAGAGATTCTCGTTAATCTTATAAGCAACACCGAGCTGGAGTCCGAAGTTATACTGCTGACCGCTCATATAGCTCTGCATACTATAAGAAGTAGCTGCTGTCTCTGTCTGTCCGAGAAGTGCTGAGAACGTTGGCAACTGCTGGTTGATGAGTGCAGGAAGGAGTGAAACAGAACGCTCAAAGCTTGGCAAGCCCTCGTTGAAAGCTGCCTTACCACCGCCACCTGTCAAACCAAATCCTGCTTGGAAACTCCACTTGTCTTTGTTGTATGCCACCTGAAATGAAGGGAGAATTGGCACAGAAGCCTTACCAATATAGGTCTTACTTCCGTCAGTTGGGTTGCCACCATTCAGTTTGAAAGGATACTCGTAAGGGGTGTTAGCAAATGCAGGCACGCTGAAAGCAGATGTTATCTCACGTGTCTGATATACGTTCTGGAAGTTAAGAGAGAGATGAAAACCTTGATCAAGGAATGCTACACCAGCAGGGTTAAAGTAAACTCCATCAATACCAATTGCACCTACACGTGCAAAGTTGCGGTTGAAAGCGATGTTCTGATTGGTGTTTGTAAGCAATCCTCCAGCTTGTGTTGTTGTTGTCATTGCGAGCAAAGCTACTGCAAGGACAGTCTTCTGATATTTCATTTTTAATTTGTAAGTGTATATAAAACTTATGAAATTTGGTTGCAAAGTTATGAATATTGTTCTAAACTTCCAAATTTTCACTTTCTTTTTCTCACTTTTGGTTAAATTGTGCAGGGATAATTCAGAAGTAAAAAGGTCGTTTAAATGTAATTTTTCAGTAATAAAGTGTTTATGGTATTTGCTAAACATTTTCCATACAACTTAGTAATTGGCATATTACAACATAAGATAACAATGGTAGGAACCGCTCTATTCAATTTAATATTAGCATAAAGAGGAACTTTTATTTCACGCTTTAGATAATGTGTTTATGCCTCGCACGCTTGGTGTTGACGGTAAGCACAACGTGTGCCGAGGCTGTCTACCAAGTAAACGTAGCACGAAGGTGGAGCTTGCTTATTGTTAGAAAAGGGGTTTACAGCCAAGTGTTAAATTTTTCTGATAAGTGGGCTGTATATCTCAATTCAATACTGTGTTAAGTAAAAGGATATAGAGTAGGAAGAGAGGAAGCTGAGAATAAGGATAAGAAAAAGACACCCCAGTGAGTTACGGCAATAGTAACTTGCTGGGGTATCTCGATATTCCATCCCTTGCTTAGAATCGGAGAAGGTGAAGGGGGGATGCTTCCCTAAGTCTTCAGTTGTGGATACTGAATACGTGTATGATACATTGACTTCAGGCGTTCGATAAGAACGGTCTTGGCTGCTGTAATGTCACGAAAAGTGATTGGGCAGTCGGTGAAATTGCCGTCAGCAACTTGTCCATCAATCAATCTATTGACCAGTTCGCTGATACTCTCTTCTGTGTATTCTTGAAGAGAACGTGATGCAGCTTCAACGGTATCGCTCATCATAAGGATAGCCTGTTCACGTGTGAAAGGGTTAGGACCAGGATAACGGAAGAGGTCTTCATTGACTTCTTCATCAGGATGCTCGTTCTTATAATGTATGTAAAAATACTTTGCAAGTCCAGTACCATGATGAGTAGTAATGAACTCCTTAATCTCGCGAGGGAGGTTGTATTTCTCAGCAAGTTTCAGACCTTCCGTTACATGGCTAATGATGATACGTGCACTCTCAAGGTCGTTTAGCTTGTCATGTGGATTGATGCCCGCTTGATTTTCGGTGAAGAATGCTGGGTTTAACATCTTCCCTATATCATGATAAAGTGCACCTGTACGTACTAACTGACTTTTAGCACCAATCCTGCTTGCAATCTCTGTGGCAAGATTACCTACGGTGATAGAGTGTTGGAAAGTACCAGGGGCAACCTCACTGAGTCGACGAAGCAATTCATTATTGGTGTTCGAAAGTTCAAACATCGTTACGGTAGACACGAAGCCGAAAGTCTTCTCGATAACTAACATCAGTGGATAGGTAAAGAGTAGGAAGAAACCATTGACCGCAAAATGGTAATACATAGTTTGGTCGAGCTTCGACAGGTCATCAGCTTGAATGAGTTGAAGAGAGAGGTAGACAGCTGCTGAACTGATAGTAACAAGGAGGGCAGTGAGGAATATCTGACTTCTCTTTGATAGTTCACGCAAGGAGTAGATAGCAACAAGACCAGCCACAATCTGTACAATTATAAACTCATACTGATATTTCACGGCAACAGCACAGAGAAGTACCATTGTAATGTGTCCGATAAAAGCTGTACGTGAGTCCATAAACACACGGAAGAATATTGGTGCCATGCTGAATGGAAGGATATAGACACTCAGTATGTTATGCTCCATCATCAAGGATGTGAGGATAGGATAGATGACTATCATCACATAGAGCAAGGAAATGGAACGTGGTTTATTGAAATAATCTTTTCGGAAGAGTGCCAGATAGAGAGTGAAAAGGCAGATGAAAATCAGCACGTAAATTGTCTGCCCGATAAAGGTGGAGGTTATCTCGTCCTCAGAAGCCTTACGTTTTTCCATCGCCTGTTCAAACGAGTTTAAGACACGATAGGTCTTAGCATCAACGATGTCGCCACGATCAATGATGCGCTGTCCCTCTAAGACCATTCCTGAGGCTTGAGGAATAAGGCTGAGCATATCGTTCATCTCCGTCTCGCTACGGTCTTTATCATAAACAAGATTTGCCTCAATATATTCATTCAGGTTGCATTGCTGGAGCAAAGAACGCTTCGGGCCAAGCAATGGGTCCATGAAAAGTTGTTCGTAGGCACCAAGGGTTGAGTAGGTCTTGTTAATTGGGACACTCACAGCTTGCTTACCTGTTACGACACGGATAAGGCTATTACTGTCTTTGGCAAGCGTGGAATACTGTTGTGGGTCAATGATACCAGCTTCATAAATCTCATGCAGTCGATGAGCAATTGCATCCACATAGTCCTGCGACAAGCCAGGTATTCCATTTTTATATGCCTGCTTAAACTGTTCAATCTTCTTCTGCTCAACGGCTTGATTGATATTATAATAAGGCTGAAAATGCTTGGTGATAGAATCTTTCTCTATCTTTAGAGCAGCCTCCGTCTTGAAGATAGGGAAGTCGAACTTAGCAATCAGCTGCCCATACATCCATGGCTTACCCTCATCATAATGGAAGAGCTTACCTTGTGTACGTGGTAGGAAAAGTACTATCAGAACTACAGCCACAATGACCAAAACGGTTCTTGAAACCATATTTCGCCAATAAGGGTTGCTAATATTTTTGAATCTTATCATCTTATATCTTGTTTCGTAAATGTTATAACAACTTGTTGTATCATGTTGTGTTAATCCTCTAACAACTTGCGAAAATACTAAAAATATGGCGTATAGTCAAAAAAAAGCATTAATTTTGCAGGAAAATATAATATTTAAGACAATGGCAGAAAGAAATGTGAGAGTACGTTTTGCCCCAAGTCCTACGGGTGCTTTGCATATTGGTGGTGTGCGTACTGCTTTGTATAACTACCTTTTCGCCCGTCAGCATGGCGGCAAACTTATCTTCCGTATTGAGGATACTGACTCTAATCGTTTTGTGCCTGGAGCAGAGGAATATATCCTTGACTCTTTTCATTGGTTAGGCATTAAGTTTGACGAGGGTGTTAGCTTTGGTGGCGAACATGGTCCTTATCGTCAGAGCGAACGTCGTGATATTTACAAAAAATATGTTAACCAGCTTTTGGAGGCTGGTAAGGCGTACATTGCTTTCGATACACCAGAGGAGCTGGATGCGAAACGTCAAGAGATTGAAAACTTCCAATACGATGCACACACTCGTTTGCAAATGCGTAATTCTTTGACAATGTCAAAGGAGGAGGTCGAGAGTCTAATAGAAGATGGGCAGCAGTATGTTGTCCGTTTCAAGATAGAACCAGGTGAAGAGATTCATATCAAGGATATGATTCGTGGTGATGTATGCATCAAGAGCGACATCCTCGATGATAAGGTATTGTTTAAGAGTGCTGACGAATTACCAACTTATCACCTTGCAAATATTGTTGATGATCACTTGATGGAAATCTCTCACGTTATTCGTGGTGAGGAATGGTTGCCAAGTGCACCGCTGCACGTATTACTTTATCGTGCTTTTGGTTGGGAAGAAAGTATGCCCCGCTTTGCTCATTTGCCGTTGTTACTGAAGCCAGAGGGTAAGGGTAAGCTCAGTAAGCGTGATGGTGATCGTCTCGGTTTCCCAGTTTTCCCATTGGAGTGGCACGACCCTAAGACAGGTGAGATAAGCTCTGGTTATCGTGAGAGTGGCTATTTCCCAGAGGCTGTAGTCAACTTCTTGGCACTTTTGGGTTGGAATCCAGGTACAGAGCAAGAGCTATTTTCTCTTGAAGAACTTGTGGAAGCGTTCGACATCACTAAATGTTCAAAGAGTGGAGCTAAGTTTGATTATAAGAAGGGTATTTGGTTCAACCACGAATACATCCTTCGCAAGTCAGATGATGAGATAGCACAACTCTTTGCACCGATTGTTGCTAACAATGGTGTTGAGGCTACTATGGAGCAGGTGACACAAGTTGTACACATGATGAAAGACCGTGTGGACTTTGTAAAGGAACTTTGGGATTTGTGCTCTTTCTTCTTCATTGCACCTACAAGTTACGACGAAAAGACTGTTAAGAAGCGTTGGAAAGACTACTCTGCACAGCAGATGAGCGAGCTTGCCGATGTCTTGGAAGGAATTGACGATTTCAGTATTGAAGGTCAGGAACCTGTTGTCATGAAGTGGGTAGAGGATAAAGGCTATAAACTTGGTGATATCATGAATGCATTCCGACTCTCCCTCGTTGGTATTGGTAAAGGTCCTGGAATGTTCGATATATCTGCCTTCCTTGGCAAGGAGGAAACTTTGAAGCGTATGCGCAAGGCTATTGAGGTGTTAGGATAAGCATCTTGAAAGGCTAATTTAACTGAGCCGAATATGTATAATGTAATAATGTATGCCATCCAGGTTGGCATCTCTTTGGGCGGTCTTTTCAATGAGAAGCTGCGTAAGATGTGGAGAGGCGAGCAGGAGGCTGTGAGAATCTTGCGTGAAAAGGTGGAGCCAGACGCTAAATACGTTTGGTTTCATGCGGCTTCATTGGGCGAATTTGAACAAGGTCGTCCTTTGATAGAGCAGATACGAAAAGACTATCCGCAATACAAGATTCTGCTTACTTTCTTTTCTCCTTCTGGTTATGAAGTGAGAAAGAATTATGAGGGTGCAGACATCATCACCTATCTTCCAATTGACACGGTAGGTAATGCACGTAGATTTCTACGTGCTGTTCGTCCTGTTATGGCGTTCTTCATCAAGTATGAGTTTTGGTATAATTACCTGCATATCCTACAGCATCGTGGTGTACCTGTTTATAGTGTGTCAAGCATTTTCCGTCCTGATCAAATCTTCTTTAAGTGGTATGGTCGTGGCTACGGACGTGTCTTGAAATGCTTTAGCCGTTTCTTTGTACAGAACGAAGAGAGCAAGAGCCTTTTAAGTAAGATAGGTATCACAGATGCAATGGTTGTGGGCGATACTCGTTTTGATCGTGTGTTACAAATCAAGGAAGCAAGTAAACGACTTCCGTTGGTTGAGAAATTCGTCAATATAGATGCGTCTGATAGAAAGAAAGTCTTTGTAGCAGGCTCTTCATGGCAGCCTGATGAGGAAATCTTCATTAAGTACTTTAATGAACATAAGGACTGGAAACTCATCATTGCACCGCACGTTATAGGGGAAGAGCATCTAAAAACAATCCTCTCGTTGATTAAGGATAAGAAGGTGGTACGCTACACGCAGGCAAATGAAGAGAATGTTGCTGATGCAGATGTCCTCATTATTGATTGCTTTGGTTTGCTGTCATCTATCTATCATTATGGTGATGTAGCCTATGTAGGAGGTGGCTTCGGAGTTGGTATTCACAATGTTCTCGAAGCAGCAGTATGGGATATGCCAGTACTTTTTGGTCCAAACAATAAGCATTTCGCAGAGGCACAAGGACTCTTGCGTGAAGGTGGAGGTTATGAAGTCTTCGACCTTGAGAGTTTCAGTTTATTGATGAATCACTTTGCTGAAGACGAAGAGTTCCGTGCGACATGTGGTAGTATGGCAGGTGCCTATGTTGCAAGTTTGGCAGGTGCAACAAATAAAGTTCTAAGCAACGTAAAGTTATGAAATATCAGATAACATGTGATAACTGTGGTACTCAGTTTATCGTTGAGGCAGAAGAAGGACAGACAATCGAGTGTAATTGCCCTCATTGCCATGGATTAATGGAGATAACATTACCTTTGGTAAGTGCTGGTCAGCAGTATGAGCAGCCTGTTTCTTATGGTCAGCAGATACAGCAGCCACAGGAAACAATGCCAAAGAAGAGTAGTCATGCTATTCTGTGGGGTGTTGTCATTGGCTTACTTTTATTGGCTGGTGGCGTAGGGGCTTATTTTATGTTTGGTTCTTCCTCACCCAAGACACCTGTAACTGACTCAATTCCTAACGATACAATTCCTTATGAAACCCCTGTTCAGATGGAACCTGAACCATCTGTTGATACGGTGGTGTCAGCTCCTGTTCAAACTGTCCCAGAGGAGAAAGAGCACGTTGAAGAAGCTCCAGAGGAACCGGCGGATACGGTAGAGGCTCTTCCGCATGAGGAGTAAGCTATGCTTTGTACGGATAAGAAATAAGAAAAAATATATGGGAAAGATTATTTTGACGGGTGACCGTCCAACAGGTAAACTTCACTTAGGACACTACGTGGGGTCACTCCGTCGTCGTGTGGAACTTCAGAACCTCGGAGACTACGATAAGATGTTTGTCTTTATGGCAGACGTACAGGCGTTGACAGATAATGCTGACAATCCAGAGAAGATTCGTCAGAATATCATCGAGGTGGCTTTAGATTACCTTTCTGCTGGCTTGAGCCCAGAGAAATGTACACTTTACATACAGAGTCAGATTCCTGAAATTGCAGAGTTGACTACTTTCTTGATGAATCTTGTTAGCGTAAGTCGCGTTCAGCGTAACCCAACAGTGAAGACAGAGATAAAGATGCGCAACTTTGAAGCTAACATCCCAATGGGCTTCTTCGCTTATCCGGTCTCTCAGGCTGCTGACATTGCAGCCTTCAAAGCTACCACAGTGCCAGCAGGTGAGGACCAGGAACCAATGCTGGAGTTGACACGTGAACTTGTACGTCGCTTCAATCAGATTTATGCGCCAGTACTCGTTGAACCAGCTATCATGTTACCAGAGAACGCAACAGCACGTCGTTTGCCAGGTACAGATGGTAAGGAGAAGATGAGTAAGAGTCTTGGTAACTGCATCTATCTCTCTGACGATGCTGATACTGTATGGAAGAAGGTGAAGACAATGTACACTGATCCTACTCACCTAAATGTTTCTGATCCAGGTCATATAGAGGGTAACGCTGTGTTCACTTACCTCGATGCTTTCTCAACCGATGAAGATTTTGCGGAATTCTGGCCAGAGTTTCATAATCTTGATGAGTTGAAAGCAGCTTATACTGCTGGGGGTATTGGTGATATGAAGTGCAAAAAGCTTTTAAATAACGTACTGAACAAGATGCTGGACCCAATCCGTGCACGTCGTCATGAGTACGAGCAGGATATCCCAGAGATTTATAATATCCTTAAGAAAGGTTCATTGAAAGCACGTGAAACAGCTGCTAAGACAATGGATGAGGTACGTGCAGCTATGCAGATCAACTACTTTGAGGATAAAGAATTAATTCAAAGTCAGGCAGAGCGATTCAGACAGAAATAAGTCTATCCCTCAACCTTAGATTTATAGAGCAGTCTTATTTCTTCTTTCTATAGAGGAAATGAGACTGTTTTTTTTCTTACTTCATAACTTTTTGCTGCTCAAAAATATTTTTCTTTCCTTTGTATTATGGAAGAAAAATATATTAATTAAGAAAAATTCCACACATCTTTTCTACTGAACCTAAAAGTTTCTTTCTTTTTAGGCTTACTAAACTATATGCGTATCCCCACTGAATATCTACTGTCCCCTAAAACCCAGTTGCAAGCCTATTCTCTTAAGCGCATAATTTCATAAGCCTATATAAAAGAAAGGAATATCTGTCACTCCCTTGAACTGTGCCCTAAATGCCTTAACTTTAGCATTGAATGACTCAGCATTTGCATTTGTAGCTCTGTTTACAAAGAAATTGAGTATGGTTTGATAATGATTCTCAAACGTGTCAATCACCGTGTAGAAATTGTCCACTCCTAATTCTTCAACCTCATTAAACCATTTAGCCAGCTTCAGCCTTGCAACATCCTTGATGCTCTTGATGTTATAAATATCGGTAAGTTTCATAGCCAGCTCATATGCCTTTTTCAGTGTCGGATAATGTTCAAAGATGATCTGTGCCCTACCTTTCTGTGCTTCAGTCCACTTGGTCTTATGCTTGGTCAATATGAACTTTGCTCTGGCGAGCAACTGCTTACGCGTGTCACCATTGCTGTATCTAAATGGTATATATTCCTTACCCTTACTTTTAGCTTCTTTTATCTCCTCGTTCTCTTTATCTCTTGCCATCCATCGGTAAGCGATACGCATGTCATCCAGAGCATCATAATATAATTTCTGAACATGAAACCTATCATTGGTAATAAGTGCTTTGGGAAAAACAGAGCGGGCTATACGCATCATCGAAGATGACAAATCGAGTGTTATCTCCTTAACAGTCTTTCGTTTAGACAGGTCTATCTTCTTGACAATCTGAATGACGTCCTCTGCTTTGGTCCCTTTAACCACAGCCACTACAGTTCCATTTCTGCCCTTTCCCGCCTTGTTGGTTAGGAAAGTATAAACCTCGCCACTACTTAGACAGGTCTCATCAATACTTAGACTCTCTCCTATATTATCTTCGAACAACAGCCAGTCTTGAGCATGATCCAACTGAGCCCAGCTACGATAATCACTGAAATATTCCTTGTACTGTGTGGATAGCAGCTTGCCATTTACGCCATAGTGTGCACCAATGCTTGCGATGCTCTCTGCAGTGGACTCAATTCTATTCTTTTAAAAAAAGAAACGAACTCGGGAGATAGTTTACTGCCCTCAGCCGTCAAATCATCATATGAATAAGTAAATATCTCTCCGTTGGAACTGTCACGCCACTTGCGACGGCGAACATGGAGGTAAACTGCTTTGCCACGAAGGGGGAAGTCCTGAATAATACGCTCGCTGGTAAAACCATAACTGCTTACAGTGCCTAACTTATGGTCTGACTTTTCCATAAAGTTACGCTCGTCAAGCCAAAAGTCAAACTGCGAAACACTCTCTTGAATATCGACCACATCAAAGTAGTCCGCAAGTACATCTGGAAAGATGCAACATAATAATTGGTGAGTCTTCATGATGCAAAGGTAATAAATACTTATGAAATTATGCGCTTAAGAGAGTAGGCTTGCAACTGGGTTTTAGAACTGACCCGGTTTTAGGACCCATTATTAGCCCTATAAACCCCATTAGGCTAATCAGGCTAAAAACACAAAAAAGCCCCGAAGATTTCTCTTCAGGGCTCTCGTAAAAGAAGGCGGCTACCTACTCTCCCGCATTGCATTGCAGTACCATCGGCGCAAGCGGGCTTAACTTCTCTGTTCGGAATGGGAAGAGGTGGGACCCCGTCGCAATAACCACCTGATATAACTTTCAACTGACATGTCTTGTTTTCTTTGATATCATAGTTCGTTTTGTTTGTCACTCATCTTTTGATAACAAAGACTCGTCTGTCAGCCGTATAAGGTGACGTATTTCCACAAGCAAAACATATTAGAACTTTTCTTCTTCCTTTAGAAGAATACACAGCTCAAAGTCTGAGTCACCGGTCCCCGCACTCCACTAACGGAGGCGGGAGACCCGAAGAAAGTTTCGGGCAATTAGTAGTGCTCGGCTTTGACGTCACCGTCTTTACACCTACACCCTATCAACGTCATCGTCTATGACGACCCTTATGAGGAGTTCTAATCTTGCGGCTGGCTTCGCACTTAGATGCTTTCAGCGCTTATCCAATCCAGACTCAGATACCCAGCGGTGCACCTGGCGGCACAACTGGTAAACCGGAGGTCTGTCCAACACGGTCCTCTCGTACTAGTGTCAGCACCACGCAAAACTCCAACGCCCACGATAGATAGAGACCGAACTGTCTCACGACGTTCTGAACCCAGCTCGCGTGCCACTTTAATGGGCGAACAGCCCAACCCTTGGGACCTTCTCCAGCCCCAGGATGTGACGAGCCGACATCGAGGTGCCAAACCACCCCGTCGATATGAGCTCTTGGGGGGGATCAGCCTGTTATCCCCGGAGTACCTTTTATCCTTTGAGCGACGGAGTTTCCATACACGTCCGCCGGATCACTATGCCCCAGTTTCCTGCCTGCTCGGCATGTCTGCCTCCCAGTCAAGCGCCCTTATGCCATTGCACTCTATAAGGCCGGTTACCAATCGGCCCGAGGGCACCTTTGGAAGCCTCCGTTACGCTTTTGGAGGCGACCACCCCAGTCAAACTACCCACCAAGCAGTGTCCACGCTATCTGCGTGTTAGACCTCAGACAGCCAAAGGGCCGTATTTCAAGGATGGCTCCACGAATGCTGGCGCACCCGCTTCAAAGCCTCCGGCCTATCCTACACATCGGATGACCAAGGTCAATGCTAAGCTGTAGTAAAGGTTCACGGGGTCTTTTCGTCCCATCGCGGGTAATCGGCATCTTCACCGATACTACAATTTCACTGAGCTCATGGTTGAGACAGCGTCCAGATCATTACACCATTCGTGCAGGTCGGAACTTACCCGACAAGGAATTTCGCTACCTTAGGACCGTTATAGTTACGGCCGCCGTTTACCGGGGCTTCAATTCAATGCTTCCCATTGCTGGTGACATCTCCTCTTAACCTTCCGGCACCGGGCAGGTGTCAGGCTGTATACCTCATCTTTCGAGTTTGCACAGCCCTGTGTTTTTGTTAAACAGTTGCCTGGACCGATTCTCTGCGCCTCATATTGCTATGAGGACCCCTTATCCCGAAGTTACGGGGTCAATTTGCCTAGTTCCTTAACCATGAATCTCTCAACGCCTTAGTATATTCTACCCGACCACGTGTGTCCGTTTGCGGTACGGGTCGTATGAACATTAAGTTTAGCGGATTTTCTCGGAAGTATGATTACCTGCACTCAACTCTTCCCGAAGGAAGTGTTGTACTTTCGTGGTTCAGCTCAAGTGGTGGATTTGCCTGCCACTATCATAACCTACACACTTAAACGCCCTATTCCGTCAGGGCGCGGCAGTGTCACTGCTCCGTCTCCACATCACTGAACATACGAGTTGCGGAATATTAACCGCATCTGCCATCGCCTTCGCCATTCGGCTGAGACTTAGGACCCGACTAACCCCGGGCTGATTGGCATCGCCCGGGAAACCTCGGTCTTTCGGCGAAAGGGAATCTCACCCTTTTTATCGTTACTTATACCTACATTTGCTTTTCCATAAACTCCAGGATCAGTTACCTTCACCATTCAACGTCGATGGAATGCTCCCCTACCGATACTTTTAATATACATTACTATCCCGCGCCTTCGGTATCTGACTTATACCCGATTATTATCCATGCCCGGACCCTCGACTAGTGAGCTGTTACGCACTCTTTGAATGAATGGCTGCTTCCAAGCCAACATCCTAGCTGTCACGGGGACCAGACTTCGTTAGACTAACTTAGACAGAATTTCGGGACCTTAGACGGCGGTCTGGATTCTTCTCCTCTCGGGGACGGACCTTAGCACCCGCCCCCTTACTGCACGATTGCAGTCCATAAGCATTCGGAGTTCGTCAGGTCTCGATAGGCGGTGAAGCCCTCTTGACCTATCGGTCGCTCTACCTCTTATGGAGATCATCGCACGCGGCACCTAAATGCCTTTCGGGGAGTACGAGCTATCTCCAAGTTTGATTGGCCTTTCACTCCTACACTCACCTCATCGGGAAGCTTTTCAACGCTTATCCGTGCGGTCCTCCATCCGGTGTTACCCGGACTTCAACCTGGGCAAGTGTAGATCACTTGGTTTCGCGTCTACCCCATCTGACTTGACGCCCTATTCAGGCTCGCTTTCACTGCGGATGCATGTCTCATGACACTTATCCTTGCCAGACATGGTAACTCGTAGGTTCATTATGCAAAAGGCACGCCGTCACCGCTTACGCGGCTCCGACCGCTTGTAGGCGCATGGTTTCAGGAACTATTTCACTCTCCTAATAGGAGTGCTTTTCACCTTTCCTTCACAGTACTCGTTCACTATCGGTCTCACGGGAGTATTTAGCCTTACCGGATGGTCCCGGCGGATTCGCGCAGAATTTCACGTGTTCCGCGTTACTCAGGATACCACTACGTCTCGTCATGCTTCGGGTACGGGATTATCACCCTCTATGATTGTTCTTTCCAGAACATTCTCCTCACAATCTAAGTACGACAGCGTGGTCCTACAACCCCTGCTAAGCGTTGCCACAAAGCAGGTTTGGGCTTTTCCCCGTTCGCTCGCCACTACTAGGGGAATCATTATTTATTTTCTCTTCCTAAAGGTACTAAGATGTTTCAGTTCCCTTCGTTAGCCTCACTACATTTGTAGTGATAACAGGTCTTCAACCTGATGGGTTGTCCCATTCGGAAATCCTTGGATCAAAGGTTATTTGCACCTACCCAAGGCTTATCGCAGCTTATCACGTCCTTCATCGCCTCCGTGAGCCAAGGCATCCGCCATGCGCCCTTTCTTACTTTCTTCGCCTTCTCTGTAATTCCTTACAGAGAATGTAGCTCATACTTTCAGCTGTTGTGTGATTCTAAAGATTTTGAAGTTTAAAACTTCAATAATTAGAATGCTAATTCTTCCATTTAAAGAAAGAATAGTTCTACTTTACAGTCTTGCTTGTGTCAATATGTCAAAGATCGTATGCTGTAAAAAACAGCAAAGTGGAGAATAACGGATTCGAACCGTTGACCCCCTGCTTGCAAAGCAGGTGCTCTAGCCAACTGAGCTAATCCCCCAAGGGATAGAGAAATTGTCTTAGTCTAATTTAACCCAGTTCACAAGGACTTAGCGCCGATGTGTAGTCCCAGGCAGACTTGAACTGCCGACCTCCACATTATCAGTGTGGCGCTCTAACCAACTGAGCTATAGGACTGAGTTGGAAGAAACTCTGCGGCATCTTTTGCCAGACTTCCTTTCTCTTATTCTTAAAACAGTTTCAGTGAGTACAAGAAGGAAAACGAACCAAGGTTCTATTTAACTTCTTTTTTCTATTCTATTAACTTGTCAACTCGTCTACATGTAAACTTGTTCACTTGTAAACGCGTTACTCGTCAAATTGATAAACATTCTCTCCAGAAAGGAGGTGTTCCAGCCGCACCTTCCGGTACGGCTACCTTGTTACGACTTAGCCCCAATCACCAGTTTTGCCCTAGGCCGATCCTTGCGGTCACGGACTTCAGGCACCCCCGGCTTTCATGGCTTGACGGGCGGTGTGTACAAGGCCCGGGAACGTATTCACCGCGCCATGGCTGATGCGCGATTACTAGCGAATCCAGCTTCGTGGGGTCGGGTTGCAGACCCCAGTCCGAACTGGGACCGGCTTTCAAGATTGGATGCAATTTGCATTACACCGTCCCTCTGTACCGGCCATTGTAACACGTGTGTAGCCCCGGACGTAAGGGCCGTGCTGATTTGACGTCATCCCCACCTTCCTCACACCTTACGGTGGCAGTGTCTCCAGAGTGCCCAGCATTACCTGATGGCAACTGAAGAGAAGGGTTGCGCTCGTTATGGCACTTAAGCCGACACCTCACGGCACGAGCTGACGACAACCATGCAGCACCTTCACAGAGACCCCGAAGGGCGTCATTATCTCTAAATACTTCCTCTGCAATTCAAGCCCGGGTAAGGTTCCTCGCGTATCATCGAATTAAACCACATGTTCCTCCGCTTGTGCGGGCCCCCGTCAATTCCTTTGAGTTTCACCGTTGCCGGCGTACTCCCCAGGTGGGATGCTTAATGCTTTCGCTTAGCCGCTGATACCAGGTACCAACAGCGGGCATCCATCGTTTACTGTGCGGACTACCAGGGTATCTAATCCTGTTTGATACCCGCACCTTCGAGCTTAAGCGTCAGTTGCGCTCCCGTCAGCTGCCTTCGCAATCGGAGTTCTTCGTCATATCTAAGCATTTCACCGCTACACGACGAATTCCGCCAACGTTGTGCGTACTCAAGGAAACCAGTATGCGCTGCAAGTCAGACGTTGAGCGTCTACATTTCACAACACACTTAATCTCCGGCCTACGCTCCCTTTAAACCCAATAAATCCGGATAACGCCTGGACCTTCCGTATTACCGCGGCTGCTGGCACGGAATTAGCCGGTCCTTATTCGTATGGTACCTGCAAACAATCACACGTGACTGACTTTATCCCCATACAAAAGCAGTTTACAACCCATAGGGCCGTCATCCTGCACGCTACTTGGCTGGTTCAGACTTACGTCCATTGACCAATATTCCTCACTGCTGCCTCCCGTAGGAGTTTGGACCGTGTCTCAGTTCCAATGTGGGGGACCTTCCTCTCAGAACCCCTACTGATCGTCGCCTTGGTGGGCCGTTACCCCGCCAACAAGCTAATCAGACGCATCCCCATCCATTACCGATAAATCTTTACTTCAAATCTGATGCCGTCATCGAAGACCATGCGGTATTAGTCTGCCTTTCGGCAGGTTATCCCACAGTAATGGGAAGGTTGGATACGCGTTACTCACCCGTACGCCGGTCGACGTCCAAAGAGTGCAAGCACTCAATGCCGTTTCCCCTCGACTTGCATGTGTTAAGCCTGTAGCTAGCGTTCATCCTGAGCCAGGATCAAACTCTCCATTGTAAAATATGTGTTGGTGATGAATGAGGGGTGATAGGTGGTAATGAATACCACCACTCCCAAACACGTCACCGAGTAATCTCTGTTTCAGAACGCTTATCCTTAGAATTTAAGTTTAAAAAGCACCTTTTCGCTTGAACTTAAATTTTGAGGCAGTGCCTCAAAAGCAAGAACAAGGAATTGATCGGTTCGTTTCTTTTACCCATCTATTTGATATAAAATCAAACAAACGCTTCTTGTACTACTTCTCTGTTTATGTAAATCTTTTCAAAGAACTCTTTCTTTATCGCTTTAGTCAAAGCGCCAGGTGGCGAGTTTTGTAAAGCGAGTGCAAAGGTATAGAGAATTTCTTTTCCCACCAAATGTTTTGAGAATTATTTTTCAAAAAACTTAAAATTAACCCACAATATTGATACAAATCAATTAAAAAACCAACCAGAACACCATTATAATTAACCCTACCCTATAAAAAGAGGGCAAGCCACATCAAAGACTCATAACACAAAAGCCTCCTTTAAACGCAAAATATATTATAGACTTCGCTAAAATAGTCTCAATACACATTATTATATATGTGTCCAAGAGCAATCAATGCACCAAAATCTTAAATGTAAGATCCGCAATTATTCCCTTTGGACATATAAAAACCAAAATCTGTATCTTGTCAAGATGGTATAGACAAGATACAGATTTATAAATTTCAGCGATTCTTACTCTATCAATACTGTAAATAAATCATTCACTGAAACATCAAGAACAGAAAGCTTATACTCATTTACATATTACTTTGCAGCCTTTGTCTCTGGAGCCTCACCAATGAGATCCATGAACTGATCAAGCTTTGGAGTAATGATAATCTGTGTACGACGGTTACGCTGCTTACCCAACTCAGTATCATTAGTAGCAAGTGGGTTATACTCACCACGACCACCAGCAGTCAAACGCTTAGGATTTACACCGAAGCGATCCTGCAGATACTGTGCAACAGAAGCCGCACGCAAACAAGAGAGATCCCAGTTGTTACGGATATTCTTCATCTTGTCAGCAGATGTATTGATAGGCACATTATCAGTATTACCCTCAATCAGGACATCATAATCTTTATAATCAGTGATAATCTTAGCAATCTTGCTCAATGTCTGCTCAGCACGATCATTCACCTCATAAGAACCACTCTTATAAAGCATGTTATCAGCCAAAGAGATATAAACAACACCCTTCAGAACCTGTACATCAACCTCCTTCAACTCCTCACGGCTCAAAGAACGAGTAAGATTGTTTGTCAACACCATATTCAAAGAATCACTCTTAGACTTCACCTCAACCAAGTGACGGATATACTGATTACTCTCGTTAATCTGATCAACAAGTTTAGAAATGTTGATATTGTTTGAATTGGCATTTCTCAAACTGTTATCAAGACTACCCTGCAACGCAGCAGCACTCTCTCTTGCCTGAGCCAACTGATCCTCCAAGCTCTTGATACGTGCGTTATTGGCTGCAATCGTTTCCTTAGCATTCTGATAATCTGCCGTTAACTGATTATTCTCTGTACGACAATTCTCCAAATCCTTCTTGCTGGCACAACTGCTAAATGCAAGTGTACCCAACGCCAAAGCTACGATAAAAAGACTCTTTTTCATATTTACTATTTTATTTTGGTTATTATTCTACTTGTAATAGATTCTTCCTAACATAACGTAAAAAGAAGTCAGTTCTACTGTTTTGAAACCCGCTCACATTATTATATAAAAACGACGCAAACAGGTACACAAAACTAACCTCATTTCACAGAATGCGGTATATCTATTGCAAAGATATTATAAAGACGTGTAAAACAAATAGTTGTATAATGAGTTTAGACATTTTTAACCTGAAACTTACAATTAATGGAACTTTTTGATGAAATTATACAGAATAAACTATTGGAAGACAAAATAAAAGAAATCTCTATTTACAAGTCATTTAAGGGGGAGGCATAAGATAGACCAGAGAATAACTCCAACCTTATGCCCCCTTTAAAAACACGTGAAATAATAATTCTATTATTTTATGACTTTACGCACTTTCCCATTTTTCATTTTTACAATATTCACACCACGAGCCATTGACGCACGACGTCGTCCTTGTAAATCATAGATTTCTGTTATAGAATCAGCTTCATCCTTTACAAAATCAATACTATTGGCAATGTCAGTACCTTCAAACTCTATTCGCTTTCCCTTATCATTGAATGTAAACACAAACCAACCTAAATCCTTAGCCTTCTTCATACTTTCTTTACTACACTCATTGCCCTCGGGGAATCCTTGTGACGCATATCGAGTATCATACGGATAGAGGTATCTTTTTTTACCTGTAGGAGCCTGCACTAAGTGGTTTACAATTTCATCCATCTTCTCACGCTTGATATTATTCACAGCAATTCCAATTTCTTCCAAACGCGGATTATTTGAAATATCCAGCTCAGTTAGGTTATTATGAGAAACATTAAGCATACCCAACTTTTTATTTTGAGAAATATCAAGAGAAGTAATCATATTGTCATCACACTTTAAGAAATGCAGGTCTGGATTATTCCTAACATCAAGTCTTGTCAACAAATTACCAGTACAAGTCAAGTTGTAGAGTTTAGGGAGTTGGGAAAGGTCAAGTTCCTGTAAAAAGTTATATTTCAAAGTCAAGTCTTTCAAATTTTCATACTTACTTAAATCAATGGATGAAAGCGCCTGATTGTTACAGGAAATATAGATCATGCTGGCGGGATTTGAACACGAAAAGTCCGTAATCTCTGCTTCGGTGCCAATTTCGAAGCCTGAGATACAAATTCCTCTCACAGAGAATTTCCCATCAGTTCCGGTATACTTCATTTTCAAGGGCACGGGGGCATTAAGCATATACAAATTAGAACACGTTAAATTCTTCAGCTCAAAATACGAAGGAGCAGTGCCTGTCTGTATTTCTATTTCAAACTCCGTACCTGGCGCCATGTTTGTTTTGAATTCTATCTCTTCCCATTTATACGCTGTGTATAACTCAGAATAATCAACCCATTTGTCACCAGCTTGATATGTAAATATCTTTGGCGTCCAGCCCCGATCACGGAACTTCTGTATCTGTTCATCGGTCATGTAATTATTCTCATACGTATAATATGACGCCTTGCCTCTATAACCTGTATTTGGTTTCAAAAACCTCAACTCACCTTGTTTACATTGTGGAAGAGAAGAAGCCAACCGGTCAAAAACTTCACCTCTAAGCAGATTCTTTGAAAGTTCAAGCCACCTCAACTTAGGACAATTCTCTATAACCAAGTCTGAAATGAAATTATTGCCACAATTAACTTCGGACAAAAGTGGACAATCCCTTATTTCAAGGTAAGATATTCTTTCTCCTATAACATAAGGAGAATTACAATTAAAAGAACTCAAATCACCAGTCAGTACAACATCTACTCCAGGAGTAGTTTTGTAAATAGTATATCCTTTGTAGTCCTTTTCTTTCTCAGCACCCGTTATTTTAACATTTGATCCACTATAACGAAAAACAACTTTATCACTTTTGGGTTTAAATTTAACAATAGGTTCAGCCTTCACATGTAAAGATGAACAACAAACCAAAAGTACAAACAAAACTTTAAGTAATCTTGCATTCATTATTTTCAACATCATTAGGTTAATAAATATTTGACGTAAAACAGTTCTATTTTATTTAGCTCACAATATTTCAAAAAATAGAAGAGTAACGATTAATTATCCCTTCTTTCATCGCGTTGCAGAACGCACACACCATAGTACTACTAAGTCAAGCAGCAAATTCCAACAACAAACATGGCAAAGATATAAATTAAATTTGAAAATGTCACACAGAGAAACTCTAGGTCTGTAGCAAGAAACTTAGAGTTTCTCTGTGTGCTTTATTATGTAGTAGGCTTACTTTATCGCTCCATATTTTGGAAGAACCTTATTTTACAACTTTACGCACTTCCCCATTTTTCATTTTTACAATATTCACACCACGAGCCATTGACGCACGACGTCTACCTTGCAAATCGTATATCTCTGCTATAGTGTCTGACTCATCCTGTATCATATCAATACTATTGACAATGTCAGTACCTTCAAACTCTATTCGCTTTCCCTTATCATTGAATGTAAACACAAACCAACCTAAATCCTTAGCCTTCTTCATACTTTCTTTACTACACTCATTGCCCTCGGGGAATCCTTGTGACGCATATCGAGTATCATACGGATAGAGGTATCTTTTTTTACCTGTAGGAGCCTGCACTAAGTGGTTTACAATTTCATCCATCTTCTCACGCTTGATATTATTCACAGCAATTCCAATTTCTTCCAAACGCGGATTATTTGAAATATCCAGCTCAGTTAGGTTATTATGAGAAACATTAAGCATACCCAACTTTTATTTTGAGAAATATCAAGAGAAGTAATCATATTGTCATCACACTTTAAGAAATACAGGTCTGGATTATTCCGAACATCAAGCTCTGTCAACAAATTACCAGTACAAGTCAAGTTGTAAAGTTTAGGGAGTTTAGAGAGATCAAGCTCCTGTAAAAAATTATATTTCAAAGTCAAGTTTTCCAAATTTTCATACTTACTTAAATCAATAGAACTAAGTGGTTGATTGTTACAGGTTAAATAATATAAATTAGCTGGATTTGAACATGAAATAGAAGTTATTTCAGCATCCGACTTAATCGTTATACCTCTAATAACGATTCCCTTCACTGAAAAACTGCCACCAGTTCCTGTATACTTCAGTTTCGAGGGTATACCCGCATTAAGTTTACTTAAATCGGCACACGTTACATTATTCATTTCAAAATACGATGGAGCACAAACAGTCTGGAATCCGATTTCAAACTCTGTCCCTGGTGCCATATTTGTTTTAAATTCTACCTCATCCCATGTATACACAGTATATAACTCAGAGTAATCAACCCATTTCCTCTTGTCATAAAATGCGTATATCATTGGTGCCCAACCCCGATCACGGAATTTTTGTACCTGCTCGTCAGTCATGTAATTATTCTCATACGCATAAACAGGTTCATCACCTCTATAACCAGAATATGGGTTCAAAAATCTGAATACACCATTTTCACATTGTGGAAGAGAGGAAGCTAAACGGTCAAAGACTTCACCCCTAAGTTGATTCTTACATATCTGAAGCCACCTCAACTTAGGGCAATTCTCTATAATTAAATCTGACATAAAATTGTTAGAACAAATTACTTCGGACAAATTTGGACAATCCCTTATTTCAAGATAAGATATTCTTTCTCCTAAAATAATAGGAGAATCACAATTAAATGATCTCAAATCACCAGTCAATACAACATCTACTCCAGGAGTAGTTTTGTAAATAGTATATCCTTTGTAGTCCTTTTCTTTCTCAGCACCCGTTATTTTAACATTTGATCCACTATAACGAAAAACAACTTTATCACTTTTGGGTTTAAATTTAACAATAGGTTCAGACTTCACATGTAAAGATGAACAACAAACCAAAAGTACAAACAAAACTTTAAGTAATCTTGCATTCATTATTTTCAACATCATTAGGTTAATAAATATTTGACGTAAAACAGTTCTATTTTATTTAGCTCACAATATTTCAAAAAAAGAAGAGTAACGATTAGTTACCTATATTTCATCGTGTTGTAGAATGCACACACAGTACTACTAAGTTAAGTCAAGCGGCAAATTCCAACAACAAACATGGCAAAGATATAAATTAAATTTGAAAAACCTAATATTTTGAAAATTATTTTTTATTACGTATCATTTTGATTACTAAAATGTATTAGAAAAAAAATATATCAAACCACAACAAGGTGTTATTTCAAAAAGAAGTAACGTTGAAGATGGTAAAATAACATCTTATATAGCCATGTTCTACAATATATTATGATACACAATTACAGAAATAAAGACATAGTATCAACAACTACTACTAAATAAGTTTTAGACCAGTCTACAATTAGTAAAAAAGACCAAAAGGAGTCAACCAAAATCATTAAAGTACAGAATTATTTTCACGAAAGAAAGAAATTATTTTCATGAAAAGAAATATTTTTCTTCATGAAAAAAAATAATTATCTTCATGAAAAGAAATTCGCGACAGCTGTTCGATGGGGTCTAATCCACACCTTGATGAAAGGGCAGAAGAGTACTTTTAACTATAGAAAAGCTGCTGAATAAGCTATGCCTAAAAGAGTTTTTACAACGGGGAAAGTGACTTGGAAAACCATTAGAAATACACATCAGAAAGATAAGGAAAGTAGCTTCATAGTTACGCAAAAATAAGGTTCGCCCTTAATTCCCACTACGACTTCAACAGCATAATTCCAAACAAAATAGAGCTTGAAGATTTATAATACCTAAGAAGACTAAAAAACACTGGACAAAAGGGCAGTATATCCAAAGAATATCGTATCTTTGCAAACAGAAGTAACACCAAATTTTATATACAGACTATGATTCTTTTCTTCAGAACTCAGTCCAAAAGCGTGATTGCCACAGAAGTCAATCATGCATTATCCGACGCGGAAATCAACGAACTTTGTTGGCTCTATGGCGATGCCACCTACTTGCAGAACGAAGAGACGCTGCAGGGCTACTATGTGGGACCACGCCGTGAGATGATTACTCCTTGGAGTACGAATGCCGTCGAGATTACTCAGAATATGAGTCTTGACGGCATTTTGCGTATAGAGGAGTACTTCCCTGTAAGCAGCAAAGAGGCTGATTATGACCCAATGTTGCAGCGTATGTATGATGGTCTGGACCAGACTATCTTCACTGTCAACCACGAGCCAGAGCCTATCAAGCGTGTAGAGGACTTAGAGAAGTTCAACGAAGAGGAAGGCTTAGCACTCTCACCTGAGGAGATGGAGTATCTCCATAAGATTGAGAAGCAGAACGGCCGATCACTCACCGACTCTGAAATCTTCGGTTTCGCACAGATTAACTCTGAGCATTGCCGCCATAAGATCTTCGGTGGTGAGTTCGTCATTGACGGTAAAGTGATGGAGAGCAGTCTCTTCAGCCTCATCAAGAAGACAACGAAAGAGAATCCCGGTAAGATTCTTTCAGCTTATAAAGATAACGTAGCTTTCGCACAAGGTCCAGAGATTGAGCAGTTTGCACCAGCAAACCAGAGCACATCCGACTATTTCCGTGTGAAGCCTATCGAGAGTGTTATCTCTCTGAAAGCCGAGACCCACAACTTCCCTACTACCGTTGAGCCATTCAATGGAGCAGCAACAGGTACGGGTGGTGAGATTCGTGACCGTATGGGTGGTGGCGTTGGTTCATGGCCCATTGCAGGAACAGCAGTATATATGACCGCTTACCCTCGTCTGACAGAAGATGACGGAACAACTCCAGCCCTACGTGATTGGGAAGACATCCTTCCTGTTCGTCAGTGGCTCTATCAGACTCCAGAGCAGATTCTGATCAAGGCATCTAATGGTGCAAGTGATTTCGGTAATAAGTTTGGTCAGCCTTTAATTACTGGTTCACTACTCACATTTGAGCATCAAGAGAATGGTGAGAAGTATGCTTACGACAAGGTGATTATGCTTGCTGGTGGTGTAGGTTATGGTGCTAAGCGCGACTGTCTGAAGGGTGAGCCACAGGCTGGTAACAAGGTAGTTGTCGTTGGTGGCGATAACTACCGCATCGGACTTGGTGGCGGTTCTGTATCATCAGTTGATACGGGTCGTTATTCAAATGGTATCGAGTTGAATGCCATACAGCGTGCTAACCCAGAGATGCAGAAACGTGCCTATAACCTCGTACGTGCATTGGTAGAAGAAGACAACAACCCAGTTGTTTCTATCCACGACCACGGTTCTGCAGGACACCTAAATTGTTTGAGTGAGCTTGTTGAAGAATGTGGTGGCAAGATTGATATGTCACAGTTGCCTATCGGTGACAAGACATTGAGTGCCAAGGAAATCATTGCCAACGAGTCACAAGAGCGCATGGGCTTGCTCATCGACGAGAAGCATCTTGACCACGTGAAGAAGATTGCCGAGCGTGAACGTGCTCCAATGTATGTTGTTGGTGAGACAACAGGTGACGCCCACTTCACATTTGTACAGGGCGATGGCGTAAAACCATTCGACTTAGACGTAGCTCAGATGTTCGGTCATTCTCCAAAGACTATTATGAAGGATGAGACCATTGAGCGTAAATATGAGAATGTTTCTTATAGTATAAATAAGGTGGAGGAATACCTCCAGCGTGTGCTTCAGTTAGAAGCTGTGGCATGTAAAGACTGGCTGACGAATAAGGTTGACCGCTCCGTAACAGGTAAGGTTGCTCGTCAGCAGTGTCAGGGTGAGATTCAATTGCCACTCTCAGACTGTGGTGTTGTAGCCTTAGACTATCGTGGTCATAAGGGTATCGCAACCGCACTCGGTCACGCTCCACAGGCAGGACTCGCATCACCAGAGGCAGGCTCTGTCCTTTCCGTAGCTGAATCATTGACCAACATCGTATGGGCGCCATTGGCAGACGGCATGGATAGCCTGAGTCTTTCAGCCAACTGGATGTGGCCTTGTCGCTCACAGAAGGGTGAAGATGCTCGTCTTTATAGTGCGGTTAAGGCTTTGTCAGACTTCTGCTGCGCTATCGGTGTGAACGTTCCAACAGGTAAGGATTCACTATCTCTGACCCAGCAATATCCTAATGGAGATAAGATTATCTCTCCAGGAACCGTCATTGTTACCAGTGGTGGTGAAGTGAGCGACGTGCGTCAGGTCGTTTCTCCAGTACTTGTGAATGATAAGAACACACGCCTCTATCATATCGACTTCAGTTTTGACGAGCAGCGTTTAGGTGGTTCAGCCTTTGCACAGAGCCTTGGAAAGATTGGTAGTGACGTTCCAACCGTAAAAGAACCACAGTACTTCTGCGACTGTTTCGATACCGTACAGGAGATGATTCGCCGTGGATGGATACTTGCTGGACACGACATTTCTGCAGGTGGTTTGATTACAACACTGCTTGAGATGACCTTTGCTAATACAGAAGGTGGTTTGCATATCAACCTCCACGATATCAAGGGTGATGATGTAATCAAGAAGCTTTTTGCAGAGAATCCAGGTGTTGTTATCCAGGTTGCTGATGAACATAAGGAAGAAGTCAAAGAGTTCTTGACAGAGAACTGCATCGGCTTTGCTCGTATCGGTATACCAAGTCCTGACAAACGCACGCTCAGTATTGCTGATGGCGACTGGAAGGCAGCGTTCGATATTGATGCATTGCGCGAGACATGGTATAAGACATCTTATCTGCTCGACCGCAAACAGAGTATGAACGGCATGGCTAAGAAGCGTTGCCAGAACTATAAGAAGCAGCCAATCGAGATGAAGTTTAATGCAGACTTTACAGGTACTCTCCAGCAGTACGAACTCGATGCAGACCGTTGGAAGACTTCAACACCTAACACCCATCACCAAACACCAAAGGCAGCTATCATTCGTGAGAAGGGTACCAATGGTGAGCGTGAGATGGCTTACGCACTCTATTTGGCAGGCTTTGAGGTGAAAGACGTCATGATGACCGACCTTATCACTGGTCGTGAGACTTTGGAAGAAGTAAATATGATTGTCTTCTGCGGTGGCTTCTCTAACTCAGACGTACTTGGTTCTGCAAAGGGATGGGCTGGTGCTTTCCTCTATAACCCAAAGGCTAAGCAGGCACTTGACCGCTTCTATGCACGCAAAGATACACTTTCATTGGGTATCTGTAACGGTTGTCAGTTGATGGTTGAGTTGAACCTTATCAATCCAGAGCACAAGCATCGTGCTCACCTCTGCCACAATACCAGCAAGAAGTTTGAGAGTTCATTCTTGAACTTGACCATTCCACAGAACAATAGTGTAATGTTCGGTTCTTTGAGCGGTAACAAACTCGGTATCTGGGTAGCACACGGTGAGGGTCGTTTCTACCTCCCAGAGGCAGAAGATAAGTACAATATCATCGCTAAATACAACTACGCTGAATATCCAGGCAACCCTAACGGCTCTGACTATAATGTAGCAGGTATCTGCTCTGCAGACGGTCGCCACCTTGCAATGATGCCACACTTGGAGCGCGCTATCTTCCCATGGCAGCAGGCTTACTATCCACGTGAGCGTCGTCAGGACGAGGTTACACCATGGATTGAGGCATTTGTAAATGCTCGCAAGTGGGTTGAAAGCAAGCTCTAAGAACTTGCTTCTCCCTACTTAAAGGTGAAGCATATTAGCACACCTTTAATATATAAAGACAACACAAGAGACACCCTCATCTGAGTTATATTACCTAAAAGGTATATGTGAACAGATGGGGGTATCTGTACTTATCCCATATTCATCTCACCACAAAAAACCAGTCACAGTGTACAAACAAAACTATTCATCAACACCCAACCCCCAACCCCCAACACTCAACCCCCAACCCCCATCACCCAAAAACTTCTACTGGGAAGCTTTCAAAACCTTCTTTAAGATTGGAGCTTTTACACTTGGGGGTGGCTATGCTATGATATCAATCATTCAAAATGAGGTCGTAGTGAAGAAAAAGTGGATTCCTGAAGACCAATTCGTTGACCTGATAGCTGTCGCACAAAGCTGTCCGGGTGTCTTTGCGGCTAATATCAGTGTCTTTGTTGGCTATAAGATGCGGAAGACACCGGGGGCGATTTGTACCTGCTTGGGCGTTATCCTTCCCTCTTTCCTTATCATTCTCGGCATCGCCCTCTTCTTCCATCAGTTTATGGACATCCCTTGGGTGGCCGCAATGTTCCGTGGAATACGCCCTGCCGTAGTGGCTTTGATTGCAGCACCAACCTTTACGTTGGCTAAGAGTGCAAAAATATCATTGGCAAACTGTTGGATTCCTATTGTCACAGCCGTTGCCATTTGGCTGTTAGGTGTCAATCCCGTCTATGTCATTATTGCTGCAGGATTGGGTGGATTCCTTTATGGAAAGTTTATAAAACCAACGGAGTAAGAAAGACCTCCCCCAGCCCCTCCGAAGGAGGGGAGATCCTAACGGGATATATTTCGAAAAAGAAACAGCAAACGAAACTTTCAAAGGGTAGAGCTTAATGGGGTATATTTCGGGAAAGAAACAACTCACGAAGTTTCCGAAGGAGGGAGCCTAACGAGATATATCGTGGAAAAGAAACAACAAACGAACAATAGAAAAATAATATGATATACTTAGAACTTTTCTACACTTTCTTTATCATCGGACTCTTTGGATTCGGTGGAGGATATGGAATGTTATCACTGATACAAACAGAAACGGTTGTGAACCATCATTGGCTTAGCTCTGCAGAGTTTACCAACATTGTTGCTGTATCACAGATGACACCCGGACCTATTGGCATCAACTCTGCTACCTATTGCGGTTATACCGCTGTACATAATGCAGGCTTTGGCGCAGGAATGGCAGTATTGGGTAGTCTCACCGCGACCATAGCCCTTGTACTCCCATCAGTAATAATGATGATTCTTATCAGTAAAATGTTCCTCAAGTATATGAATACACCTGTGGTACAGTCAGTCTTTGCTGGTCTGCGCCCAGTTGTGGTGGGTCTGTTGGCTGCGGCTACCTTATTATTATGTAATGCGGAGAATTTCTCAGCACCAAGCATTAACCCTTGGCAGTTTTGGATTAGCTTGTTCCTCTTTGCTGCAACCTTTGTCGGTACGATGTGGTTAAAGATTAATCCTATCCGCATGATATGTTATGCTGCCTTTGCAGGACTGATACTGCTTTATTAAGAAAGCCCTCTTCCACTGGTCTTCTCCCACAGAAAGGGGAGTGTTTACCCATCTTTCACCATTGTGTTGTTGCCCAACACGCACTGTGTTATTACTGAGCACCAATCGTGCGGAGCCCTAACACCATATAGTATATGGTAGAAAAGAGTTGTACAGCCTTATAAATTAAAAAGCATTATACAACCTACAATAAACAAAATCACGCAATACTTGCAAATGCAGGTGTTGCGTGATTCCTTATTAAAGCCCTTGTAAAGGCTTATACCATTAAAAACAATTCCTTATCTTACATAATATGCAACCAACGAAGTATATCGTTGAGGTTTGCAAATATCATAAGAAGGATAAGAATTGTGATACCAACATATTCTGCACGTACCATAAACTTCTCAGAAGGTTTACGACGAGTAATTATCTCATAGAGAAGGAATACGACGTGACCACCATCCAAAGCAGGGATAGGGAGGATGTTCATGAAAGCAAGCATGATACTTAAGAAAGCTGTCATCGACCAGAACATATACCAATCCCAGAATGGGGGGAAGAGACTACCGATAGCTCCGAAGCCGCCAATACTCTTAGCACCATCTGCCGAAGCAAGGTAACGGAAGTTACCAACATAACCACGCAGAACGTTCCAACCATGCTTAATACCTGCAGGGAAACTCTCAAAGAAAGTGTACTTCTCCTCTACTGGCTTATAATAAGTAGCCAATGTAGCCTGCAGAACGCCCAACTTCAAGTCTGGTGTCAACATGAGTTTCATCGTGTCGAGCTTTTCTACGCCCTTATGCTGAACTGTCAATACAACAGAGCGAACAGAAAGAGAATCTTTATGTCTATTCTTCACCGCTAAGACATCACTCAACACACCAGTCTGATAGTTCATATCTGACCATGTCTCAATAGGCTTCCCATTGATAGACTTAATGACATCGCCAGCTTTAATACCAGCTTTGGCAGCTGGAGTATCACCCAACACGCTGTCAACTTGTGCAGGAATAAAAGGCTCCGCAAACAAAGGACGAGTCTTAATCATTGAGAGCATATCCATATCACCTGACAGAGTAATACTATGCTTCTTGCCATTACGCAATACGTCTACACGCTTTGCCTGTGCTATCTGACGGAAGAAATCGCCATTCACATTCGCATACTCACGGAAAGCCCCTTGGTCTGTTCTCAACATCACGTCATGGTCTTTGAAACCTAAAGCCTTAGCCTCAGCATTGAAACGCATACCCATACTCATGTCAGACACCTTAAAATAGCTGTCACCCCATGTAAACATGATCATGGAATAAATGAAGAGGGCGAGGACAAAGTTGACCAATACACCACCTATCATAATCAAAAGGCGTTGCCAAGCTGGCTTTGTACGGAATTCCCATGGTTGTGGTTCCTGCTTCATTTGGTCTGTATCGAAGCTTTCATCAATCATACCAGATATCTTACAGTAGCCACCAAGTGGCAGCCAACCCATACCATATTCCGTATCGTCTTTCTTAGGCTTCCAACTGAAGAGTTTACCTTTCCACTTACCGATGCCCACATCGAAGAATACGAAGAACTTCTCAACGCGAACGCCAAAAAGCTTCGCAAAGAACATGTGTCCGCCTTCATGCAGCAGGACAAGCAGAGAGATTGCCAGAATGAACTGGAGCAATCTGATCAGAAATGTTTCCATTATTTATCTATTCGTTATTTATTGTTCATAATCTCAAGTGCTACACGACGTGCCTCAGCATCCGTCTGCACATATACATCATAATCTGGATTGCTATCAAAAGCAACAGTTTGCATTGCCTTCTCAATGATGTCGCCCATTGCCAAGAAACTACAAGCACCCTTACGGAAGCCTTCATTGACAATCTCGTTGGCTGCATTGACAATACAAGGCATATTGCCACCCTTGTTAATAGCTTCGTATGCCATTGCAAGACACTTAAACTTCTCCACATCAGGCTCAAAGAACTCTAATGGCTGACGGAAAAGATCTAACCTATCGCCGCCTAACGATAGACGTTGTGGGAATGAAAAGGCATATTGGATAGGTAATCTCATATCAGGAACACCCAACTGTGCTTTCACACCACCATCACAGAACTGTACTGCACTGTGAACGATAGACTGTGGATGAACCAACACTTGTATCTTATCAGCAGGAACACCGAAGAGCCACTTAGCTTCTATCACTTCGAAACCCTTGTTCATCAAAGATGCGGAATCGATAGTAATCTTTGCTCCCATATCCCATGTTGGGTGTTTTAGGGCATCGGCTGCTGTAACACTCTTCAACTGTTCGTGGCTAAAAGTGCGGAAAGGACCGCCTGAACAAGTGAGAAGAATCTTCTCAATCTCGTTTGCATCCTCACCAACTAAACTCTGGAAGATAGCACTATGCTCGCTGTCCACAGGCAGGATCGGCACATGATACTGCTGAGCCAACTGAAGAATCAACTCGCCAGCTACGACAAGTGTCTCCTTGTTTGCCAAACATATCTTCTTCTTTGCTTTGATAGCATGGATTGTTGGAGCAAGACCCGAATAGCCAACCATCGCTGTAAGTACCATATCTATTGATGGTGACTCAACGATGTCCTCCAAAGCTTTGCTACCTGCATATACCTTTACATCAGGCATATCAGCCAACTCTTGCTTCAAAGGTTCATAATAAGCCTCATCAGCAATGACAACCGCAGCAGGATTAAAACGACGAGCCTGCTCAGCAAGTTCCTTCCAACGATGATTAGCAGTGAGTGCATAAGCCTCATAGAGGTCTGAATGCTGACTGATAACATCAAGGGCTTGCGTACCAATGCTACCTGTTGAGCCTAATATACAGATTTGTTGTTTCATTAATTCTTTTAGTTTATACTGCGAATCAGAGGTCAAGTAGTCCTGATGGAATTCGCATCGTAATCGTCTTTGACGCTATGTCTGTCGCAACAATAAGTTCATCACTGGCAGGAATGAGTATTTCCTCGCCTTCAGGTGTACTCACCTCAAAGAGCGTATTGACAGTTGTTTCATCTACAGCAACAATCTTGCCAATCACATTATTTGTTGCTTCATCTATCAAGGAATAACCGACAATCTGCGCCCATGACACATCATCCGTCCCTTCTTCTGCCAACTTACGTGGGAAATAGACAATACATCCTGTCAGTTCGCGTGCTTGTGCATCGCTATCAATGTCACAGAACTTCATCAGGGCTACCTCGTCAGAACGGAATCGATATTCCTCCATAAAGAAAGGAACGAGGATTCCGTCAATGTCCAATATCAGGTAATCGGCATCTACCACATCAAAAACGTCATCGGAGAACTGCAACTGCAACTCTCCGTGTACGCCATGCGGCTTCCCGATGCGTCCAATCTTATAGACTTCTTCCTTCTTTATCATCTTTTTATCTTATCTCAGCAGTGCTGATAAAACTATAGCTTATTTCAGTACCAAATTTTTTTTTCAATAAAACGGTCGACCCTTTTGTTCAAAACTGTCAACCCTTTTGAGAAAAAAGGTCAACCTTTTTGCAAGAAAACGTCAACCCTTTTTCGAGAATAGGTCAACCCTATTCATCTAAAACCTACAACACACGCTTTCAAAGTGCGGTTTTAGATACGATGAGACTAACATATTTCTGCTCGCTGAATCTTTGCTCCAAGAGCATTCAGACGTCCTTCTATGTTCTCATATCCGCGGTCAATCTGGGCAATGTTGTCAATACGACTTGTTCCCTGTGCGGTCAGTGCTGCGATAAGTAGTGCTATACCTGCACGAATATCAGGGCTTGACATACGACCCGCACGAAGTTTCTTGGCGTTATCATGACCAACAACTACGGCACGGTGGGGATCACAGAGGATTATCTGTGCACCCATGTCAATGAGTTTATCCACGAAGAACAGACGGCTCTCAAACATCTTCTGATGGAAGAGCACACTACCCTGTGCCTGCGTAGCAACTACAAGAAGCACTGAAATAAGGTCTGGTGTCAATCCCGGCCATGGCGCATCACTGATGGTCATAATCGTTCCATCAATGAAAGAATCTATCACATAGTGATCCTGACGTGGAATAATGAGGTCATCACCATCTTCGATTATCTGTATACCGAGTCGACGGAAGGTATCAAGAATCAATCCCAAATTAGGTACAGACACGTTTTTAATACGAACGCCATCACCTATCATCGCAGCAATACCAATGAAAGAGCCTACCTCAATCATATCAGGTAAGATTCTATGCTCAGCTGCATGCAACTCCTTTACACCCTCAATCGTTAACAAGTTGCTGGCAATACCGCTAATCTTAGCACCCATTGTATTGAGCATCTTGCAAAGTTGCTGGATATAAGGCTCACAAGCAGCATTGTATATCGTGGTTGTTCCTTCAGCTAACACTGCTGCCATGATAATATTGGCAGTACCCGTAACAGATGCTTCATCCAAAAGCATATAAGTTCCCACAAGTTTATCAGCTTGTATCTCATATACATCACGGTCCTCAACACGCCCGAAATGCGCACCAAGATTCTTGAAACCAAGGAAATGAGTATCCAAACGACGGCGACCAATCTTGTCACCACCCGGCTTAGCAATAGTAGCCTTACCAAAACGACCTAACAATGGACCTATCATCAATACACTACCTCGCAAAGAAGAACATTTCTTTACAAAGTCGTTACTTGCCAAATAGTCAAGGTTTACCTCGTCTGCTTGGAAAGAGAACTCATTAGGAGCAAGCTTCTTTACCTTCACACCAATATCTTGTAAAAGCTTGATGAGATTGTTCACATCAAGGATATCAGGAACATTGCGAATGATAACTTCTTCTGTTGTCAACAGGGTTGCGCAAATCACCTCCAAGGCTTCATTCTTTGCACCTTGTGGAGCAATCGTGCCACTCAGCCGATGTCCACCTTCTATGATAAAGGATTCCATGTGTCGTTATTTTACTTTTTCCTCTTATTACGAGATTGAACAAACTCCTTCGCATTAATTTTCTCAAACTTGAAAGTATCAAGGTCAAGTTGAATCTTACCATCTGTATATCGGGCAAGGTCCGAAGCTATCTTCTCATCATCGCAAGTTCCATGCCCCCATTGCATCAGACTACGTTTCATCTGATTAGCTACTGAACGCACGAAAGCATCCCGACGAGAACCTGGTTCCATCACCTTCAACTCGTCAAAGGCTTCAAATAGCAGATGTCCATAGTGTCTCACAGGAATATGTGACATCGGATAACTCATTGGTTCTGGCTTAGTAGCTATCCTCAAAGCCTCTGACACATCACAAGGATAGTCAATATCCAACTCAAAGTTAGCCATTAATGCCAGATGATCCCATAGTTTCTCCATGTGGTCATAATTCCCACGATTCTGTGCATTCATCCTATCCATAATGGAAATAATAGTTTCCGCACACCGCTGACGCTCCTCCTTTGTAGGAAGCCCGACAGCATAGTCTACCATGTTTTGTATCTCTCGCCCATACTGTGGCAGTATGAGTCGTTCTCGCTGTGTGTTATAATCTAATCCTTCTATATTCATTGAATGATGAATGTTACGTTTTAAGTGATGATGACAAGCCTTCTTATGGATGTGAATTACAGCAATGGCTTTGCCTCCTTAGCAACAAAGTCCTTGAGATAGAATGGAACGAAGTAAGCAACATCCTCAAACTTCTCTTGCGCAATACGCTTCTCTGCCAATGGAAACATATTCTTAGCCAAAGCATCAACACCCTTAATTAGGTGCGCATTAGGATGATTAATCGTCTCCATACACTTCTCTGCACCATTTCCAAAGAAATAAACAGGACCACGATCAAGATATTCCTTGTAGGTGTTCTCATCGACTACATCTGCCTGAATGCCACGCACTTCCTTCAAAGCACGATCATACACAGCAGAATAAACTTCCATACGGCGCGCATCAATCATTGGAATGAGAAGTGCATTCTCCTCTATTTCCTCATGATGAAGCAATACTGGCACTGCCAACAGTTCTAACGTAGGTACTGCCAACATCTTTACGCCACGTCCATAGCAGATTCCCTTTGCCATGGATACACCAACTCGCAGACCAGTGTATGACCCCGGACCACTACTAACTGCCACTGCATCCAATGGTAATTCATTCTTATCTATAAAGGCAAGTGCCTCGTCTACAAATGTTCCTAACTTTTCTCTATGCTTAGGATCGAGTGTATCTTGCTTATCGAAAATACAAGTTCCATCCTGACTAACTGCAACAGAGCACACATTTGTACTCGTATCAATATTTAATATACAAGACATAAAAATCAATTATGTTCTAAATAACTTGCAAATATACTCTTTTTATTCCACATTTTTTGTACATTTGCAGAAAATTAACGCGAAAAGCTCATGATACTATCAATGACAGGCTATGGCAAAGCTGTTGTAGCCTACAAGGAAAAGAAAATCAACGTTGAGGTGAAATCACTTAATAGTAAGTCGCTCGACCTCTCAGCACGCATCGCACCCCTCTACAGAGAAAAGGAAATGGAAATCCGTCGTCTGCTCGCACAGAAGTTGGAACGTGGTAAAGTTGACTTCTCCTTATGGGTTGAAAAGGAGTCAACTGTTGATGCAACTCCTATCAACACTGCTCTTGTAGAAAACTATTATAAACAAATCAAAGCCATCTCTGCATCCACTGGTATCCCAGAACCAGAGGATTGGTTTACAACACTTCTCCGCCTACCTGACGTAACAACAAAAACTGAAGTTGAGGTTTTGGATGAGGAAGAATGGAAAGTAGCACAACAAGCTATCAACGAGGCTCTTGAAAAACTCATCGACTTCCGTAAACAAGAAGGTGCTGCACTGCAGAAGAAGTTTACAGAGAAGATTGACAACATCGCCAATCTCCTTCAAAGCATTGAACCTTACGAGAAGAATCGTGTACCAAAGATTAGAGAAAGAATCATTGATGGTCTCAAACTAATTCCTGAGGTCGACTATGACAAGAACCGCCTTGAGCAGGAACTGATATATTACATCGAGAAACTTGACATCAATGAGGAGAAACAACGACTGACCAATCACCTCAAATACTTCAAAGAGACAATGAAAGAAAATGGTCACGGGGTTGGCAAAAAGCTCGGTTTCATCGCTCAAGAAATGGGACGTGAAATCAATACTACTGGTTCTAAGAGCAATCAAGCAGAGATGCAGAACATCGTCGTTAAGATGAAAGACGAGTTGGAGCAGATTAAGGAACAGGTTTTGAATGCGTTGTAAGGACCTCCCCCAACCCCTCCGAAGGAGGGGAGTACCTAACGGGGTATAGTTTGCAGAAATTATAAATAAAACATTAACAAGGACAAAACTCCATTATGATAACAGTAGATAGTACCGATACTCATAACAAAAAGTTTCTTTCATAATTATAAAAGACCTGCAAACTTATTAAGTTGACGCTATGGAGAAAGAAGATAAGGGACATCGTTATTTCGGAAGCCTTCATTATCATACGAATGACACTTCTACCTATCAGCTACTTTGTCAAAATGCAAAATATAACAGGAAGCATCCTACTAAAGCAGAAGAACTTTTGTGGGAGCACTTGAGAGGAAAACAATTAGGTGTACGTTTTCGCCGACAACATCCTGTCTATGATTATATCCCTGACTTCGTATGTCTTTCATTAAATCTTATAATAGAAGTTGACGGAGATTATCACCTCGCAGAAGAACAGCAATTAAGCGATAGAGAACGAGATGCTTACCTTCAACATTTTGGCTTTCATATCATAAGGTTCTCTAACGAGGAAGTCCTTCAAAATCTCGATAAAGTATTAAACAAAATAAAAACAGCTATGAACAAGCTTTCATCTGAAAACCAATCTGCTAATATAACACCAGCAGCTAAGATACAGGAAGACACTTCTAACATCACATCGGTTCCTAACACGTCCCACGACTGTCCGTTAGGCACTCCCCTCCTTCGGAGGGGTGGGGGGAGGTTACTCATCCTCTCCGCACCTTCTGGCTCTGGTAAAAGTACCATCGTACAGTGGTTGATGCAGGAACATCCAGAATTAAAGTTGGCTTTCTCTATAAGTTGTACTACTCGTGCGCCACGCGGTACAGAGCAGAATGGTGTAGAATATATCTTCCTTTCACCTGAACAGTTTAAGGAGAAGATTGCAAAAGGTGAGTTTCTTGAGTATGAAGAGGTTTATGAGAACCGTTACTATGGCACATTGAAAGCACAGGTAGAGAGCCAGTCAGCAGCAGGACAGAACGTTATTTTTGATGTGGATGTGAAAGGAGGCTGCAACATCAAAAAGTATTATGGTGACCGTGCTTTAAGTCTTTTCATCCAGCCCCCATCAGTAGAAGAACTCCGTCGCCGCCTTGTTGGCAGACAAACAGACAGTGCGGAGGCAATTGAAAGCCGCCTTGCCAAGGCTTCAGAAGAACTCACCTTTGCAGAGAAGTTCGACAAGATTATCGTCAATGACGACCTTGAGAAAGCAAAGCAAGAGACTTATAAGGTAGTGAAGGCATTTTTAGAAAGATAAAGAAGCCTCCCCCAACCCCTCCGAAGGGAGGGGAGCCTCAATCCAACAAGAAGAATAAGAAGGGAGTATTTGTTATATAGTTTAGATCCTCCATAGTTGTTCTGACATATAATATACTGTAGCCATCAGCCCATAACAGAACAGTTAAAGCCTCAAAACACCGTCATGAAACCATCATCTCATTTCACCACTATTAGCACTCCCCTCCCTTCGGAGGGGTTGGGGGAGGCTTCCATTGGCATCTTTGGAGGTTCTTTCAACCCTATCCATAACGGACATATTGCCCTTGCAAAGGCTTTCCTTGAGAAAGAAAACTTAAACGAGGTATGGTTTTTTGTGTCACCTCAAAACCCATTCAAAGTAAATCAGCAGCTCTTAGCTGACCACCTTCGATTAGAATTAGTGCGCAAAGCAATAGCCGACAACCCACATTTCAGGGCTTCAGACTATGAGTTCCAACTTCCGAAGCCTTCTTATACTTGGAACACGCTACAACATCTCAGCCATAACTACCCTACTCATCGCTTCACCCTTCTCGTTGGTGGAGACAACTGGGCAGCTTTCGACCGATGGTATCATGCAGAAGACATCCTTTCTAATTACAAGATCGTTGTTTATCCACGACGTGGTCAAGAAATAGATAAATCTACCCTCCCCACAAACGTTAGCCTACTCCAAACCCCACTCATCGATGTCAGTAGCACCGACGTCCGCCAACGAGTAGAGCAAGGCGAAGATATAAGTAAACTCGTACCTGAAGAGATTTTAAATGATATCCAACGACTTTATTAAGCCATAACACCTACTGAACACAAATAGCTTTCAGCAAAGAAAATGATTGGTCGACTTCATAAACCTTCATTACACAGCCAATCATTCGTAACTTACAACATTACTTATACACTTCAGCAATCACTTATGTCATCTTCTATGCTTGTGCATATGCCCAACACGCTTCGTGCGGAGGCTTAATACCAGACGTGCGGAGGCTTAGCACGACATGTGCGGTTGATAACAGAAAACGGACGAAAAGGCACTTACCTACTCAGATTGTATTATTTTACCCCTAAGCTTTGACTTATCTTAAAAATAGTGTTAACTTTGCAAGTAAATAAATACGCCTACATGAATTTTGCTAAATACGCAGTCAGCTTATTGAATAAGGCATATCAGCCTATTAAGGACAACGCCTCATTCTTTTTCTTTATGTACCTTATCGGTATATTAGTATCGTATGCGGAGTTGCCTACCAACAACCCCCATGCTGCTGTATATAGTAATCTTTGGTTAGAGTTATTCCTTGACCTTTATATCATCTGTATCATTCTATCGCTGATACCTCTAAAGATTCGCCGTTGGATTCGTGCTTTTTTGTATATCATCGCTTACGGAACAAGTCTTATTGACCTCTTCTGTTGGGTAAAGTTCCAATCAACACTCAATCCGTCAATGCTCCTACTTGTCGGCGAGACGGATGAGCGTGAGGCAAGCGAGTTTTTCAGCAGCTATTTTACCTCCGACCTTATCCTCTCAAGTGTAGGATTACTACTGCTTGTTATGCTTATTCATATCCTAACAACATTTCTAAAGAAGGTAAAACTGCCACCAGCTATCAGCTACAGAATCACGATCGTCAAGCAAATCATCAACCACAGCTATTACATCCTTGGTGGTATTTGTATCGTAATTCTTGGATGGGCGATAGAAGCCTCAGCCCATAACAAGAAAGAAATGGTACAGATGTTCTCTTTAGACACCATCGGTTCTGTGGAACATGAACTAACAACAGATGACTGCACACAGTTCTATTTACCCGTTTACCGACTTGCCTTCAGTATCTTCTCCAACGAGTTGGCATCGCAACAAATCGACCGACTCATCGAAGCAAAAGACAAGATGAGTGTAGATAGCTGTTCCTTCAAATCGCCAAATATTGTCCTTATCATCGGTGAAAGCTATGGGAAGCACCATTCGCAACAGTATGGTTATTTCATGCCGACAACTCCACGACAGATTAAGCGTGAAAAGTCTGGTTTGCTTATACCGTTTAAGGATGTCGTAGCACCGTGGAATCTGACGAGCTTCGTCTTTAAGAATGTCTTTTCCCTACACGTTGTTGGACAAAAAGGCGACTGGTGTGACTATCCTCTCTTTCCTTCATTATTCCGCAAAGCAGGCTATCATGTAACCTTCATTACCAATCAGTTCTTGCCAAAGGCTAAGCAGGCTGTATATGATTTTAGCGGTGGATTCTTCTTGAATCATCCAGAACTTTCGGAGGCAATGTTCGATTCCCGAAACACTCAATTATATCGATTTGATCGTGGTTTGCTCGATGATTACGATAAAAATCAGCAAGAACACAATACCAATCACAATCTCATTATCTTCCATCTGCTCGGACAGCATGTTAAATATAAACAACGTTTCCCGAGCGACCGTCGCCACTTTAAGGCAGAAGATTATGCGAAGAAACGTGCAGATCTTGACGGGAAACAACGACAAATGTTGGCTGATTATGACAATGCTGTCCTATATAATGACTCGATCGTTGATGCTATTATCAGTCGTTTCGAGAATAAAGATGCTATCATTATCTATATGCCTGATCATGGTGAAGAGTGCTATGAGGGTAATCGAGGCTTCATCTGTCGTAAACACTCAGCAGCCATTGACTATGATTTGGCACACTATGAGTTTGAAATCCCATTCTGGGTCTACTGTTCCCACAAGTATGTCACTAATCATCCAGAGATTTTCCATGAAATCATCGGTGCCAAGAAACGACGTTTTATGACCGATGCCCTACCGCACATGCTACTTTATTTGGCAGGTATTCATACAAAAGATTATCATGCTGAGTATAATATTCTTAGTCCACAATACAACGAAAATCGACCAAGAATACTCAAGAACACAACCGATTACGATAAACTTATCCGCCCTTCTGAAAAGGAAACAACCCTTAAAAGAAAATAAGAGTTCAATTAAAACGCAACCTCTTCAATCGCATTTCAATCCGAAGTACTCAAAAAGAATATTAGATTATAAGATAAAAAAAGACAATGTTCGATAAGATATTTAGCTCTAAAAAAAACAAAATTTCGTCCTTTTCATCGGGAAAGAATAGTGAAGAAACACTTACAAGGATGGAATGTAACGCATTGCGTGGACTTGCTATCATTGGCATCTTCCTGCATAACTACTGCCATTGGCTGCGACCAGTGGTGAAAGAGAACGAATATCAATACTTCCAACGTAATGTAGACGGACTTTATCAGGTGCTCCAAGGTTCATGGAATGAACTTTTCTTCTTTCACATACTATCTTTCTTTGGGCACTATGGTGTACCCGTATTCCTCTTTCTGTCAGCTTATGGCTTGACAATGAAGTATGAAAAGAGAGCTATTGTAACTCCTACTAACAATCAGTACACAGAAAGAAAACTCCCGCTCTTCGGTTTCATCAAATACCATTGGCTGAAACTCTTCCGCATGATGATTGTCGGCTTCGTTGCTTTTACAATGGTTGACGCTATGACCATAGATCAGCATCATTACAAGGTGATGGACATTATCGGACAAATGGGACTTTTCAACAATCTTCTTCCCCACCCTGACGACATTATTTGGCCAGGCCCATACTGGTTCTTTGGACTTATGATTCAGCTATATATCGTCTATCGACTACTGCTTTATCACCGTCATTGGGCATGGAATATGACATTGATAGTCCTATGCTTTGCTATTCAAATAGCTTGTGACCCAGAAAGTGATGCTTTGAACAGATGGAGATACAACTTTGTCGGTGGAATGTTACCCTTCGGTGCTGGTCTGCTTTACGCAAGATACGTGTGCCCATGGAGTACAGCAACTAACCTTGTCGCCTTTATCCTGTCAGTGTTTGCGATTGTATTGATGAGCTTCAGCTATCTGACATGGTATTTTGTGCCTCTCGCTGTCTGCATCGCTTCCATTACATTCGTGAAGCTTTTAAGTCGCTTAGAAGCAATTATTGATTGTAAAAACCTATCGTTAATGAACATTCTGTCATGGGTTGGCAGCATTTCAGCAGCCCTCTTTATCTGTCACCCTATCACAAGGAAGATATTTATCCCTATCTCTAAAGAAGGCGATTATTGGACAGGACTTCTTCTATACATCATTGCTTCGCTCTGCTTAGCATGGTTATTTAAGGAGTTAATGAAGAAGATTCCGAGTCCCAAACTGAAATAAAGAAAATATTAAAACATACGATTTCATCGCATCAAAATGAAGATAAAAGACATCGAATTAGCTAACATAAGCCGCTATCGTGGTGAATTGATGGGAGCAGCCATGCTCTTCGTCATCCTCTTTCATGTCAGTTTGCCAAGAGAAGACCTATTCTTCGGATTAAGAAGGATGGGGAATATTGGTGTAGACATCTTCCTTTTCCTTAGCGGTATGGGACTCTGGTTCTCATGGACCAAGACTCCTTCATTTCGACATTTTTATATCCGCCGTCTCTTACGTATTTATCCGGCATGGTTCATCATAGCTTGTCTATATTATATCCCAGATTATCTCTGCCCTGACCTCGTAGGACATAGCGGACAAAGCACGAGTTTCATCGATCTCATCGGTGATATAACAATAAACTGGGACTTCTGGCTACACGACGAGTTAACGTTCTGGTATATCCCTGCCATCATCTTTCTCTATCTTGTTAGTCCGTTTTATATGAACCTTATCATCAAGCATCCGATTTATCGATGGCTACCTGTGATGATGATTATGTGGTGTATCCTTGTACAGTATGTCACGCCCATCCATAACGCATTAGGTCATTTGGAGATATTTTGGAGTCGTATACCTATCTTCTTCATTGGAATCAACATTGCGGCAGCGGTGAAACGAAAGGAGACAATGGATGGAACATCCATCTGGATGATATGGTTAATGTTCATAATGGCGCTCGCAGCAAGCATTTTCCTCGAACAAGAAAAGCACGGACATTTCCCACTCTTCCTCGAAAGAATGCTCTATATCCCTCTTACCATTACAACGATACTCCTTCTGAACCGTGTCTTCCGGAGAACGCCAAAGGTGATAAACAAAGCGTTCAAGTTCATTGGGGCATTAAGTTTAGAAGCGTATCTAATTCATGCACACTTTGTTTTGGACTATGTGGAGAAATACAACTGGTCTTACTGGACTACTTTCTTAGTAACAACTGTCACCACACTGGTTTTAGCATGGCTTCTACACACGATACTTGAACGAGTCATAACCCCCATAGAGAAAAGGATAAAATGAGAAATCTCATACAGTTAATTCGCCCACATCAGTGGATAAAGAACCTCATTGTTCTTCTCCCAGTATTCTTCGGAGGAGCATTGCTACGGTGGAATGCCGTTTATGCAGGACTGATTACAACCCTTGCGTTTAGTCTAACAGCCTCTTCAATCTACTGTCTCAATGACATTATAGATATCAACGATGACCGCCAACATCCTGTAAAACGCAACCGTCCGTTGGCATCAGGTGCGGTAAGCATCGTACAAGGTTATATCTTGATGGGATTGATGTTCATCTTATCGATGACTTCGACGTTTTTGTTACCTTCCCACCAAGTTGAAACGGCCAGCGTGATACTCTTCTACTGGTTATTAAACATTGCCTATTGCCTACGACTAAAACGCTATGCGATCATCGACGTGTGTATCGTTGCTTTCGGATTTGTACTTCGTATTCTTGCAGGAGGATATGCAACAAACATACAACTGAGTAAGTGGATTGTGCTCATGACATTCTTGCTAATGCTCTTCTTATCGTTTGCAAAACGACGTGATGACGTAGTGAGAATGAATGAGACAGGGCACGCACCACGCCAAAACACGATTCGTTATAACCTCACCTTCATCAATCAGGCTATCACGATAACAGCAAGTGTAACCCTCGTGTGTTACATTATGTACACCATGAGTCCTGAAACAATTCAGAACTTTCATACAGATTACCTTTATCTAACCAGTGTTTTCGTACTCTTAGGACTGTTGCGTTATATTCAGATTTCAGTAGTTGACAAGAAAAGTGGTGACCCAACGAAGGTGATGATACACGATCGCTTTATGCAACTCACCGTCTTAGCCTTTGGTTTGACATTCCTCTTCATTATTTACGTACTTAAGAATATCCAATAGGGCATGAGAAAGATATATGCTTTCGACTTCGATGGCACACTGACTACTAAGGACACTCTCCTTGAATTTATCCGCTTTGCAAAAGGAAGTGGACAGATGCTTTTGGGCTTTCTACTCTTTTCTCCCCTACTTATCCTGATGAAGTTACACCTTTATTCTAATGGGAAAGTAAAACAGAAGATATTCTCATACTTCTTCAAAGGCGTAAAAAATGACGCTTTCAACGCACTCTGCACACGTTTTGCACAGCAAAACAAACATCTGCTTCGCCCTGCTGGAGTAGAAAAAGTAAGGAAGGCTATTGAAGAGGAGCACGCAACAGTACTCATCATCAGTGCAAGTATCGACAACTGGGTACGACCTTTTTTCGATGAAACCGACAAAAAGATACAGATATTAGGAACTCAAATTGAAACTAAGGAAGGTAGCCTAACAGGACGATTTACCACCAAGAACTGCTACGGACAAGAGAAAGTAAACCGCCTAACAGCACTTTATCCACATCGAGAAGCCTACGACTTAATAGCTTTCGGTGACAGTAGAGGCGATAAAGAACTACTTGACTTTGCCGACAAAGGCTATTACAAACCTTTCAGAAAATAAGGAATAAAATGCTAAGAAATGGGATAAAAGACAAGAATAAGTTCGGTGAAATCGTACGTTTCATCATCGTTGGATCATCTGCGGCGGCCATTCAATATGCCACTTACCTGCTACTGATTTACTGGTTACAGCCTCTTTTTGCAAATACTATTGCTTATCTCATTAGCTTTACATTCAACTATATCGCATCTACCCATTACACTTTCCGTGTAAAGTCAACAACGAAACGAGGAGCAGGGTTTGTCTTTTCACATATCATCAACTATCTCTTACAGAGTGGTTGCCTAAAGCTCTTCCTTTGGTTAGGCTTCAGCAAGCAGATAGCATTGATTCCTATGTTCGCTATCTGTGTACCGATCAACTTCCTTTTAGTGCGTTTTTTCTTACGTAAGAAGTAATGTTTGGGTGATGGGTGTTGGATGATGGGTGTTGATGATTTGTCTATATTGGTGATGGGTGAATGGGTGTTGAATACCAATAAAAATAATTTGCTATCATTCCTGTCAGTTGTAGTAGGGGCTTAACTTGCTACATTACAGAGAGATGCGTCAAATGTTAAAAATGACAGCAACATAAAATCAAAACTAATCTTGTGTTTTATGTAATAATATCTTTCACATTGGGAGTATTTATTATGCCAACGTTTGGAAGAAATCTTAGATATTTGTTTTTTGTATACTTATTTCCCTACCTTTTCCTTGCTGCGCTGTTCTTCTTCTTATTTCCTTTGTTTAATCTGCTTTAATTTGTACCTTTGCAGCAATTAATTAAAGCTACTCAATGCACATATTCAATATATTCAAGGTAAAGAAAGAGGAACGCTGGTTAGCATTTATTATGTTGGCTGTTTTCCTCACATTCAATATATTGCTCATCACCAGTCATTATCATGTTTATACAATGGGCGCACATGGCGGTTTCTGGAGTATCTTTACCAAGAATTTCCGTATGTCAGGCTATGACAACTGGTCTTGGATAACCATTTCAGGAATGCGAATTCACTTTGTAACTTCACGTCATCCGCTATATCTCACCTTCCTTTATCCACTTTACCTATTGAACCATTGGCTCATAGAAATCTTTGGATATAACTTTGCCGTGTGCTTCATGGCAACAATTATCGTATTCTCTGCTTTCTACGCAGCGATATTTGCCTATCGTATCTTCCGTGAAGTGATGGGATTAAAACAGTTTGACGCAACCCTTCTCACCCTCCTACTCTTTTCTTTCGGACATATCCTTATACCATCAATGGTTCCCGATCATTTCATCGTATCAATGATGTTCCTTTTAATGGCATTATACATCTGCGGTAAAAAGATGAAGAAAGGAGAATTATTGACAGCATGGCAGTCATTCTTCCTAACCTTTTTCACAGCGGGAATGGCTACCTCGAATGGAGCAAAGATATATCTTGCAGGGCTATTTACGAATCGAAAAAGGTTCTTTACATGGAAGTATATCAGTATTGGAATCATCCTTCCAGCCTTCTTATTAATTGGAATTCAGCAGTCACAATACTACCTTTTGGAAGTTCCCCAGAAGGCTGTCATTAGCAACATAGAGAAAGTAAAAAAACAAAAAGACCCTAAAGGAGTTGAAGAATTCTATAAAAAACGTAATGCTTGGCAGAAGAATCATTTAGGACAAACCATGTCAAAGGGATCAATGCTTGATTGGCTTGACGGATCAACACCCCGTTCAAAGACATTGGTAGAGAACTTCTTTGGCGAATCTATTCAGTTACACCAGCGTTATCTACTGAAAGATGTAGCCTGGGACCGACCTGTCTTCATCGCCTATAACTGGATAATCAACTACGTGATAGAAGCTGTCGTGGTCGTGCTCTTTTTCGTTGGAATATTTTTCGGTTGTCGAAAGCACTTCTTCCAAATGTTGTTAGCGTGGTTTGCCTGCGATATAACCTTGCATCTCATTTTGGGTTTTGGTATTACAGAGGTTTATATCATGGCGTCAGGGTGGGTTTTCATTATCCCGATAGCCCATGGTTATCTTATGAAAGGACTATCTCACAGATACCGCCAAATGCTGCGAGGGTTACTATTAGTGATTACCATCTTCCTTTGGACTTACAACGGAGGCTTAACAGCTAACTATCTACTAAACTTATAAGAGACGTTATGCGAAATATCTTTGCTATAAAACGAGATGAAAGACAGCTATGCCTGACAGCATTCTTAGCTTTTGCGGCACTAAACTGGCTTATGATAGCCTATAACTATGGTTTGTTTACCAGAGGAGGTAACCTTGGTTTCTGGGGATTATTCTTCGACCATTACACCGTTTCGGGCTTTGATAACCTTTCCTATATGACAATGTCACGATGGAAGATTTATTATCAGCTCTATCGTCATCCCTTGCTACCAACATTTTTCTATCCCTTCTATCTCCTCAACCACTGGCTAATGGATCTTACAGGTAGGAATTATGCCATATTCATCGAGGCTTTCTTGAATGTGCTCGCCGCCACCTACAGTTGTCTTTTCATCTATCGTATCTTTACAGAAGTGCAAAAGTTAAGAAAGAAAGATGCTCTATTACTGACGGTTTTCTTCTTTTCTTTCGCCTCCATCCTCCTGACATCGTTTGTACCCGACCATTTCGTCTTCTCTCTTTTCTTCCTAACGATGACGCTATACCTTGCAGGAAGAGCGATGAAACGAGAGAAAGGACGCATGAAAGCATGGCAGACGATGCTTTTATCCTTCTTTGCAACAGGTATTACTTTTACTAACATCGCAAAGATTGGTTTAGCAGATTTATTTGTCAATGACAAGCGTACCTTCCGTATTAAGCACATCCTTGTAAGTTTTATCCTCCCTCTTGGCGCATTGTTCGCTATCTATGCGTACCAACAGTCAACCTTCGTTGAGCCAGATGCCAAACTACAAGCAAGGGTAAAGGAAAAGAAATTAAAGAAAGATCAGAAGTTTGCAGCCAAGTATGAGAAGCAACATGAATTTATGAAGAGCCGTACTGGAACGCAAGTGGCAAACAACAGATTTTTTGAATGGACCGACTTATCAAGTTCGAGAACTGATGCTATCATAGAGAACCTCTTCGGAGAAAGCATACAACTTCACCAAGAACATGTATTAGAGGATGTAAATAAGTCACGTCCAATCATCGTCAGATATAGTTGTGTACTCAATTACATAGCCGAAGGATTGATAATACTTTTATTTTTAGGCGGAATCATCGCAGGTAGAAAGGATAAATTCCTACAATTATGTATGGCTTGGTTTGCCACAGACATCTTCTTACATATCATTCTTGGCTTCGGTATTATCGAGGTTTATATCATGGGTGCACACTGGTTGTTCGTTATTCCAATAGCAATTACTTACTTATTTAAGTGCATCAAACGAAGACGTGTGCTGATAGGTGCAAGACTACTTATCGCCACAATGAGCCTTGCTTTAATGGTATATAACCTTAGCCTCATCATTCCTTATATGTTACGAGGCTTTGTTGCACCACATTGAAACCTTCCGCATAAACAAACAAAAACGACTTCCTTATGCTTTAGGGAAGTCGTTTTTGTTTGTTCAGACCTTCTCTTAGTTCATTCAAGAGCAGGTCGTTGTTAAAGATTCTCTTTATAAGCCGTTACAGGTTTCCCACAATATTGCCATTTCCTCATGGCATTACGGAACATACAACCATCTAAAATCTTGTAGAGTTTGAAGAAAGGACGGTATAACTTGCCATTTTCAGGTAAATACTTACCATGATACATCTCACGAAGTGCGTCCGTATCTCGTATCCAAATGCTTCCTCCCTGTGCCGTCTTGGTATCAGGATAGATACGAATAGCACCGAGGTTGCGGTTAATACGTCTTACTTTTAGTCCTGCTTCATAAACTCTTATCAGCCATTCCACATCCATCTTAGCATGGAAAGACTCATCAATATAGCCGATTCTATCGAATATCTCACGTTTCCAGAACATTCCCGGTTGCGATATATTATAGCAACCATGGCGGAAGAAGAAGTGATTCATTACGATATGCGTAAAGTTGATAATCTTTCCTTCCTTGTCTATTTCGACCGTATAGCCATTGGCAAAGTCCGTATCAGGATGGTCATGATAGAACTTTGCGACGGTATGTAATGTTCCTGGAAGTAGTACATCATCACTATTTATCCAGCAGACAATATCACCCGTTGCCCTACGCATACCTTTATTGATAGCATCGCTTTGTCCCTTGTCCTTCTCACTACACCACCATGTAATCTTATCAGAGTACCTCTTCAATATTTCCACGGTTTCATCGGTAGAACCACCATCACAAACAAGATACTCCAAGTTAGGATATTGCTGTCCGATTACTGATTGTATCGTTGCTTCGATGAACTGTCCTTGATTGTAGGATGGTGTTACAACTGTTATCTTTGGGTATTCCATTATCTTGTTATTATCAACTTCATTTATAGCTATTTTACTATTCTTGCAGGGTTACCGACAACGGTACAGCCGTCAGGTACATCCTTAAAGACTACGGCTCCTGCCCCTATCGTCACATTGTTACCAATGCGAATAGGTCCGAAGACCGTTGCTCCTGTCATTATCTTCACATTATCGCCAATGACAGGGCGACCTTCTTGTCCTTCATGATGCCCTGTTCCTAAGGTTACTAATTGAAGACAATAGAAGTTCTTACCAATACTTTCAGCATTCAGATAGGTCGCATAGTTATGTTCAAAGTGAGCGCCTTTGCCAATAGAAGGGCACCAAATATTCAGTGTTCGTTCACCCGGACACAGCCATTTAATAGGCGTTGCCATGTATTCACCTATCCTATAATAGAAAAGATTACGGAAGGTACGCTCGCGCGTCATGACCTTCACAAAGTTACGCACGCCTCGCTTTCGGTCCTGCACTTGTAGGAGATCATCATCAATCTGCTCACTATACAACTTGTACAGTAGGATATGTGGTATCAATCTCAGCGAGGAGACGGTAAGTATTACACCTTGAACAAATGGGTTCATCTTCTCTTTTTTATGCAAATATACAACTTATTCCTTAATATTCCAAGTACTCCTTTTCCTCTATTGCTTACGGCGACGCAGATAATTCATACATTCCACGAGTATTTGTGAGCCTGCCCACTTCATGATAAAGAAGTAAAGAACAGCCGCGATAAGGATTCTTACTATCAACAGTAAAAGGAGGTTATGAATAAAAGAGGTTGCGAAATAAACAACAACCATCACAGCTACTGAAGCTAAAAGGTAAGGACTAATATCCTTCAGAACATCAAAAAGGCGCAACCCCGTTTCCTTTCCTGCAAAGAATTGCCATACAAAGAGCCACAAGACGGTCACAAGAGTATATACGCTAACCATAAAGACGACTCCTTCTCGATAACAGATAATAACAAAACCAATCTGTGCGATAATCAAAGCTACTGTACACCACATATAGACAACAGACTTTCCACGACTAATGATAAGGTTCTGATACATCGTATAAAATGGTAAAAAAGCACCGCTAATACAGAGGATTCGTAGCAAAGGAATGCTCTCTATCCATTTATCTGATATAAGAAGAATGATAAATTCGTGCGATATCATCGCCAATCCGAACATAGCTGGAAAGACTAAGAATGCCGTAAAACGAAGCATCTTACGGAACACATTCACCTGCCTTTCTGGGTCTTTATTCACCTCAACAAGCACTGGTTGCGCTACCTGCGACACCGTTCCAGACACAAAGGTGCTTGCCATCGTATCCCACTTGAAGGCTTGAGAGAAGTTTCCCACTACCTTTGCAGAATATAAACGACCGAAGATAAAGGTTAGAATATTCTGACTAATTGTATTGACAATCGTCGTCACAAGAATCTTATAACTAAAGGAAAACATCTTCTTTACAGGGGTAAAGTCGATGCGAAAAGAGGGTCGCCAAGGAATAATAAAGAAACGCCACAGACTCGTAAGACTGATATAAAGCACTTGCTGCCAAGCCAAACTCCAATAAGCATAACCCTTTAATGCTAAGATAATTCCTACCACACCCGAAATAAAAAGGCATGTGATGCGCAGCAAAGCAGTCTCTTTAACCATCATATTTTTGAAAAGATAAGCTGCAGGAGCCGTACCTAATGACGAAAAGAGCAATGATGCAAAGACGAAACGGGATAGACTGATAAGCTCTGGATGATGAAAGAAAGCTGCAATCAAAGGAGCTGAAAAGAAGAGGGTTGTATATGAAATCCAACCCATTATAGCACTAAACCAAAAGACAGAGTTATAATCATTATCCGTTGGACGCTCCATATTGGCAAGTGCTGCAGTAAATCCACTTTCCTGCAAGGCACCCGCAATCGCTGTAAACACAGCCAACATTCCCACCAATCCATAGTCGGCTGGTGTGAGTAAACGTGCCAAAAATATTCCAATGACAATATTCAACAGCTGCATTGTACCATTGTTCAATGCACCCCAAAAGAGTCCTTTGGCTGTTTTCTCCTTGAGTGTTTCTTTTTCCATTAGCTTTTGTATCTCTATGATACGTTGTTTCTTATCTCCTCCTCAAAGTATATTCTATCTTAAAAAGAGGTCAGTTGCCTTCTGACAAATAAGGTTCCCTTCATGAAAGTACTCGTTATCGCAGATAGAGAAAAGAAAGATATTATTCCCCTTTCCCACACTATTAGGCATAATCTATCTAACATGCAAATGTAACGCTTTTCTTTGGAAAAGCCAAATCCCACATACTTTGGAATAGTAAAGAAACTATCCGATAGCTATTTTTTCTCTCTTGCTCCTTAAGAAAGTCTTCAATAGCTGATGTACTTTTTAACTTATTCGTATCAATATCATGGAGTTCACTGAAATAGACTTCATGATAGAATGGACCACAGTGTTCCATAATCTGCATCTTATCCATCTGTGTTGCGAATAGCGCCTTAATAATTGTTACCTGATACTTATCGTCTTCAAACGTTATCTTGGTTGAATCATTTTTTAAGTTCCACAACCAACCAAAGAGTAGTTGCGCAATGATAATGAAAGGAATGGTCACCCATAACATGGTATACAAACAACCTATAGCGGCATTACCCTCTTCCTTCCACCTCCGCTTGATATAGCGGATAAGAAAGAAAAGCACTATCCAAGGTAAAGTGCAGACAATTATGATATCCGCATCACTCCATAACCTCCAAGGTGATACGCAATTGAATACCACCCATACTATCTCAAGCCACAATAAGCTACTTAATAGTTTTCTAACCATCCAATAAATCTTATGCTTTCCACTCAACATTTCCTATGATAAGAGTAATCTCTTTCTATATTTTATACAATCAGTAACAACCTCACTTACCGTTTTTAATTAGTGTGTAATTACTCCGCACATGTGGTGCGGAGGGCAAACACCATTCGTGCGAAGCATAAACACCACTCGTGCGGAGGGCAAGCACCAACACTAACAGCAATCAAGTAAGCACCAAATTACCTCCGCAAAGATAAGTATATTAGCTCGAATCATGAAATCAAAACATAAGTTTTTATAGAGACAGAAGGTGAAGTCATAATCTTTTATTATCTTTGCAACAAGTATATTAACGGAAAATGATTGAAACTTTCAATACAGGAGAGACACAAGAAAGTCTCCGACAGGAATATAACCCAGACGGTTCTGTGCTCAGAAAAGCACAGTTGAGACTGCTTGACATGGCTATCTACCTGCAGGAGGCTGCTAAAAAGATAGGCATTCCCTGCCGTCTTGATGGCGGTAATGTGTTAGGAGCTGTACGTCATGGGGGCTTTATTCCTTGGGATGATGACATAGATATGGTAGTTAGCCATAAGGATTTCAAACGCTTATGCGACTATCTGAAAGCACATCCTCACCCACAATATGTGTTACAAGACAATGATACCGACCCTGGCTTCTATAAAGAGTGGGCATGTTTACGCGATTTGAAAAGTGAAAACCGTAGCCACGAAAGCCAAGGCAGTATTGACCGAAGAATACACGAAGCACAGAAATACAGAGGTCTACATGTTGACATCTTTCCATACGAGGGTAATATGATTCCTTGGCTACAACGTTTTGCTGCAAAACTATCGGTGAATGTGAATGCAAAATTAGCAGGTCAGCACCCCCATTTAGCACAGACGAGCTATAACCTTTTGCACAACATCGTCTTTCCTACGTTCCGCTTTTTCGGCAAAATCTTTGGAAAGCCAGACCTCTGGATGCACTCATATGGTGCTTGGTTCTATGAACAGCACCCACGTCGCTGTATGATACCACACAAAGATATCGTTTTTGAGGGCTATACTTTTGAAGGTCCTGCAGACGTTGATGAGTTCTGTCGCATCGCCTACGGGAACTATATGAACCTACCTCCAAGGGATAAGCGTGACAGACATAAGGTAGATGTCGTCTTTAAGTAGTAAGAGGAATCCTTTCAACCCCTTTAAATCCCAAATTAAAATTATGAACATAGCAGTAATCTTTGCAGGCGGATCAGGACTAAGAATGCACACAAAGTCGCGTCCTAAGCAGTTTCTTGACCTTAATGGGAAACCTATCATCATCTATACCTTGGAGTTATTCGACAATCATCCGAACATAGATGCTATCGTTGTAGCGTGCATTGAGAGTTGGATTCCATTCCTTGAAAAGCAACTTCGCAAGTTTGAAATTAACAAAGTAGTAAAGATCGTTCCGGGAGGAAAGTCAGGACAGGAATCTATCTACAAAGGACTATGTGCTGCAGAGGCTTATGCTCAAAGTCAGAATATTAACAATGAGAACACAACAGTCCTCATCCATGATGGCGTTCGACCGCTTATCACAGAGGAGACGATTACGGATAACATCAAGAAAGTAGAAGAGGTTGGAAGTTGTATCACCTGCATTCCTGCAACAGAAACGCTTATTGTGAAGCAAGCAGATGGCTCATTAGAGATTCCATCACGTGCAGACTCACTCATTGCACGTGCCCCACAAAGTTTTCGCTTATCGGATATTATCAGTGCACATCGACGCTCCTTAGAGGAAGAAAAATCCGATTTCATCGACTCTTGTACGATGATGAGCCATTATGGTTATAAACTTGGGACCATCATTGGACCAATGGAAAACATTAAGATTACAACCCCAACGGACTTCTTTGTATTACGTGCTATGGTAAAGGTACACGAAGATCAGCAAATATTTGGTTTATAAGTCTCGTTCTTTCATCCAATAGGATGAAGCCTTCCTATTACAGAAAAGAAAATAATTAAAGGACCGTCGTTTATATAACTTTGAGATGATGAACAGTAAGATACTAAAAGAAGATATCAAGAATTTTGTTGAAAAGTTTGCATTAGCAGAAGAACTGAGAAACAAGACCATTGCCATAACAGGTGCAACGGGTCTATTAGGCTCCTGTATGGTGCGTTGCCTTTTGGCATTATCAACAGAGAAAGGTATCAATCTGCACGTCATTGCAGTTGTAAGAAACATCGAAAAGGCAACAGAGATGTTTGGCAAAGAAGGGGAAGCATTAAGCTATTATGCTTATGACTTTTCCTCAATGGCAACTTTCAAACCTTCAAAAAACATCGATTACATCGTTCATTTTGCTGCTCCGACAGCCTCAAAGGGTTTTATCGAGAAACCCGTTGAAACGATGAATACGATATATTTTGGTATGCAGAACATCCTTACCTATGCGCAGGAGGCAAAAGTAGAATCACTTGTTTTTGCTTCAACGATGGAGATTTATGGCTCTGTTACTGACGACAAGGAGTCACTTACCGAGCAAAAGCAGGGATATCTTGATCCAATGGCTACACGAAGCTGTTATCCTTTGGCAAAGAGAGCGGCTGAAGGTTTGTGCCATAATTATGCTGTCGAATATGGAGTTCCTGTAAAAGTAGCACGATTGGCACAGACATTCGGTGCAGGAGTCGGTAAAAACGACAATCGTGTCTTTGCCCAGTTTGCAAGAAGTGTCATTAATAATAACGACATCATTCTACATACCAAGGGTGAAGGCTGTCACAGCTATTGCTACACAATAGATGCGGTCAGTGCGATGCTCTATCTATTGTTACGTGGAGAGAATGGTGAGGCATATAATGTAGCCAACAGCGAAACATATATCTCTATCCGTAATATAGCAAAATTCGTAGCAGGAAACTTCAATCCTAAGCACGTAAAAGTTGTCATACAGCTGCAAGAAGGAATGGGTTATCCACCAACAACAAAGTTACGACTTGACACAAAGCGTATCAACCAGTTAGGTTGGAAGGCAGAATATGGATTAAAAGAAATGTTCAGTCGTTTAATAGACGCTATGAAGGAAACAGAAAGCTAAGCTTCTTACATAAAGATAAAACTATCTCAATACGCTTAAAACATTAAGTTTAAGGTTGGAACACATAACTATCAAGCCTCAACCCAACCACTTAAAAGAAGGCCATTTACCACCGTTTACACTTCTTTGATATAATCAGGAGGGGAATTATTTTCATGAAAAAAAATATTTCTTTTCATGAAGAAAAATATTTATGTTCGTGAAAATAATTCTTTTCTTTCATGAAAATAATTACTTGACAATATCAAAAGCAACCTTAAAGAACAACGTCTTCCACCCTTAAAAACAAAAGAAATAAGTATTATTGTTGGTTAACATTCGTCATTTTAACACATTATTATTATCTTTACACCCAAAACTAAATCCTTAAAAATATGGAATATGAATTTCTATCCTTTTTTGTTCTCGTCGTATTTGCGGTATCACTATGGGGATTCTTTTATCTTATATCCAAGCTTAACAACATAAGTAATACACTAAACAACGTCAGTTTTGAGCTTTCTACGCAGCAAGTTATTATGGAAAAGATACTGCGTGAAATACATAAACAAGCTGAATTAGCAACAGAAACAAAGCCAAAAGAGAATGTTGAGCAACATCAGGAGAAGATTACAGAAACTCCGAAGGAAGTTCAGTCTGAAACTGTTACTCCTAACCCTAACTGGTGGCAACAGCCAATAAAGGACGAAATGCCAACAACCGAAAAGGCTGAAGAAACAGAGACTACGGGTGAAAACGAACTACCTGAGCTACAAGAGACACCAGAAACTATAGAAATTCCTATTGTACACAATGAGGATATCAGACCTTCTATTGTAGAAATTCCTATTCAAGAGACAAAGGATACGATTCCTGAAGTTGAGGAAGAAACCCCAGAAACCATTGAAGAACCTGTAGAAGAAGAGCAGGAAGAGCCTGCAATGGCTATGGAGGAAGAGGAGGAAATAGAAGAATATGCCACTTCTGAAACCAACTTTGAGAAATATATCGGTGAGAATCTTTTGGCAAGATTGGTATTCTCATCTTTATTATTGGTATCGGTTTCTTCGTAAAATATGCTATCGACCAGAACTGGATTAATGAGACAGCACGTACGTTAATGGGTTATGCTGTCGGTGCAGGTATGTTAGTACTGGCTGAACGATTACACAAACGCTACCATACTTTCAGTTCACTGTTAGCAGGTGGTGCCTTTGGTATCTACTATTTGATTACAGCCATCGCCTTCCATTACTATGACTTATTCTCTCACACGATGGCATTCGTAATCCTATGCGTCACAACTATCTTCATGTCGGCAGTCTCCGTCCTATACGATAGGAAGGAATTGGCAGTCACAGCACTCATTGGTGGCTTTATTGCACCTTTCATTATTAGCACAGACTCAAGTAGTATCATTAGCCTACAGATTTATATTACCATATTGAACATTGGTATGTTCTGCCTTGCAATGTATAAGAAATGGGCAATACTACCTATGGTTTCCTTCGCTTTCACCTATATAATATTATGGGGAACAACAGCATTAGGATCATTCTCTGATAGTGAAGCTGGCACAACTTATCCTACCCTATTTGCTTTTGCGACATTATTCTACGTCATCTTCCTATTGCCTGTTGTCTTTATTCTGCGCACACAGTATGGTGAAAATACCAGACTTGGACTATTGGGTATCATCACAGCTAATAGCTTCATGTATCTTATTTATGGCGATTTCCTCTTACAACACTTCGAGGCATCATCTGATACGACAGCTTACTTAGCTTTCTTCATCGCTGCTGTCAACCTGGCAATACACCTTTATTTGCGATTCCGCGTCGAAGGACAAGACACACTGCGCAACCTTATGTTAGGACTTGCGGTCACATTCGCCACTATGGGTATTCCAATTCTGTTCAGCGCAACCAATGTTCTTATGGTATGGGCAGCTGAGTCAGTACTTCTTTTGTGGCTCTTCACAAAGGAGAAAAACAGAATCTACGAGTTGGCTTCAGCAGTATTATTACTCCTAACATTGGGAGCATTGGCATACTACAGAACAACTGACACCTTCATCCATGATACAGGAGACAGTTTATTCTTCAATGGTGCCTTCTTTGTGACAACGTTTGTTAGTATAGCCTACTTTGTTGTAGCTGTCATTATGCAATTTAATAAGGAACTATTCAGTGATATGAGACGTCTAATCGCTTACACTCCATACAATGCTATTGCCTATGCTTTGGGTTTCAGCATTCTGTTCCTTGCCTTCAGAGACAACTTCCACTTCCATCTTGAGCAACCAATATCAGAGTATGCATCTCTACTTACAGCAAACATAATGCTCTTAGGAGGAGCACTTATCTTGCGCAAACGCTTCAAAATAAGTGAAAACAAGTTGGCATACGAGATTAGCCTCTATCTTGCAGGAATCTTATTTGCTATGACTGTATGGAATTACACCGCCCCAGAAGGACTCTTACTGAGATGGTTAATGGCACTCGTAACAATCGCTTATATGGCATATTGTATGCGTGGGCAACTCCTTGTAACCTCTAATCAGCGAAACTTACATACAGAATACTCCATCATATCAACACTGATGTGGCTTACATTGACGCGTTTATTGCTGATTACTTTCAATGAAGTAAACTTCAGTACCGCCTTCTCTTTGTCATTAGGTATTGCAGCCTTCATCTTGATGTGTATCGGTATGCGTTACCACAGTAAGGAGATTCGTATTGTTAGCTTGGCAGAATTCGGTATTATCATTGGCAAACTCATTCTCAATGACGTATGGGCAATGCCTGCTCTTGGTAAGATTATTGTCTTCATCAGCCTTGGAGCCATTCTCCTTATCCTCTCATTCCTCTATCAGAAGCTTAAAGATGCTCTCTTCAATGAGAAGGAACAAGAACAGGAGTAAGCCTCAACATCAGACATTAACATAACAACAATCGCCCTCATCAGTCCAAACTTCATTTTTATCTTGGACTGATGAGGGCGATTGTATTGGTATAATATTTGTGTTTCTTACCTATTATATATAGGAGAGATACCGTTCTTAATAATTCAATCCAAACATCCAAAGAGGTATGATATTACTTGTACCAATCTCGATATCATCTTTTACTACATACCCCTTCTTAGCTTCAACTATCTGTTTCTGCCCCTTACTCTTTCCTCCGACTTCAAAGGTTACACCATTAATCTCAAAGTCTGAGATACGAGAAACTATAATGTCATTATGTACTCTCAACTGATTATAGAAGAAGGTCTCCCTTATATTCCCGATATTAGCTTCACTACCAGCTAAGATATAAGCTAAATTAGGATTATCAAGATAAACCTTATCAACCTTACCTAATCCTCTTATGCCACCAGTAGCATCTCGTAGTTGACTAATAATCCCAGCCTTTTCCATATATAAGAAGTAATCTGGAAGTACATTCCTGCTCACTCCCACCATTGTTGCTAAAGAATCCATAACAGGCTTAAAAGGTACACTACGAGAAACTATAGCAAGCAACTTCTTTAGCTTACGACTTGTTGAAAGCGTCATATTTGCAAACTGTGGAATATCAACCTCCATTGTAAGATTGACACTTTGGTTTAATAGCATTATAAATTCGACGTCATCTCCAAATGGATAATACCCATGGCGCAAATATTCTTTAAACAAAGGTAATGGACGCTCCAGGCCTTTTGGGAGTTCCACGCGATGTTGAAGAATATCTTCTAAAATATAAGTTGGGACAACAATGCCCTTAAACATCTCCAGATACTCTCTGAAAGAAAGCCCCTGCAAATGATAAACTGGAGCACGACGGCTAAGGTCTGCCTCTCCTTGTATTATATCAAGAACCGACGAACCAGTAAAAGCAACTTTCAAATCAACATGAGTATCATATATTTGCTTTAGTTCTTGTGCCCAACCTGAGTACTTATGAATCTCATCAATAAAGAGATATTCTCCTCCTTCCCTACTGAATTCATCTGCTAATTCAATAAGTGTGTGAGATGAAAAATAGACATAATCAGCTGATACATAAAGCATATTCTGATCAGACTGATGCTCCTTTATATATTGTAGAAACATCGTTGTCTTACCGACACCACGTGGACCAACCAGTCCTAACATCTGTCTTCCCCAATCTATACGATTATATAAATAACGATGAAAAGTGGTAGAGGTGTACTCTACCCTTTCCTTCATAAATTGTATTAAACTAATATCCATAGCTCTTCTTTTTGCTACAAAGATACAAAAAATGCACTAACCATAGTGCAAAATTATCAATAAATTGCACTACACGCAGTGCAATTTGTATTAAACAATGCACTATCCACAGTGCATATCACAACGATTTCTGCACTATCCACAGTGCAATTGAAATAATACATAGCCTAAAAGAATGCTTATGAGTACTGCACTCTGGTGAGTTTTTTCCATATATTGATTAGCTATTAACCTCTTATTATCATCATTATAATAACCTTGATGCTCCTTTCTTCCCATCTTCAAACCATGTGCGAGTACTCCGCACATGTCGTGCTGATGGTTCGCACCAATGGTGTTTGGCGTCCGCACCATTGGTGCGGAGTACTAAACACATTACAATAACTTATCAAAATGAGTTCAACTTATTGATAGAAACAAGCTATACTACCAAAACAAACTAACCGATATGAGACTAAAGAAGTTTCACATACAAGAGAATACTATTACAGTAACAGATAGTCACAACATACAAAGCAGTTCTTTTAGAAGTTTAAAGACATAGAAAATTACCGACGGAGCATGTTAAAAGAATTAAAAAAACACACCGCTAATGTAGTTCTTCAGTAAAAAAAACGACTAATAGAATAACATTGGTCTTTTTTATTTACCTTTGTAATAAGATAATTTCTAAGACAAGTAACGTCTTAATGACACCTTTAAGGTGAGAAGAAGTATCATTAAATGGCAGAAAAGTATATATTTAACACATAAAATAATAAGCACATGAAAGCAAAAATCTTACTTTTTGCAGCCTCATTCATAGCTACATCAGCTATGGCACAGGGACTGAAGTCGGGTGTAGACCCCAACAACATGGACTTTAACGTGAAGCCCGGTGAGAACTTCTATGAGTATGCTGCAGGTAACTGGTTGAAGAGCCATCCGCTTGACAAGGAGCATCCAATGAACGGTGCCTTTGTTGATTTGGAAGAATTGAACAAGAAACGCATCCGTGAAATGGTTGAGGATTATGCTAAGAAACCACAAACGAAAGGCACTGTAGCACAGAAGATTGCTTCTATCTACAACCTTTACATGGATAGCGTACGCCGCAACCGTGAGGGATATACCCCTATTAAGCCAGTGTTGGCTAAGATTCGTGCAGCGAAGAATCGTAAGGAACTCATCAAACTGATGTATGACCTCGACGTGAAAGGCTATGGCACCTTCCCTGTTGGCTTTGGTATGACAGTAGATGCGATGAACTCTGACCGTTATATCATTGGTATCTCACAAGGTGGTCTTGGTCTTGACCCAGAATATTACACAAAGCCTAACGACCAACAGAAGGCTGTTATAGCAGCATATAAGAGCTTGAACAATGATTTGTTCAAGATGGTTGGTAACGATGCTGCAACTGCTAAGAAGAAGATGGAGGCTGCTTTCTCTATTGAGAACCAGATTGCAAAGGTTAGCTATGACCAAGTAAAGTCACGCGACCCACAAGCTAACTATCACCCAATGACTTGGGAGCAACTCTTGAAAAAATATCCTGGTGTCGATTGGAACTACCTTTTGAAGGCTTCCGGCTATCCAAATAACGGTGGAAAGGTAGATGTTGGACAGCCAGAGCCTGTACATGAAGTTGAGAAGATACTTGCTACAGCTCCGTTAGACGCATTGAAAGCCTACATGGAACTTGCTGTTATCTCAAGTTCTGCAGGTATGTTGTCTGATAACTTCTCTGATCGTAACTTTGAATATACCAAGGTGGCATACGGTGTTCAGCAGCAACAGCCACGTTGGAAGCGTGCTTTGTCTTTCGTACAGGGTATCATGGGTGAGGCTGTAGGTAAGCTCTACGTACAGAAATACTTCCCTGAGAGCAGCAAGCAACGTATGATTACATTGGTAAAGAACCTCCAAGATGCTTTTGCACAGCGCATTGAAGAGAACACATGGATGACTGCTGCAACAAAGAAAAAGGCCATAGAAAAGTTGCAAGCATTCGACATTAAGATTGGCTATCCTGACAAATGGCAGAATATGGATAGTGTCTTCGTCATTGATGATGCAAAATCTTTGTTCGACAACGTAAAAGGTGTGCAAGAAGCTGCAATGAAATACCGCATTGCAAAACGATGGGGCAAGCCTGTTGATAAGAAGGAATGGCACATGACACCACAGACGGTTAATGCTTACTATGACCCAACAACTAACAGTATAAACTTCCCAGCAGCTATTCTACAGCCTCCATTCTTCGACCCAACGGTTGACGACGCAGCCAACTATGGTGCTATTGGTGCCGTTATCGGTCACGAGATGAGCCACGGCTTTGACGATCAAGGCTGCCAGTTTGATAAAAATGGCAACATGAAAAACTGGTGGACAGAAGAGGACAAGAAGAACTATGACGCTCGAACAAAGGTACTTGTAGACTGGTTTAACAAACAGGAAGTAATCCCTGGCTTGTATGTTAACGGCGAGAAGACACTCGGTGAAAACATCGGAGACAACGGAGGTTTGAATATTGCTTTTCGTGCACTTGAGAACAGTATGAAAATAAAGCCACTCAACGACATGGACGGCTTCACTCCTGCACAGCGTTTCTTCCTTGCGTGGGGACGTGTATGGGCAAGCAATGTTGCTCCTCAGTTTGTTGCTTACATCGTCAACTCAGACGTTCACTCGCCAAGTATTAGCCGCGTAAATGCAGCTCTGCCAATGATTGACAACTGGTACAAGGCTTTCGATATCAAAGAAGGTGACAAGCTCTTCGTTCCTCAGCAGGGTCGCGCACACATTTGGTAAGAGAGTCGTTATAGTACCCATATCACTTGATATGGCATATTAACATCATATCATCACAGTCGTCTGATAAATAATCACGACTTTGAAGAATAACCATAAAGGAAGTGTATCTCTCAAAAAGGTACACTTCCTTTATGCTTTTGCATACCTTCATCCTATGAGTTCTATCCTCTTGTGACAATACTGATTTTATTAAACAAATTTCAAACACATCTATCCCCTATAAAACTAAATCAATGACAGAATTAAGAAATCTCTACAAACATGTTTTCAAAGGGCAAAAGAGAAGAATAATGAAAAGAAAATCAGAATAATTTTAAGCTTGTATCCTTATGTTAGAAGAGCGATAAGACCTCTGATTGTAGCACCCAAAACAAGAAAATATTCAACAAACAAAGAGATGCATAGAGCCAAAATATCAGACATGTTATAGCAATGTAGAATCAAGACAAGAAAGTATTTTGTAATAAATTAACGAATAAGGAAGCAAACATAATAATTTTCTTAAATTCCATATTCTTGATAAGAAATAGTATTATTTATCTATTAATTCAATAAAATATTGTATATTTGCACCCAATAATAATTTTAAATGTGGATAAAATAGTAAAAAGTTTTGCGTAACAGCGCAAGATATACATTACAGAGCATTAAGAGGAGTGCGAGAGTATTACAATAAAAATCGTAGTTTAAGTTATTTAACAGAAACAAGTTACCTTACAAAATGACATCCTCTATTCCCAAAGAGATATGAGATAAAGATATTGTTCTAAAAGAAGCAGATGAAAGTAAAGGCATACACCATAAGTTTTATCTAACTTCCGACGAACAAAATGTCAGAAAAAGAAACAGACATATAGAATCTTTTCGGATTCATATAAAAAGGAATAACTACCAAAATCCTATTTTTTATGGGATATTTTTAGTTACCAGTGGGATTTCATCGTGAGATGAGATCCCACACCTTTTTTATATCTCCCCCCCCGAAACCATCTTCCTTTTACCTTAATAAACATCTCATACCTCATGCTATTCATGACAGAAAACCTAATTTATAGAATCTTTATCATCCAAATCTGTAACCTTTTCATTTCTTTTCAGTATCTTTGCGTACAGATAAATCATCACTTAAAACAGAAAGAATTATGAACGTAGGAGATAAAGCACCAGAAATTTTGGGTACTGACCAGGATGGGAAAGAAATTAAGTTGAGCGATTATAAGGGCAAAAAAATTGCACTTTATTTCTATCCGAAAGACTTAACAGCAGGGTGTACAGCACAGGCTTGCAACCTCCGTGACAACTATCATGAACTAATAGAAAAGGGTTATGTCATCATCGGAGTAAGTATTCAAGATGAGAAGTCACACAAAAAGTTTATCGAAAAGAACAATCTTCCTTTCCCTATCATTGCTGATACCAATCTTAAACTTGTTAAAGAATTCGGTGTTTATGGTGAAAAGAAAATGTATGGTCGTACCTACATGGGGACTTTCCGCACTACTTTCATCATCAACGAAGACGGGGTCATTGAGCGAATCATCGGTCCAAAGCAGATTAAGACAAAGGATCACGCTGCACAGATTCTTGCAGAAAACTAATTCTTGCTACATAAAGACATAGTAACGAACAAACGAAAACACGTTCTCATAGATTAGAGAACAGTAATAACAAAAGGGTAAAAAACAGTTCTCTACAAAAAGAAATGTGATAACAGAAACACAGCAGCTATGTCTAAACTCCAAAACATAAGTAATAAGAAAGCAAAGATTAAAAGCATTAACAGCAAAAATCTTAAGAAAACAAAGAAACCTCACCAACCACTTCCCTCCTCAACAGGAGAGAAAGTGCCAGTGAGGTCTTTTTATAAAGATACGGAAGTGAAGTCTTTGCGAAAAAGACTCCTTACCCTTGCCAACAAATACGAGACCACTTCTTTTCTCAATGGCGACCCTTCATGGTTTATGCACCAAGTTATTGGGAAGAGAAATCAAGAAACAATAGCTTTCATTGCTTCTTGTCTCAGCTATGGTTCACGACAAGTCTTTTTACCACGCATACAATATCTTCTCGATTGTTCACGAAGTGAACCCTACGAATGGATAAGAACAGGAAGATACGCTCTGGATATTCCCGATAATGACCAATGTTTTTATCGGTTATATACCAATGCTATGATACGTAATCTTCTCCATGCACTACAAACGATGTATAAAGAGTATGGAGATATGGAAAATTACATTCGCAACTATGCTAATCTGAATAATGAGAAGCCACAAACGGATGCAATTATTGCTATTGAAGCTATTTGCGACTACTTCCTAAAGCATGAAGCGATAGGAATTGTACCTAAAAGCACTACATCAAGCTGCAAACGTGTCTGTATGTTTTTGCGATGGATGGTTCGCAAAGACTCTTCCATAGACCTTGGTATATGGTCTGACTTCATCCATCAACGCTCGCTCATCATTCCACTTGACACCCACGTCATACAACAATCGCTTCAATTAGGTCTTATTACGAGCAAAACAGCTTCCATGTCGGTTGCCAGAAAGCTTACGGATAAACTTTTAGAATTTTTCCCAGACGACCCATTAAAAGCCGACTTTGCTCTCTTTGGTTATGGAGTAAATCAGAAATAGCACAAATCTCCCACTTTCATAAACGACATAAATGTTAGAGAAAGGGCTTGCTTCTTTTACTACTTTTGTAATAAAAATTCAAATCTTGAAAAATCAAAGAGGCTTACTTAGACACAAATTAACCCTTAATTGGCTTCTAAAAGATGCCCTTTTGAACCCTTACTAACGCCCCTTTGAACCCTTACTAAGCACCCTTTACAAACTATCTTTGTATTACACTGATTATAAACGAGTTACAAAGGAACAAAATTTGAGTATTTTTCATTAAGTAACCACGCTTTTTCACACTCTTTCTGTAAAGTTATTTCGCACCAAACATATACAAATAGTATTTCTTAAAACCGAAATAAAAACCTTACAAACAAAACAAGGGGCTTTGAAAAGTCGAACATAAAAATTCCCAACTCCGCTCAAAACGAAGTCGGGAAACTATTACTACTCTCAAATTTCTAAATTACTTTCTAAAATTAGGCAGTGATATGCTTATTCAAACTAACTGCCTTTGCTACTAATGCTGCTACTACAACAGCTGATAATACTACTGAAATCATAATCTTTTTACCTTTAATGGGGGCACCACTGTCCCCTCGTTTATATATATGTTATCCTTTATTACGAGTGCAAAGTTAAGCATAAATAAAAAATTGGGCAAAATATATTAGCAATGATGTTAATAATACACATTTTTATTACTATGAGTCAAGCCAACTGATATAGATCAAATGAATATCATTTGTTTTTCTCAAATATTTGAATTAACTTTGTCTGCCGCAAGCAAAATTACACATAAGAATGGAGAAAAACCAAGAATTACGCAATGCGTGGGACTTTGTAGAACACACAGGGATAAGTATTTTTCTCACAGGAAAGGCTGGTACAGGGAAAACGACCTTCCTTCGCACACTCAAGGAACGCAGCAATAAACGAAATATTATTGTTGCACCAACTGGCGTAGCTGCTATTAACGCAGGCGGCATGACAATCCATTCCTTCTTCCAGTTGCCACTATCTCCCTTCGTACCAAACACTAACATCAAGAACCGATTTGATTATAGCAAAGAGAAACGCAAGATTATGCGTACTCTTGATTTGCTTATTATTGATGAGATTAGTATGGTGCGAGCTGATGTCTTAGATGCCATAGACTCTGTTCTACGTCGTTTTCGAGAGCCAAACAAACCTTTCGGTGGCGTACAACTACTGATGATTGGTGACTTACAACAGCTCACACCCGTTGTAACTCCTCAGGAAGAAGAACTGTTAAAGAGCTATTACGATACGCCTTACTTCTTTGGGTCGAAAGCATTACGTAGTATCAACTATGTTACGATTGAGTTGACGCACGTCTATCGACAACAAGACGAAACATTTATCACCTTACTTAATAACATAAGAGAGGGGAAAACTTCAGTAGAAGACCTTCAACGACTCAACGAACGATACGATCCGACCTTCCAACCTAAAGAGGGAAGCGATTACATCCGACTGACAACACACAACAGGATGGCAGAGAGTTATAACGAAGACCAACTCCGAAACCTCCCTGCAAAAGCCTATACCTTCAGTGCGGAAACTGAAGGAAACTTCCCAGAATATAACTATCCGACAGACTTCAACCTCACACTGAAAGTTGGTGCGCAGGTAATGTTTATCCGTAATGATAACAACGGACGATACTATAACGGACGAATCGGACACATTACGCATGTTGATAACGAGAAGATATCAGTTCTTTGCCCAGGAGATGAAGAGGACTTTGAGGTTGAAGTTGAGACATGGGAGAACACAAAATATACCCTGAACGAAAAGACAAAACAAATTGAAGCCAAGGTACAGGGAACTTTCAAACAATATCCACTACGTTTGGCGTGGGCAATCACCATACATAAAAGCCAAGGACTAACCTTTGAGCACGCCATTATAGATGCTCAATCCTCCTTCGCTTCAGGGCAGGTATACGTTGCCTTGAGTCGATGTAAAACCTTAGAAGGACTGGTTTTGGCTTCACCTATTGGTAAGACTGCGATTATAAATGACAATCGGGTCAGCGAGTACATCTCGCATCAAACAGAAGAAGCAGGAAAGAGTATCTCTGCATTACCCATGCTAAAAGAGGAATATCATCGACAACTACTCATTGAATTATTCAACTTCAATGAGATTAAAACCTATGAAAACGCTCTATTTAAGGTCCTATCAGAGTTCTTCTTCAAATACACAAAAATCAATGCACTCCACAAGATGGCGCTTACTGACTTAGAGACGCGCATCATAAATGTATCGATGAAATGGGAAAATCTTATCAGAAAGATGACTACTGACCAACTTCACCAAGAGGACTTCAAGGAGAGAATAAAGAAAGGGGCACTTTACTTCCATAGTGAGTTAACTGAAATATTCAGTCGAATGATAGAATTAACCAAGGAGGTGCAGAGCAACAATAAGATTGGAAATAAACGCTTCGACAACGCTTACACAGAACTTAAGCAGACCTATCAGGCAAAGCACGACTTACTGGAAGACATAATAGAAGATGGCTTCTCTATCACAACCTATCTCACGGCAAAACAGAAGGCAATTCTCAATAATATTTCCGATGAAACCGAGAGAAAAAGAAGAAGGAGAAAAGAAGAGAAAGAGAAGACGAAAGAAAAAAAGATAAGCACTTATGAACATACTTATGCCCTTTTCAAAGCAGGAAAAAACGTTGAGGAGATTGCTCAAGAGCGTGGGTTGACACAAGGAACAATTCAAGGACACCTTGTACCTTATATCCTAAATGGAGAAATAAAGATTGAAGAAGTAATAGAAGAAAAGAAAATCAACATCATCAAACGAATAATTAAAGCAGTCGGAATAGAGAACGGGATGACTCCTATTAAAGAATTATGCCCTTCTGACATAACCTATAATGACATACGATTAATAATGAAGACAATGATAACTTAAAAACAAAAGAAAACCTTTTCAACCCTATAAAAGTGGAGTTTTCCTGCAATTTAAGATAATAAAACTATCTAAAATACTCAAAAATAAAGATCCCATGAAATAAAATAACCTTTGGAACGTTTTCATATAACAGAAAATCCCAGTACAAACCTTAACAAACAAAAACTAACAAGGTTACTGAGAGCATTTAATTATCTTTGTAATAGACAACAACACAAATATATCATGATACTAAGTTATGCGACCTCATTGGCAGCTATTATTGCTTCGGCTATATGCTTTGCCATCATTGCAATGATATATTGGAAGTCTCCGAGTAGTCCGCTCGTGTTTAAGCGTAGAATTATCATACTGGACTACAGTCTACTTCTTTTATATCTTTGCTGTCATTTTTTACGGAATAAAAGCGATGAAACCGAGATATTATGCGTTCCTTCAATATTATCTTTGTATCTTCTTTGGGAGTCTTTCCTCATTACTTGTACGACATTCAGTAATGGAAAGCTCTACAAAAACAAGTATGCATTATTGTTTTATAACCTGTTCCCATTATCACTCCTTATTCCACAGATTATGTTCGCACTGAACGGAGAGATATATCACTTTCAGAATTACAATCAGCTAATAGCCGAACTCAAGCATTCAATGCCTATACAAGCATTGATGCGCATTACCTTTTCAGCGGGAATTATCCTATGTAAAAGTTTGATGATTGCAGAAATTGTAAAACAACAACGTAAATACAAGCAACAAGTCATCGAAGAAAATGGAGACATTAGAGGTGTAGAGAGACGCAACACCATATATTTTAGTATAGGATTACTCCTAACAATGATAACCATTGGGCAGCTTGTGCCCTCTGTAATCTTCCATGCCTTATTAAAGATCGGTATTATTTTAGCCGTCATTGCAACCACACGTTTCTGTGTGAATCAGCACAAACACATTATGATTTTAGAATCAAAAAACTATAACAAAGGCAACTCGATTAAAGAGAAGATAAACCAATGGCTCCATCAAGAACCATTCCCATTGGCTGATAATGAGCTTACAATGGAAAAGGCTGCAGCGTCTATTGGAATACCAACCGCGGCTCTTTCCTATTATATCTATGAGTTTGCCAGCAAGACTTTTCTGTCATGGCAAAGCGAATGTCGTATGCTCCATTGTCGTGAGTTACTCACAAACGATAACAAAAACATATCAGAGATAGCCTACGAGTGTGGCTACAACGACCTTGCAGCAATGAGTAAAGCCTTCAAAAAGAGATTTGGAGTGGCTCCAACCATTTACAGAAAGAATCTTAGCGACACAAAAGAGGATTAACAAGAGGATTCCTCTAAAAACAAATGTCAATCGATGAAATCGGGGGAATTTGACAATTAAGAAAGACAAAAAAGGTAGTTATAATAAAAAAAATGACTTATAACAAATATAATTTGTTTGCAACAATATCATTTTTTCAAAAAATAACTATCTTTGTAAAGTCAATTAAAGATATTTCTTGAGTAGCAATCAAATTACGTTTAAATAGTTATTAGTAAGTTAATAGTCAAATTAAACTAATTAGGATGGTCCTCGTGAGAAGATAGCCTAATGATTTTTGAGTCAAATAATTTTTTGAGTTATTTAGTTAAGTGGCTGAGTGTATGTCTGCGTGAGCAGATATACACTTTTTCTTTTTATAAAGAATTACTCTTAAGGTGGGGGTTCTATTGATTATCTTTGTCATATGTCGAGGGTACAGTAGGAAAAAGGTGAGGAAATAGGTATGCAAAAAGCTAATTATAAAAAGCCTTCCAAAGTTTGGGATTATAAGTATTCCCAAATAAGACAGATATTATTACACAAAATACAAGAATAGTTTTGTTTTAAGCTGCTGTCACTTTTAACATTTTACTTATCTTACTGTAATATAACAAGTTAAGCGTCTACTACTAATGACAGGAATGACAGGAAATTTAGTTTATGGAATACTCGGTAAAACGAAATCGGCTAATTGATATAAATACTTTGCTGATTCTTCCGAGATATGAAGTGATGAAAGTAAGCCTCCTGACATGATATGACACACAGAATATGGCACACAGAGTAAGGGAGATCACGGAGTTAAAAGCCACATCACAGCAGTGTCTCTTTGCCCACGATGACTTTGTATTTAACAAACCTCTGTTCGTGCTGTGACTCCGTGTGCCCATTCTTTAAAGTTCTAAAATCACGAAACAAAACTCATCCCCCTCGAATACTTGAAGAGCCAATTTTATTCCATGATACAAATGAAAGTAAAAATATCAATTAAATAATTCCACCATCATTTCCTACAGAGTCAATTCTTTTGCTTCTCTTTACTTCTAATGCGAAGAAGAAACAAGTATTTTATATCGATGAAATCGTAGTTTATTATCTGATGAAGAGCAGTTCTCTATATTTAGGAAGTGTCCATAACTCATCGCTGACGACCAACTCTAACTTATCAATCTGATAGCGTATTTCTTCCATCTTAGGAGCTATTGTGTCGTGATAAGCGATTGCTTTTTCACGTTGACTTTCAATTTTGTTGGCTTGCTTGCGTGCATTGACAAGTTCTTCAACACCTGCCTCGATGATATTGGTGCGTTCAGCAATTTCACGTATAATCTTAATGTTTCGTTCGCTGAGCTGTTTACCTTCTACATCTCCGAAGATATTGACCATATTCTGCACATTCTTCGCTAACTGACTTTGGTAGTGAGTTGCTACAGGGATTATGTGATTCATCGCCAAATCGCCCATGACGCGTGCTTCAATTTGAATCTTCTTAGTGTATATCTCCCATTTTACCTCGTTGCGTGCCTCCAATTCATTGCGTTTCATCACGTTCATCGACTCAAACATCTTAATAGCATCTTCGTCAAGGTAGCGATCGAAACACTTTGGACAGTTTGATTCACAATCGAGTCCACGCCTCTTTGCTTCCTCCTTCCAGCTTTCAGAATATCCGTTTCCATCGAAGTGAATAGGCTTACAGGTCTTGATATCTTCACGAAGAACATCTATGATAGCTGATGTTTGGTCTTCTCCTTTCGCAACCAATGTGTCCACTCGCTCACTGAAGTTCTGCAAGGCTTCAGCCATAGCGGTGTTGAGGACTATCATTGCTGATGCGCAGTTGGCTTCAGAACCAACAGCACGGAACTCAAAGCGGTTACCAGTAAAGGCAAATGGTGATGTGCGATTACGGTCGGTGTTATCGATAAGTAATTCTGGAATCTCAGGGATATCCATCCGCAAACCAGTCTTTCCACTAAGGTTGAAGATATTTTCTTTATCAGACTTCTCTATATGTTCAAGAAGATCGCTGATTTGTCTTCCGAGAAAAGATGAGATGATAGCAGGTGGGGCTTCGTTTGCTCCAAGGCGATGATCGTTCGTAGCACTCATCACGGATGCTTTCAAAAGCCCATTATGCTTATAGACAGCCATCAATGTTTCTACGATAAAGACGACGAAACGGAGGTTATCGTTGAATGTCTTTCCTGCAGCATGGAGGAGAATTCCATTATCTGTGCTAAGGCTCCAGTTATTGTGTTTACCAGAACCATTAACGCCAGCAAAAGGCTTCTCATGTAGAAGGACACGGAAGCGATGTTTGTGGGCAACCTTCTTCATAAGTGACATCAGTAGCATATTATGGTCTACTGCAAGGTTACACTCTTCAAAGATCGGAGCTAATTCAAACTGACCTGGTGCTACCTCATTGTGACGGGTCTTACAAGGTATGCCCAATTCGAGTGCTTGTATCTCAAGATCCTTCATAAATGCTTGCACGCGTTCAGGGATGGTTCCGAAGTAATGGTCGTCCATCTGCTGGTTCTTTGCAGAATCATGCCCCATCAGTGTGCGCCCAGTAAGCATAAGGTCAGGGCGTGCAAAGTACAAATCCTCGTCTACAAGGAAGTATTCTTGTTCCCAGCCAAGATTGGTGTGAACCTGTTTTACATCTTGATAAAAGTATTGGCAAACTTTAGTTGCTGTGACGTTTACAGCGTGGAGTGATTTTAATAGTGGGGCTTTGTAGTCAAGTGCTTCTCCTGTATAAGATATAAATATTGTAGGAATACAAAGTGTGTCTTCGATGATGAATACAGGACTTGTAGGGTCCCAAGCTGAATAGCCTCGTGCTTCAAAGGTGTTACGGATTCCTCCATTAGGGAAAGAGCTGGCATCAGGTTCCTGCTGAACAAGTAGTTTTCCTGAGAATTCTTCAATCATTCCCCCTTTACCATCATGTTCAACGAAGGCATCATGTTTCTCTGCTGTTCCTTCTGTAAGGGGTTGAAACCAGTGAGTGTAGTGAGTTGCGCCATGTTCCTCTGCCCATTTCTTCATGCCTTGTGCTACTGCGTCTGCGATAGAACGGTCTAATCGTGTGCCGTTGTCAATGACGTCTATCAGTTTTTGGTACACATCCACAGGGAGATACTTGTACATTCTCGCACGGTTGAAGACGTATTTACCATAGAAGTGCTCTGGACGTTCTGTTGGTGTTTTGACTTCTAAAGGGCGTTTCTTAAATGCTTCCTCGACAGCTCCGAATCTTAAATTTGCCATATTATTTACCTTTAATGAAAGTTCCGAATGCAAAATTAATTATTTTCGGATTATCTGGCAAAGTATTTAAGGATATTATTCTCTATATAAATGATTAAATAAAATTTAGATATAGGTTAAGGCAATAAGTTGTTTTTTGTTGGATATGTATCCCTTTCGATACCAAAAATAATAAAAGAAAAGGCAGGTAATCCGTATAACACAAGATTATCTGCCTTTTCTTTTATTATTTTATCCTAATGATTTATTGCAATTCTTTTTCCTTGTAAATAACATTGTTAGCACCACTTGTAATCTTCAGAGCTTCAGGATGTTCATCTACAAAGCTCTCAATATGACGAATACGTTTCTCTTCAAAAATCTCATCAACAGCAATGAGGATTCCCGTTTCTTCAACATCACCAAACCCATAGTTGATCGCTGTACCAAAGAGTTTCATGGTTGGAGAAAGGTTCATATAAGCATTCACCAAAGGAGGGATATTATATCCCAGCTCACGTATCTCACGATTTAATATCCTATAGTCTTCCTTGAAGCCATTTCCTTGAAAGAGTGCATCCAACTCTGTCGTTGGAGTATCAATTTTCAACGGTTTAATCGGGATTATAAGGTTATCCTTATCATCAAAATACTTCTTCAAAAAGTAAAGAATCATATCCCTTCCCCGGCGGATATAAGAAGGGTACATCGTCATCTTACCGAAAAAATACTTGCATTCAGGATATAGAACCGTCAACGCTCCAAGTCCATCCCAAAGATTATCCAGTGCAAAGATACTCTTAGAATTCTTACGAACATTCTGATAATCCAATGAAACAAACGAACGTCCCAACTCTACTGTGTAAGGAGCATACTCTCTCATGAACTTATCTGAGAAATGAAACATGTGACTTGTTGCTACCACAGGCTGACCATTCTTCCCTATCTTCCACTCACTACCAAAGATATAACGATAACCACCAATAATCTCCTCAGCTTCAGGATTCCATACAATCAATTGTCTGCAACAATTCTCCATCGTGTCGAACTCATCGATATCCATCGATTTGCCCGTACCACCTCCTGCCGAACGGAAAGCTATCTCGCGCAAACGTCCAATCTCCTTCATGACGTTTGGTGCTGTTTTAGCGGTCACAACATATATCTCATTGTGACTTTTGTTAGTCATACGAAGCATCCGTTCAGGAGTCAACTCGCTTTTGAGCAGTTCCTTGCTAATGGGTTGGATGATTTCTTCTTCCATATATTCTATCAAATCTTTTTCTTTCTCTATATCTTATCGCTTGGTTTGCCTCTTTGTTCTATCGTTAATAACTCAAACGGTTATAGCTTATAAACCAAATCTTCAACATATTTTGCCCATTCCATCGATGTACGACTCTTATCAAATGTTTGCCAAGGGATTGGCTTTCCTATCACAACACGGAATGTCTTCCCAATATTCTTATACATCTCATCAACGAGGAAGAGCATAGCTATATTCACTTTCTTGACATATTTATCACTGAAATGGGCGATACGATAGAAGCGATCAGAATTGCGTCCACCAAAGAAGATTGGAACAACATCTCGCTGATACTCCACACTCTTTGTGATAAACGTTTTTTTCCATTCTAAATCATGAATCTTTCCCGCAATTTTACGACTGTTCAATCCAGCTGGGAACATCAAAATATGATTATCACTTTTAAATCCAGCCTCAACCATTCGAGGGAAATCACGACTCTGTTTTCCCGTTTTATTGATACCAATACTTACTGGTTTTAAGCCCGGGAGGTTCAGCAATAAATCATTAACCAAATAGCGAAACTTACCATCATAATGTTTGCCGATAATAGATCCCAATGCAACTCCATCCTGTCCACCAAGAGGATGATTTGAAACAAAGGTATAGAGCTTACCATCATCCTTATCAGGAAGGTTTTCCAAACCTTCAATCTGCAATGTCATATCAAGATAGTGTATACACTCATTGAGCCACTCCGTCCCTGTCAAACCACGACTATCCCAAAGAAACTGATTTACCTCGTCTTCATGAAGGATACGTTTTAGCCAATTGACGGCAAAAGAAGGGACAAATCTTGCTTTCGTTCCCATCTTATCTTTCAGAATCTTGTCAATGTCTATCGTTTTCTCTATTCCTATACTCATGTGCTCAATTCTCTCCTAACAAAGTGCAAAAATAACGAAACGATTTGGAATAGCTCTCTTTTTTTGCAAAAAATATAGGTTTGAATAGAAAAAAATCAAATCAACAATTTACTTAACAGATGATATAAAAACTCAAAAGACAAATCACGTCCCACTCTCTTTACATTCCCCCACTTTACATAAAGAGATCTAAAACAGACCAATCATCAGAATTAAAACACAAATAAAGTCTTTAATCTACCGAAGAAATCAGGAAGAAAAGATGAAAGTTTTTGCCTCTATTTCAAACCACCTTTGTAAATATATTTCACAACTTCAAAATTTACTAAGGCTCAATAGCACTCGAATTAAGGCTTAATTGACCTCTTAAAGATGCCCTTTTGAAGTGTTACTAACGCCCTTTAAGGGTCGAATTAAGCATCCTTTCCCGCGCTTCTTTACAAACACTTGATTTACAAACACTTACAAAGATATCCAAAATAGCGTTTTTAGGGTTAAAATAAAGCATTTTTGGATCAATATTTGTAAACATATTTCAAAACCATAAATCATCCTTTTCACACCACCAATTAAGAGCAGAAAACAAGAACATCATTTTAACCAGTTTTTAAGAGGGAACAAACAACCCTCAGAGTGTTAACATTCGTAAAAAAGAAGTCGTTAACAAAATATAGTGGAGCATAGTGGGGATATGTGGGGAAAAATGTGTAACTTTGAAGCCAAATACAGCTTTATAAAAAATAGACATGAGATTCTTAGGGAATATCGAAGCAAAAACAGACGCAAAAGGAAGAGCTTTCCTACCAGCCGTCTTCCGCAAGGTGCTCAACGCATCGGGCGAAGACTCACTGATATTGCGCAAAGATATCTTTGAACCATGTCTGGTTCTCTACCCAGAATCGGTATGGAACGAACGTATGGATGCTCTTCGCAAACGCTTGAGTCAATGGAGTCGGCGTGACCAGATGATTTATCGTCAGTATGTCACCGATGTAGAAATGATTACACTGGACGGCAATGGTCGCTTCCTAATTCCAAAACGATATCTAAAAATGGCCAATATTGACCAGCAGATTAGATTTACAGGGATGGACGATTGCATTGAGATTTGGGCAAAACGAGAAGACAGCGAGCCATTCATGTCAGCCGAAGAATTCAGCAAAGCTATGGAAGAAACCATGGGAATGGAAGAAGCCTTTTGGCTTGACGCCACATCACAGAGCAACGAATAAGCAACCACAAAAGAGTCAACAGCATGATTAAGACCGCAGAATGTTACCACATCCCAGTACTCCTCAACGAAAGCATTGAAGGTTTGAACCTACATGCCAACGGTGTATACGTGGATGCAACTTTCGGAGGCGGAGGTCATAGCCGAGAGATTCTTTCTCGCTTAGAAGCAGACAGTCATCTGTACAGCTTCGATCAAGATGCTGACGCCGAACAGAACATCGACCGTATGAACTTAAGTGAGGAACAGGTAGGTCGTTTCACTTTCGTTCGCTCCAATTTCAGATACTTGAAGAACTGGATGCGCTATTACGGCATAGAATACATAGACGGATTACTTGCTGACCTTGGAGTTAGTAGCCATCACTTCGATGACGAGACCCGTGGATTTTCTTTCCGTTTCGATGCTCCCCTCGACATGAGAATGAACAAAAGAGCAGGAATGACTGCTGCAGACATACTCAACAACTACGATGAAGAACGACTGGCAGACATACTCTATCTCTATGGAGAAATGAAGCAGTCGCGTCGTATCGCTTCAGCCATCGTTAAGGCAAGAGAACAGAAAACATATAAAACGACTAACGATTTACTGGCACCCATTGAACCATTCTTTCAACGAGCACGCGAAAAGAAAGACATGGCAAAAATGTTTCAAGCGCTTCGCATCGAAGTAAACCATGAGATGGATGCTCTAAAAGAGATGCTTATGGCTGCCACCGAATTACTACGTCCTGGCGGTAGACTATCGGTTATCACTTACCACTCCTTAGAAGACAGAATGGTAAAGAACATCATGAAGTCAGGAAATATAGAGGGTAAAGTGAAGCAAGACTTCTTCGGACGAATAGAAACGCCGTTCCGATTAGTCAACAATAAAGTTATCACTGCAAGTAACGACGAACAAGAACGCAACCCACGAAGCCGAAGTGCAAAACTAAGAATAGCAGAAAAGAAAGCAATGAATGACGAGAACGACAAGAAGAGCCCAATGCTGACGGAGCATCCTCTCACTGAAGACCAAACAGTTTTCACTGAAGAGAGTACAAACGTCACAAAACAACTCATAATGGCAGAGGCTGTTGAAGACACACCACAAGCAACTGCCAATGACGAAGCTGCGACGCCACTAACGGAAGAGGAAGAGAAGAGAATAGAAGAAGAGGCAGAAGTAAGAAAGATAAAAGCTGCTATTGAGGAACAAGCCCGCGAAGACGAGCAACCACAATCATCAAACTTCACCCTTAGAAAGATTTTGGGTGGTGATATTCTCTCAGCACGATTCTTTCGCAACAACATCTGGCTGATGATTACTATCGTAATTTTCACCATCGTCTACATATCAAATCGATACAGTGTGCAGAAGTACCTCATTGAAATTGATAAGCTAAATAATGAATTAGAAGACGCTAAGTATCGTGCACTATCAAGTAGTAGCCAACTCACCGAGAAGACACGTGAGAGTCATATACTTGAAATCTTAAAAACAAGAAAGGACAGTGTGCTAAAGATGTCAGACCGTCCACCTTATATTATAGATGTACCCGAGAAATAGGATATGAGCAAGTTTGATAATAACAAGATAATACCCCGATACAGTGGCATAGCGATAGTAATGTCGCTTATAGCTGTAGCTGTTATAGGTAAGACTATCTACACCATGACTGCAGGTAGAGCTTACTGGATGGAGGTTGCCGCTTCTCAGAAGAAAGATAGTGTGAGTGTTAAGCCAACCAGAGGTAACATCCTCAGTTGTAATGGGCAGCTCATGGCAAGCTCTTTACCAGAGTTTAAGGTATATATGGACTTCAATGCGCTCAAAAAGGCAGGAAATGACACCGCTTTTATTGATAGCATTAACTATATCAGCAAAGGATTAAACGACATCTTCCCAGAGAAGTCAGCTGCATATTTCAAACAGCATCTCATGGAAGGTTATCATAAGGAAAGCAAGCACTGGGCAATATGGAACGAACGTATTGACTATAACACATTCAAGGAAATACAGAGTCTCCCCATTTTCCACCTTTCAAAATATAGAAGTGGATTCCATTGGGATGAGTTCAATGCACGCCGGCGCCCGTTCGGCTCACTTGCACAGCGAACGATTGGTGATATGTTCGGCGCAAAGGACACTGCTCGTTGTGGTTTAGAGCTGTCATACGATTCTATCCTCCGTGGTACAAATGGTATTATTCACCGTCGCAAGGTTCGTAACAAGTTCCTTGATATCACTGACACACCGCCAATTGATGGTGCCGATATCATAACAACCATTGACGTTAGCATGCAAGACTTGGCTGAACGTGCGCTCTTAGATGAGCTAAAAGACCCTACTGTAAATGGTAACGTAGGTGTCGCCATTGTGATGGAAGTTGCTACTGGTGACGTGAAGGCTATTGTCAATTTAGATAAATGTAGTGATGGAGAATATAGAGAGGTCAAGAATCATGCTGTGAGCGACCTATTAGAACCTGGTTCTGTATTCAAGACAGCTTCTATCATGACTGCTCTCGATGATGGGGTCGTAGACACAATGTACACCGTACAGACTGGAAGTGGTGTATGGAATATGTATGGACGAGACATGAAGGACCATAACTGGACACGTGGCGGATATGGAACGCTAACGTTACCTTGGACCTTAAAGTACAGTTCAAACATCGGTGTTAGCCGTATCATTGACACGTACTATCACAAGAACCCAGAGAAGTTCGTTCAGGGAATATATGATTTGGGGCTCGCAGCAGACTTACACATTCCTATCGTTGGTTATTCTCCTGCAAAGATTCGCATGCCACGCAAGAATAGTCGTGGTCAATATGTGAATTGGAGTGCCACTGCTCTTCCATGGATGAGTATTGGCTATGAAACGCAGATACCGCCAATATCAACCCTTACCTTCTATAATGCTATCGCTAACAAAGGTAAAATGATGCGCCCTCGCTTTGTGAAACAAATTGTAAAAGATGGAAAAGTCATCTATAACAATCCCCCACAGGTTATAAAGGAACGCATTGCAAAAGAGAATACAATAACAGAAATCACACGTATTCTGACGGAAGTTGTATCGGAAGGACTTGGCAAGAAAGCAGGCTCTGACAAATTCCTTGTTGCGGGAAAGACGGGTACTGCTCAGATGTCAAAGGGAGCTTTAGGCTACAAAAGCGGAGGAACCAGTTATCTCCTCAGCTTTGCAGGCTTCTTCCCAGCTAACAAACCACGTTATAGCTGTATTGTCTGCATACAAAAGACTGGACTACCAGCATCAGGAGGTGGTATGAGTGGCGTTGTATTCCATCACATTGCAGAAGGAATTATGGCACAAAATCTGAAGTTAAATGTTACTGACGCACGTGATTCTTCATCACACACTATACCGACAGCAAAGACTGGTAACCTGCTTGCAACCGACTATGTGCTCAATGCGCTCGGTTTCAATATTACCAATGGTTGGAATGGAGCCTATCCTTTCGGCAATCCTATATGGGGAAACATATTAGAAAAAGGAAAATCAATAACCTTCCAAAAGGAACGAGTTCCAAAATCAGATATTGTGCCAGATGTCCACGGAATGGGAGCACGTGATGCTGTCTACTTGATGGAGAAACATGGAGTCAAAGTGGTTATCACAGGTAGAGGTCGAGTTATACAACAAAGTGTTACGCCTGGAGAAAAGGTTAAAAAGGGAATGAGATGCGAACTCAGGTTCGGATAAACATTCTCCTTACAAAGATAAAAAACCGTTTCTTAAATAATAAAGAACAAGAATAGAACAAAGATATGAAGTTAAGCGAATTACTCAAAAACGTCAAGGTGATTGCCAGCCAGGGTAATATAGACGTTGAGATTAAAGATGTGAACATTGATAGTCGTAAGATTAAGGACGGCCATCTGTTCATCGCAATGAAAGGAACACAGGTTGATGGACATAAGTTTATCAATAAGGCAATTGAATTAGGTGCCGTAGCTATCTTACTTGAAGACATGCCTGAGGTCCTGAATGAAAAAGTAACATACGTTCAAGTAGCTTCAACAGAAGAAGAGGCGGGCAAGGTTGCCACGATGTTCTATGGAGAACCTTCGCGCAAATTGAGACTCGTTGGTGTAACAGGAACAAATGGTAAGACTACTGTCGCAACCTTATTATATAGAATGTTCCGTGAATTTGGATACAAGGTAGGTTTACTCTCTACCGTATGCAACTATATTAATGATGAGGAAGTTCCAGCAAGTCACACTACTCCTGACCCAATAGAGCTGAATTGTCTTCTTGCGAAGATGGTTAAAGCTGGTTGCGAATATGCCTTTATGGAATGTTCAAGCCATGCTATTCAACAGCACCGTATCGGTGGTTTAGAGTTTGTTGGTGGTATCTTCACAAACCTTACACGTGACCACCTCGACTATCACAAGACCTTCGAGAACTATCGCAATGCAAAGAAGATGTTCTTCGATGGACTCTCTAAGAATGCTTTTGCAATCACCAATGCCGATGATAAGAACGGTATGGTGATGGTCCAGAACTGCAAGGCTACAATCAAAACCTACTCTATCAAGCGTATGGCAGACTTCCGTGCAAAGATTTTAGAGTGCCATTTTGAGGGTATGTACCTCGAGATTAACGGCAAAGAGGTAGGCGTTCAGTTCATTGGTAAGTTCAATGTGAGCAATCTACTTGCTGTATATGGCACGGCAATCATGTTAGGTAAAAAGCCTGAAGAAATTCTCATTGCATTGAGCACACTGAAGAGTGTCAACGGACGATTAGAGCCAATCCAATCGCCAGAAGGATTCACAGCCGTTGTTGACTACGCACATACACCTGACGCATTAGAGAATGTTCTCTCTGCTATTCATGACGTACTTGACAACAAGGGCGGTCGTGTTATTACAGTTTGTGGTGCTGGTGGACATCGTGATAAGGGCAAGCGTCCTTTAATGGCACAGGAAGCTGTTAAGCAAAGCGATACGGTTATCCTTACAAGTGATAATCCACGTGATGAAGAGCCACAGGCAATTATCGATGATATGCTTGCCGGACTTGATACAACACAGCGCAAGAAGGTTCTCACCATCACTGACCGTAAGGAAGCCATTCGCACCGCAGCAATGATGGCACAGAAGGGCGACGTAATCCTTGTTGCGGGTAAGGGACATGAGAACTATCAAGAAATAAATGGTGTAAAGCACCATTTTGATGACCATGAGGTTATCCGTGAAATCTTTGGTATCAAGTAATCTATATAAAATAGATATGCTATCCCCAATCGTAAGAACAATATAAAAAAGAAATAACATGTTATACTATATCTTCCGTTGGCTTGACCAGTTCGGCATTAGTGGCTCACACCTGTGGGGCTACATCAGTTTCCGTTCTATCTTAGCAATGATATTGGCACTGGTTATCTCTGCATGGTTTGGAGAACGGTTTATCAAATACCTCAAGAAAAAGCAGATTACAGAGGTACAACGAGATGCACAGATTGACCCATTTGGTGTCAAAAAGATTGGTGTGCCATCAATGGGTGGTATTATCATCATCGTTGCCCTTTTGATTCCAGTTGTCTTGTTAGGTAGATTACGTAATATCTATCTGCTCCTGATGATTGTCACTACCATTTGGTTGGGTTTCCTCGGCGGAATGGATGACTTCATTAAGATTTTCAAGCACGATAAGGAAGGACTGAAGGGTAAATATAAGATTATCGGACAAGTAACCATCGGACTTATCGTTGGCTTGGTTCTTTGGGCATCTCCAGATGTCAAAGCCAACTTGAACCTTGAGGTAGCCAATCAGAATGGGAAGGAAGTCGTCATCAAACATGAAGCAAAAGCTGTGAAGACCCTGAAGACGACCATACCATTTGTAAAATCACATAATCTTGATTATTCAGAAATTGTAGGTTTCTTAGGTAAGTACAAGACTGCTGGCGGCTGGATTCTGTTTGTCCTTATGACAATCTTCGTTGTCACGGCTGTATCTAATGGTGCGAATCTTAATGACGGAATGGACGGCATGTGTGCTGGCAACTCCGCTGTCATAGGTGTCGTATTGGGTATATTGGCCTATGTAAGTAGTCATATACAATATGCTGCCTATCTAAACATCATGTATATACCAGGCTCGGAGGAATTAGTTGTATTCTTCATGGCATTCATCGGAGCATTGATAGGATTTCTCTGGTACAATACTTATCCTGCACAAGTGTTCATGGGCGACACGGGAAGTCTTACAATCGGTGGTATCATTGCAGTAGGTGCTATCATTATTCATAAAGAATTATTACTCCCTATTCTCTGTGGAGTATTCTTTGTTGAGAGCTTAAGTGTTATCGTACAAGTTTGGTACTACAAATTAGGAAAGCATAAAGGCGTTAAGCAACGTATCTTCAAGCGAACACCAATACATGACAACTTCCGAACACAGGATAGTCAACTTGACCCTGAATGTAAGTATCTATTGAAGAAACCACACGGTGCAGTGCATGAGAGTAAGATTACCTTACGATTTATCATCGTAACCATTATCCTCGCAGCAATGACTATCATCACACTTAAGATAAGATAAACACGAGGCGTGCGAGGTCTTAGCACGATATGTGCGGGGCGTTCGCACAATTGGTGTTCATGCAAAACACCACACAGCTGAGTACTACCAGAAAGACGAGTAACCGTTTACTCGAAGAGAGGTAAGCAGCCAGCAAACAAAAACATTACATAAGCAAGAGAAAGGAAAGATATATGAAAGAATAGTAATACTTGGTGCTGGTGAGAGTGGTGCCGGTGCAGCCGTATTGGCAAAGAAAGAGGGCTTCGATGTCTTTGTTTCTGACATGTCAGCCATTAAGGACAAGTATAAGAAGATGCTTGATGACCGTGGTATAGAGTGGGAAGAGGGACAGCACACGGAAGAGAAGATTCTCAATGCTGATGAAATTATCAAGAGTCCTGGTATTCCTAAAGAAGCTCCGATGGTTCAGAAGCTCATTGCACAGGGCACACATATCATCAGTGAGATTGAGTTCGCAGGGCGATATACCAATTCCAAAATGATATGTATTACAGGAAGTAACGGTAAGACTACTACAACAAGTCTCATCTATCACATCTTCAAGGATGCTGGCTACGATGCAGGATTGGCAGGAAACATAGGAAACAGTCTTGCCTTGCAAGTTGCAGAAGATCCACACGAGTATTACATTATCGAGCTGAGCAGCTTCCAGCTGGACAATATGTACGACTTCCGTGCTAACATAGCCATCCTTCTTAATATCACTCCTGACCATTTGGATCGTTATGACTATAAGTTTGAGAATTACGCAGATGCAAAAATGCGTATCATTCAGAACCAAACCAAGGAGGATAGCTTCATCTATTGGAACGATGACCCTGTTATTAAGAAAGAACTTGAGAAGTATGACGTACATGCTGTATGCTATCCTTTCTCGGAACTGAAAGAGAATGGTAGCATTGGTTACATCGAAGAAGGTGAATACACGATTGAGCAACCAGAACCATTCAACATGGAGCAGGAGGACCTTTCGCTCACTGGTCGTCACAACATCTACAACTCTTTGGCAGCAGGTATCGCTTCAAACATCAGCGGTATTAAGAAAGAAAGCATTCGCAAGAGCCTAAGCGATTTCCCTGGTGTTGAGCACAGACTTGAAAAGGTATGCAAAGTTGCTGGTGTACAATACATCAACGACTCAAAAGCTACGAATGTTGATGCATGCTGGTATGCACTTGAAAGCATGCGTACACCAACCATCCTCATCATTGGCGGAAAAGACAAGGGAAACGACTACGATAGCATTAAGGACTTAGTTAAACAGAAGTGTACAGGTATTGTTTATCTTGGTGCAGACAACAAGAAGCTCCATGACAACTTTGACGGGCTTGGCATCCCTATCCGTGACACTCACTCAATGAAGGATTGTGTTGCTGCATGTGCAGAGTTAGCCAAACCTGGCGACACAGTTCTCTTAAGTCCATGCTGCGCAAGTTTCGACCTTTTCAAGAATATGGAGGACCGTGGCGAGCAGTTTAAGAATTATGTAAGAGCTTTGTAGGAAGAGGCTAATTGGGCTAATAAGACTAAAATTGGGCTAATTGGGCTAATAAATCCCATAAGGAACAAAAAAACAATGAAGAATAAATCACTCAGTAATATATTCAAAGGAGACAAGGTAATCTGGATGATATTTTTCTTCCTCTGTGTCATCAGTATTATTGAGGTATACTCAGCCTCAAGTTCACTGTCGTATACTGGAGGAAACTACTGGAGTCCTATCATCTACCATTGTAGCATCCTTATTGTGGGGATTGCCTTGATGGTTGTTGTACTGAACATCAAATGTCGATACTTCAAACTCATCACACCTATCATACTTGTCATGTCCTTTCTAATGCTTATCTGGGTACTTGTGGCAGGACAAAGTACGAATGGAGCAAGTCGTTGGATTAGTTTTGCAGGTATTCAGTTCCAACCTTCAGAGTTAGGGAAAGGTGCATTGGTATTAGCGATAGCACAGATACTTAGCGCAATGCAAACTGAACATGGAGCAGACCGAAAAGCGTTCAAATACATCATGCTTTTATCCAGTGCCATGATTTTCCTGATTCTCTTTGAGAACCTTTCCACAGCAATGCTCATCGGATTAACTGTATTTCTAATGATGCTGGTGGGAAGAGTTCCTATCAAACAATTAGGACGTTTGATAGGCGTCATCGCCTTGATTGGTGTTGTTGTATTATCCATGGTAATGTTAGTAGGAGATGACAAGAAAGTTGACGATGAGATATCAGCCAAACAACATCTTACTGAACAAACAAATGCTGTACGGCAGGAGGAATCACCAGGTTTCATTGGCAAAACACTACACCGTGCTGACACATGGAAGGCACGTATTAAAAAGTTCTTTAACAACGAATACGTTGCACCAAAAGACTACGACTTAGATAAAGATGCACAGGTAGCACATGCAAACATTGCAATTGCTTCTTCTGATGTCTTTGGTAAAGGACCAGGAAATTCAAATGAAAGAGACTTCCTTTCACAGGCTTTCTCTGATTTTATCTATGCGATTATCATTGAAGAAGGAGGTATCGAAGGAGCCATCTTTGTGGCACTCCTATATATTATCCTTCTGTTCAGAACTGGAATTATAGCCAACCGGTGTGAAAATTCTTTCCCTGCTTTCCTCGCTATGGGTATCGCCTTCCTCCTGGTTACACAGGCTTTATTCAACATGTTAGTTGCCGTTGGTTTAGCACCTGTCACAGGACAACCACTCCCACTTATCAGTAAAGGTGGTACGTCGACCATCATTAACTGCGTCTATATAGGCGTTATACTCAGCGTAAGTCGTTCGGCAAAGAAGAAGAAAGAAGACAAGATGCCTTCACAGAAACTTTCACACGTAACAGCCTAATTTACAGAGAAGAATAAAAAGGAAGCTGAAAGTTGAAAGAAGACAAAAAAATGATTACCTTTGTAGGTTATAAAGAAGATGCAAATGGACAAGGAATTAAGAATTATCATCAGCGGTGGCGGCACAGGAGGACACATCTTCCCTGCTGTTTCAATTGCCAATGCCATCAAGGCTAAGCACCCAGAAGCAAAGATTCTCTTTGTTGGTGCTGATGGACGTATGGAGATGCAACGTGTTCCTGCGGCTGGTTATGAGATCAAAGGTCTACCTATCAAAGGTTTCAATCGTGCCAATAAGCTAAAGAACATTGAAGTACTTTACAAACTATGGAAGAGTCTTCGCATGGCTCGCCAGATTATAAAAGACTTCAAGCCACAGGTTGCTGTGGGTGTTGGTGGTTATGCCAGCGGTGCAACGCTCTATGAGTGTGCAAAGATGGGAATCCCTTGTCTCATCCAAGAACAAAATTCTTACGCAGGTGTCACAAACAAACTGTTGTCAAAGCGCGTGAAGAAGATTTGCGTTGCTTACGAAGGTATGGAACGTTTCTTCCCTGCTGATAAGATTATTATGACGGGTAACCCTGTTCGACAGAACGTTCTTTCTACTCCACTCTCTGTTGAAGCGGCACGTGAGAGCTTCGGTTTGGAGCCTAACAAAAAGACCATTCTCCTCGTTGGTGGTAGCCTTGGAGCAAGAACAATCAATCGTTCTGTCATCGAACACCTTGATTTAATCAAGCAGTCAGACGTTCAATTCATATGGCAAACGGGTAAGTTCTATCATCAACAGATATTGGATTCCATGAAAGGGAAGGAACTTCCAAACTTAAAGATAATGGACTTTATCAGCGATATGGGAGCCGCATATAAAGCTGCTGACCTCGTTATCAGTCGTGCTGGTGCAAGCTCTATCAGCGAATTCCAACTTATTGGAAAACCTGTTATCTTGGTTCCAAGTCCAAACGTGGCAGAAGACCATCAGACGAAAAACGCAATGGCATTGGTCAACAAAGATGCTGCTCTCTGCGTAAAGGATGTTGATGCACCTAACTCCTTGATAAAGCTCGCCCTCGAAACCATCGGAAATGACGAAAAGCTAACAAGTCTAAGTGAGAATGTAAAGAAGATGGGGTTGAGGAACTCTGCTGAGATTATTGCTGACGAGGTAATCAAACTCATTAAGGGATAAAGCTATCTTACAACAGATAGGGTTTAAAGAGACTGTCGTAGAACATGGTTCTATCCCAAAATAATAGAAAGAAAAAGAATATATAACACATGGAACTCAATGATATTAAATCAGTTTACTTCGTAGGTGCAGGTGGCATCGGTATGAGCGCTATTGCTCGCTATTTCCTTCATAAAGGATTGATAGTAGCAGGTTATGACAAGACTCCATCTGAACTTACTCACACTTTGGAGAAAGAAGGAATGAATATTCACTATGAAGAGAATGTTCAACTTATCCCTGCTGCGTGTAAAGAACCATCTTCAACATTGGTTGTTTACACTCCTGCAATCCCTTCTAACCACGCAGAACTGGTTTATTTCCAAGAGAATGGCTTTGAGATTCAGAAACGTGCACAGGTTCTCGGCACACTCACCCGAACGCATAAGGGTCTTTGCTTTGCTGGAACACACGGAAAGACTACGACTTCTACAATGTGCGCACATCTTATGCATCAGAGCCATTTGGATTGTAACGCCTTCCTTGGAGGTATCTCTAAGAACTATGGCACGAACTATATCCTCTCTGACCACAGCGACTTTGTTGTGATTGAGGCTGATGAGTTCGACCGTTCTTTCCATTGGCTACGCCCTTGGATGAGCGTTATCACCTCTACTGACCCTGATCACTTGGACATCTACGGCACAAAAGAGGCTTACCTTGAGAGTTTCCGTCACTATACAGAACTCATCAAACCAGGTGGTGTACTTATTATCCGTAAAGGATTAGAGATGGAACCAAACGTACAAGAAGGTGTAAGAATCTATGAGTATAGCCGTGATGAAGGCGACTTCCATGCAGAGAATGTACGAATTGAAAACGGAACAATTACCTTCGATTTCATTTCTCCTATCGAGAACATCAAGGATGTGGAGCTTGGTCAACCAATTCCTATCAACATCGAAAATGCTATCTCAGCAATGGCAATGGCACAACTCAATGGCTGTACGGCAGAAGAGCTTCGCAATGGTATGAAGACATACAAGGGTGTTGACCGTCGTTTCGACTTTAAGATAAAGAATGACCGCCATGTATTCCTTTCCGACTATGCACATCATCCAAAGGAGATTCTGCAGAGTGCGAAGAGCTTAAAAGAACTTTATGCTGACAGAAAAGTTACAGCAATCTTCCAGCCACACCTCTATACACGAACACGTGACTTCTATAAGGAGTTCGCTGATGCACTTAGTCATTTCGATGAAGTGGTGTTGACTGAGATTTATCCTGCTCGAGAAGAGCCTATCCCAGGCGTTACAAGTTCGCTCATCTACGATAATCTCAAACCTAACGTTGAGAAGCAGATGATTCAGAAGGACGATGTCTTAGACTTTGTTAAGTCAAGAGACTTTGACGTACTTGTAGTATTGGGTGCTGGTAATCTTGATAATTACGTACCAGAGATTGCAGAGATACTCAATAAGAAGTAAGTAGTAAGAAAGCTAAAACGCTTAAAGCGAAAAAAGAGAAGATATGCACATTAGGTGGAAAAAGATAATTATCACTACGCTGGATATTCTACTGACTATTTATCTCATCTTGGCAGTTACCTCATGGAATAACCCAGATGAGAGTAAATTGTTGTGCACCCAAGTGAACATCAACATATCTGACTCTAATAATGCAGGCTTCCTTACCGCAAACGAAATCAAACAGATATTAGAGAAAGTCCACCTCTACCCCCTCAATAAAAGATATCTGATGTCAATCCTCGCAACATTGAGGAGGCACTTAAAGTGGGACCATTCGTCAATACTGCCCAGTGTTACAAAACAAAAGATGGACAAATCAATATCTATATTACTCAACGTATGCCGATTATCCGCATCAAGAGTAGCAACGGTGCTGACTACTATCTTGATGATAACGGAGGAATACTTCCCAACTCGAAGTATACAAGTGACTTAATCATCGCAACAGGTAATATAGATAATAACTTTGCACGTCTTTACATTGCTCCGCTTGCCAAAGCTATCAGTGCATCACCACTATGGCTGAACCAGATAGAACAGATTAATGTCTTACCTGACAAAGGTATAGAGTTAGTGCCACGCGTTGGTAATCAAATCATCTTCATAGGGTATCTTCCAAGGAACAATGGACCATGGAAGCGGAAACATGACATCAACATCTTTGTAACAAAGAAGTTGTCACGCTTAGAGAAATTCTATCGATATGGTCTTTCTCAAGCTGGATGGAACAATACTCTTACATCGACATAGAATTCGACAACCAAATCATCTGTAAGAAACGTGATGAGAAAACTGAAAAAGCTGAGGAAGAAGCACTGCTTAAGAAAGCTAAGTCGGAACAAGTAGATGACATACAACGTACAGAAGAGGAGGAGAGAGAAAAAGCCCGTAAGGAAGTTAAACGACAAGAAGATGCCACAGCTGAGCTTACGGAATAAGCAACTATCAATTTAGAGAATATAAAATAAGCAACATAATACTTAACGAATATGGCAGAGTTCATAGTAGCCATTGAATTAGGCTCATCAAAGATTACAGGAATCGCTGGCAAAAAGAATCTTGACGGCAGTATCTCCGTGCTTGCCGTTGTAAAGGAAGACGCTACACAGTGCATTCGCAAAGGTGTCGTCTATAACATTGACAAGACCGGACAGTGCCTCACTGGCATCATCAACAAACTAAGGAAACAACTGAAGTATGAAATCTCTCAGGTTTATGTAGGCGTGGGGGGACAGTCTATACGAAGCGTTCGCAACGTTATTGTTAAGGATTTACCTACCGATACCATCATTACCTCAGAGATGATTAATGAGTTAATGGATGCCAACCGCAATATGACTTATCCTGATCAGGAGATTCTTGATGCTGTCACACAGGAGTATAAGGTTGATAACCAATTTTCTCTTGACCCTGTAGGTATTAAAGCTACTCGTCTTGAGGGTAACTTCCTCAATATCTTATGGCGTAAGGCTTTCTATGAGAACCTCAACAACTGCTTTGAGAAGTCGGGTATTGCTATTGCCGAGATGTATCTTGCACCTTTAGCCTTGGCTGATGCCGTATTGAGTGAGGCTGAGAAACGTGGTGGTTGTGTGTTGGTTGACTTCGGTGCTGATACAACAACAGTTTCTGTATATTACAAGAATATCCTCCGCCACTTGGCTGTCATCCCATTAGGTGGCAATAATATTACAAAGGATATTGCCAGCCTTCAGATGGAAGAGAAGGATGCCGAGGCTATGAAACTCAAGTATGGTTCTGCCTTCACTGAGAACAATGATATCGATAATACTATGAAATACTCTATTGATGCAGAACGCACAGTGGAGAGTCGTAAGTTCATCGAAATCGTTGAAGCACGTATTAGCGAGATTGTAGAGAATGTATGGTATCAAGTACCATCAGAATATGCTGACAAACTTCTTGGTGGTATCATCCTCACCGGTGGAGGTATGAACTTAAAGAACATTGAACGCTGTATTCGTAACACCACACATGTCGACAAGATTCGTAAAGCAAACTTCGTCACACACACTATTTCATCCAGCAACGCTGATATCACAGCTAAGCATGGTGATATGAACACTATCCTCGGCCTGCTTGCCAAAGGCGATATGAATTGTGCTGGTGCTGAATATAATCCAACACAAAACAATCTCTTCAACAATGAGAATATTACTGTAGCAACTCCTGTCGAACAACCCTACACCCCAACGTCTAACACAAGACAAGGACAAGGTATTGTACCTACTCCTGAAGAGAAAAAGAAAGCGGAGGCTGAACGACGCAAGCGCGAAGAAGAGGAACGCAAACAGCGTGAAGAAGAGGAAGCAAGAGAACGCGAACTTGAAGAAGAGAAGCGTCGCAATAGCTTCTGGAACAAATTCTCACGTAAAATAAAAGATTTTGGAAAAACAATCATTTCTGAGGATGAAGAATAACCATCCTACAATTGCGCACAGAAAGAAACATAGGAAATAAACATAGACAACATACTGTTATGGCAGACAACAATAAAATAGATATATTAGACTTCGGTGAAGGCGATGTTGCTGATAGCATCATCAAGGTCATTGGTGTCGGTGGTGGTGGTGGTAACGCCGTAAACCATATGTATAAAGAGGGTATCCACGATGTAACCTTCGTACTCTGTAACACGGACGCACAAGCACTTAACGACTCTCCTGTACCTGTTCATCTGCAATTAGGTAAGGAAGGTTTAGGAGCTGGAAACCGTCCCGAACGTGCACGTCAGGCGGCAGAAGACACTATTGAGGATATCAAGCATATGCTCAATGATGGTACGAAAATGGCATTTATCACCGCTGGTATGGGTGGCGGTACGGGTACTGGTGCAGCACCTGTCATTGCACGTGTCAGCAAGGAGTTAGGCATTCTCACCGTGGGTATCGTTACGATTCCTTTCCGCTTTGAGGGAGCAAAGAAGATTGACCAAGCATTAGATGGCGTTGAAGAAATGGCAAAGCATGTCGATGCCCTACTCGTTATCAACAACGAACGTCTGCGTGAAATCTATCCCGAACTGAGCTTGCTCAATGGTTTCCGTAAGGCTGACGACACACTGAGCGTTGCTGCCAAGAGTATTGCAGAGATTATCACCGTTCATGGTATTATGAACCTCGACTTCAACGATGTAAAGACAGTCCTCAAGGATGGTGGCGTGGCTATCATGTCAACTGGTTACGGTGAGGGTGAAGGTCGTGTAAAGCAGGCGATTGAGGACGCACTCAACTCTCCTTTACTTAACGATAACGATGTCTATAAATCAAAGAAGATTCTGCTCTCTATCAACTTCAACAGCGACGATAAGGACAACCCTGGTCTGACAATGGAAGAAATGGGTGATGTTACAGAGTTCATGAACCACTTCAGTGCTGACTTCGAGTTGAAATGGGGACTTGCTATTGACCCAGAACTTGACAAGAAGGTGAAGGTAACTATCCTTGCAACGGGCTTTGGAATCGAGGATGTTGACGGTATGGGTAGCCATATCAAGAAACAGACACAGGAAGATGCTGCACGCCAAGCAGAGGAAGAGGAGAAAGCAGCAGAGCGTCGTGACCGTCGTGACCGTTTCTACAAAGACAATAATAACTCACAATACAAGCATCGTCCACACATCTATCGCTTTACTGCAGATGAACTCGACAACGAGGATGTTATCCTTGCTGTAGAGAACACACCAACCTATAAGCGTACCAAGCAGATGATTAAAGACATCAAGCGTATCAGTAATCCTGAGCAAGATAATGAAGATAACGAAAACAAAGAAGACGCTGTCGAAGGCGTTATTAGCTTCGTATAATAGTTATATCAAAAATAAGAAAAGGCTGAACTCCAAAAGAAGTTCAGCCTTTTTTTTTTGCAAGACAAAAGGGTAAGAAAGGCTCTTCCGTTAAATATGTGGATGCTTTTCGTATTGCTTTAACGGAAGAACCATAGCTACTCATTAAATAAAAACCATGGCAAGACAGTCAACTTTCTGTCCTTTTATCATCCTCTGACATTGAAAATCATTTCTTTTTAGACTTCGAAAATCTATAGATAATGGTTTGAAAAATAATTACATAATTTCAAAGAAAACATCTATAACTAACGCCAAACACACATATAAGAAGCAGGTTTGCAATCAACAGAGAATCAATTAGTTACCAAGTGGCAAAATAAAAGGTGCTTAATTGGACTTCATAAGGGCGTTAGTAAGGGGCTTAAAGGGCACCTTTTGCAAGCCAATTAGGCATCTTTTAGAAGCCAAAAGAGCATGTATTGGTTTTGAAGAGCATGAAAATAGTTTACAAACTCTAACTAATAAGAGAATACGTTGCTTGTAGAAGACAGATAGACATCGCACCTAATACGTTTATCATGGAGTTTATCCCCCTTTATAAAACCATCTAATTGGAGGTAAGCATACCACGTATGTGGATTAATCTCATTCTATTAACAATCTACGCATTTAACGGAAAAATCATAAAAAAGACTGGACTACAAAAGAAGTTCAGTCTTTATAGTTCTTACTACAAACTTTATTTTACCTTACTGAAAGAAAGATGATATTATTGTTGTTCCTTTAAGATATTTTTACTATTTTTGCAACGTGTTCTTTAATGGACACAATACTTTTTGCTCAATAGCCTCACAATCACCACATGAGAACAGAGCAAAACAACTGTTATTGGGACCTTGCATCATACAGGTGCAGGTTTTCCTATATACAGTTGTGGTTTGTGGTGAACCGTGAGGCGTATGGAGAAGACCTGCGCCTTTTTTTATTGGCACAGGAGAGATGGGATTTTACTTAATTTAATTCAAATAAAGATGAAAAAACTGTTTTTATGTGCCGTTATGCTTTTATTGGCTATCGGAGTAAATGCCCAAATAATGAGGGCAGAAGAGTTGGAAAAATATGCCAAGGAAAAGTATGGCGAAAAGTGGTATGATGCTGCAAAAAGCCTTACAAGCCAGTTACAATTAGACAAAAACAAAGCACTAACTTATACGCAAGTTATTGAGGCACCAGAAAAGACAAAGACACAACTATACGTCATCCTAAATTACTGGTACAGTAATACTTTTGGAAGCGGAAAATCTGTTATTCAATTAAATGACAAAGAAGCAGGTGTAATTATTGCTAAGGGAAATGTTGATGCCATTGCTTCACATACAGGAGGAGCAAATTCATATACAGTAAATCTGACACCAATTATAAAGACTGACATCAAAGATGGAAAGGTGAGAATAACTTACACTATACCTTTCTACAAAGTAGACAAAAAGATTGGAGGAGGTTTCCTCGGTGGGATGGGTGGCTCTCGTGCGACTTTAACAGAAGAGAATTGGCCTATTGAACAATGCTTTCCATTTACAGAAAAAGACAGCCACAAGAAGACTTCAGCAAAAGCACTTGTCATGGCTCATGCTTACTCCAATGTAATTATGGACAAGATTGAAGAAGCGGTCAAGCATGGCGTAGCAGGCAACGAAAACGATAATTGGTAGTCAAAAAGAAAAATTACGATTTAATAGCAGTAAAACTTACATTATCAAGAGGGTATGTCAAAATGTAAATACCATTTTGATAATCTTACAATTTGAAACAATCCAATAAAGAAAGACCATTTCTATACTCGGTTTTGAGTAGAGAAATGGCCTTTTCTTTACCTTTAGAAGAATCCTACTTATAGATTGAAAGTTGTCAAGTTATTAATTTGCATTTTGACACATCCTATTATTCGTGAAGTGGTAAGACGGCTAATTTGGAATGCTTACAGAATAGCCCCTTCCCTTTGGGAGAAAGGAAGTCCCTCTATAAACCCCTTTACTCTTATATGCATTCTAATTTAGCCTCCGCACCACTTGTGCTAAGCGTCCGCACATAACGTGCTAAGCCTTCGCACACTCATGGAAGACGGCAAGTCTTCTCCTATTTAGACACGTTTTCTTTCTTACAAAGACTGATTCCAGAAATATAATAGACCGTTGGAAGTGGCTCTTTTAGATACAGTTCTACATCATAACGATTGCAAATATCTGAAAGGTCATAGTCAGTAAGTGAGAAAGGACGTTTAAAAGCTCTCCCCTTAAATCTAAAAAAAATATGATCTACTCTATGAGTTGAAAAACCATTTAATGGTACTTTGTAAATCTTTTCTGGCAGATAATACGATCTTAACATCAGAGCGAGCCCAACTACTGCCCAACAAATACATGCGTTATTGGCTATAGCATCAAAGCCCTTCGATGCTATCAACTTATCATATAGGACTGCCACAACCGTAACAACAATAAAGAGTCCAATATCATAAAATGGCACCACTATAAATTGAAGATAGATAACCTTACATCCTATTATCAATAGCACCCAAAGGAAATTACGCAACTTACCTAACTTCGCCTTACTAAATAGTTCCTTCATTCTATCTTATTTACGATGTTATGTCTATGGATTGTATCGTAGACCGCCACAAATACGCTCCTCACATAGTCCTAAATATTAATCAATCCAAAGCAAACACCTAAGACAAACATGTTCTCTCGAATGCGCACTTCATCAACACCTAACATTCAACACCCAACACTCAAATAAAAAACATGTTCCCTCAGATGCGCACTTCATCAACGCCTAACATTCAACACGCAACACGCAAATAAGCATTTACACATCATCAACACCAAAATTCAACACCTAACACCCAGCATTTAACACCCAACACCCAGCATAGGCACCAAATACTTTGCCAGACAATAACCTCCAGCAATTAGCCAGCACCATAGGATTGCAGCCAAAAGGAAAGGCTTAAAACCTGCTTTCTTAAACTTATCTATACTCGTCTCTGCACCTAAGGCTGACATTGCCATTGTTAGAAGGAAAGTATCAAAGGTATTGATAATGTCTACAAAATCCTTTGGAAGTAAGTTCAAGGAGTTGAAACCGATGACAAGAAGGAAGAGAATAGCAAACCAAGGAATGTTTATTTTACTACTTTTACCTGCTTCTTGCTCTCGTCCAGCAACATCCTTTGCCACAAAGAAAGCGATAACCAATAAGACTGGTACTAACATCATTACACGAATCATCTTAACGATAATCGCAGAATTGCTAACTGCCGCCCCCATTGCATTACCTGCACCGACAACATGAGCCACCTCGTGAATCGTTGAACCCGCATAGATTCCCATAGCGTCTGGTCTCAAGTCAAAGACTCCAGCCCGATAAAGAATAGGATAAAGGAACATTGATAGTGTGCCAAAGATTACCACTGTTGCCACAGCCACGGCAGTCTTATAAGGCTTCGGACGAATAGCTCCGTCGACACCTAACACCGCTGCAGCTCCACAGATACCACTTCCACAAGCCGTCAAAAGTGCTATGCTACGATCCATCTTCAAGAGTCTCCCCACCAAAACACCTAATAGTATCGTTCCGCATACGATAATTGCATCCACAACTATTGCAGGGAAACCCACAGCCACCACGTCTTGAAAGGTCAGACGAAAGCCATAAAGGATAATACCAAAGCGCAACACACGTTTCGCACAAAAGGCAATACCCGGCACCCACGTTTCAGGAAGATTATTGCGAAGGCTATTGGCATAAAGCATACCCAAGATGATACCAACGACCATCGGACTCAACGAAAGTGCTTTCACCCATCCCATATCACCGATATAGAATGCTGCACAAGCAAACAAAGTAATCAGCAGTACACCATGAAGCATACTACTACGCTGTTCTGTTAACTTCATAAAAATATATTATATATTGATAAAGTCGGAAACACAATGCTCCAAGTCTACAAAAGTACTAAAAAAACATGCAACAAAATACTAATCGCAGGTTATTATCACAATAAATTTCCACCACACACCTTAAAGCACCTTAACTAAACAACTCACGCAGCACATGAAAACTCTTCAATTCAGGCATATCAGGTACATGAATGCGATAGTAATGCAATACGATATCAGAGATTCGGTTACGATCGTTGCGAGAAAGACGGAAGAGATGCATATTTTCATAGTCCATACGAATAAGTGTGTTTATCCCCGCAGCATCTGTTGGTAACAAATAATCAGAATGAAGGGGCACACGCTCAGTAAAGGTTGCATTGCGAAGATCAAAGCAAGCACCCTCCTGATAAGCATCAAGATTAGGGAAGAAACCAATGAAACGACTTAGGCGCATCATAAAGACAAGATGAAAGTTGGCATAGCCACGCTCAGCCTCGTCCAACCATTCCATACTTGCGCTTACATAATTATATAGGTGAACATTCTGTTGCTCACCACGCGTAACATAATAAAGGAACTCAGAAAGGAAGAGAAGGATAGCCGATTTCACTGGTTCGAATGGTATAGAGCCATAAGGACGAAGGATACGTACATCCTTTATACGCTGCAAAGAAGTTTGCGGACGATAGTCGAATTCAAGGTCGAGCAAGGTCAGTGGTTGAAAATACTGCTTCTTGATCTTCCCTTTCGCCGTCTTAGGAATGCGCGTTATAAAAGAAATACGACCCTCCAATTCGGTAAACATATCAATTATTAGCGATGAGTCACCAAACTTCAGAGAACGCAATACAATTGCTTTTGACTTTAAAATCATATAAAAACCAATGCAAAAATACAAAAATACAGCCTCTTACAGAAATTTATTAGCAAAAAGTTTGGCTGATTAAAATAAATAGGCTACCTTTGCACCCGCAAAACTAACTATGGTCCCTTCGTCTATCGGTTAGGACGAGAGATTTTCATTCTCTAAAGAGCAGTTCGACTCTGCTAGGGACTACTAATAAAAATAAAAGAAGAAACAAAGATGGCAAATCACAAATCATCATTGAAGAGAATCCGTCAGGACAAGGTTAGAACCTTGCACAACAGATATTATGCTAAGACTATGCGTAACGCTGTTCGCAAGTTGCGTAGCATGACGGATAAGGAAGAGGCTGTTAAGCTCTATCCTGTTGTACAGAAGATGTTGGACAAGTTGGCTAAGACCAACGTTATCCACCAGAACAAGGCAGCTAACTTGAAGTCTGCTCTCTGCAAGCACATAGCGGCTTTGGGATAAAAGAATACTTTCAGTCATAGCTGAAAAGAATAACAGAGCTATAATCCGAGAGGGTTATGGCTTTTTCTGTTTTAACCACTCCCGACTAAAATTAAGATTCCACTATACATAACGACATTTATACGAAAGCTAACAAACGCTACGTACTTTAGGAAAAGCGAACAAACACTCCTACTTCATACGAATCATAGTAAGCTAATTCTGAGAAGAAAAGAATAAGAAACATATCTGCATAAAACAACAATTTGATATGCTTTCTTTTGCGTTTTTTGCAGGTTTTTATTTCCTCATATAAAGGAAAAAGTGTATCTTTGCATACTATAAGAACAATCGAAAGAAAATGGCAGAAAATCCAGAAAACGAGAATAATTACTCCGCCAGTAACATTCAGGTCTTAGAAGGCTTGGAGGCAGTACGTAAGCGTCCTGCTATGTACATTGGTGACATCAGTGAAAAGGGACTTCACCACTTGATTAACGAGACCGTCGACAACTCTATCGACGAAGCAATGGCTGGCTACTGTCAGAACATTGAAGTTACAATCAACGAGGACAACTCCATCACCGTTGAGGATGATGGTCGTGGTATCCCTGTTGACATGCACGAGAAGCTCCACAAGAGTGCCCTTGAGGTTGTTATGACCGTTCTCCACGCTGGTGGTAAGTTCGACAAGGGTTCGTATAAAGTCAGCGGTGGTCTGCACGGTGTGGGTGTAAGTTGTGTAAATGCACTTTCATCACACATGAAGTCACAGGTGTTCCGTAATGGTAAAATCTACCAGCAGGAATATGAGAAGGGTAAACCTCTCTACCCTGTAAAGGTTGTTGGTGAGACAGATAAAACTGGTACACGTCAGCAATTCTGGCCAGACCCAGAGATCTTTACTACAACAGTTTTCCAATGGGCAATCGTAGCACGTCGTATGCGCGAGTTGGCTTATCTGAATGCTGGTATTAAGATTACGCTTTCTGACCTTCGCCCAGACCCTGAAACAGGTAAGACACATACTGAGGTTTTCCACGCTAAGGATGGTTTGAAGGAGTTCGTTCGTTACGTTGACCGCCATCGTCAGCATCTCTTCGATGATGTTATCTACCTCAAGACTGAGAAACAGAATATTCCTATCGAAGTGGCTGTGATGTACAACACTGATTATACAGAGAACATCCACTCATACGTTAACAATATCAACACTATCGAGGGTGGTACTCACTTGCAAGGATTCCGTGCTGCATTGACTCGTACATTGAAGACATACGCTGACAATGACCCACAGATCTCTAAGCAGTTGGAGAAAGCTAAGATTGAGATTGCTGGTGAAGACTTCCGCGAAGGCTTGACAGCTGTCATCTCAATCAAGGTAGCAGAGCCACAGTTTGAGGGTCAGACAAAGACGAAATTGGGTAACAGCGAGGTTTCTGGTGCCGTACAGCAGGCTGTTGGTGAGGCGCTGACAGATTATCTCGAGGAACATCCTAACGAGGCCAAGATGATCTGTAACAAGGTTATTCTTGCTGCTACAGCTCGTGTTGCAGCTCGTAAGGCACGTGAAAGCGTACAGCGTAAGAACGTGATGAGTGGCGGTGGTTTGCCCGGCAAGCTGGCTGACTGTTCTAACAAGGACCCTAAGGACTGCGAAATCTTCCTCGTCGAGGGTGATTCAGCGGGTGGTTCAGCTAAGCAGGGACGTGACCGTTATACACAGGCTATTCTTCCTCTCCGTGGTAAGATTCTGAACGTAGAGAAGGTACAACGCCATCGTGTATTCGAGGCAGAGTCTGTTATGAATATCATTCAGTCTATCGGTGTACGCTTCGGTGTGGAAGATGAAGGCGACTTTGAGGCAAACACGGATAAACTTCGTTATGACAAGATTATCATCATGACCGATGCCGATGTTGATGGTTCTCACATCGACACACTGATTATGACACTCTTCTATCGTTACATGCCGAAGGTTATCGAGCAGGGACATCTATATATCGCTACACCTCCACTCTACAAGTGTACTTACAAGAAGATTAGCGAGTACTGTTACACTGAGCAGCAGCGCCAAGCTTTTATCGACAAGTATGCAAATGGTATCGAAGATGCTAAGGCTATCCATACACAGCGTTACAAAGGTCTTGGTGAGATGAACCCAGAGCAGCTTTGGGAAACGACTATGGATCCTAAGACACGACTCTTGAAACAGGTAACTATCGAGAATGCTGCTGATGCTGATGAGATTTTCTCTATGCTGATGGGCGACGATGTTGAGCCTCGCCGTGAGTTCATCGAGAAGAATGCAACCTACGCTAACATTGATGCATAAGCTAATTGAAGCTAATTAAAACAGTTTATAAAGCTGATAAAATAAAGTTAACTCCCTTTCTCTTTTTGAAAGAAAGGGAGTTTTTGTTTTACTCTAATTATCATCTATTACGGCCTATTATCATATATACCCCCACTAAAATTGTCCTTTTTCACACATAAGCTTTTCGAAAAAAGAAATAAATGAGTATATTTGCAACTTCAAAACAACTGGAAAATGAACAAAAAGATAAGACTCCTTGAAGTTAATGTAGCCCAAGCAAAGGTCGTATATCCTGAAGGAAAATACATAGACAACGACCTTATTCTCTTCGAGGATATCACGAAAGTACCACTTCCAAACAGCCCTTCTCGCATGAAGTCGCTCTTCCTTGCGCTCTGTACCAGCGGCAATGCACAATATACCGTTGACACAAAGATGCACGAGGTAAGTGCAGGGGATGTCATTATCATCAGCGAAGAACAAGTTGTTGCCGATTATATGCTTTCACGTGACTGCAAAGGTATTGCGCTCATCATGTCGTATGATTTCTTTCAGAACATCGTAAGCGGAGTTCACGAGCTTTCTGCTCTCTTCCTTTTTGCTCGTACACATCCAGTCTTCCATCTTGATGACAATCAGGCTAAGGCCTTAGAAAAAGATATAGAACATATCAAAGAGAAGATTATTGATATTGGGCACCGCTTCCGTCGTGAGTTGGTGATGACGATGTTAAAGGCACTAATCATCGATATGAGTAATATCATCTATCGCTTCCAACAAGTAGGAGATGAAGCACAGACACGTGCTGAGGTCATCTTCCGCGACTTCATACAAACTGTGGAGAAGAACTATCGAACGGAACGACGTGTTAGTTGGTATGCACAACAACTGTGTATCACATCAAAATATCTCTCTGAGACAGTGCGTACAGTCAGCAGACGTACACCAAGCGACTGGATTGACTCCTACGTTACACGTGAGTTGCGTGTCATGCTAAGAAATAGTACGATGAGTATCAAACAGATTGCTGACGAACTAAACTTCGCTAATCAGAGCTTTATGGGTAAATACTTTAAGGAACATGTGGGTATGAGTCCCTCGAAGTTTAGGAAAAGCTAACGAGACTATTAGGCTTATTAGCCTTATTAGGCTAATTGGCCTAATAGCCTAATCACCCCAACAACTGGTCAGCTACTTCGCACAACTCATCATACCACTCCTTACCAAATCTACGCGTAAGGGGTTCCTTCAAAAACTTATAAAGGGGAAAATTTAGTTCTTCTCCTTTTTTTCGTGCATCAGCACAGATGCGCCAGCGATGATAATTGATACCACAAGTGCCATTCCCAAAGTCTTTCACACGAATTGGATACAACGAACACGAGATAGGCTTTACAAAACCAGTCTTACCATTGCGATAGGAACGTTCCAATGCACAAAGACAACATCCGTTCTCATAACAAGTGAAGACACAGTCCTTACCGCCAACGATACTCGTCACCAATTCACCTTCTTCATCGGTATAAGCAACGCCCTGCTTGTCGATAACGGCTTGTCCAGAGGCCGACAAATCACCCCAAACAGTATCGAGAACATTCTCTATCTCCATCGTCTCGTCCAATGTCACGGGTGCACCAGCATCTCCCTCAATACAGCATTGACCATGACACTTATCAAGGTCGCAGCAAAACTTTACATTAATTATATCTGGTGAGACAAGCACATCTCCAACCATGAAAATATGATCATAAGTATTACCCATCTTTCTTAACGCTAAATTATTTCATTTTCAACAGTCATTTGCAGTACTATCAACTGCCTTTATTCATTAACTCAGAGCCTTTCTCCAAATTATTTTCATGAAGAAAAATCTTTTTTCTCGTGAAAATAAATATTTCTTTCATGAAAATAAATATTTTTCTTCACGAAGATAATTCCCTTCTAACCTTATTTTAAGGCTTTAATTAGGTAAACAAACTATCTTAGTCCTATAAGCCTTACAAGACAAATACGCCTTATACTCTTTAAAGCAAACAACTCGAAAACTCATAAACTTATTCACTCGTCAACTTGTTCACTCACAACCATCCAGTCGATAGGTGCAATTCCATGCTCATTTAAATACTTGTTGCAGCACGTGAAATGTTCTTTTCCATCCCATTCTCCTTTGCGGCGGACAGCCAAAGGGGAAGGGTGTATCGCCTTCAATACCATGTGCCTGTCATTTTCTACGTGAACCAATCGTTCCTTACGCTGTGCTATACGTCCCCATAAGATAAAGACGATATGCTCACGCTCAGCATCCAATGCCCTGATAACAGCATCTGTAAAACGCCACCACTTGTATTTCCGATGGCTGTTAGGTTTATCCTTACGCACAGTCAATGTCGTATTCAACAACAATACTCCTTGCTCAACCCAACGCGTAAGATCTCCCAAAGGCTTATCAGAGGCATCAAGACTAATCCCGAGTGCCCTATATAGAGTCTGCAACGAAGGCGGAAGATGTATGCCTTCAGGCACGGAAAAGCTCAGCCCCATAGCCTGACCTGAATGGAAATAAGGGTCCTGCCCCATAATAACAACCTTTACCTTATCAAAAGGGCAAAGATTTAGGGCATTGAAAATCTTATCTTTTGGCGGATAGCAAGTCTCATTCTTATACTCCTCTTGCACCTTTTCCATCAATTCCCTGTAATAGGGTTTATCCAGTTCATCCTTCAGCTTTTCACGCCACGATTCTTCTAAAATCCATTCCATTGCTATTGATTAAAACTACCACTCAATAGGCTGAAGCCCACAAGAGGTTAAGTAGGCATTACAACGTGAGAACTGATGCTGTCCAAACCATCCCCCACGGTTAGCAGAGAGTGGCGAAGGGTGTACGCTCTCAATGACACAGTGTCGCTGCTGGTCAACCAGTGCCTTCTTACTACGCGCAAAACCGCCCCAAAGCATAAAGACTAAATTCTCACGTCCATCGCTGAGTGCCTTAATAGCAGCATCGGTAAAGATTCCCCACCCTAATGGCTGATGACTATTAGCTATATGTGCGCGGACGGTAAGTGTAGCATTCAATAGAAGAACTCCCTGTTCTGCCCATCTTGTAAGGTCACCAGACTGATGAATAGGCGTACCCAAATCAGCAGCAATCTCCTTATAGATATTCTGCAATGACGGTGGAAGCTGTACACCCTCAGGCACAGAGAAACTCAACCCCATCGCCTGTCCTGGCTCATGATAAGGATCTTGTCCTATAATCACAACCTTTACCTTATCGAAAGGGCAGAGATTAAAAGCATTAAAAATCAGCCTACCAGGTGGAAAACAAGCGTAGTGTGCATACTCTTGTCTCACTTGTTCAGTCAACCGTTGGAAATAAGGTTTACCAAACTCATCACGCAATTGTTGTTCCCACGAAGGTTCTATCTTTACACCCATAGCTATGATTGTTATCTGCTAACACGATAAGAATAAAGCAAAGTTATAACTTATCGCATCTTACTACATGCAGTTTTGTTACTACAAAAGTACGATAAAGTTCTGATACCAACAAAAAAGTCGCGCCTTTCGACACGACTTTCTTATTTTTAAAGCTAAACTATTACTTCTTCTTTGGCTGAGCCTGCTTCTTGCAGCAGCTACCTGCCTGTGCCTTCTTGCAGTCTTTCTTTGACTTATCACAAGCCTTACCAGACTTTTCACAAGCCTTCCCCTGCTTCTTACAACAAACATTACCAGCCTGCTTATCACAGGTCTTGCCATCCTTTGCACATTGTTTTCCTTGCTTTTCTACCTGCTCATTTGGAGCCTTATCACACTTCTTTGAGCATTGACTCTGTGCCTGAACACTGAGTGAACATACGCTAAATGCTACTACAAATGATAATGCTATTTTCTTAAAATCCATAATCTTTTACTGTTTAAAATTACACATTAATACTTATAAAACTCGGAAAGGATATAAATCCTTATGGACGCAAAGGTAATGAAAAAAGAAATCCCAAATGCAAGAAATGCGCTTGGGATTTAATTATTTTAGATTTATTAAAATCTGTTTAATCATTTATAAGATTCTCACCTGTCATATCAGCTGGCTGTTCTAAGCCCATAATATGAAGGATAGAAGGAGCAACATCAGCCAAACGACCATTCTTTACTGTTGCAGAATTGTTGTTTGTAACATAGATGAATGGTACTGGGTTGAGTGAGTGAGCAGTGTTTGGAGTTCCATCCTCGTTGATAGCGTTGTCGGCATTACCGTGGTCAGCGATGATGATTACCTCATAATCGTTAGCCTTAGCAGCCTCAACAACCTCCTTAACACAATGGTCAACAGCCCATACAGCCTTTGCTATCGCATTGTAAACACCTGTATGACCTACCATATCACCGTTAGCAAAGTTCACAACAATAAAGTCATACTCCTGTGTGTTGATAGCCCCAACAAGCTTATCCTTCACCTCGAAGGCACTCATCTCTGGCTTCAAGTCGTAGGTTGCCACTTTTGGAGAAGCGACTAAGATACGGTCTTCACCCTCATAAGGCTCCTCACGACCACCATTAAAGAAGAAGGTTACGTGTGCATACTTCTCAGTCTCTGCTGTATGAAGCTGTCTCTTACCGAGTCTACTGAGGTATTCACCTAACGTATCCATCACATTCTCCTTAGGGAAGAGGATATTTACGTTCTTGAAGGTTGCATCGTATGGAGTCATACAATAGAACTGCAAGCCCTTAATGGTATGCATTCCTTCCTCTGGCATATCCTGCTGTGTGAGCACAGATGTCAACTCCTTCGCACGGTCATTACGGAAGTTGATGAAGATGACAACATCACCCTCTTCAATCTTACCATTCACGGAAGAGTTTGAAATAGGCTTGATAAACTCGTCTGTCACGCCTTCTGCATAGCTTGCCTCAACGGCCTTAACCATGTCAGTAGCCTGTACACCCTTGCCTTCAACAAGCAAATCGTATGCTTCTTTCACACGATTCCAACGCTTGTCACGATCCATTGCATAGAAACGACCAACCACTGAAGCGATATGTGCGTCATTTGCATCGCATACCTTCTGAATGTCAGCAATGAAGCCTGCGCCACTCTTTGGGTCTGTATCACGTCCGTCCATAAAACAATGAACGTAAACGTCCTTAAGGTTATACTCCTTACCAATCTCGATAAACTTGAACAGGTGATCAAGTGAAGAGTGAACACCACCCGTAGAGGTCAGACCCATCAAGTGAAGTTTCTTACCATTCTTCTGTGCATAGCTATATGCATCAATAATACCTTGGTTCTTCAAGATGTCACCGCTCTGACAAGCTTTGTTAATCTTAACGAGGTCCTGATAAACAATACGACCTGCACCTATATTCAAGTGACCAACCTCAGAGTTACCCATCTGACCATCTGGAAGTCCTACATCTTCACCTGAAGCCTGCAACTCAGAGTGTGCACTAACAGCATTCAAATAATCTAAGTATGGAGTTGGTGTGTTATAGATTACATCACCCTTGCCATGCTTACCGTTACCCCATCCATCAAGGATCATCAATAAAGCTTTCTTTGCCATAATTATTCCTTTATTTTTGTTATTATCTTCGTTTATTACCTATTATTATCATTGTTACTGCAAAGGTACGATAAAAGAATAAGATGGGTGCAAAAAGCCATTGGAATTTTAAGATAGAAACTTATAGATTCTTAAGTATTGTTTCGTCCTAACCTACACTGGATTACTTAAAAACATAGTCTTGCTTAACATTAGACTTTCAATTATGCCGATTTCATCGGTATTATCTTCTACAACGTGGATTTATCTCCTCACATAAATATCTATATCTCAAAACAAGACAGCCGATTAAACGATTATCACTTCTTATCTCAACTGAAATTCTACAACCTTTACCATCCACAAACATTTCTTCGGACTAACCCTCCATTTCCATTTTGGCATTAACTTTAAAACACGTAGAACTTCCTTATCAATCAATGGGTCGACAGAACGCACAATAGAAAAGTGATCACACCTTCCTTTTGGGTTAACACAGAACCTTACTACCACCCTCCCCTGTATACAATTTTCCATTAAAGATGGTGGATAATGGAAGTTAGAAAAGATGAACTCATTAAAATTGCCAGGAAAGAATGGGAATTCTTTTAGGACAAAAACGGTGTCTTGCCGAGCCTTTTTAGACTTATCTGGTAAGGTAATAGCCCTCGTATTACACATGTTTTTCTGTTGGAATTTCATTTGGCTACTGTTCGTAGCATGAATATTACCCACAGTCATTAAATATAAAAAGAATATAATCAAAAACTTATTCATAATAATTATATACGTTTAAAAGTTCGTTTCCTTGCTATATAAATAAAAACGCCGATGAATACGCTCCATTTTAGTGAATTATTAGCACCTTTACTATCTTCTATGACAATAACTTTCACACCCTCATTGCTTGTTCTTAACCGATGTATTGATACTCCGCACATGTGGTGTTAAGCCTCAACACGAAGTGTGTTAAGGGTCAACACCAAATGTGCTAAGGGTTAATAGCGATATTGATAACGATAAAACGGCTTACAAAAAGTAAGGACAACATGAGCAACTTAGGCTTATAATAATCTGAAAGTGACGGGTACAAGCTGCCAAACTCCTTGCTTCGGTCTTCTTTCCCACTTCCATGCAGGCATAAGCTTGAGTACTCTAAGTGCCTCTCGGTCAAGGTATGGGTCTACGGAACGAATAACCCTAAACAGACAACAACGACCAGAAGGAGTCACAAAAAACTTTATAATGACTCTACCTGACACTGTGCTTTCTGCCAATTCAGGAGGATACTGGAGATGTGCTGCGATGAATTCAAAGAGATCACCTGGAAACGAAGGTTTCAATCCCTCAACAGTTTCAAACATCTTTGCACCTAAGGTGTCCACATTCAATGTGTCATTACAAGGATTATAAGGCGGTTCTGTACAATAAGGACGCTCGATTTGCTCCTTTTCTTTCGGTTTCATCGTTCTTTTCAGCTTCTGTGCATTGATATTACTAACGACTACAAAACTTAAAAACAGAACTAACAACAGTTTCTTCATCATAACCGTAGACTTTTATTGTTGAACCTTTTGTTTCTTAAAAGAAACTGGCAAGACATACCAAGTACCATTTCCTTCCATAGAGCTCATATTCCATTTTGGCATTAACTTCAATACTCTTAATGCCTCAGCATCGAAAGATGAATTCAACGAACGGAGGACCTTAAATTGAGAACAGCTACCGTCGCGGTCTATATAGAACTTGACAATCACCCTCCCTTCAACGTTCTTGTTCTTACGACCGGCTGGCCATACAAGGTGAGTACGGAGGAATTGTTGGATATTACCTGGGAAAGATGGCATTGGAGGAAAACAACAGATAATCTTCTCGGGCATTTCTTTTTTCACTTTCAAGGTATCGATTGCATCTTTTTGAACCTCATTTTCATAAGGTTTCATCGACATCTTCTCCTGTTGGGTATTAACAGTTCCTGCCATACAGATACTAAGTGATATTGCAAACAATATTCGTTTCATCATATAAACCTTTTATTTTATTCTCCTTTACAGCTACTAAACGCAGCCTTTCGAGAGATTATTATAAACAAACTCCTCACTTTGAAGAGTCTTTCGAACATTCTTAAATTAAAACCTGCGCCAACGCTTAAACGCAATCACGCCGCCGCAGGTTTATGATTTGCAGATGACATATATTGGAACTTATTGTCAATGCAAAGGTAAAGAAGAATATAAAGCAATGCAATAGCACCATTAGGATTGACACACACGCCACAACATAACACTTGATTATCAGTTACTTATAATTAACATCATCATTTCTTTGACACAATAAAGTTTATAAATATTCCCTCATTTTCGCATTTTCCGGAGCTTTAAGATAGCTTTTCACTCCCTTTCCTCCCAGCCTAATTTGGCAATACGCAGTAGAATGTGTATCTTTGCAAATATGAAGAAAAAGCCGATTTTACTACTGATTAGCATCTTGGCATTGCTTTCATGCAATCAAAGAAAACTGCCTAACTATCCCGCAACAGACGATGGTATTACTCGAATGAGGCTCGATAGTGCTGCTTTCTTTATGACTAAGCATGACACAAAGAATGCGATGTACCAGCTAAAATCTGCAGAAAAACACCTTTTCAACGTAACAGAAGACTCTTTGAAGTTTGCTACATACTATCGTATTGCCCTCTTGAATGCACAAAATGGTGCTTACAAATTAGCTCTTGACTACTTCAACCATACTACTCGATATGCTAATGACAGTAAGAAAAGCCACAGACTGACGGATATTTACCTTGGCAAAGCCTCTGTCTTCAATCAAATGGGACAGCGTGATTCTGCTTTGCATTATGTCAAGAAGGCAGAAACTTTTAAGCCACGCATACGAAAAGAGCAGGAACAGAAAATCGAAGAACTACGAACACGCATCGAAAAACATCAAATTTTATCGGTTTCACCGGAGAAAGATATCGAGATTATACAGATACAAGACCGCTATGAAGTAGCTATCGCACAGCGTAAAGCCCTACAATTACAACTCTATATCGCTTATCTTGCTATCTTTCTTATACTCCTTACAGCCAGTATTGTGGTTTGGTTTCGCCATCATATGCGCCAACAACTACATGCCTATCGCAAACAACAAGAGGAAACTGAACAGAATATCCAGCAGATGCTTCGACGGAAAGATGCAACCATCGACGAGATGAAAACTGAAGTTGACCAAAAACTCTATGAATTAGAACAACTAAGAAAGAAAGTACCTAATCATAATGGAGACACAAAAACAGCCGATTCCATCGAACAAATAAAGTTGGGAATAGAATCACTCTACATCATCCTAAAAGGTGGGAACATCTCACAGATGGGCAAACGAGAGCAACAAGCAATCAACACCATTATGCCAAACTTTGATTATGAGCTTGCTTATATCCTCAATAATCCCCGCTATGCCTTCACACCAAAGGAGACTTTCTACTATATAATGGAACATAATGGGATGACAGATGAGCAGAAAGCCAACGCCTTCTGCTGTACTTCACAAGCCTTAAGGTCGATTAAAAGCAGAATGAAAAAGAAGATGGAACAGTCACAAGAGACACTTCCTGAAACCGATATAGATAGCGTAATAGAAGATAAAACTCTTTTATAAACACATGATAAGAGCTACCACATAAGGATTGAAAATAATAATAACATAAACAATACACAGATGAAAAAGCTATTATTACTCATCGTCTGCACCCTCCTTAGTCTCAGCATAGGAGCAGCCGACAAGCTATTCATCCGCATTAACACGGATAACATTGACCTCATTTTACAGGTTTCACCAAAGAACCGACTCTATCAGGTATACTTAGGCGAGAAACTGAACAGTACAGCAGACTTCAATCACTTCACTTGGAACATCTATCCTGGCTCAGATGGCGGCTATAGCATACGTGGACGTGAGGCTTATCCAGGTTCGGGTGGCGAGGACATGTTTGAACCAGCATTAGCAATTACGCATGCTGACGGTAACCAAACAACCTATTTATATTACCAAAGTAGCTCACAGAAAGCCATTCCGGGTGGAACAGAAACCATTATACAGTTAGCTGACGACAAATATGCCGTGCAAGTAACTCTCCACTACGTGGCATATAGTAAGGAGAATGTCATCAAGACATGGAGCGAGATAAAGCACAACGAGAAATCGCCTATCACACTTTGGCGATATGCAAGTGGCATATTCTACTTCAATAATTCAAAGTATTTTCTTACCAACTACCACGGCGATTGGGCAAGTGAGGGACAACCTGCCGTACAACAGTTACAGTTCGGCAAAAAGATTGTGGACACGAAACTCGGCACACGAGCGGCCGAACAGAGCGAGCCTTTCTTTGAACTTGGTTTCGACCAACCCGCACAAGAGAGCCAGGGACGGGTGATGTTAGGTACAATTGGATGGACTGGAAATTTCAGTTTTACCTTTGAGATAGACAATGTTAACTGTCTTCGTGTCATCCCAGCTATCAACTCTTACGCATCAAACTACAAATTAAAAGCTGGCGAAACATTCAAGACACCAGAGTTTATCTTCACGCTGAGCGAGAGCGGAACAGGTCAGGCAAGTCGCAATCTTCAAAACTGGGCACGCAAATATCAGCTCTGGAACGGTGAAGGAGACCGTATGACCCTCCTCAACAACTGGGAAAACACTGCCTTTGACTTCAACCAAAAGAAACTGGCACAGCTGATGAAGGATGCCAAAGACTTAGGTGTTGACATGTTCCTCTTAGACGATGGCTGGTTTGCTAACAAATACCCACGTAAAGACGACCGTGCTGGATTAGGCGATTGGGAACCAACACGCACAAAACTACCCAGTGGTATTCCTGCCTTAACCAAAGCAGCAGAGGAAGCTGGAGTAAAATTTGGAATCTGGATTGAACCAGAAATGGTCAATCCAAAGAGTGAACTATACGAGAAGCATAAGAATTGGGTGATTGAACAGCCTAATCGTGAGACGTATTATTATCGTCATCAATTAGTACTCGACCTATCTAATCCAGAGGTGCAGGACTATGTCTTCAACGTCGTAGACCGTCTGATGACGGAGAATCCGAATATTGCTTACTTTAAATGGGATTGCAACAGTGCTATTACCAATATCTATTCACCTTATCAAAAGGCAAATCAAGGCAACCTCTATATCGAGTATGTACGTGGTCTTTACAAGGTACTCGACCGTATTCAGGCAAAATACCCAAAACTTGAGATGATGCTTTGTTCTGGTGGTGGTGGTCGCTGTGATTATCAGGCATTGAAGTATTATGGAGAATTCTGGCCTTCTGACGATACCGACCCATACGAACGACTCTACATACAATATAGTATGTCTAAATTCTTCCCATCAAAAGCACTGGCATCACACGTCACCAATTGGAACAGACGTACGAGTGTTAAGTTCCGAACCGACGTAGCAAGTATGTGTAAACTTGGCTTTGACATTGACCTCAAGACGATGAAACCGGAGGATTATAAGTTTACGCAGGAAGCGGTAGCAAACTGGAATCGCCTCAAAAATGTTATCCTTGATGGTGAGCTCTATCGTCTTGTTTCTCCATACGAGACTCAACACATATCTGTTAATTATGTATCACAAGATAAGTCGAAGGCTGTCCTTTTCGCTTACGACTTGCATCCACGTTACTCAGAACCACAACAGACCGTACGCCTCCAAGGGTTAGACACCAACCGAACTTACTTCGTAAAGGAAATCAACCTCATACCTAACTCAACTTCTTCCTTACAGTGTAATGAACAAAGATACACGGGTGATTATTTGATGAAGGTGGGTCTGATGGTTCTTTCTGCAGAAGAAGGTTCAAGTAGAGTTCTTGAATTAACTGCAGAATAGTCCCCAACACGCTAAGATGGTTTTAGTAAAGTAAGAAAAGAACTACTCTGTATAAAGGATACTGCCCTTACTTTCGCCAATATTTAACTATCCCTCCCTAAAGAAAGGGAGGGAAGGGAGATTATATCTTCTTTGCTGCATATTCTCCCATCTGCTTATATCCAGCAGGATTAGGATGCAACCAATCACCAATTTGCCATTCTTTACGTAACTGATCTGGGGTAGAAGGATCACGCATAAGGGCATCAAAATCGATAAAACCGTCGATTTCTTTATTTGTCCTTATCCATTCATTCACCTGCTTACGAGCAGCATCACGTGCAGGAGTATAATAATTTTTACAGCCTTTGAACGGAGTTATCGTACCCATATAAACTTTCAATCCACGCTGTCGAGCCTTTCGTATCATTACCTGATAGGCTTCTATCAGTTGACGAGCAGTCTCATTTGGGTTAGTTGACGTTCCGATATCATTTATTGCTTCAAAGATAATAACCGCCCGCAGACCTCTTTGTCCAAGTATGTCTCGATCAAAACGTTCCTTCCCAGGCGCTCCTAAACCTACTGAAAGAATGCGGTTATTACCTATCCCAAGGTTCAAGACACCCGTTTTTTGCATATCCGAACCATTCTCTCCATTCAGTACAGCAGACATAAAATCAGGCCAACGATCCTGAGCATTTGTTACACATCCCTTACCATCAGTAATACTATTTCCTAAAATGGCAACACTGGAAGCATTAGCATCAAGAACGTCAATGGCAGAAATATTAAACCAATGATCTTCTTTAAAAGCTGTTGAGAAGTCAGTATTAGCATTCGTTACTCCTCGCAATATATAAGAGGTGGTGCGTGAACCCATGTGAACGGTAGGTTTCTTAGGTGCTTTAAGGTAATTGATGGTAATTGACAGACGTTCCAAAGGCAGTAAATCAAACTTTAATGCATCTGAAAAAACAGCTTTACCAGCAGGAATCGTAACCTGACGCTTACCACTAAACTGAAGATACCTTGCGGAATTCTTCTGTATCTCTGCACCCTCCTCAGCCTTTGCAACATAAACACTGGTAATCTCAACAGGTTCTGACGACAGTTCATTGCTTAATTGCAGACGGATAGCACTACCACCAATGCTCACTTTTACAACCTGTCGAACAGAACGATTCGTCATCTGATTGTTATAAGGCATAAATCCCTTATCAACTGTTTGTGGCGCACAGGCCCATGTTCCTACCCATCGTTCCTGTTGTGCATGCGCACTGAAAACGATAAAAAACGATAAAACGAATAAAAACTTACGTATTGTCATTGTCCTGAATTATAAGTAAATTGAACTTTTCAAAAAAGAGAAAACTATTACAAAAACCTACTATTAAAAATTCACTGTATCCTCCTTAATCTACCAATCACCTTACTATAAGAAATTTAGTGAGGCAGTAAGGTTCTTTATTTCTTCCTTCATATATGCCTTAAAACCATCCCCCTCAATAATTTCAATATCCTTGTAAAGTCCAAGAACAAAGCGTCCCAAACCACGATAATCACATACTTCTATATCTAAAAGCCACGAACCATCTTCATACGGTGTGACATAATGTACCCCCTGCGGATATTCCTCATTAAAAAGATTATGCGACAACTGCCCTAACCGCAGTTTCACACGATGTCGTTCTTCACTACTAAACATAAAGATATCCGTAAAAACTTGCCTATGCTTGTCTTCATGAAGCCATGGTGTATCTAATATCTCCACGACCATCATTCGCGAAATCTTGAATGTTTTGTTCTGTTTCGACACCAACTCATAACAACGAACATCCTCGTTATTGTGTAAGAAAAGAAAAGGTTCTACAAAACGATCTTTCGTTGTGTGGCTATGTGGACTCGAATAACCCTTCAAACAAACTGTCTTCTTCTCTGCCATTGCAATCTGCAATAATTTCATATTGTTATCCATCTGTCGACGAATAGGTGAATCAGCTGACACAGAGAAATTATAAATACTCTCTAACTTTTGCCTTAGCTGGTTCACCATCTCACTATCATTGCCAGCCATTGTCAACACACTATGAATAGTCTTCACATCCTTATCTGTGAACTGAATAGCTTGGAGCAACTGAGTAAAGAAAGGAGAACGACGGTCAATATGATAACAGCCCTGATTCTTGAACACGATGAAACCAGCATGCTTGATGAAGTCAAGCAGATAATAGAAATTCCTGCGTGACAACTCCATCTTTTCACACAACTCCTCAATCGAATAGTTACGTCCATCGGACAGAAGAATCAACAGCTCCAACTGCTTCTTTAGTTTTTCAAATCTCATTGTCAAGATGCTGTAACCTTTATAAGACGTAACGGAAAAGAGTCGAATTAATTGCCCACAAAATGAAAAAGATTTGAAGCGCTAAAGCCTACAAAAACAAAAAGGGAACTGTAGAACTGAACACAAGATTATTAAAACCATAAAAATAAGGTCATTGAAAAGCAACCTTGGAGTGGTACACGACCTTTCGAATCTGTCCCTGACCATATGCTTCTGCTTAATACAAATATACACAATAAATATCGTTTTTCAAAATAAAATCCATGTTTTTACAGTTAATTAACACCAAAAAGGTATGTAATCCAAAATTACACAGATATTATTGCATAAATTAGCAACGAAATCAAGATTTTGACTTACCTATTAGTTATTCACGAGGCGTGACAAAAAAGTCTGCTTTTCCCCAATCATTAACCTCTTGCAGACAATCTTCCCCTGCAATCAAAAAAGACTCCCTGAACAGGTATGAGCCTGTGCAGAGAGCCATATTTAAATTACAGGAAGTTCTTTCTGACTACTTCTTCAAAGTAAGTTTTTCAAGCTTTACGCCAAATGAACCAGCGGCAACCGTAAACTCAAATTTGAAAGTAAAAGTCTTCGTTGCTTCATCATAGCTACTGCCTTGGTCAGCAGCAGACACCAGACCGTACTTCGGATGAACATAACCAGTCTCCATAGAAGACGGATAAACAGTCGCCTTAGAACCATCAGGACTGAATGAGAACCCATGTCCCTCAGCCCAAAGATTCTTGATGCGGTAACGATTTCCTATTTCAGAATACTCAACCTCAACCTCACCCATATTACCAAACATCTCCGAGACGTATGGGAAAGAACCTAAAGGCTTGTAGCTAAGCCCCATAAATTCAATTGACTGAGATGTCTTCTGTCCACCATTTACGGCTACAACTGTTATCGCATAAGCACCATGCAAGTCAGTAACATACACGTCCTTATAATCAGAAGCCTTGACATCTACCTTCGTACCATTCGCAACAACATAGTCACTATACTGTGCCTCAGTCATCTTACGTTCCTCTTTGGCAGACTTCAATTCAGACAGATAATAGACCTCTCCAACGGCTGCATTGGTGGCAATACGGAAAAGACAGTCGTTGTCAGGATTGTAACCTTTCCCAGCAGTGTACTTATAAACTGTAGCAACAGGAGTTCCGTCATGTCCGGGGTCGGTACCATACTCCTCCTTACAGCCCGTGAAAACCAGGGCTGTAAGTGCGAGCAACAGTAAACTTTTCATATATTTCTTCATAACCTTTTGCTTTAATATTCAACAATTCACTTAGAACGGGTACGGTTCAGAGTCTTCAGCTGGCTGAACAGGGTCTGGATTATGCGTCAAACCACCGTTGTTGTCAGACTCTGTTCCTACAAATGCCCATACCATCCAGTTAGGCAGTTCCTTGGTGTTCCAACGGGCATTCTCCAGATGGTTCGTGCCGGCATAACTGCGGATGATTCCCTTGTTGAGACGCTTGATGTCGAAAGTGGCAAACCCTTCACCCCAAAGTTCTACACGACGCTGCCACCACACTTCATTCTGGAAAAGAGAGGTGCTCGTATTATAATAGGCATCAGTATGCTTACCATATTCATACTGAGGGTCACGTGTTTTGGCAAATGCTTCCAACAATGCTTTTCCACGCGCCTCATCCTGCATGCCTGCTGCCTCTGCCTCAATGAGTTTCATTTCCTCGACACGCATCAAAGGAACAGACACACACCAGGCATCATACTTGACATCAGCCTTGCCTGCCACATTACGGAACTTCAGAGACAAGCCGCCAAGACCATATTTAGAGTATTCCCTACCCGACTTATAGACACGATCCGGGTAATTAGAGTAGTTCTTTAACTCATTGAGAGCATTCTCCTTGTTCATGCCATCAAGGCTAAAGTCAACCCAACACTTGCGGCGGAAGTCCGTTGCAGGAATCGTAGAATAAAGATGCTTGTCAATAGCCATTACACCGCCATAAGCAGAAGCGTAACCACCATCAAAACCACCTTCCATGATCATTACAGAGCCCCAAGAGTCATCACCGTCATTTTCCTTAATGTTGGGATCGGTAGGCAGGAACTGCGTAGCAAACATCCATGAGCTGTTAGGCGTATTGAAACCGTTGTCGCGGCTCAGATACTCGTTTTCACTCATCATCGTGTAGCCCTGCTGCGCCAGCTTGGCATACTTCTCCGCATTTGCCCAATCCTGCATCTCAAGGTAAGTACGTGCCTTGAGACCATAAACAACACTTACATCAGGTGTGTACTTGTCCGCTCTCTTGTAATTGGCCAGATACTTCTCGGCAGCATCAAGATCCTTCAAGATGAAATCAAAGGCCTCGCTCCAAGTCATACGCTCACTATGAGTAGCTTCCTCCAACGTACGCAACTCATCAGACTTAATGGTTGTGAGTGCCTTTGGATCTACGGAATAAGGCTTTGCTGCATACATGCGGACCAAATCCAGATAGAACATGGCACGCATTGTGTAAGCAATGCCCACACCCGGCTTTCGTGCCTCATCCGGCTCTTTGTAGCCTGAAGCCTCAGCACCCTTGACAACCTTATTACAGTTATCTATCCACTTATAGTAGCAACGCCATGGAAACTGCGTAATAGCATAAGCAGGAGAGAGGTACTTGACATTGCTATACCAAGCTGAAAAATGATTATTACCCGCCGGGACAATATCCTGCCCTTCAACGTCACGTGTAAGGAAAAACGATGTATAACCGAAATCCCATACGTTATTCCTAGTTGGAGTGTATGTCCTCTTACCTGTGATATTTTTTGTCAGTGCGTCAACCATATTATCAAAAGAGCCTGGTGCTTTTGTAACCTGACCCAGTGAAACCACACCACTCTGCGGTTCAACCTCCTCGATACAACTTGTAAGCATCGAAGTACCTAAAGCTGCCAGAATGATTGTTGAAAATATTTTATTCATTGTCATATCTGTTTATTATTATTAAAAATGGTATTGCCAATCATTTATTAGAATGACAACTGCAAACCACCCATAACTGTGCGTACAGGTGCATAAGAGTTAACACCTGAATGAGATGTACCCTGGAAGCTGAATCGAGGATCAAGTCCCTTGCGAGCAGACCAGAAGCACAGGTTCTGTCCCTGAATATAAAGACGAATCTTGCTCAACATCAGCTTACGAGCCAGTTTTGTCGGAACACTATAACCAACAGTAAATGACTGGAAGTTAAGATACTTTGCACTTGTAAGGAAGCGAGTTGACTGTGCTGTCAAGTCTGGGTCAGTGTACATAAAGCGTGGAATATCACTGGAAGTATTGTTCGGTGTCCAAGCCTTCAGTACATCCTTAGACAGGTTAGAACCATCACCCTTTGTTCTGACATTACTCATCAATCCTGCATATCCAAAGTCATAGATCTGACCACCAAGCTGATAATCAAACGTAGCATTAAAGTCGAAGTCATAAACTCTCAATGTAGTTGTGAAACCACCATTGGCTACTGGTAACATCTCGTGAGTATAGTTCGTAGCCTCACTCCAGTCAGTTGTTGTAAAAGAGTGCTTAGAACCAGGCTTACTACTATTTGACAACTTACCAGCCTTGAAATCCCTATAGATATCCTCATCTACCCAATAGAGAGGCTGTCCCTTTTCGTTCACGCCAGCATAATCAGGCATCATGCCATTGTAGAGAGAACCTCCTTCAGCATACCACATCGGTATATTGAATCCGTTTGCCACATCAGCCTGTGAGAAACCACCATACTGTGCAATCTTAGTAGGGTCAAGTTTCAAAGCCTTTGCACGGTTGTGAGAGATGTTTGCCGATGCACTCCATACCACATTCTTGGTACGTATGATGTCGCCACTGACCGTAAATTCAACACCCGTATTGCGAATATCACCGATGTTTCCATAATAGGAAGTCTGACCAACACTTTCAGGTACACCTAACAAGAAGAGCATGTCGGTTGTCTTCTTGGTATAGAAGTTGAGCTCACCATTCAAACGGCTTTGGAAGAGTGCGAACTCCAGACCGACGTTGAAGTTGGTTGTCGTCTCCCAGGTAATATCCGGGTTACCGATGTATCTGAATGTCGGCAGCATGGCTTTCTCACCCCGTATCAACTCATATCTGTCAACATAGTTGAAGTCTGGGATACCGTCATTACCCTGCTGACCGACAGAAGCCTTGACCTTCAGGTTGTCAACCCACTTGGCATTCAGGTTCTGGAAGAAGTTTTCCTTGCTGATGATCCATGCACCACCGATGCTCCAGAAGTCGCCCCAGCGGTTGTCTTTTGCAAAGCGGCTGGAAGCGTCACGACGGTAAGAAGCCTGTGCAAAATACTTCTGGTCAAAGTTATAGAGCAGGTTTGCGAAATAACCTTCTACATTGTAAATCGTTCTGTATGAATGGCTGTCATAACGGTCAGCAAACGCATTGATTTCCTTGATGGCAGGTGAGAAACCGCCACGCGCCATGGCATCCAGATAGTTGTAATTAGACTTGTACCATTCATGGCCCAGCATCAACTGAACATCGTGCAAGCCGAAAGCCTTATGCACAGTCAAAGTCTGTACATAGTTCCAACGGTAGCTGAGACCGGCATCCTTGGTAATACGTCCCTTGTCGGCAGCAGCAGCTCCGATGAAAGGATTCTCATAGAAGGAGTAGCGTGTCAGGAGAAGGGTGATAGAGTTCGTTGAATTGAACTTCAACCACGGAGTAAACGTAACATCAAAGTTGAACTGTCCCTGCAACTGGTCAAGAATCGTATTCTGTTTGTTGTATCTGTTTGAGCCGAGCGGGTTACCTGTGCTGAGGAACGGTCTTGCTCCCATGCCCGGATAGTTGGTTGCCGGCACACCGAAGTCGTATCGCGGATGACCGTACTTGTCTGTCGCAATGACCGGGTTGCCGTCAGCATCCAACGTGCGTACATAAACAGGATAGATCGGAGCGATGTACTGTGTGAAATAACCGAGATTGGCCGAGCTCGAACTTGTATTGCTCAGATTAGGATTTGATTCACGGTCGGAGTGCACATAGCCTGCATTTGCCATAAGGTGGAGCCAGTCAGTAGCCTGATAGTCAGCCTTGAGACGTGCCGTGAAGCGTTCAAACGCAGAGTTTTCCAAGACTCCTTTCTCTTTCATATAACCAACGCTTGAATAGTAGCTCATCTTAGAATCACCACCACTCACATTAACATTATACTCATGACGGAATCCCTTACGATAAGCCTCATCTTTCCAGTTGTCAGGCTGAATGTAATACTTTGTACCATTATACTCATAAGCACGACCGAGGGTAGCCTTTGGATTGAGTTTACCATCAAGTCCTATAAGATTTTCACCAGCAGGAAGCGTATATGGATTATACTGCAAGCCAAAGCTCGGATTCTCTATCATGTTATCATTAGCCCATTTATTAGCCTGTTCATGAGACATGCCCTGCTTGTAGAAAGCATAATTGTAGAACTGAGAATAGTAAGCCTCCATGAACTCACCTGGATCCTTGAACACATCATAATCCTGAATACTACGGCTGGTGACACCCCACTTTGTCTCAACATTGATATTTGCTTTTCCTTTTCCTTTCTTTGTTGTGATAAGGATAACACCGGCAGCACCACGTGCACCATAAAGTGCAGCTGAAGAAGCATCCTTCAAAACTGTAACACTTTCGATATCATCCTGTGGGATATTACTCAAAGAAGCCGGGTAAGGAGCACCGTCAACGATAATCAACGGATCGGTTGAAGCATAGAGGGAAGCGATACCGCGGATATGGATGTCAGCGTTATCAGCACCTGGGGCACCAGACCCACCAGTCATCTGCAAGCCAGGAACCGATCCTACAAGAGCATCAGCCACATTGGTAGTAATCTTCTTTTTCAAATCACCAGAGTTTACAACAGCAGCAGAACCTGCAAAAGAAGCCTTTGTCTGTGTACCGAAGGCAACAACCATCACCTCATCCATTACCTTACCGTCTGGATCAAGTGTAATCTTCATGTTCGCCTTAGCTGTCAACGTCTGTGTTTTCATACCAATGTAGGAAACCATAATTTTAGACCCAGCCTTTGCAGACATAGAGAAATGTCCGTCTATGTCAGTTGCTGTACCTGTCTGTGTACCTACCACAAGGATGGATGCACCGACAACAGGCAGCCCATCTTCCGAGGAGATTACAGTTCCGCTAATCTCTGTTTGCGCCAGCGCAGTTCCTAAACTAAGGAATAGGCCGACTAAAAACATCATTAGTCTTTTTTCCATAAATTCTCTCTTTAAATTAATATAATAAACAAACTATTTCAGGACCAAACTATTAAAACGTAAGGTATTACAAAATTCACTATCATGGTAGATAATCTTCTTAACACTTTACAAAGATAGTATACCCTTTTTAAAGTTCCAAATTGAAATGAGCATAAAAAGAATATTTTCACATTTATTAGCATTTGGTTTTAAAGAAACGATACATTATTGCATGAAAATAAATTAATTATTACGTATAATGGTACTAAAAACACCATATTGTAAGCATAATGTTTTCATTCCCTATTAAAACTTAAAGTAGGTTCTATTAATTTTCACAGGAATTAATAGAACTCAACTCAAATTACCAAACTTCCCAGCTTGTTGGAAATGCTGGTTTGCCATTTCTGAGAAAATAGAATCAACAAAAAATATAGCTACACATAGAAACAGAGACAGAAGGTCCTATTTCTTCTTACAAGTACCATATCAACTTATTCACTTGTCTACTTATTCACTTGTTCCCCAACATTGTGTAAAGTCTTTTCGCACTCCTTGAAATCTATATACGGTCTTTGGGCTTCGTAAAGATGCCCAATTGGCTTTCAAAAGATGCCCTTTTGAAGCCTTACTAACGCCCTTTTGAAGCCCAACTAAGCACCTTTTGCAGAGAGCTCTTGTAAATATCTGATTTTATGTTAGTTACAAACCTGATTTTTACAGCTATTTTGAGCTATTTTCACAGGTCTCTACCTTTAAATTATGTAATAATTTTTCAAACTACTAAAAGCGTTTTTAGACATTAGACAAGAAATAATCTTCATCCCTTTTACACGGTTCTTCTGAAAATAAGAACTAAAAATAAATACTTAGAAGTCAAAAGAGAGCTGTCCATCCCCCAAAAGGTTATAACTTTTACGATGGTAAGAAGTGATACCATATTGACGAATTGCCTGGCGATGATTCTTTGTTGGATAGCCCATATTTGATTGCCAGTCATATTGCGGGTATTCTTCTGCTAAAGAAAGCATATAATCATCACGATAAGTCTTGGCGAGGATAGAGGCTGCTGCAATAGAGAGATACTTCCCATCACCTTTGACAATGGTTGTGAAAGGTAGATTCTGATAAGGCGTGAAACGGTTTCCATCAACTATAACCGCTTGTGGACGCACTTTCAACTGATCCAAAGCACGATGCATGGCAAGAAAAGAAGCATTGAGAATATTAATCTTATCAATCTCTTCTGGGGTAACGATACCCACAGCCCACGCTATAGCATCTCGTTCAATCTCCTCACGAAGTGCATAACGTTTCTTGGCAGTAAGTTTCTTAGAGTCGTTTAACAACTCATTCTGATAGTCGGGCGGTAAAATAACGGCTGCTGCATAAACACTTCCAGCAAGACATCCCCTGCCCGCTTCATCGCAACCAGCCTCCATGAGGTCTTCATAATAATGACTTTTCAGCATAAGTAATTAGCTTTAAACGTTAAAGAACCTTTTGTTTTAAGTTTATATAACAAACAATTTTTACAAAGTGAACATATTCTGCACAACGCGCAATTATATTTGCATACGTAAACCAATGATGGATTTTACACCTTATTTATATATAGCAAACAATTAAAGCAAAAAGAATATGAAAAAGGAAATGATTCTCACAGAGCGTAACACATCATATAACGAGCTTAGTCGTTTCTTCAAAGAGGTCGCAGTATGGTTCCAAACTCCAATGGAGTGGTTACGTAAATATTACAGTGCCGTCCTTGAACGGGAGGTGAGTAGCAAGCAAGCTTCGTATATGACGCAGGCACAGTTGGCTTTTATCTTAACCGTTGTTCCTATTGTTTCTTCAATGCTATTGCAGGGAGTTTGCCTTACTTGGTTTGCTTTCAGCTTTTACAAGTGTAAGAAAGGATAAGAAGGAACTGTACACCTTGCAAAACAGGCATTCATAAGCGTAATTAAACGCATACAAACGCCTGTTATCATTTACTTCTTTCCTTAAAACATCATTGCAACACGCTTGATACCTGCAACCAAAGCATCTACTTCTTCACGTGTGTTATATAGACCGAAGGAAGCACGAACAGTACCCAAAATACCGAGACGGTCCATTAAAGGCTGGGCGCAATGATGACCAGTGCGAACGGCAACACCTAACTGGTCAAGCAATGTACCAAGATCCATGTGATGAATATCTCTAACATTGAAGCTAATAACGGCATCTCCGCTATCATCAGTATGTCCATAGATATGCATTCCCTCTATCTCACGAAGCTGCTGAAGCGCATAACGCGTTAGGTCTTGTTCGTGGGCGAGGACATTATCCATACCTAAAGACGACACATATTCAAGGGTTGTAGCAAGTCCGTGTGTAGCAATATAATCAGGGGTTCCTGCCTCGAACTTCAGCGGAGGACGCTCGAAGGTAGTCTTCTCAAAGCTAACACGTTCTATCATTTCACCACCTCCCTGATATGGTGGTAGCTTGTCAAGCCACTCTTCCTTACCATAAAGAACACCCACGCCTGTCGGACCATACACCTTATGACCACTGAAAGCAAGGAAATCGCAATCGAGGTCTTGAACATCAACAGCAAAGTGAGGAACGCTTTGTGCACCATCCACAACTACGGGCACACCATGCTCGTGGGCAACACGAGTCATCTCTTTCACTGGGTTGATTGTTCCAAGAACGTTACTTACCTGCGTTACGCTAACAAGTTTGGTACGTTCGGTGAAGAGATTCTCATACGCCTCAAGCTTGAGTTTACCCTCATCGGTCATAGGTATGACTTTTAGTACAATACCTTTGCGTTGTTCTTGCAACTGCCAAGGAACAATGTTTGAGTGATGTTCCATCGTTGAGACAATGACCTCATCCCCTTCCTTCATACAGCCTTCCACAAAACTTGATGCGACAAGATTCAAACTTTCTGTTGTACCACGTGTGAAGACTATCTCTGTTGTTGAACGAGCATTGATAAACTTTCGCACCGTCTCTCGAGCAGCCTCATGCAAATCGGTTGCTTGTTGTGACATCCAATGTACACCACGATGCACATTGGCATTTACATTGAGGTATTCCTCCCGCATTGCATCCAACACACAGAGAGGTTTCTGCGTGGTTGCACCATTATCGAGATAAACCAATGGTTTGCCATAAACGGTGCGAGAGATAATTGGGAAATCTTCCCTAACTTTGTTTATATCGTACATCCTTTTTATTGGGCTAATAAGGCTAATTGGGCTAATAAGGCTTATTAGCCCAATACCAAATTACTTACACAACGTGCAACCTTCACATTTATCAAGCTCACCACGGAAACGCTTCTCTACTAAATGGTGGAGACGATCGCGCAGTGGCTCAAGTTCCATCTTGTCGATTACCTCATTAATGAAGGCAAACTCAAGGAGGAGCTTTGCTTCTTTCTTATCAATACCACGCTGCTGCATATAGAAGAGTGCTGCATCATTCAACTGACCAACGGTTGACCCATGATTACACTGAACATCATCAGCATAAATCTCAAGCATTGGCTGGGTAAACATACGAGCTGCCTTGCTGGCGCAGAGGTTGCGATTGTTCATCTGTGAAAGGGTCTTCTGTGAACCCTTGCGGACAAGAACACGACCAGCAAAAGCACCAACAGCATTCTCGTCAAGCACATACTTATAAAGTTCGGTACTTGTGCAATGAGGTACCTGATGGTCAATAAGCGTATTGTTATCAACATGCTGATTCTTATCAGCTATCACACAACCATTACAGAAGCACTCGCTACCCTCTCCCTTAAACACAAGGTCGAGCATATTACGAGTAACACCATTGTGCAATGTTATGACATTGTGACTTACGCGTGAATTGCGTTGCTGTTCGATGTAGACATTCGACACTCGTACATTCTTTGCATGCGTCTCTTCCATACAATTCAACTCAAGACTTGCATTATCACCAACGAAGGCTTCTATCACTTGCGTTGCAAGGAAATTCTGATCGTCAGCAGCGTGATCACAGAATAGAAATTGTGCCTTAGCACCTTCTTCCAGCACAATCAACACACGACGATTAACCATTAAATCGACATCAGAACGGAGGATATTTATAATCTGGACCGTACGATCGAGCTGCACATGCTTAGGAACATAGATAAAGAGACCATCCTGTGCCAACATCGTGTTAAGTGCTGTTACTGCATCTTTCTCCGTATTAGCCAACTTACCATAATACTTCTTTATCATTTCTGGCTGCTTCATAGCCACATGATTTAGGCTATCAACGATAACGCCCTCATTGAGTTTTACGTTAGGAAGGGCTTTCGTATAGAACTGGTCATTGACTATGAAGTAAAGAGAAGTGCTGAGATTGGGCACATCACACTTGAAAGTCTCATAAGGATTAACGGGAATCTCAAGACGGTTGAGATTCAATCCATAATCTGGTTCAAAGAGCTTTTGTATATCCGTGTACTTATAGCGTTCCACCTTTTTGGTTGGAAGGCCCTGACGGCGGAAGTCCTCAAAAGCCTTATCGCGTACCTCATTGAGAACAGGTGCAGCATGTTGCTTGATAAGTTGCTGCGCCTCTAAGTAGAGGTCTATATATTGTTTTTCGCTTTGCATTGTAATTTCTTTTTGGAGGTTTTACCTAAAGAATTCGAGGCTAAGACAACTCTCATGCCACCGATTAATCCTCAGCCTCAACTTCTTCCTTAATCCAATCGTAACCACGTTGCTCAATCTCCTTAGCAAGCTCTGGACCTGCTGTCTTCACGATACGACCCTTATAAAGCACATGGATAACATCAGGCTTAATCATATCGAGTAGTCGCTCATAGTGCGTAATGACAATAGCTGATGTCGTTTCATTGTGCATCTTGTTTACGCCCTCAGCTACGATACGCATAGCATCAACGTCAAGCCCAGAGTCTGTTTCATCAAGAATACTGAGCTTTGGCTCTAACATTGCCATTTGGAAAATCTCGTTGCGTTTCTTCTCACCACCAGAGAAGCCTTCATTTACACTACGGCGAGAGAGGTTTGAATCCATCCCAACCAACTGACGCTTCTCACGCATAAGTGCCATAAACTCTGCAGCCTTCATCGGCTCTAACCCTTCATAAGCGCGCTTTGCATTAATGGCTGCCTTCATAAAGTTGGTCATACTTACACCAGGTATCTCCACTGGATACTGGAAAGACAAGAAGAGTCCTTCATGAGAACGCTCCTCTGGCTTCATCTCCAAGAGATTCTTGCCATTAAACAATGCCATACCATCAGTTACCTCGTAGAGAGGATTACCCGTAAGTACTGCGCTAAGCGTAGACTTACCAGAACCATTAGGACCCATAATAGCATGAATCTCACCATCCTTAATTGTGAGGTTGATGCCTCTTAATATTTCTTTACCTGCGATGGTTGCATGCAGGTTTCTTACTTCTAACATATTACTTTTGTTTTACTTATTTTTGAAAAGAAAGGTATCAATTAAATCAAACACCATATCCACTATAAAATCAGAAGTGGAATAGTCACCACAAGCTATTCTCTCTGCTTTCTCTCGTTCATAACGCTCATCTGCCAATGACCGCGAAGTATCGTTGTTACCAAAGAAAGATTTCGACTTCTTCTTATAAGGAGGAATATCCTTTATAAAACTTGAACTCGTTACTGTGCGAAAGAGACGAGGCTCATAAGGCGTTGGTGCAACAACGTTACCCATTACCGATTGACAACTGCTTATTGACTCCTTTTTTACTTGTTCGCCAATAAGATACTTCTGCCACGGCTTTGGTTGCCATGACTGGGCTTGAAGCATTGTTGTAAGCAGCAAGCCAGACATAATCAGTATGACCCTTCGCATATTCCGTGTTTAGTTATATTACCCCACTGTTCCTTCCAACGTTACTGAAAGTAGTTTCTGTGCCTCAACAGCAAACTCCATTGGAAGTTTATTGAGTACGTCCTTAGCATAACCATTGACTATCAAACCAACGGCATCTTCTGTTGGAATTCCACGCTGATTGCAATAGAAGAGCTGATCTTCGCTAATCTTAGAAGTAGTAGCTTCATGCTCAACAATAGCCGTATCATTATGGATATCCATATAAGGGAAGGTATGAGCACCACAGTCTGAACCTAAGAGAAGAGAGTCACAACTTGAATAGTTGCGGGCATTCTCGGCATTCGCTGTTGCACGAACCAGACCACGATAAGAGTTCTGGCTATGACCAGCAGAGATACCCTTAGAGATAATTGTGCTCTTGGTATTCTTACCCATGTGTATCATCTTCGTACCAGTATCAGCCTCTTGATAGTTGTTTGTTACGGCAACAGAGTAGAACTCTGCTTGCGAGTTGTCACCCTTCAAGATACAAGAAGGATACTTCCATGTGATAGCCGAACCTGTCTCTACCTGTGTCCATGACAGCTTAGAGTTTACACCGCGTAGTTCACCACGCTTTGTAACAAGGTTCAACACACCACCCTTACCATTCTCATCACCGGGATACCAGTTCTGAACAGTAGAATACTTCACCTCAGCATTGTCCAATACAACGATTTCAACTACTGCTGCATGAAGCTGATTCTCATCACGCATAGGAGCTGTACAGCCCTCAAGATAGCTAACATAAGAATCATCATCAGCCACAATCAACGTACGTTCAAACTGACCCGTATTGATTGCATTGATACGGAAGTATGAACTAAGTTCCATCGGGCAACGAACTCCTTTCGGTATATACACAAAAGAGCCGTCACTAAACACCGCAGAGTTAAGCGCTGCAGAATAATTATCACGATAAGGAACAACACTTCCAAGATACTTACGTACCAAGTCGGGATGTTCCTGAACGGCTTCACCGATAGAGCAAAAGATGATTCCCTTCTCAGCCAACTGCTTCTTAAAGGTTGTCTTCACAGATACTGAGTCCATAATGGCATCAACAGCCGTACCACTCAATGCAAGACGTTCTTCCAATGGAATACCTAACTTATCAAAAGTCTTTGCTAACTCTGGATCAATCTCCTTATTCTTAGGCTTCTTCGCCAACGGATCAGCATAATAGGAGATATCCTGAAGGTGCAACTCTGGCAAAGTTAAGTGTCCCCAAGTTGGTATGGGAAGTGTCTGCCAGTAACGGAAAGCCTTCAAACGAAAATCGAGAAGCCAATCTGGTTCCCCTTTCTTCTGCGAAATAAGTCGAACGACATCCTCGTTCAGACCTTTCGGAATGACCTCCGTATGTACATCAGTCGTAAAGCCAAACTCATACTTCTGCTCTGCGACCTTCTTTACAAATTCATTATTCTTGTTCTCAGACATTTGTTTTTGGGATTAAAGAGAAGGAGGTAGCTTAGTCATTAGAAGGGTTAGAGGACTTAGAGATAATACGTTCATTTACTGTATATCTTTTATCTATAACCTTTAGCCCATTCAAATATGCTATTTACCCTTCCAATACCTATTGTTTAATTCACTTAAACTTATCGTTCTTATTCATCCAACAATAAGTTTTCAGTTTCCACCATCTCTATTCTCAATACTTATATACAATCTGTGAACATACAAGATGTATGCCACAAAGAGCAATGGCAACATTTGTTACCATAAAGAAAAAACCGTCTTTACTCCTTTATTGGAGAAAAGACGGTTTTTTATATTATTACAATTTCTGTTCAACCTCAATCTCCGTGAAGGTTTCAATGATATCACCTACCTGTAAATCATTGTAATTGACAAGTGAAATACCACATTCAAGTCCTGCCGCAACTTCCTTCACGTCATCTTTATAACGCTTCAGTGCATCAATAGGAGCAGTATGAACAACGATACCATCACGAACTATGCGACCCTTATCCTTGCTATGAACCTTACCTTCAGTAACGATACCACCAGCGACGGTACCAACTTTGGAAATCTTGAAGACCTGCTTAACCTCAAACTGACCTGTAACAATCTCCTTCTTCACCTTGTCAAGCATACCAACCATTGTAGACTTCACGTCGTCAATAGCATCGTAGATGACAGAGTAAGTGTTGATTTCAACACCTTCGCGGTCAGCCAAGCGGCGTGCATCAGCAGAAGGACGAACCTGGAAGCCGACGATGACAGCATCAGAAGCTGATGCCAACATAACATCGTTCTCTGAAATCTGACCTACAGCCTTACTGATAACGTTCACGTTAACCTTATCCGTAGACAGCTTGATGAATGAGTCAGACAATGCCTCAATAGAGCCATCAGTATCACCCTTCACAATGATATTCATCTCATGGAACTCACCACGAGCAATTCGGTGAGAGATATCAGACAATGTCAGACGAGTCTGTGTACGCAAGCCTTGCTCACGCTGCAACTGTTCACGCTTGTTAGCAATCTCACGTGCTTCCTGCTCAGTCTCCATCACGTGGAAGGTATCACCAGCTGTTGGTGCACCATTCAAACCAAGGATTATAGCTGGCTCTGCTGGTCCTGCACTTTCAATACGTTGATTACGCTCATTGAACATCGCCTTAATACGACCCCATGAAGTACCAGCGATAACGTTATCACCAACCTTCAACGTACCATTAGATACGAGAACCGTACTTACATAACCACGTCCCTTATCAAGTGATGACTCAATAATTGTACCTGTTGCCTTACGGTTAGGGTTTGCCTTAAGGTCAAGCATATCAGCCTCAAGCAACACTTTGTCAAGAAGGTCGTTTACTCCAACTCCCTTCTTAGCACTTATTTCCTGACACTGATACTTACCACCCCACTCTTCAACGAGCAGATTCATCTGTGACAAGTCCTCACGAATCTTATCAGGATTAGCTCCTGGCTTATCAATCTTATTGATTGCAAATACCATTGGTACACCTGCAGCCTGTGCATGCGCAATAGCCTCCTTGGTGGTAGGCATCACGGAGTCATCAGCTGCGATAATGATAATCACAATATCGGTAACCTGCGCACCACGAGCACGCATAGCGGTAAACGCCTCATGACCCGGAGTATCGAGCAAGGTAACCTTACGACCATTCTCCAATGTCACACCATAAGCACCGATGTGCTGAGTAATACCACCAGCCTCACCAGCAATCACATTCGTGTTACGGATATGGTCGAGCAAAGATGTCTTTCCATGGTCAACGTGACCCATGACTGTAACGATTGGAGCACGTGAGATGAGATCGTTCTCATCATCCACTTCTTCACTAACTGCCTCTTGTACTTCAGCACTTACATACTCTGTCTTGAAACCGAACTCATCAGCAACGAGGTTAATGGTCTCAGCATCCAAACGCTGATTGATAGACACCATGATACCAACAGACATCAAAGTAGAGATAACATTCGTTACTGGGACATTCATCATTGTTGCCAACTCAGAAACAGTAACAAACTCTGTCAGCTTCAATATCTTACTTTCCTTGCGCTCTGCCTTAGCTTCTGCGTTCAGACGCTCCTGAACAGCATCACGCTTTTCCTTACGGTATTTAGCACCCTTCTTATTCTGACTCTTGCTTGTCAAACGAGCAAGTGTCTCCTTTACCTGGCGTGCTACAGCCTCATCATCTACCTCTAAAGGCTTCTGATTACGATTGCGGTTCTTCTTACCCGCATTCTTGTTGCCACCGCCATTGTTATTATTATTTTTCTTACCATTCTGGTTCTGCTGCTGATTAGCGGCAGCATTGATATCAACGCGTTCCTTATTAATACGAACTCGTTTCTTCTTGCCCTGACCATTGCCCTGACCAGCCTTCTCTTCACGTTCTTTACGGCGTTCCTCCTTACTCTTCTTCTTAGGGCGAGTACTCTGGTTCAGTGTGCTGAGGTCTATCTTACCCAAGACATTCACCTTAGGAGTATTCAAGATTTTCTTCTCGTTCTTGGTCATGAACAAACCATTGTCTTTCTTTTCCTCAACTGCAGTGGATTCTGTTGTTGTATTAGCTGCAGCAGGCTTCGTCTCAACCTTCGTTTCTGCCTTTACTTCGACAGCTGGAGTTTCTTTCTTTGCAGGCTCAGTCTTTTTCTCAACAGGCTTCTCAACCTTTGGAGCTACGGACTTAACCTGTTCGTTACTTGTTGCATACTTCTTATTTGCTTCATGCTTCTCTACCTTCTTCTTCTCCTCTGCAGGTTTAACGGCAGCTGCAACTGGAGTTTCTTTCTTCTCAGCAGGAGCAACAGCTTTCTTTGCAGCTGGTTTATTCAGCTGATCAAGGTCTATCTTTCCAACTGGCTTAAACTGCTGACGTTCTGTCTTCATCACAGTCTCGCTCTTATGTTCTGCAGGACTTTTCCTTTCCTTTGTCTTCTTCTGTAAGAGCTTCGCTGCGTCCTTCTTTACCTCCTTGTCATTATTGAAGGCATCTACGAGAGCCTTATACTGCCCCTCGCTTAGCTTGAAGTTAAGCTCATTTTTTACCTCACCTAACTCTGGCTTCTTCTCTAAGAACTCCACTGCCGTTTGGAGTCCTATATTCAATTCTCGAATTGCTTTGTTTAATCTGATGCTCATTAACTTTATTTTTCGGTGTTGGGTGTTGGTTGTTGATATTCCTTTTTGGTAGAGAGGGGTTCCGAACATGGAGTTGCTGAATAGTCACACCCGTTAGCTTTCAGTCAACAACCATCACCCACCAACCAATCACCTTTTACTTTTCAAACTCTGATTTCAATACATTCAACACGCTATCGACAGTCTCTTCTTCCAAGTCTGCCTTTTCAATCAGCATATCTCGTGGAGCATTGAGTACCTGACGTGCCGTATCGAGTCCGATACCCTTAATGGCATCGATAACCCACTGATCAATTTCATCAGAGAACTCATCCAAGTAGATATCCTCCTCTGCATTCTGATCGTCAAGCTCACGGAACACGTCGATAGTATAACCTGTTAGCATACTTGCCAACTTAATATTCATACCGCCACGACCAATAGCAAGACTTACCTCCTCTGGCTGCAAGTAAACCTCAGCCTTCTTATTCTCCTCATCAACAGTAAGGCTGCTTACCTTTGCAGGAGCCAGCGCACGCTGAATAAAGAGTTTAGTATTTGCTGTCCAGTTGATAACGTCGAGGTTCTCGTTGCAAAGTTCACGTACGATACCATGAACACGGCTACCACGTACACCCACACAAGCTCCAACTGGGTCGATACGCTCATCAAAGCTCTCAACAGCAATCTTAGCACGCTCTCCCGGCATACGCGCAATCTTACGAATAGCTATCAAACCATCGTTGATTTCAGGTACTTCAGCCTCAAGCAGACGCTCAAGGAACTCAGGAGCTGTACGTGAAAGAATAATCTTAGGATTGTTATTCTCGTTGTCAACACGATGGATCACTGCACGAACAGTCTCACCCTTACGATACTGATCACGTGGAATCTGCTCACCCTTAGGGAGAATCAGCTCGTTGTTCTCATCGTCAACAAGAAGAACCTCACGCTTCCAAGTCTGATAAACCTCACCAGAGATAATCTGACCAACGCGATCCTTATACTTGTTATACAAAGAATCATGCTCCAACTCAAGAATTTTAGAAGCCAAAGTCTGACGAAGGTTTAAGATTGCACGACGACCGAACTTATTAAAGTCTACATCCTCACTAACATCCTCACCAACTTCATAGTCAGACTCTATCTTACGTGCATCTGTAAGACAAATCTGCTTATTCTCATCTTCAACCTCGCCATCAGCCACAACCACACGGTTACGATGTATCTCGAAGTCGCCCTTATCAGGGTTTACAATCACGTCGAAGTTTTCGTCACTACCAAAAATCTTAGCGAGAACATTACGGAAGCTCTCCTCCAAAACGCTCACCAATGTAGTACGATCGATGCTCTTGGTGTCTTTAAACTCCTTGAAGGTCTCGATCATATTCGGACGTTCTTCTTCTATTTTTCTTGCTGCCATAGCTTTACTTGAAACTAATTATGTATTTTGTATATTTTACTTCATCCATCTTGTACGCATGGTCTACATCCATCTTTACAGGACGCTTCTTACCCTCCACTTGTACTTTCTCATTGACAGCCACAACAAAGTCGTTACCATCAACGCTCTTCAATACGCCTTTGACTTTCTTTCCGTCCTTACCAAGCACCTCAACTTCCTTTCCAATGAAGTTCTGATACTGTTGAGGAACCTTGAACGGCTGACCTAATCCTGCAGAACCTACCTCAAGTTCGTAATCTTCCTCATCTCGAGAAAGATGATCTTCGATATACTTGCTCAACTCTACACAATCTTCAATCCACACACCATCGGCATGGTCAATCTCAACGACAATCTTATCGTCAGAACTGATTTGAATGTCAACCAGGAAGTATTCCTTACCTTCCAGCCACTCGTCAACGAGACTTTTTACAACGTTTTTATCTATCATAAGCGTTTTAATATGAAAAATGAGGGACTATTGAAAGCCCCTCATTCCTCTGAACGTTTGCAAAGTTACGAATATTTTCGCCACACACCAAATGTTTTACGGCTTTTTTATCAGCTTACAATTGATTTAATCGGAATAAAAGACAAGTCCAACAACTCATTCTTTTTCCACTTCATCTTGTTCATTTGCATGCGGGTTTTGCTTTAGCACAAAAACCACAGCTAAACCTATACCTGCCGTTATCATAAATCCAGCTGTTACATCATGACCATAAAGAGCTAACAGACTCGACAAGCCAATAAGAATTATAACAATAGAACACCCCATCCATTGCCCTCTTCGGCTTTCTTTTAATCCACTTGTTACGATATTTCTTTCTGTGCTTATTCGATGTTCCACCTGCTGTTCCATCAAACATAAAATACGTTCTGGAGCATCAGGAATAACCTTTCCATAAGCCTTAAAATCTTCAGGAGCAGGCAAAGGACCACAAAAAGTGTGTTCCGTTTCTAATGCCATAAATGCACTTTCTATCTTGGTGCGTTGTTCTGGTTCTAAGGTTTCAAGAATTTTATTGATATCGGTTATTCTTCTGATAACTCTTCATTCGTAGGCAACGTGGACACGTTTTGTTTAGTCTTTTCCCGTTTATCGTTTTCCATAATTTAACCGTCTTAAAACAGCATTCATATCATTTGCTATAAGCCTTGTATCTCGCTGCAAATCTTCAAAGTCGTTTCCGTGCAGATAGCGTTCAAAGCGCCTCCTTGACATAACACCAATCACAGACAAGAAACCAGACCGCATCGTTGGTCTTTCTGAAAATAAGACCGATGTGGCAACTTTCTTCTGTTCTTTTTTCTTTATAAGTTTCATAACGACAATGATGTTATTATATGAACATGCTACGAATTTACATATTTTATTCGAGAATTCCAAGCCTTCACGTAATTATTTTTCGTATTATAAGAAGAAAAACACCATTTTCATTAGCCCGAAGAAGCTTACCAAAATCAAAATCCTTTCGAGAACATAAATATTTATTTTCACGAAGAGAAATATTTTTCTTCACGAACAAAAATATTTTTTTTCATGAAAATAATTCGACAATCGTACTCTTTGAACATTCAAACAGCTAAATACATCCCATTTATCTTTGGTTTTACAACACTTTTTTCACAGTAAATTACTCTCCATTCAACTATATACTGTATCGTATTTAACCCTCAACACCAATGGTGTTTACCAACAGCACCACACGTGCTGAGTACTAACACGACAATAGAAAAACTGAGAAATGATAACAAGGCTGCACTAACATAAAACCGAAACCATATTAATAAAATAAGGCTTATAGGTTCCAAACAAACCTATAAGCCTTAATCATTCTATAATGTTCCCTTTATTTCGCCTTTGTTTTTCTCTTGTTATCAACAGCTACATTGACAGCAGGCTCAAGCTTAACTAATGTCTGACTTACAACAGGTTGCAGGAGCTTCTTATACTCTACAGGGTTTTTCAGAATCTCCACAGCCTTTTTCCACTGCTTATCAAACTGCAGACTATTCTCTAACGAACCTTTCTGATAGTAATAAGCAGAAACGAGATCGCTTGTCAGCAATTTCTTCAGTGCCTGCTTGTTATAATCAAGGTCTTTAGCAAGATTATGATTCAGCTTTTTCTCCAAAGCTTCAAACTCTGGTTTTGCATCGTCATAATAGCCTTCAAACTTAGCTAACTTCACAAGGTTTTCCAAATATTTCTTACTTTCGCGGTCATACTTGAAGCCACTCTTCAATACCGCCTGCTTGAAGTCTTCAAAATCAGCATCTGAAATAATAAAACTCTTTGCAGGACCAATTGATGGATGCTTCTTCAAATACTGCAACTCCCAGTTCCACATCACCTCCGTTGAATCGCGACCAGAGGAAGCAAGATAGAAAGCAATGTTTGGAAGAGAGTCAGGACGTACCTCTACATCAGGCTTAATACCACCACCATCGCGCACTTCACGACCGTTTGCCGTACGGAAAACACGTGTCAGCGAATCAGGTACATGCTCAGTATATCCACCATTAGCATGCTTATAGTTGATAGCCTGAATACAACGTCCACTTGGAATATAATACTTGCTTGACGTAAGCTTTAAGTTTGCATTATATGGAAGATCCATTGAAACCTGCACGAGTCCCTTTCCGTAAGTACGTGTACCGAGAACGACAGCACGATCGAGGTCTTGCAAGCTACCACTGGTAATCTCACTGGCACTCGCCGACTCATCATTTACCAGCACAACGATAGGCATGAGGGTGTCGATTGGTTCAACGGTTGTCTTATATTCATTGTTCGCACGCTCCATCTTACCCACCGTCTTCACGAGCGTAATACCTTTCGGTACAAACATATTTACGATGTTTACTGCTTCCTGCAAGCTACCACCACCATTGTTACGGAGGTCGAAGACAAGCGAGGTAATACCCTGTTTCTTCATATCAAGAAATGCACGTCGAACATCCTTTGCACATCCTGTTGTGAAAGAGTTGAGATTCAAATAGCCTACTCCACCATCCTGTACACCATAATATGGCACTGCAGGGAGCTGAATAGCACGGCGAGTAATCTTAAATTTCATCTTCTTATTCGTTGATGGGCGCTGAATAGTCAAGATAAAGGTGGTACCAGCATCACCACGAAGATGATTGCTGACAAACGAAACATCCTTACCTACCATCGACGAGTCACCAATAGCAAGAATAACATCACCCTTCTTCAAGCCAACTTCCGCTGCAGGCATATTCTCGTATGGCTCATCAATCACCGTATTCTTCAATAAGAAATTATAACGAATCAATGCACCAACACCTGCATACTTACCCGAAATCATCATGTCGAGGTCTTTTACCTTCTCCTCTGGATAATAAACCGTGTAAGGATCGAGCGAACGAAGCATGTAATTGATACCTGTTCCGATAACTTCATCAGCGTTGAGGCTATCAACATACATCAGATCAAGATACTTGTAAATAGCCGAAAAAGTCTCAAGATTCTTTGCTACCTTAAAGTTATGTTCCTTTTCAGCAGTGCTTTGTGCCATAACAGACCCGCTAAAAGTAAGTGCCCAGAGTCCGAAAGCCAAAAAAAAATTTCTCATTATATATTATATCCGTTTATTGTTTAATGTTCTTATAACGGGACAAAAGTACATTATTATAATGGAAAACAGGTCTTCAAAAGCATGAAAATAAAGAAAATCACGATTTTATTGAAATTTTCTTCAAAAACATTTGGTGGGTTCAAAGAAACATAGTACCTTTGCAACCGCTTACAAGAAATAAGCAATACAACTGCTTCAGTAGCTCAGTTGGTTAGAGCACCTGACTGTTAATCAGGGGGTCGTTGGTTCAAGCCCATCCTGGAGCGCATCAAAAGGAATTACGAAAGTAATTCCTTTTTTGTTTTCATACCCAAGAAACTCCAACACAGAACAAACCCAACTGCTTATTTTATCCTCAGCTTCTGATACAGGGAATCTGTTTTTCTTATATTTCAAGATGCCGATAAGACTTCAAAAAACCTTACATATCTTTAAACAAAACGCCTATAAACAAAGACAAAGACACCTATAAAAAGCAAGTTTACAACCAACAGAAAATCAGCCAGTTATAACGTCGTGCAAGAAAAGGTGCTTAATCGGACTTCAAAAGGGCGTTAGTAACACGCCAAAAGAGCATCTTTTGAACCCTAACAGGGCGTCTTTTCAAAGCCAAAAGACCATGTATTGATTTCAATATGCATGAAAAGGATTTACATCTACCTGTAAGTAACGGAATAAAGGAGCTGTTAACAGCCAACTTTCACATACTTATAGCACAGCCTTTTGGTCCATCTTAACCTTGTTTTAATACTTCAAAAAAAGACAAACATCACTTACGTGTACCAGAATGAGTTATGTTAAAGAAATTTAATTACGCTAACCTCGAGGCAAGGTTCTTCAAAAAACGCATTTAATAACGTAAAACATACAATTAATAATATAGAAGTATAACTCTCAACTAATCAACAAACAAAATGAAAAAATTAAAGTTAAGAAAAGAACTAATGCTTATGCTTCCCATCCTCTTGGGCGCATGCACCAATGACAAAGATGGAGATTTGGGAACAAACACGGGAAATGGAGCTTTCCCAACAGCAATCAATTCGTATGTTCATTCCATGCCTTCGGTAAAGCAGATAGAACCTTTCTCTGAGAGAAAAGCCAGTGAAGCGAAGACAATCTCTCTCATATCTCCACTTGCAAGTACAAGAGCAGGAGCTACAAAGGAATTCTACGAGCAGGCAAAAGAGTTTGAGGAACAGCTTCTCTTCTCAGATGATAAAAACGTTTTCTATCCAGGCGCACTGCTTCGGGCGAAGAGTGTGATTGAAGGAGAGTACGACCCTATTGAGGCAGAACGTGCTCCGATGGTCCTTTCCACTGATCTTCCTGGCAGTTCTGACCCAACAGTCAGGATAGAGAACCCCACCCTTTCTGGCGTGAGAAAAGGAATCAACGAGTTACTTAGCCGTGGCTTCAATGCTCCTGCAGCCAACCTCACCTATTCAATTGAGGAAGTTTACGACAAAGCACACCTCAAAATGGCAATGGGCGGCAACTACAAGGGTGCTGCTAACACTGTGGAGGCAAGTGCAGGCTTCAGCTTTGACAAGGAAAAGAACCGTTTTCTTGTGAAAGTGCAGCAGGTATTCTATGAGCTTAGCATTGACCTTCCTAAAAAGCCATCCGACCTTTTTTCCAAGGAATTTGATTACAAGAAAGAGTTTGGAAACGAGAAGCCGTTATTTGTTTCTTCTGTAAAATACGGACGAATTCTCCTCTTGGGTATTGAGACGAACATGACAAAGAAAGAGGCTGAAGCAAAGCTACAAGCGTCTGTGCTGGGCGGAAAGATTGGCGCAAATGCAGAGGCTGCATACCAGGACCTGCTGAAAGAGTCAACTATCAAGGGACGTGTCCTTGGTGGTGATGCCAAACTTGGTGCGCTGGCAGCCATCAATCTGGAGGATGTTAAGAAGTTCATCGGCGAAGGTGCACGCCTGAGTACTGAAAATCCCGGTGCTCCGATTGCCTACAAGCTGAAGGAACTCGGAACCAACCGTACATTCAAGACGGTAATTTATTCCAAATACACCAAGAATGACCCTTATGCAGGTGAGTTCTCACATATCAGCTTCGACCTGATTGTTTTGGACGAACTGAAATCATTGTCAGGTCAGAAACTCGATGCAGGAAGAGGCTTCATACAGTTTGGTGATGATGCTAAGCAGCGGACAGAATTCTTCTTCGACCGTTGGAGCAGACGCATACGCCACAATTTCCCGAACTACAAAAGCGGAGAAAAGATCCTTGTCGTATTTGAAAGAGGAAAAAGGAGTGATGGTTTCAAGGAAAAATACACCTTTGAAGTTCCTCTGTTCGAGACCCTGGTGAGAGAAGGAAAGAAACTGGGACAAGGAGGCGTAAACAAACTTTACGACACAGCGAAGAATCCTCTGAACCTACGTGACACGACAGGAGAAGTGACATTGACCTTCGGAATAGAGAATCTGAAGTTTCACAAGTAAACTATCTTCCATACAGACTGCTGTCAAAACATCAGCAGTCTGTAACCAAACTGAATGAAAGACCATAAAAACCGCTGCGGGGATATGGATGTATATACATTTTCCCACCTAAGGTTTTACATTCATTCATTGTTTTCTCTTTGAAAAGAATCTGGCAAAACGCCAGGTTCTTTTATTTTTTTCCTTTTCTTCATACCCTTTTATGAAATACCCCTGAAAAAAGAAAGGACACATTACTGTCGTGAGAACTCATCGGCTCTTTTATCTTTTTCTTTATTATAAAAAGAATTTTCGCCATCATCTATCCTTCCTACAGGCTCTCAAACTTCATGAATAGGTAGATCAGAAAAGTAGGGAGTAAGACAAAGGTACAACGATTGAAAGTAAAAAGAGTAGCTCATAAGACAGAAAAAACACAGCAAAACAGTTCTTATAGATGTCAAGTTATAATTTCTTTTCATGAAAAGAAATATTTTTCTTCATGAACAGAAATATTTATTTTCATGAAAATAAATATTTTTCATCGTGAAAAGAATTTGATAATGTCGGTGTATTGGAGAAGATGGGGAAACAGCTGGCGTGCTAAAGATATATTTTTTGCCAAGGAGAAAAGCATCAAAAAAATAGGATGAAAACAGAAAAGGGCACATGGAATCCTGCTCAAGGAGACACATGCACCCATAATAATTATTATATGTCAGTTTGAAATTCTGTTCTTATTTTGAACGCCAAAGACCATGGAGGTTGCAGTACTCACGTGCATAAACCTCAGTTGCATCAGTCTTGAACTCAGCTACCGGATGGTCTGTCGGATCGAGATACTTACGGAGGACCTCGTTGTTATTGGTTACCAACTCAATCCAAAGGATAGAGTGAGCCTCAGTCATCGGGTGCTCAACCTCACCTACGGTTACACGGTAGCCACCTTCAATCTTCTCAACAACTGGCACGTGCTTCTCTGTTGCAGCGTCAGTAGTATTTTCAACTACGTGCTCCATCTTTCCTACTCCACACTCACCGCCTACCAATACTTCAACGATGTGACCACACTCTGTACACTTATATAACTCGTTTCTTTTTGCCATAATAAATTATTTCTTAATGTTATGTCTGCAAAGATATATCTAATTTCCGAAAGAAACAAACTTTCTTCTTGTAAATATTACAAGTTTTACATTCTTTAAGACTCCGTTTGCTATAATAGTTGCTTATCAATTACGAATCTTCTTACCTAATTTCATTCGAAAAGCTTTGTTTACTACACCCTATTCCACCATCTTTTACCATTGTTATGATGCCTAACACCAATGGTGCTGTTGGTAAACACCAATGGTGCTAACAATGAGCACATAATGTGCGGAGGGCTGAATACCACACAACTCATCGTATAATTAAGCATAACATGACGTTAGAAAGGGGTATAAAAACAAAAAGTAAGCCTCCTTAATGTAATAAGAAGACTTACTTTCTTAAGCTCAATACGAATCTAAATAAAAGAGAGTACGTATGAGAGCGTATACTTTTTTATTTTTATCTGATTGCTTTACCCATTTCACAACAATCTTCTTACCTGCATGGATATAAACTCCACGTTGCGTAGGTTTACCAGTGAGTCGCTGACCAGAGAGCGTATAGTAATGCTTGTCGGATTTACTCTGCTGAGCATCAGCCTCAGCTCCCTCAATGCCCGTTACCGTTTCCGTTACATTGTTGATAGTATATTTACCGTTTTCCTTTGTTGATGAGACTTCAAAGTAAGACGTTTTCTTCACTCTTTCAATGTCCACAGTCTGATTGGCACTGGCATTTGATACGCTACCAATACTAAACACAAAGTTTACATAGTCATCAGCTTTTGTGAGCGTATAGTCCTTATAAAACCATGTCTTACCATTCGCGGTTGTCTTTGAAGTAACCTTATCGCCGGGCCATGACGTTGCTGTATGCGTACCACCCCATGAATGATAGTTCACGTATGAGTTCCAACCCACCTGATCAGTATTCACATAGACACGAATCGTCTCTGGCGTGTAAGGGACAGGAGCCGTAACCTTATAGCTACGAGTGATAATCTTACCCATAACACCACCTGCCAACAATGCCACTTTCAAGGTTTTTTCGCCCTCAGGAAGCGTTATCTCCGTTCCAGAAGCCACCTGCGTGCTACTTGCCGTTGGCGTATTGCCATCTGTAGTATAAACAAGTTTAGCCTCCGCATTGGTAGACACGGCTGTTAGTTTAACCTTTAAGTTCTCACCTTCATACGCTCCACTCGCCTTATCAATCCAAACTGTCTCGGCATCTTTAGCAAGATAGTAAGCATAGTGATAACCACTCAAGAGCTTTGTATAACGTGAAGTAGGAACTACCAACTGGTTGGCATTAGTACCTACAACTACCAACAACTTACCATTTGTACCCGTAACAACATTCGCATAATAGCCAGTAGAAGAGCGATAGTTCTGATAACTGCTCGTATTCGTCACACCAGCTAACTTGCGGGCATCAATCATTGCCTTTATTTCCTTTGGATAAGCGAGGTAATGAGTATAGAAAACACAAGGTGTTCCAGGCATTGCCAAGAGATAAGCATTGGCTGCTAACGTATCTTTACGGATAGGGTCTGGGGTATAACCGCTCGTCGTTCCCCTGTCTTGAACATCGTGGTTTTCAACGAAGGTCACGGCATACTGCTTATAAGCACCATTATCAACATTGATTCCCGTAGTTCTCGATTCGTTAAGCACACTCCAATTATTCTGATTGATAGCATCACGAACAGCATAGCGGAAAGCAAAGTCGAAGGCTGCACTCTTCTTACCAGTAGCATCAATCCACCCCTTTACAGTATTCGCATTGCCGTCCCAATACTCGCCAACAGAGTAAGTAACGTTAGCCGCTGTATTATAGTTACCAACATGAGAAGCAGCAAATCCCTTCACCATATCATAACGGAAACCAGCATAACCAAGGTCGTTAAGCAAATAGTTTTCGTATGCCTTCACTATGTTCTGAACGTTTGTACTCTTATGATCAAGGTCACGCATACCGCCCCAACCTTCTCCATCGTCATTGTTCTGACTAAGTTGAGTGCCTGTTCTTCTTGCTTCTGTGGCAGCTGCTCCACCGTCATCATCAGCACAAACATCCGTAGAAAGGTTCTGATAAGTCACTCCCTTGTACACTTCTGCAGGGAAACCAAACCACCCATTATTCGTTCCATGGTGATTGATAACCACATCGGCAATCGTACCAATCTGCTTGTTTTTAAAGGTAGTTATCATACTCCTCAACTCTGCTTCCGTACCAAAAGTAGAGTTCTGATTGAAGTAATAGAGCGGATCATAGCCCATTGACTTTGTTGCAGCAGCCTTACCACTCTGTGGAACCCATACAAGATCGAAGTATCCAGAGAAGTCATCAGCTTTCTTCTCCAATACTGTCCACTGGGAAGCATCGAACGAATCCCAATAAAAACTCTGTAGCATTACGCCACCATAACCAGCAGGCCAACCCTGTGACATGGTACTCAAGCACACAAAAAGTGTACATAAACTTGTCAAAATACGTTTCATATAGATTTCTTTTTTAGTCTTTTACTGTCTATGATTACAAAGATAACAATTAAACAAACACAAGACCTGCAAACAATTGTGTACCTACATATTTTATAATGCAATCGTTTGCACTTTTACCCCCCAAAAATTAGCCCTTACTAACTATACCTACCTTTCAAATATACTATAAAAAGAAAGAGTGTGTCGACATCATATCGGCACACTCTTATCATTTTATCTAAATTCAAGTAATTAAGGAGCTGTCTCCATTGTACAGTGCGACTTCGTATCACACAAGAGATAGAGTTTAATATTATACTTACCAGCTGCAACATTGATGTTACCACCCTTGAAAGTAATATCAGTCAATGAGCCACCCCAGTCTAATACCCAATCATTGTTAGCGCGGAACTTCATCTCACCAGCGGTCAATGTGATGCCCTTAATCTCCCAACACTTCTCAGTAGCATTGTAGGTCATTGCCTGATCGCTGCTCCAGCCACCTGCTGTTGCAGAACCAATAACACCAACACGACTAATAGCTGTGTAGGTAAGCGCCTGTGATGTGAGGTCAACATCTACCTTATAGAATCCTGCTGGCTCAGTCATCACGATGTTGCTACCTTTCTCTACGAGACCTGTACCATAGTCAGTACCGTTCCAGTCCTGCTGGGTTGCGAACTTAAAGCCATTCTGGTTGAGATACATAAAGCCAGTGTACTTGCCGTCACCAGCTGCGCTATAAAGCGGATTGCTGAACGACCAGCCGTTAGCATCGCCTGACATGTAAAGATACTGTGTGAAAGCTGGTGCAACACAGGTCACACTTGCAGTAACATTCTGTGTAAGGCTGAAGCCCTCACCACGAACCAGCTTCACCTTGTCCGTCACAGTCACAGCCACCTTATGTAGGTCGCCATTCTTGCCATAAAGGTTCTCTACGGCAGAAACAAGTTCTGTACTCTTCACCTTACCGCTCTCACTTGCATTGAGTGTTGCCGTCTTGCCGTTATAAGTAAGCAAAGCGGTCAACGACTGAGAAGCAACAGGATGTGTTGAAACCACCTTCGGAACAAACAGCTGGACAGAGTCAGCTGTCACCGTATTGAAGTCAATGGCTGATGCTTCACCTACAGTCAACGTCACCGTACTGGCAGTCTCTGCGCTGTTACTCTGTGGAGCAGACCATGCTTCATATTCATCGCTACCGCAAGAAGCAAGGAGCAATGCGGCACTTGCCATGATTAATAATTTCTTCATTTCGATTCTTCTTGTTATGTGATAAGGGTGTGTCATACTGGTTGTGCCTGCTGACACACCCTCTATTATCATCTTTAATAAATTACTGCTTTACGAAAGAGTACTGACCAGTGATGTCATTGAAGTAAACAATGTAAGTACCCTTACCATTGCGAACGTTCTTGCCACCCTTAGTTGCAACACCATATGGGAATGCTTCAGAACCCCAGTTTACATCCCAAGTACCATTAGCTGCGAACTTACAGCCCTCACCATCAGCACCTGTAGACTTCTCTGCGAAGGTTACAGTAGTCTTCCAGTCGTGGTTCTCAACAACCGTAGTCTGGGCAGCCAGTGATGTACCGCCGGCAACGTTCCAGCCATCATGCTTGCCAGGCAGAGCCATAGAGTTATAAACAGTAGGTGTAGCACCCGTGTACTTCTCTATCTTCAGCTTCGTATTCTTGGTATCGAAGGTGATTGTATAGTAGCCGGCTGTCGGTACCTTGATATCAGAAGAACCACCATCATTATAAACAAAATCACCAAAGTTTGAACCCTGTCCAACCTGACCAGCATCCCAATTCTCTGGGTTCTTCTTCAACTTAAAGCCTGCAGTTGACAGATAACCAGTCCAAGAGATAACACCCTTACCAGTCTTCTTGTCATACTCCTGACCCTCCATTGGCAATAATGGTACAACCTGACTATTACCCCAAGAGCCGTCACCGAATGAACCACCGATGAGGTACCAAGTCTCTACAGGAGCATCAGAGAGCTCTATGTAATAAGGAGCCACACTCATCTTTACAGGGTTAGAGTAGATTGTATCACCATTTACTAATGAGTAAACACGTGCATAGAGGTTCTGTGTTGCAGGAACTGTTGTTTCCTCATAACGCTCCATCTTCTGAATAGCGGTAGCGAGGTCGGCTGCTGAAACAGAGGTAGAAGCAGTACCTGTTGGAGAACCAACAGCTGCATAATTACCACGCTCAGCATCCATATCAACGACAGCATCAACAGACTTTGTCCAAGTATTGGTAGTTGAGAACTGCATACCATATTCAGCGGCTACAGGGAAACCATATTCAGGCTGCGACCATGTGAACTTCAGGCTCTCAGCAACCTTCAAATCTATTGTTTGTGCAGCGTAAGCTGGTGTATTCAGAACGAATGTCTTAGGTGACTGAAGAACTGGGTTGTTGTCCAAGTCCTTGTCGCAGGCAGAGAACAATGCCACACCTGCACACAACAGCAACGATGACTTAATTATTGATTTCATATTGATTATTCTTTAATCGTTTTATTTCTATTATTCAGTAGTACGTCTTTTCAATGCCTTTCAAGTCCCAAGAACGTCTTTGTTAACCATGAAATAGGTCATGTTGAAGTCTTGTCGGTGAATTCTTTTCATGAAAAGAAATAATTATTTTCATGACGAGAAATATTTATTTTCACGAAGAAAAATATTTATTTTCATGAAAAGAATTTGCCGTTGATGATTTCTGAGAGGTTCAATCTCAGTTTTCATCAGACTTTTCAGCCATTGACAACACCTTAATTAATACCCAGTATTCTGAATCAAGTTGCTATTAGCAACCATATCACTTGTCGGAATTGGGAAGAGATTGAGGTGAGAGTCGAAGTTACGGCCACTCTTCACACCACCCTTCCAGTTCCAGTTGTAATTAACATTACCACCGAAGTAACCGAAACGGATAAGTGTTGTACGACGCAAGCCTTCAAAGTAGAACTCACGGCTCCACTCGTCACAGATCTGACGGAGAGAGTAAGCGGTCTGAGTAGTTGCATTAGCACGAGTGCGGAGCGCATTGATATAAGCAGTACCCTGTGCTGTTGTTGTTCCATTGTTCTGACGTGCATCAGCCTCAGCATACATTAAGTAAGCCTCAGCAGCACGCATAAGGAAGAAGTCAGCATCTGGGAAGAGTGCATTGTGACCTGCAGTTCCGTCTGTCTTGAAGTTATTAAACTTACAAACAGAGAATCCGTTAGTAAATACCTTTACACCCTTCTCATCGTCACCATTGCTTACATTACGACCTTCACCATCGAAGAGGGCACGATCGTCATCAGCTGCTGCTGGCATAGCGTATGCAGCAACATTAGGAGCATCGTTATTTGGGAAGAACTTTAGTACGAGGTCTGGACGCATACGGTTACCAGCCCAACCACCAGTTGTATTATTACCAGCAACAGTAGCACTCTTGATATGCTCGCTGTTGTCGTTAGAACCAGCCATGAGGTAGAGCGTTGTACCGTAAGAAGTAGTCTTCAAACCATCCTGAAGGATTGGGAAGACAGCCTCAACAGAAGCACCATTCTCACCATTATCGCCCATGAAAAGCTGCTGATAAGCACTCCACTGTCCCTTCTTGGTTGTATAGAGCTTGTAAGGAGAATCGATAACCTTCTTTGCGTAAGTCTTAGCATCAGCCCAATCAGCAGTACCTGTATAAACCTCAGCATTCAAATAAAGACGAGCTAAGAGCATCCAAGCAGCAGCCTTATCAACACGACCATAGCCAGTAGTAGCTGAAGTCTTTGGTGCTGGGTCGTTCAGTTTAGGCTCAACCTCGTTCTTCAACTCGTCAACAAGCCATTTGTAGAGGTCGGCACGCTTAATACGAGCAGGCTTATCAGATGAGATAGCTGTTGTGAAAGGAACATTGCCCCATCCGTCCAAGAGGTAATAATAATTCAAAGCACGAATGAAACGAACCTCCGCTGACATCGTTGCATTATAGTCACCAAAGTCTGCAAGATACTGGTTACAATAAGTTATACCAACATAGAGACGGTAATAGAAACCCTTCAACATTGGGTGTGAAGCATCATAAGTATTGAAGTTCATGTTGGAGATACCCTCATCACCCCATGCGCAGATAGCCTCATCAGTGGTCAATTCCTGTGAGTTGAACAACTGACGCACGTAACCACTGGTTCCGCCGTCAATACCATCAACATCACTATCACCGTTAGCTCCACCATTACCAGCCATAGCAATATGAGCATAGCACTTATTGAGTGAACTTTCTGGCGATGTATTATCCTTTGTATTAAGGTTTGGATCAATTGGTGTTACATCCAAATCACCTGTACAAGAGGTAAGCCCTACTGACAGCAGAAGTGCTGCTGCAGAGAATATATATTTGAATTTTGTATTCATTGTCTTTACTCTTTTATAGATTTAGAAATTCAAGTTCAAACCCAAGATGAATGAGATTGGACGTGGGTAGAGGTTATTGTCAATACCATTGAATACCTCTGGATCGAGACCCTTATACTTAGTAAGGCAGAACACATTATTCACAGTTCCATAAATACGACCAGTGATACCATTCCATGAACCCTGCTTGAGAAGATTTGCGAAGCTATAACCCAAGGTTACATTATCCATTTTCAAGAAAGAAGCATTCTGTACCCAATAGTCTGTCTGTGTAGATGTAGTCTCTGTTGACGACCAGTTGTCTGCCACTACATCTGTTGGACGGTTCACAAGGAACTTGCTCTTTACATAGATTTCTGAGTTTGACATGTTAGAAGTGCTTGCAAAAGCATCATTGTAAACATAGTTACCAAGACTTGCACGGAGTGCGAAACCAAGATCCCAGTTGCGATACTCGAAACGAGAAGCAAAGCCCATCGTTACAGGTGCTGCAGGTGCCTTGTAGTAGTACTTATCTGCATCGGTAATCTTACCATCGCCGTTGCGGTCAACAACTACACCCTCCAATGGCTTGCCGTTCTTGTCATATGCCTGCTGGAATACGTGGAAAGAGTTAACAGCATTGCCTACGTGCTGTGCCTGAATGTTACCACCTGTACCAGCAGAGATACCACCTGTAGGTACGAAGTAGTCTGGGTCGTTACCACCATTAAGGTTAGTAATCTTATTATAGTTATAGGTGAAGTTGTAATCCATTGTCCAGTTGAAGTCCTTAGCGTTCACTGCCAACCAGTGGAGACTTGTTTCAACACCCATATTATACATAGATCCGATGTTACTCATTACCTGATTACGGAAGTTAGAACCTGCAGGTACGGTTGCACTATTGAGCAAGTCGGTGGTCTTACGGTAGTACCAATCAACGCTACCTGTGAGGCGCTGCTTGAGAATACCCCAATCAAGTCCTACGTTATAAGAGGTAGTTGTTTCCCACTTCAAGTTTGGATCGTATGCCTTTGGACGAGCCAAAGAACCATTACCAGCAGTTGGATAGGTAGATTCATTACCTGTGTTCATTTCGTATATAGCGAAGTAATTATAGTCACCGATACCTTCCTGCTGACCAGTCATACCCCAGCTAAGACGAAGTTTCAAGTCTGACAACCAGTCAATCTTCTTGAAAAGGTTCTCTTCATTGACACGCCATGCGAAAGCAAATGATGGGAATGTAGCCCAATGCTCCTTAAAACGTGAAGAACCGTCATTACGTACAGTTGCTGTTACCATATAACGACCATCCATCAAAGACCAGTTTGCACGACTGAAGAATGATACGAGGTAGTTCTCTGTCGCATAGTCATAATAGGTACGGTTGCGTTCTGTACCAGCAAGAGCTGTATTGTTATTTGTCTTTGGATAGTAGCTCCAGTAAGAGTTATGGGTGTTGTGCCAGAAGTGTGCCCACTCATAACCAGCCATGATATCAAAGTGATTCTTTGCCTTATCATTGAAGTCGTGGTAGTATTGAGCATAAGCAGAAAGCTGCATGTTACGCTTCAACTGTGATTCCCATCCGTAAGAACCATAATAGATTGCCTGTGGAGAAGTAGGTTCTACATCTGTTACTTGACGTCCCTTAGCAATATCAATACCTGCTGTAACGTGGAGTCGGAGATCTTCAAAACCATGTACCTTATAATCGAAGTCTGCACTTCCGAGGAAGTCACGGCTGATAGCACGGTCGTTCTTTAGGTTAAGAATAGACACTGGGTTCTTTGTAGCCAGATTATAATAGGTCTTTGGCCAGTTTCTATCATTGAGAGCTGTACCATCATCAAGCCACTGATAGTAGCCACCGAAGTTGTCATAACCAGACGCATAGACTGGCTGTGTTGGATCAAACTGACGTGCAGCTTTAATAGCCTCACCATCAGCATAGCGGTTCTTTGTCCACATACCCTTAGCATTCAATGTAATCTTCAAGTGGTCATTCAAGAAAGAAGGGTTCAATGTCAATGCTCCAGTGAAACGCTCAAAGTTAGAAGTCTTAATGATACCCTGCTGATTTGTGTAGCCTGCACTAACACGATAAGGCAACCAGTCACCAACCTGACCAGAAACAGCTACGTTGTGGTCATGGCTAAGCGCTGTACGGAAGATTTCGTTCTGCCAGTTAGTGTTAGCATTACCAAGACGTGAATAAGCTGTTGGAACCTTATTACCATTTGAGTCGAGTGTATAGAGATCTGTTCCAAACTTCTTTGCAATAAGGCTACGATACTCATCAGCAGACAACACATCAAGATTCTTAGAATTTCTACTAACAGTAAAGCTACCATTATAAGAAACCTGTAAACCACGACGTCCCTTTTTGGTTGTAATGATGATAACACCATTTGAACCACGAGAACCATAGATTGCAGTAGCAGAAGCATCCTTCAAAACGTTGAAAGACTCAATATCCTGTGGGTTTACAAGAGACAATGGGTTACTTACACCCTTGACACCTGTCTGGTCCATAGCCACACCATCAATAACAATCAGTGGATTGTTAGATGCATTCAGAGAAGAACCACCACGGATACGGATATTAGAACCACCACCCGGAGTACCACCATCGCTTGTCACACTCACACCGGCAACCTTACCAGCAAGCATATCCTGCGCATTAACAACAAGACCCTTGTTCTTGCTATCTGGTTTCAAGGCTGTCACAGAACCCGTAAGGTCACTCTTCTTAACAGCACCATAACCAATAACAACAACCTCATTCATCTGCTGTGCTTGGTCTTCCTGAAGTGTAATTACCATACCATTGGTTGCAGCAACCTGTTGTTTCTGGAAACCAATGTAAGAGATTGTCAAAGTAGCACCCGGCTGTACATTGACAGAGAAGTTACCATCAAGGTCGGTCACAGTACCATTCGATGTCCCATTGATAAGGACAGAAGCACCAATGACTGGCTCGCCAGTAGCATCCTTCACCTGTCCAGTAATCGTAGACTGTGCAAAGGCACTAACTGAAAGGAATAGACCCAACAACAGAGTCAATATCCTAACAGGAAATTTACATTTTACCTGCTTCATCTTTTTTATTGTTAAAGTAATTTATAAATTGATTAAAGTAATATCGTTTAGTTTGATCAAAAAATTAGGTTAATAGCCATTTCATAGGCTTTTCTGCTGCAAAGATAGTTGATATTAAGCTACTTTATGCTTTTTTCGCTTTAAAACCACTACAAAAACAATGCAAACGATTGCGCATACAAATATAAAATAAATAAATTGACATAGGTCAAAGAATTTATAAAAAATATGTATATTTGCGATATAAAACAAATGGCAGACTAAAAACAAGGCTAAATCGCATGAGTGACTCAACCGACATAACAATGAAAGATATAGCACGAGAGCTTGGTGTTTCCGTCGCTACCGTCTCTCGTGCACTCAAAGATAGTCCTCGTATCTCTGCCGAAAAACGTGAAGAGATAAAAAGGTACGCACGTGAACATAACTTCTTTCCTAATATTATTGCAGAGAGCCTGCGCAAAAGTAAGGTACAGCCGATTAAGATTATCGGTGTTATCATTCCGCAATTTGAGCACTTCTATTTCTCATCCATCCTTTCAGGGATCGAAGAAGAAGCATCCTTACGTGGCTATCGGATTATGGTTGCACAGAGTCGGGAGAACTATGAGAACGAAGTAAAAATCTGTCAAACATTCTCAGAGAGTAAGGTCTGTGGCATCATTGTCTCTCAAGCCAAGAATACTACTAAATACAATCATTTCCAAACACTCATAGATAAAGGTGTACCTTTGGTATTCTACGATCGCATCAGTACGGGTGTAAATGCCAGTCGAGTAGTTGTTGATGATTATAGAGGGGCCTTTGCTGCCGTCACACACCTCATTAATACAGGGTGTAAGCGTATTGCCTATTACGGCACATTGCTAACAATGGAAATCGGAAAGAACCGTTACAACGGATATCGTGATGCCTTACTGAAGAATGGTATACACCCTGACGAGCAACTGATAAAGAACTGCGACAACAGAACGGATGCTGAAACTATCACTCCTGACGTGATGCGTCTTCTCGAGCCACCAGATGCCTTCTTTGCCGTCAACGACGACACGGCTATCGGTATTCTCTATTCCTGCAAACGATTAGGGTTTCGTGTGCCAGAAGACGTCTCTATCTGCGGTTTCACTAACGGACAGCGTGCCATCGCTTGCGACCCCATGTTAACAACAGTTGAACAACGGGGTACACGTGTGGGCGAAGAAGCTGCAAGCATCCTCATTGATCAGGTAGAAGGAAAATTACCTAAGAACAGAGTAGAGAAACGTGTAGTGAGAACAAAACTGATTATTAGGGGGACTACAAGGTGAAACCTCCCCCAACCCCTCCAAAGGAGGGGAGTGCTGAGGACAAAATTGGGCTTATGAGCCTGATTAACCCAATAAGTCCAACAGTCCCCTCTTCAAAAAGATAAAAACAACACAAGCTTCGTACTTCCCCTTCAGAGGGACTTAAGGAGCTCAAAAACTAACATAATAATGAAACAAAAACCTAACTTAAGCTTCTGGCAACTTTGGAACCTCAGCTTCGGATTCTTCGGAGTACAGATTGCATACGCTCTGCAAAGTGCTAACATTTCTCGCATTTTTGCGACCTTAGGTGCCGACCCTCATAACCTTAGTTACTTCTGGATACTCCCTCCGCTGATGGGTATCGTTGTACAGCCGATTGTCGGCTCGCTCTCTGACATGACGTGGACACGCTTCGGACGCCGCGTCCCTTATCTCTTCGTCGGTGCTGCCGTTGCCGTTCTCGTAATGTGTCTACTGCCAAATGCTGGTTCTTTTGGTATGGCAGTCTCAACGGCTATGGTGTTTGGACTCATCTCCTTGATGTTCCTTGACACAAGTATCAATATGGCAATGCAACCCTTTAAGATGTTAGTGGGCGACATGGTCAACGAAAAGCAGAAGACACTCGCCTACTCTATTCAGAGCTTCCTCTGCAATGCAGGCTCTATCGCAGGTTATGTATTCCCATTCTTCTTCACCTTCTTAGGTATTTCCAATCAAGCACCTTCAGGTGTCGTTCCTGACTCTGTAGTCTATTCTTTCTACATCGGTGCAGCCATCCTCATCCTTTGTGTCATCTATACCACAGCTAAGGTAAAGGAAATGCCACCAAAGGAGTATGCAGAATACCATAGTGTAAAGAACAAAGAGGAAAACTCAAAGACAAATCCATTTACCCTCTTGAAGAATGCACCATCTACATTTTGGAAAGTGGGTTTGGTACAATTCTTTAGCTGGTTCGCCTTTATGTATATGTGGACCTACACCAACGGAACCGTTGCAGCTAACTGCTGGGGTGTAGATATGCTTGCACATGATGCAACTATGACAAAGGGTTATCAAGAAGCAGGCAACTGGGTAGGTATTCTCTTTGCTGTACAAGCTATCGGCTCAGTGCTCTGGGCAATGGTTCTTCCACAGTTTAAGAACGCAAAACTGGCATACGCATTCTCGCTTATCTTAGGTGCAATAGGCTTTGTCCTCGCAGCTTTCGTACACAACCAGTATGTTATGTTCATCCCATTCCTCCTCATCGGATGCGCTTGGGCAGCTATATTGGCAATGCCATTCACCTTAGTGACCAATGCACTTGAGGGTTATGGACACATGGGAACTTATCTCGGACTTTTCAACGGAACCATCTGTATTCCGCAGATTGTCGCTGCTGCTATTGGTGGAGTGATACTTCACCTGGTTGGTTCCGTACAAAGTAATATGATGATTGTAGCAGGCGTTTCCCTCTTCCTCGGAGCTTTATCCGTTGGAATCATCAAGGTTCATCGCCCTGCAGAACAAGGGTAACGATAACTTTTTTATAATCTCTCTGAATTTAAAGGTGCGCTAAAAAGTGTTTTAGCGCACCTTTTCCTTCTATCTTTTTCCATTTTTGTAAAAAGAAAGCATACAACCAGTTATGGACTTACCTTAGGGCTTCAAGGATTTGGAGAGATAAGTCTTGCCTTTCTCTGTGTATCATATTATATAGAAGACTTACTTTTAGCACACTATCTTCTGGATGCAGTCTGTAAAAGAGGGAAACTACAAGTACAAAACGGTTATAAATAAAAAACATAAAAATGTCTTCTCCATCTTCTTAGTACGCCTTCAGGTCTACAACACACCTGCTTTAAAGCTATTTCATCAAGATAAAACAATGATAAAGGCAGTCTTTTAGAGATGAAGCAAAGGTGTATAAATAGACCTTATAACCCCAATCCCATAGCCCATTTACCATTTCTAACAACTGTGCCCATGCCCAACACCAATGGTGCGGACGCCTAACACCATTGGTGCAGAGCACTGACACGCAAGTGAAATATCGTTAGAAAGCAGTGCAAAGTAGGTTTTATTTATACTTATAAGGCAATAGTTTATTAGCCATATGCTATCCCCAATGCATTATCATGCAAACGATTGCGCAAAAATTGATATAAATCATGTAAAAGGGTATTGCTTTTTTTGATTAATATTCTTAACTTTGACGAAAAATAACTAACCCAACTCTATGAATATACAGTTTCACATAGACTATCAGACCTATTATGGACAAGACCTTGTCCTGAACATTATTACGGGTCAACATAACGGGGCTATAGAGGCCTCACAGTATAGGATGCGCACTGCCGATGGCTACCACTGGGAGGTGGAAGTGAAGAAAGAAGCAAAGCCAGGAACGCATATCGAGTATTTCTACAGCATTCTCTGTGGCGATACCGAACAGCGAAAAGAATGGGGTGTAATCAATCATCGATTGGACTTTGATACAGAACGCAGTCTGAATTATTGTGTTTACGACCATTGGAGTGATATTCCTGATAACGCTTACCTCTATACTTCTGCCATCACGGATTGTGTTGCTGGCAAGAAGTTGATCAAGGATAAGCTCAACAACTATAACAAAGCTGTAACGTTAAAGGTTCGTGCGCCACAGTTAGCTGCTTCAGATGATCTTTATCTTGTAGGTGCTGAGCCTGCATTAGGTGCTTGGAACGTAAAAAAGGCATTGAAGATGGTGCAGCACAATATCAATGAGTGGAGCTATACCTTAGATGCTACAAAACTTGTTGGTGACCAACTTGAGCTGAAATTCTTCATTAAGAGCAACGATAGTAATGAGCATCTTGTATGGGAATATAGTAACAACCGCACATTGGTATTGCCAACAATGGATGAAAGCGACGTAGTCGTATATGAGTTGGCAGAGGCAGCTTTTCCACTCCCAGCCGTTCGTATTGCCGGAACTTTGGTACCAGTTTTCTCGCTTCGTACGGAGACGAGCTTCGGTATCGGCGACTTTGGCGACTTAAAGAAGATGGTTGACTGGGTGAGTATGACCAACCAGCGTGCGTTACAAATTCTCCCTATCAACGACACAACTATCACGCACACTTGGACAGACTCTTATCCATATAGTTGCATCTCAATCTTTGCCCTTCACCCACAGTATGTTGACCTTACGGCATTACCAGCTTTGAAAGACAAGAAGCAGGCTGAGAAATTTGAGAAACTGCGCAAAGACCTTAACTCACTGCCACAGATTGACTATGAGCGTGTGAACGATGCAAAGACAGAATACCTCCGCCTGCTGTTTGAACAGGAAGGTGAGAAGGTGCTCGAAAGTAGTGCTTTCAAATCATTCTTTGCTGAAACAGAGAGTTGGCTTGTACCATATGCACAATATTCATATATGAGAGACAAGTTCGGAACAGCCGACTTCTCCCACTGGTCAGACCACAAGCAATGGAATGAGGCTGACCGCAAGGCTTTATCTACCCCTAAGGACAAGGCTTACAAGGAGGTTGCCTTCTTCTATTATGTACAGTTTGTGCTGAGTACTCAGCTAAAAGCAGTGCACGAATATGCACAGGCACATAAGATTATCCTTAAAGGTGATATTCCTATCGGTGTCAACCGCTATGGCTGTGACGTATGGACAGAACCACGTTACTTCAACCTTAACGGTCAGGCAGGTGCTCCACCTGATGACTTCTCGATAAATGGTCAGAACTGGGGCTTCCCTACATACAACTGGGATGAGATGATAAAGAATGGTTGCCAGTGGTGGATTAACCGCTTCCAGAATATGGCTAAGTACTTTGATGCTTACCGTATTGACCATGTTCTTGGCTTCTTCCGTATCTGGGAGATTCCTATTCACTCAGTACATGGATTACTCGGTCAGTTCTCACCTTCACTCGGTATGAGCCGTGAGGAGATTGAAGGCTACGGTTTACACTGGCAAGAGGAACTCTTTACAGAACCATTTATCGCCGATTGGGTGCTCGACCGCATCTTCCGTGAACACGCTGATGAGATAAGACAGAAGTATGTTGAACACGTATGGGGCGATAGATACAAGATGCGTCCAGAGTATGATACACAGCGAAAGGTTGAGAAAGCATTTGCTGGTAAGAACTCTGATGTTGACATCTGGTTGCGCGACGGACTTTACGCATTGATTAGTAACGTTCTCTTCGTTCGTGACCATAAGGACCCAAACCGCTTCCATCCACGTATCTGTGTACAGTTCGACTTCATTTACGAGAGTCTTTACGATAGCGATAAGGCTATATTCAACAAGCTCTACAACGATTACTATTATCGTCGCAACAACCAGTTCTGGTATCAGGAAGCAATGAAGAAGTTACCGAAGTTGGTGAATGCAACTCGTATGCTTGTCTGTGCCGAGGACTTGGGAATGGTTCCTGATTGCGTTGCATGGGTAATGAACGAACTACGCATCCTTAGTCTTGAAATTCAGAGTATGCCAAAAGACCCGAAAGTACGCTTTAGTAATCTTGGTGAAAACCCTTACCGCAGTGTCTGCACCATCTCAACACACGATATGCCAACACTACGTCAGTGGTGGGATGAAGACTGGGGACGCACGCAAGATTACTTCAATAACACGTTACATCGTGGCGGTCCAGCACCTCACCCACTGCCAGGCTGGTTGGCAAGAGACATCATAAGCCGTCACCTGACATCGCCAAGTTTGCTCTGTATCCTTGGTATTCAGGACTGGATGAGTATTGATGAGGAACTCCGTTTGCCTGATCCTAACGCTGAGCGAATCAATGTCCCAGCTAATCCAAAGCATTATTGGCGTTACCGTATGCACGTTGGCATTGAAGACTTGATGAAGAATAAGGCTTTCAACGAACAGATAACAGACCTCCTCTATCAGGCTGGTCGATAACAAGAATAGGTGATGATGGATATTATTATTTCTTATAACTGTCCATCATCACCTAATATTCAACACCTAACACCCAACACCTATCACCCCATTCATCATCACTCAAATCATCATCACCCATTATTCAACACTCAACACCCAACACCTATCACCCAATTCATCATCACCCAACATTCAACACCCAACACCTAACACCCATCACCCAATGAAAATAAAATATAAGCTTGCAGCATCTGTTGCTGCTTTCATACTCTCACAGAATGTTGCTGCACAGCAGCGATTCAACGAGATGTCCTATTCTCCAAGTGAGACAACCTTCCGTCTCAATGCTCCCTCTAAACCAACGCTCCGCCTTTATGATGCAGGACGAGGTGGAAAAGCCTACAAGAAGGTGAAACTTACACCAAGTGGTGACAACACTTGGACTGTCACTGTGAAGGGAGACCTCAAAGGTAAGTTTTATACTTTCGATATCGGACACGGTGAGACACCCGGTGTCTTTGCCAAAGCGGTTGGCTGTAATGGCGGTCGTGGTGCCGTTATCGACATGAAGGAAACCAACCCAACAGGCTGGGAGAACGATCGTCGTGTTCCAACCAAGAGTCCGGCAGACCTTATCATCTACGAACTGCATCATCGTGACTTCTCTATTGACCCTTCATCCAGCTTAATGCACAAGGGCAAATACCTTGCCCTGACAGAACAGAAGGCTATTAATCACTTAAAGAAGTTGGGTATCAACGCTGTTCATATCCTCCCTTCATTCGACTTCGCATCAGTAGATGAATCCAAGCCAGACGTACCACAGTATAATTGGGGATATGACCCACTGAACTATAACGTACCAGAAGGTAGCTATTCGTATGATGCGGATCTGCCAACACGTCGCATCATGGAATTCAAGCAGATGGTACAGGCATTGCACAAGGCGGGTATAAGGGTTATACTTGACGTTGTTTACAATCACACTTTCGACCTTGCAAATAGCAACTTTGAGCGCACTTATCCTAAGGTTTACTACCGATATAATGCTGATGGCACACCATCAAACGGCACAGGATGTGGCAATGAGACTGCAAGTGAGCATCCTCTGATGCACGATTATATGTTGGAGTCAATGAAATATTGGGTAAATGAGTATCACATTGATGGTTTCCGTGTAGACCTTATGGGGGTACATGACATTCAGACGATGAACGATATCCGTCGTGAACTCAATGCAATCGACCCAGAGATATTTGTCTATGGCGAGGGATGGAGTGCTGGTAACTGTGCTTATCCTCATGAGAAATTGGCGATGAAAGCAGCCATTCCACAGATGCCAGGCATCGCAGCCTTCTCTGATGACATCCGTGACGCATTGCGTGGACCATTCTCTGACGACCATAAGCCTGGTTTTCTTGGTGGTGTTAAAGGCTTGGAAGAGAGTTTAAAGGCGAGTATTGCAGGTATGATTAATCATCCACAAGTAGACTATTCCAAGGTAAATTACTCTAAGAAACCTTATGCCCTTGAGCCTACACAGATGATTGCTTACGTCAGTTGTCACGATGATATGTGTCTTGTTGACCGCCTGAAAGCATCTATTCCAGAGACAGAATACGACGAGAATGAGCTGATTCGTCTGAATCTTCTTGCCCAGACAGCCGTGTTCACATCACAGGGTGTACCCTTTATGCTCGCTGGTGAGGAGATGCTTCGTAACAAGAAAGGCGTGCATAACTCATTTAATTCACCTGACAGTATCAACCATCTTGATTGGAATAACCTCAAGACTTATCCACAGGTATTCAACTATTACAGTGGACTCATCAACCTCCGCAAGGCTCATCCAGCCTTCCGATTGGGCAAAGCCGACCTCGTTCGGAAGCATCTTGAGTTCCTTCCTGTACAGGACTGTTTGGTTGCTTTCCGTCTGAAAGACCACGCTGGTGGCGACAAGTGGGAGAATATCTACGTTATCCTCAATGCTAACAAGGAGCTTCGCACGGTCAACATCCCTAAGGGACAGTACACCATCGTATGTGCAAATGGTGAAGTAAATGAAGCTGGATTAGGCAAGATGGAAGGTGGAGAGATAATGGTTGACGGACAGTCAGCCCTTATCCTACACGATTAAAGGATTGTTTTCCCCCTTACTCCTTACTTAAGAAGAGGGATATGGGACATTCAGCAGATTATTAATAGCTGTTAAGGATATTGGACTTATTGACCCTATTAGACTAATAAGGCTAATAAGCCCAATACCACAGCAGAACAAATTACCTAAAATGAACCGCAGACAACTAACGAACGAACCTAATCTTCCTCTCTTTCAAAAGACTTGGAAGATTCTTTTATTCTTACTTCTTGTATCAAGCCCTATGACCGCTCAGAATAGTACGGCAACTCAAAAGAAAGCCAATAACCGCACAGCTACTCCCAACGTAACACGCATTGACCCAACCAACTGGTTTGCTGATATGCAAGACCCAACGTTACAGCTAATGGTATATGGCAAGGATATCAAGTTTGCGGACGTAACAACAGACTATCCCAACGTAAAAATTGATTCGCTCGTACGTCTCGATTCACCTAATTACCTCCTTGTATATCTCAACTTAAAAGGAGCAAAAGCGGGTGATATAACCCTTACTTTCGCTAATAAGAATGGTAAAAAGACAACGAAGAAATTCCAACTAAAGGAGCGTGAGATGGCTGGAGCAGAGCGTAAAGGCTTCGACATCTCAGATGTTCTTTATATGCTGATGCCCGACCGTTTCGCTAACGGTAATCCAAAGAACGACATAATCAAAGGAATGGAAGACCAACTCTGCAATCGTAACGAGCCAAGTCTTCGACATGGTGGTGACCTCGAAGGACTCCGCCAGCACCTCGATTACTTCACCGACCTTGGTGTTACTGCCCTCTGGTTTACGCCAGTATTAGAGAATGACCGCCCTGCTGACGATGGCAAATACAGCACCTATCACGGCTACGCCACAACCGACTACTATCGTGTTGATCCTCGCTTCGGTACCAATGAAGAGTACAAGGCACTCATTGACGAATGTCATAAGAAGGGGCTAAAGGTGGTAATGGATATGATTTTCAACCATTGCGGTGACTATCATCCTTGGGCTAAGGGCACACGTGTTGATGAAAACGGCAAGACAATTAAAGACTATCCATCAAAAGACTGGTTTAATAGCCCTAACTATGCGCTGCAAACGAGCTACAAGCTCACCCCAGTTCTCGACCCATACGCCAGCAAGGTGGATATGGCTGAGACCGTTGACGGGTGGTTTGTATCGTCAATGCCCGACCTCAACCAGCGCAATCCACACGTTATCAAGTATCTGATTCAGAACTCTATTTGGTGGATTGAGACCGTAGGTATCGATGGAATCCGTATGGATACTTATCCTTACGCAGACCGACAAGCCATGGCTGACTGGATGAAGGTGCTCAATAAGGAATATCCTAACTTCAACACCGTTGGCGAAACATGGGTAACAGAACCTGCTTATACGGCAGCTTGGCAGAAAGACAGCAAACTATCTGAAGTCAACAGCTATCTAAAAACAGTAATGGACTTCGCCTTCTTCGACCGTCTTTCACAGGCAAAGAACGAGGAAACAGATGATTGGTGGAAGGGCTGGAACCGCATTTACAACTCTCTCTGTTATGATTATCTCTATACAGACCCATCTTCTGTGATGGCATTCGTCGAGAATCACGATACAGACCGATTCCTTGGCAATGGCAAGGACTCAACAGCATTGAAGCAGGCATATGCCCTCTTGCTGACAATGAAGCGTATTCCACAGCTCTACTATGGTACAGAGATTCTGATGAACGGTACAAAGGAGAAGACCGATGGCAATGTACGTCAGGACTTCCCGGGTGGTTTCCCCAGCGACAAGGTTAATAAGTTCACACGTGAAGGTCGTACCAAAGCTGAGAATGCTATGTTTGATTGGACCAGCCGTCTCCTCCATTGGCGACAGAACAACGATGTAATCATCAATGGTTCTCAGACACAATTCATTCCTCAACATGGTGTTTACGTTCTTGCACGTCAACATAACGGCAAGACTGTCCTCACCATCCTCAATGGCAAGAAGGCTGATAACCAAGTCGACGTAGCTCGCTATGCCGAGGTGATAGGCTCACACACCACGGCAACTGATGTCCTCACAGGTGCTACCATAGACCTCACAAAGAAGATTCCATTGGTACAACGCCAAGCAATGGTACTCAGCTTTTAAGTCAACGCTTTGACTTTACGCTCAAAGCGTAACATATACTTTACACAAAACAACAAAGGCTATCGAAACACCCGATAGCCTTTGTTGTTTCTATTCACTAAATCAGAATGTGATGGTCATACCCAAAGAGAGGGCAGTCTTCCCTTGATAGATAGGTCCATAATCCTCGTCATCACCAAAGGTTTTGAAGAGGTTTTGCCGCACCTGCCCATAGAGTCCGAATGTCTCACTGAAGTTATAACGCACACCAGCCTGCAAACCACCTGTTCGCAAACCGACAGAAGCACCCGTGTAGATATCTAATACGGATGGCAGCTTCAGCACTTCCGCCCAATGATAATTACCCATAAGGCTGAGGTCATAGCCCACCAGGAAACTATTATGCCCATCATCATGCTTTTTGACGGAGACATAAGTTATCTGACCACCTAAAGAAACAAAATCACTGAGCGCATAATCAGTTCCCAACTCAAAGCCCGACTTACCCCCGACATTGGCATAACCGCCATAAACTTTCACATCACCTTCTCCGTCCCACGCCTGTGCCTGTGCGCTACGGGGAACGCAAAGCAGGCAGACAAACAGCAGAAGGCACTGGTAGAAACAGCGTTTCTCTACATACTTCATCATCTTCACAGCTCCTTTACTTAATTGTGTACTTTGTAATAGCAAACACTTTACGGCGCTCACCCGTCTTAGAATTCTTCACCACCTGCGTTCCATAGACAAGGAAGTTATCGCCATACCAGTGCTGAGAGTTGGAATAACGCATCTTCTTTACATCCTCGTCATCGTTATCTGTCTCCATAATCTCCGATGTACGGTCCTGAATAACATTCCCATCAGCATTTCTGAAGAGTTTTGAAACCAGTCGGTTCTTATCAGCAAAGAGCAGGTTGACATTCTTTCCCTTCAGACTTGCTGACACAAAACGCTTCACATACATCGGCATTATACGTGGCTCCATTGGGAAGCATTCATCCCAAAGCAGATTGCCTTCTGCATCAAACTTTGCAAGAACAGCGTGCGTATAGTTATAACCAGCAAAGGTTGTCACCGCCGTATTACCAATCCAAGTTGTATAATAAACAGGATAATAAGCCTCACCAAGGTAGAAATAATCCTTACCATCCGTCATAATGCGGTGAGAAGCCATCAGATACTTCAGCGAATATTCCTTACCAGCCTTCTCAGCCTTTTCTTTTTTACGTTCAATCTTTGCCTGCTTACGGTCGCTCATGTACTCCGTAAAGTTCTTTAGCTTCAAAAAGTTGTAGAACTTAATATTATTAAATCTATCGTCTTTCAGCTCTGAGAAGAAGATACCTTCCGCCCCACCTTTCTTCGACTTTGAGTAAGTTCCTGTAACAAAGAACTTGTTTCCAGCCTTTGAGACTGATGCCGAGATGATACGTTCGGCAACATCAGCTGTAAGATTGTTTGCACCTAACTGATTGCCTTGCATATCCAGACGAAGCAGATAGACGTCGGTCTCTACTCCTACCAACGCATAGATTGTATTGTCTATCACGGTATTTTCAAGAACAAAGATATTCTTATCCTTCACTTTTGGGAAGTGGATATCGGTAAATCGGCAATTACCTGTCTTCAAATCGATGATACCAATGCGGTCTAATTTCTTCTGTGTTGAACTGAAAACGACTGAGCCATTCGCTATAACGAGATTTCTCATCGACCCTTTACGAGTGTATTCACCATCCGTTGTGGTTATTTTATGAGTTACAGGATTGAAAGCAACAATCATAAACGAACCATCCTTCTGACGCAAAACAGTATAAAGCACACCACTCTCAACCACATCTGAATAAAAATACATACCCTTATCAATAAGTATTGAATCGGTACTTATCAATTTCATTGCGGTTGAATAAAATTCTGTCTTAAAATAACGCTTACCCTCCTTGCTGTCCTTAGCAAACGACTGAATGACCAGCCCTTTGTCATCCACAGGTAACACTACCTGGTCTTCATAGTCAGCACGGTGAGGATACTCTATTCTTCCTGTCACTTGGGCAGTCATACTCATCACCTGAGAGCACAACGCAATAACACATAATAGCAGAGTTCTCATAATTACTTTATCGTTAATATTTAATGATTAAAATTGTCTTTATCGTTCAGAATTATCAAAAAATTCGTTTACACTATATCATTTTAGGCACTCCTCTTCCTCCTTTTAATTCGTTAACTTGCTAAACACAAAAGTACATTTTCTATTGGATAATCACAAATAAATCAAAGAAAAGTTCTTCTTCTCCAGTTATTTTCATCCTAATTAAGATAACCAACTGATCATAAAGAGGATGCATAACTCGTATATAGACACAACAATGAGAAAGTCCTAACGCTCTTCTCGCTGCTTTTATATCTCTTTCTCCCTATTCAGCATCATGCGCTTTTAACAGATTCATGAGTTTTTTGAACTCGGAGGAGTATTTTACTCCGGTCCGTCCCCAGTCATATTGATATTGAACCGTCTTTCCTGGATAATAGAAATAGATGTATAGACCACCCAAATCACTGCAATGGTTGTTATCTTCTACAGCCACAATGTCCTTTGCAGTACCCTTGACATATATATCATCAATAAGATATTGCACTCGACGACCATTGGCGTCACTAAAACGAACAGTTCTAACAGTGTCTTTACCATCGTCAGATACAAATACAGATCGCGTACATTCCGTTACAGTACCATCCTTATATAACATCCAATAAACCTCCGTAAGATGTCTACTAAAGCCTGGTTCACGTTCAATAAGAACGGAGTCATACGCTCTGAGTGCATCCTTTTCCTTGCCACTACCTCGATTACCTTCTGAACAACTGATGACTGCAAAGGCAATTATTCCACATAACCATAATAACTTATTCATCCCTCTAAAAATAAGAAAGTCAACCGTTATCAAGCGATCCTACTAACTATATCGAAATGCAAGACACAGTAAAACAACGCGACTATCGACCATAACCATTCCTTTATATACCTTTCACAAAGGTAAGCATTAATATTCTTGTTCCCAAACATTGGTCAACAAAAGTTCGTCTTACCCATCTTTTCTATACGTGTTAGTGCTTAGCACATAGCGTGCGGAGGGTTAGCACCAATGGTGCGGAGTACTAACACGATAAAAGATGAGACTGAAGTAGAATCAAAAAGAGCGGCTTTCAAGAACTAAGAAAGCACAAGGCTGCCCTCGTTAGGACAGCCTTGTACATCTTATTTAGAACCTAATTGTTGTCTAATCCGTCTGTTACTGGAAGACAACATTTACAGTTGTCTTACTCTTTACAGGGCGACCATTCTGCGTAGCAGGGTTCCACTTAGGCATATTGTTAGTAAGACGGACAGCCTGCTCTTTATAGTATTCAACACAATTAGCCAACACCCGCTTCTGTTTTTCAGCATCCATCTTCATGAAGTGCTTGCTTGTACCCTTCACGTTCTTTACCTCAACGACACGAGCACCAGTTACAGTGCCATCCATCTCAACATTGAAAACAACGGTCATCTCAGCCTGTACCTTTGAACGGAATGACTGAATGCTGCGACGCTGACTCTGTGCAAAATAGTTCTTAATAGCCTCTTCGCCACCGTCAAAGGTAGGAAGCACCTCCGTTTTACTTACCTGTGGGGCAAGTGGAAGCGATTCTAACTTTGCTTTCAGTTTGTCAATCTCCACTGTTCCCATGACAATCTTGCCATCTGGGTCAACGAGATACATTGAAGGAATCCAATCAATCTTATACAACTTATCGATAACAGTATTCTTTCTGAACTTCTTTAGTTCGCTGACCTGTGTCCAGTACATCTGGTATTTGCCCCAATAGGTCTTTGCCCAGACCTCACGGTCGGTATCAAAAGAGATTCCAATAAACTGTACCCCATAGTCACGGAACTGCTCGTAAAGGGCTTTCATTGCAGGAATATCACGACGACAGTCTGGACACCAGCTTGCCCAGAAGTCCAATACTACGTAACTACCACGATATTGACTCAACTTTATTTCCTTAGCATCGTATGTCTTCAACTTAAACTCAGGCGCACGTGTGCCTGGCTTCAGCATATTTGTGGCATACTTAGCATCTAAATCCTTAGTTTGTTCAACGTTTGTTGTCTGTGCAAAAGCCACTGATGCGGACATAAGAAATACACTGACAACAGCTAAAAGAATTCTTTTCATATCTAATTTTATTCTATTTTCTTTATCTTTCTTCCACTAATAAGACTGGAATTTGCAGTTTTTAGGTCTCCTTTCAGTTTTCAGTCATGTTGCAAATATACGACCTTATTTTGAATAACGCAAATACATTATTGTATTTTTTCTATGGTCAACGTCTGGTCACAATAGTCAACAACAGCTGGACGATGGGTAATAAAAATCACCGTTTTATCGTGATTGGAGAGTATATTCTTCAAAAGTTCACGTTCTGTCTGCGGATCGAGAGCTGACGTAGCCTCATCAAATATCATAATATTACGGTCACGCAACAGCGAACGGGCTATGGCAATACGTTGTGCCTGTCCCTCACTGAGTCCTCCTCCCTGCTCTGAACAAAGCGTATCAAGTCCCAAAGGTAAGTGGAAAACAAAGTCAGCACAACTCTTCTTAAGTACAGCAATCATCTCTTCTTCCGTTGCATCGACCTTACCGAGTAGTAAGTTTTCACGGATTGTACCGCTAAGGAGCGTGTTACCTTGAGGAACATAGACAAAATTGGTACGCATCAGCGGTGTCAACTCCTTGCTTTCCTTTTCATTGTAAATCTCTACTGAGCCCTTATTAGGCTTCAACAAGGCAAGCAACATACGCACAAGCGTGGTCTTTCCAGCACCAGTCTCGCCAAGAATAGCAGTACAAGAGCCTGGATAGAAGTCGAAGTCAAGGTTCTTTAAGATTTCTCGTTCTCCATCATCATAACGATAGTCGACGTGATTCAGACGAATACCACAAGGACCAGCGAGTTCTATCGGCTCGCCTTGTTCCTCTAAAGGATTCTCCTCTAACTCCATCAATCGCTCGGCAGCAGTGAAGACTGAGACAAAAGCAGGTACTAATTTAGTTAATTGACGAGCAGGATTCTGAATCTTATTTACCAACTGTAAGAAAGCTGTCATACCACCAAAAGTCAGCGAATGAGCCGACATGCGAAGGGCTGCCCACGTAAAAGCAACAAGATAACCAAAGGCAAAACCAAAGTTCAAGACGAGGTTAGAGAAAACAGAGAACTTCGTTTTACGCACTACCTTACGGCGCAATTCGCGTTGTGTGCCCTCTAACTTCCCCACAATCATCTCGTCACTTTCAAGTATCTTAATGAGCATTCGATGTTGAATTGTTTCTTGTAACACACTCTGCACCTTTGAGTCAGAGTTGCGGACCTCACGTGTCAGGCGTCTCATCTGACGTACATAAACCTTACTAATGAGGACAAACAGAGGAATCATAACGACAATGATAATGGCAAGTCGCCAATCCATCGATAACAAATAGAAGAAAGCTCCGAGGAACATTGCCAATGTTGAGATGGAACTTGGTATCGTTTCTGTAAGGAAACTTACCACATTGGCAACATCAAACTCCAATCGATTTAATACGTCACCACTATGATGCCGCTCCTTGCCGTTCCACTCTGAACGCAGAATACGGTCGAGCATTCGCTGTTGCATACGGTTCTGAGCCTTGATACCCAGTAGGTTTCTTACCCACACAGAGGCTATATTCAATGCAAAATCACAGAGTATCAAAGCCCCCATGATGCTCACTGCCGTATAGATACTACCCTCTTTGGCATGAGAAGCCACATCAATGGCATGCTGAACAGCCCAAACCGTTGCCAAAGAAACTACAACACTGAGAACACCTATTAAAGCATTCAATACTGCCTGTTTACGATTACCACGCCAGGCGATCCACAACCAGCGGAATATCTCCTTACTTGTGTAATGCGTTTCAGGGATTTGAAAGAGTTTCTTTATCTTGTTTAGCATTATTTTCTCTTATATTTATTATTATTGAAGGCCTTGGATTGCCAGATATTCTAGAATAGCTATGACTCCTAGGGTTCCTAGGAAAGATAGAAAAACGAGGCTGAATGAAAAGCCTATCACTGCCTTTCTCGCAAACAACCAGCCTTCCTAAAACTGGCGTGTATCAGCTCCCCACATCAATTTCTCGCGTAGTGTGGAGAAGAAACGCTGTCCATAGGCTTTCACGATGCGCACCTTATGTGGTGCTTTCTTGATTGTTAGCGTTACTCCCTCACTGAGTTTTTCTGACCTTCCATCCACTGCTGCAAGGAAATTGTGGCTTCGGCTCTGCACCTCCAACTTTATCTCAGCCTCATCATTGATGACAATCGGACGAATATTTAGGCTATGTGGAGCAACAGGAGTCATACTTAAAATACCTGATTGGGGTACGATAATCGGACCACCAACTGATAATGAGTAAGCTGTTGAACCTGTTGGCGTACTGATAACGAGACCGTCAGCTAAGTAAGTCACTAAGTATTCACCATTAACACTCGCCTTAATGGATATCATCGCAGCATTATCGCGTTTCAAAATCGCAATATCATTCAAGGCAAAAGGACAATTTTCAAGAACAGCCCCATCCGCTTCAAGCTGGATAACAGCACGTTCCTCAATCTCATATTTCCCCTCAAAGACACTATCAAGCACGCCTTTAACCTCCTCTGAGGTCACATTTGCAAGGAAACCTAATCGTCCCATATTCACGCCAATGATTGGTATTTGCTTTGCGCCAACCCTACTTGCAGCTTTTAGAAAGGTACCATCACCACCTAAGGAAATAACGTAATCGACATCGAAGTTTCCTCTCTCAAATACAGCTGCTATTGAAAAATCATTTTTCAGTTCTTTTAGTAGAGTATGATAGAAGATCTGTTCGATGTATATATCAGCCTCACGCCCTACCAGATAGTCTAAAATATCAACAATCTGAGGCGTGTCAAGAGCTTTAGAAGTATTGCCAAAAATAGCAAAACTAAGTTTCTTTTCTGCCATAAAAACGTGTCTTTTTAAATTCTTTTAGTCTTACAAGCCACACGATACCACGAATAATTAGTATATTTGCAGACACTATTCATTTGCAAAATTAAAGATTTTTATTGGATTTATTACTTAAAAACAAAATAATTATGGCTAAGGTATATGAGTTTCTCGCTAATGGCTTTGAAGAAGTTGAGGCATTGGCACCTGTTGATATCCTACGACGTGGGGGCGTAGAGGTTAAGATGGTTAGTATTACAGGGAGTAATCTCGTTGAATCATCACATGGTGTGGTGGTTAAAGCCGACCTCCTTTTTGAGAACATAACCGATTTCTCTGATGCTGACTTGCTGATGTTGCCTGGCGGTATGCCTGGTTCAAAGAACTTGAACGAGCACGAAGGCGTACGTAAAGCACTCAAAGAGCAGTTTGAGAAGGGCAAACATGTTGCTGCTATCTGTGCTGCTCCATTGGTCTTGGCTTCTGTTGGTCTGCTAAAAGGTAAGAAAGCAACCATCTATCCAGGTATGGAAAGCTATTTAGGTGAGGACGCTGAATACACAGGAGCCCTCGTTCAGGAAGATGGAAACGTAACAACTGGTGCTGGTCCTGCCGCTTGTTTCCCATACGGATACAAGCTTCTAAGCTATTTCTTACCAGCAGAGAAGGTGGAAGAGATACAGAAGGGAATGATTTACGACCAACTTCTAAATTCCTAAACAGTATTTATACATCAGAACAGTGACTTATAAAACATCAAAATATGCCATCATCGTCGCTGGTGGAAAAGGATTGAGAATGGGGGCAGACATCCCAAAACAGTTTCTTCCTGTGGGTGGAAAACCTGTCCTCATGCATACTATCAGCCGCTTCCATGCCTACGATAAGGATTTGAAAGTCATTCTTGTCTTACCAAAAGAGCAACAAACTTATTGGCAGGAGCTATGTAAGCAGTATCATTTCAATGAGGAATATCAATTGGCAGATGGTGGTGCAAGCCGCTTCCAATCGTGCAAAAACGGCATTTCGATGATTCCTACTGAGACTGTCGGACTTGTCGGCATCCACGATGGGGTACGTCCTTTTGTCTCCTGCGAGACCATTGCACGTTGTTTTGATACTGCCGAGACTTCAAAAGCTGTCATCCCTGTATTACCTGTTACGGATACCCTCCGTTTTACCGGTGACTCTCCAAGCGGGCGAAACGTACAACGTAGCGACTATAAAACTGTGCAAACGCCGCAAGTCTTTGATATCCAACTCATCAAAAAGGCTTACGAACAAAAGAAAGTGCCGATTTCACCGATGATGCAAGCGTTGTTGAGCGACTCGGACAAGCAGTAACAATGGTAGAAGGGAATCGTGAAAATATCAAAATCACAACCCCTTTCGACTTGAAAGTGGCAGAAGTTCTGGTAATTCATAATTCATAATTCACAATTCATAATTATGATTACCATTGTTAAATCAGAATTCATAATTTAGAATTTATAATTATGATTACTGTTTTTGATGGGTTTATTGGATGAGAAGAACTAAAGATGGGAAAATAAAGATGGTGTTTATTGCTGATTAACAGTACACCTAAGCAGTGTAGAACATAGGAATAAGAAGTGTAAAGGGCGTTCTTTCCGAATTATTTTCACGTAAAAAAGAAATTATTTTCATGCAAATAATTATTTATCTTCATGACAATAAATATTTCTTTTCATGAAAATAATTCGTAATAGACAAATTCTAACGCAAATAAGAAAGCTGAAGAACGTCTTTATTTACACACCGCCGCAAGCTAAAAGAAGGTCGGAAACAAGTGAGGAAGTGAACGAGTCTATCTCGTTATATGTTTTCTAAAACAGCAACATCAGTAATCATAATTAAAATTTTGAATTATAAAACAGCAACATCAGTAATCATAATTATGAATTCTGAATTATGAATTCTAAATTAAACTAATGGATATACTATCGCAAGACATAATGTATTTACCAGGTGTAGGACCACATCGCAAGGAGATTCTGGGCAAAGAGCTTGGAATTCACACCTATCGTGACCTGTTAGAATACTTCCCCTACAAATATGTTGACCGAACAAAGCTATATCTTATCTCAGAACTTTCACAGGATATGCCGTTTGTGCAAATCAAAGGAAGAATACTCAGCTTTGAAGAAGCTGAGATGGGAAAACGAAAGAAACGTATCATTGCCCACTTCACTGATGGACACGGTGTTTGTGACATCGTATGGTTTAATGGTTCAAAGTATATCTATCAGAACTACAAGGTAAACAAAGAGTATATCATCTTTGGAAAACCAACTTTCTTTAATGGCAGATTTCAGTTTACACATCCTGACATTGACGATGCATCTCAGTTGCAACTCAACGATATGGGTATGCAACCTTTCTATGTAACAACAGAAAGAATGAAGAAGGCTGGCATCACATCACGTGCCATGGAGAAGCTAACGAAGATGCTCATTAGTAAGCTCAACGAACCTTTAGAAGAAACACTTCCCCCTTTCATAACCACCCATTTGCACCTCATCTCACGTGATGCTGCTATGCGCAAGATTCATTACCCGAAGTCGGTGGATGATACCCAGCGTGCTCGTGTACGCCTAAAATTTGAGGAACTCTTCTATGTTCAGTTGAACATTCTACGCTATGCCAGCGACCATCGTCGCAAATATCGAGGGTATATCTTCAACAGAATTGGAGCACAATTCAACTGGTTTTATTCCCAGAACCTACCCTTTGAGCTCACTGGAGCACAAAAAAGAGTGATGCACGAGATACGTGCCGACATGGCAAGTGGTCGACAGATGAATCGCTTGTTACAGGGAGATGTCGGCTCTGGTAAGACCCTTGTCGCCCTGATGTCAATGCTTATTGCCATTGACAACGGCTATCAGGCTTGTATGATGGCACCAACGGAGATTCTTGCTGAGCAACATCTACAAACTATCAAAGATTTTCTTAGAGGAATGAACCTACGCATAGAACTGCTTACGGGAATTGTGAAAAGTAAGAAACGAAAAGAAGTTTTAGACGGACTCATTGATGGCTCTATCAATATTGTCGTAGGAACGCACGCCATCATAGAGGAAAAAGTGCAGTTTCAGCACCTTGGCATGGCTGTTATCGACGAACAACACCGATTCGGTGTGGAGCAACGTGCCAAGTTATGGAGCAAGAGCGAGAACCCTCCACACGTGTTGGTAATGACCGCTACGCCTATACCTCGCACCCTTGCAATGACGATTTATGGTGATTTAGATGTTTCTGTTATTGACGAATTGCCACCAGGACGTAAGCCAATACAGACAATCCATAAATATGATGACCAGATGGCAAGTCTTTATAGTGGTATCCGACAACAGATAAAATTGGGACGTCAAGTGTACATTGTCTATCCACTCATCAAGGAAAGTGAACGTATGGATCTCAAAAACCTCGAAGACGGCTTTGAAACTATGCAAAACATCTTCCCTGAATTTCAGTTGAGTAAGATACATGGAAAGATGAAAGATAAGGAAAAAGAGGTTGAGATGCAGAAGTTTGTCAATGGACAAACACAGATACTCGTTGCCACGACGGTAATAGAAGTAGGTGTGAACGTTCCTAATGCCAGTGTGATGGTTATCCTCGATGCCCAGCGTTTTGGTCTTTCTCAACTCCATCAGTTGCGCGGTCGTGTAGGTCGTGGTGCTGAACAAAGTTATTGTATCCTTGTTACCAACCATAAGCTCAGCAAGGAAACAAGAAAACGTATTGATATTATGTGCGATACGAACGATGGATTTGAGATAGCAGAAGCCGACTTAAAGCTTCGTGGTCCTGGTGATTTGGAGGGTACACAGCAAAGTGGTATAGCCTTCGACCTCAAAATAGCCGACATTGCTCGTGATGGTCAAATCGTACAATTAGCAAGAGAAGAAGCTCAAAAAATCATTGACGACGACCCTACTTGTCAAAAAATGGAATATAACTTGCTATGGGATAGGCTAAAAGCGTTAAGAAAGACTAATATAAACTGGGCTGCAATTTCATAGTAAACAACACTACAAAATCGGCTTCAAACGCCCTATTTTAGCGACTTGACATAAATCATGCGGAGACAAAAAACCATGCTATCTCATTGTTAAACAGGCTAAAAAAATTGCAAATGAGCAATTTATACGATTTTTTTTCGTTATCTTTGCAAAGTCTTTCGGTAAGAAATTGCGTACTTTAATGAAGTTCATTGGCAATTTAGCCGTTAGAAAGGGGCATGAAAATCGGTCCCGTGCCTATAAGGCATCAGAGTTTGAAATAAAATAACTTAATTATGACTTTTAAGAAAATAGTTAGGACTTTTGCGCTAACATCTCTCTTAACCTTGACAGCCCATTCAGCAAATGCACAAGACCTGCTTGCCCGCCAAGCACCTATTGACCGTCGTGCTAAGGCATTAGACACAATGGTTATCAATCGTCTTCGCGAAGCAGAAGAAATAGAAGAGCCTTCATCAGAACTCTATAACGATTGGAATAACAACTATGCACATCGTGGAGGCAACCTCCCTGATGTATATAAAATTGATCTTCGTGGTTTTCATATGCCAACACCAAGCCGTGTTATCACAAGTAACTTCGGACGCCGTTGGGGTCGTCGTCACCAAGGATTGGATATCAAGGTGTATATCGGCGATACCATTCGGGCAGCCTTCTCAGGTAAGGTGCGTGTTGTAAAATATGATGCAAACGGATATGGTAAGTATATTGTTATCCGCCATAACAATGGTCTTGAGACCATCTATGGTCACCTTTCAAAGCAAATAGTTAGTCCAAATCAAACTGTACGTGCTGGTCAGCCTATCGGATTGGGTGGTAATACGGGGCGTTCAACAGGTTCTCACCTCCATTTCGAGACTCGTTTGGCAGGTGTAGCATTGAACCCTGCACTCTTCTTCGACTTTGCTAATCAAGATGTTACTGGCGACTACTATGTCTACCGTCGCAGCACTGTAGCACAGGAGTCTGAGCGTGCAACGGCAGATCGTGGTACTTCATCAAGCCTTGGTTACTCTCGTGAGAACATTCAAGGTAAAGGCAATCAGAGCTATAGCCCACGTAAAGAGAGAAACTATAACACAGATTTCTCAAACCATACGCCTCGCACTGAACCGACTGCAGACAATGGAAAGATCTTCTATCACAAGGTTGCTAATGGTGAGACGTTAGAGACGATAGCTCGACAGCATGGTATTTCAGTAGAGCAGTTATGCCGCCAGAACCGTATAGGCAAACTGACTCGTGTGTCAGAAGGACAACTCCTCTCGATTACGAAGTAAACTTTCAATACATTATACGAACAGCTCCGATGGACATCGTCTATCGGAGCCGTTTTCGTTCATATCCCTTTCCTCCATAAGAGCAAAGAGAAAGGGTATAAATACATACTTTTGTGAGCAAAGATAGAAATCACTTCCCAAACACTTGGTTCATTACATTAGCGGGTGGACGTTGATTCTCCAACTCATTCTTCATAAAATCCATGTAAGGTGCAACGTGATCAAAAAACTGATAATAGCCCTTGCAGAGATAGTTAAGCCCAGGATAGCCATAACGATCGCGAATAAAACGATTCTTAGGACATTCTCCATGACAAGCAAACTGATACTTACATTCCTTACACTGCTGCGGAAGAAGCTTATACTTCATCTTGGAAAACTCCTTTTGTCGGTCACAATTCATCATCTCATAGATGGTATGACGAGATAGGTTTCCAAGTTTATACTCTGGATAAACGAAGTGATCACAAGAATAAACATCGCCGTTGTATTCCATTACACCCGCATGTCCACACTCCTTAGCCATCGTACAAATACCCGGTGCAACACCAACCCAGTTGGCTAAAGTAGCATCAAAAAGCTGTATGTAATATTCACCTACATCCTGATGCACCCACTCATCAAAGATAGTACAGAGGAAATTACCCCATTGCTCAGCAGTAACAGAGAAGTCGGTAAGCTCCCCACCCTCTTGCATACCAGGTGCTAAGGTCAATCCATCATTGCGATTAACGATTCGCTCAACGATAGGAGTAAACTGAATATAACGGCAACCAATCTTTTTAAAGAAGTGATAGAAATCCAATGGATAGTCTGCATTGAAGTCGTTGACAACGGCAAGTGCGTTCCACTCTACCCCATGCTTATTCAAGAAATTAATACCTTTCATCACCTGATGGAAGGATGGTTTACCCATTGCATTGCGACGATACTCATCATGGAACTCCTGTGGTCCATCAATAGACACACCCACAAGGAAGTTGTTCTCTTTAAAGAAGCGACACCACTCATCGTTTAAGAGAATGCCATTCGTCTGAATACTATTGTCTATCTGGCGACCACGCGCATAATAACGCTGCAGCTCCAAAGCACGACGATAGAAAGATATAGGTCGCATCAGAGTCTCACCTCCATGCCATGTGAAGAGTACCTGCGGCGTTGTCTGTGCCTCAATGTATTCCTTAATGAACTTCTCAAGTAAAGCATCGGTGATTACATGATTCTTATTATCATCATATAGCTTACTCTTCTCCAAATAATAACAATACTTACACCTCAGGTTACAAAGCGAACCAGCAGGCTTCAGCATGATATACATGGGATGACTAAAAGGAACTATGGTATTCATTATAATCTTGTTTCGGCTGACAAAGGTAGTCAATTATTTACTAATGGCAAAACATTACAAATGACTTGTTACGCCACTAACAATAGATTTCATAAGATGTTAAGACAACTAATAAACCAATATACCCTCCACACCATTGGTGCATACCGTCCGCACCACTCGTGTTAGCCCAAGTTTAACTGGCAAAAATATTTTTCATAAATATTCGGGATGTTTTGTGTAGTATCAATTTTATAAATGATTGATAATCAAGCATAGGGTATTGTAACGAGGAGTAAAATCCGAATTGTAGGACACCGTCATATCAAAATTATTTTGTTACTTTGCACTCATGCACGCAAATGTACAGACACGATTCAACCCTGCAACAGGCGACATGGCTCCTTATTATCGCATTAAGGAGTCATATCGTGACGTGCAGGGTCATGTACATTCGCTAATTCTGTTGAACATCGGGTTTGAACCTTCACTTACTGCCGTACAGGTTCGAAAAATTGCATACGCACTTACCGAACGCTTCAAAAACAGAAGTACACCCTCGCTTTTCAAGGAACATCTTGACGGACTTACTCCTATTGAACAGGCAAAGGCTGACGAATGGTGGAGCCGTATGGAGCAAGAAGGTGGAATCGATAGGTTTAACAAGGAAGAGCAGAAGTCGCTGAGAAAATATGAGAACTACGTTGACCTTGAGACGGCAAAATATACTGACGCAAGGAATGTCGGTGCTGAGTGGCTCTGCAAGCAGACGATAGACAAACTGCAATTAGAGGGTTTCCTGCGCAGAAACGGCTGGACGGAGAATACGATCCGCACGGCTTTGTCAGCATTGATTGTTCGCACAGTATATGCAGTTTCTGAACGTTCGTCTTATTATTATTTGCGCGATAACTCAGCTGCTGGTGAACTTTATAGTGGAGTTCCTGGCTGGACACCAGGAATCAATTCTCTGTATAAAGTCACTGACAAATTATATGAACTAAAGGAACAGTTAGAGCGTCATCTGTGCAACGTTACTGACGATCTCTTTAATATAGACAACAAGTTGATGCTCTTCGACTTAACCAACTTCTATTTCGAGGGCAGTAAGCGTAACAGCGACAAGGCTAAGTTCGGTCGGTCAAAAGAAAAACGCTCTGACTGTAAGCTACTTGTACTTGCACTATGTATCAATAAAGAAGGTTTTATACGTTATTCTTCTATCTTGGAGGGTAATACAGCAGACCCCAAGTCTCTGCCCGATATGATTGACACGCTGGCAAAGAAGAATCCATCACGGACAAAGGATACGCTCGTTGTCATGGATGCAGGTGTTGCCACGGAAGAGAACTTGGAGCTGATTAAAAGAAAAGGTTACAATTATCTCTGCGTATCTCGTACGAAAATGAAGGACTATACGCTCAGTGATGATAACAGGAGTGTTACGGTAATGGATGCCCGTCGGCAGAAGATAACGCTGAAAGAGGTTAAGACAGAGGATGACAAGGATTATTATCTCGAAATAACATCTCCTTCGAAAGCTATGACAGAGTCGTCCATGAACAGGGTCTGGAGAGAGCGTTTTGAGATGGAACTGCAGAGAATAAACGATGGAATCTCTAAGAAAGGTGGAACGAAAACCTATGAAAAGGTTGTTGAACGTACAGGACGTGCCATACAGAAGTACCCATCTATAGCGAAGTTCTATCAGATAAGCTACATAAAAGATGAGAAGAAACCCAAGCAGATGCTGCGCATAGACTGGGAGATAAAAGACCTCTCCGCAATGGAATCTGGTCACGGAATATACTTCCTCCGCAGCAATGTCAGGACACTTGATGAGCGCGTGACATGGGAATACTACAATCTCATTCGTGAGATAGAATGCACGAACAGGCAACTAAAGAATGATCTCAACCTCCGTCCTATCTATCATCAGAAAGATGAGAGAAGCGACGCACACCTCTTCTTCGGTTTATTAGCCTATTGGGTGGTAAACACCATCCGTTGTCAATTAAAACGAGAAGGAGAATCCTGTTACTGGACCGAGATTGTACGACGTATGAGCACCCAGAAGCTCGTCACAACAAAAGGGAAGAATCCATTAGGAGAGAACATCGAGATGCGCCAATGTAGTAGTCCTTCGAAGCAAGCAAAACAGATATACGATAAGTTGAACTTAAAACACTCACCATACAAAAAGAATAAAATTTGTAGGACACAGAACCCATAAGAAAAACGAGGAAAGTACGGTCACTGCAAGAAATAGGCGAAAGTGGGGGTTAAACTTGGGTTAGGCATCTGCACAATCGTTAAAGACAATTAGTTGGGAGCAAGAAGCGTATAATCAGATATCGAATGACACAATGATTAATCTAAACAAGAAGTTGTTTACGAGAGAACAGATACAAAAAAGAATGTTCCAAGACTACTGCCAATAATGGTCTTAGTCTTGGAACACACATTATATAGTATGAAACGAAATTCTACTTGGATGTTGTACTATCTGATTTAAAGGAGTCGGAGATTCCTTTACCAAGTTTCTTGAAAAACTTTTTACCGTCAGCACCAATCTTACGAGCAGCTTCTCCTACTGACTTTGTTTCACGCTTAATAACTTTACCCATACCACGTGAGAAAGTCTTAAAACCATCTTTTACCTCCGACTCACCTGACCTATCATTATCTGGCAGCGGTGCATAGGTTGAATTATTACTATTCACATTACTATCGTATGAACTCTTAGGCTTTGTTGCAGTTGACGAAGTACCCGCCTTCGTACTACGATTAGCCAGCTTAGCTGCAGCCTGTTTATTCGCTTTAACCATTCTTGGTGAGGCTCCAGCAATACCACTATACTCTGTCTGCGCTGATATCGAGAGGCACAGCAACAACAAAGCAACTAACATTTTAATTCTAATTCTTTCCATTTTCGTACATTTAATTAGGTGAAAGGGAATGTTTATAGGCTATCTATACATACCCAAATTGATACTACCTATTAAAGAGAACGACTAATTAATGCAAAAATTGCTATCCTTAACAATCAATAGGACGTATTAAGGGCATTTAAGTCCAAGAACTTGTCTTACTTTATCACGCTACGTATCGCAAACCATACGTGGAGCAATAACGTTTGAACCAGTCCATAATGCCTGCGCATGACATCAAAACGCTCACGGAGCGACTCCTTATGATGAAGCGTTGTTTGCCCTTCTTGCACATAATTTGCAATAACAGCATGGACATTACGCAGAAGGAGTTGCTGACGTTCGCCCTCTTTCATCACACGAATACACCAATCAACGTCTGCCGAATAACGATAAGAGGTATCATAGAGGAGCGAACGGGCTATATCTAAGCGAGCATAGAACGACTGGTGGCATACCAACATACCATAACGAAAAGAACGCCAAGTGAGTCGTTCAGACGGACTGAGCCGGCGATGGCAAAGAAAGTTGCCCTTTTCATCAATGATATCCGTGTCACCAAAGAGGACAGCTGGACGCTGCTCACCATCCCCAACAACCGCTGCAAGCACCACCTTGTCCAACGTGTCAGGCTCAGGAAAACGGTCACCAGCATTCAGAAAAACAATATAATCGCCTGTTGCTTGCTGTAAACCTTTATTCATTGCATCATAAAGTCCATCATCTGGTTCGCTTTGAATACGTACGACATGCTCGTTCTCAGCCTCATCAGACTGCTTCTGATAGGCTTTAGCAATCTTTAATGTATCATCTGTTGAAGCTCCATCAATGATGATATGCTCCACATGAGGATAGTCCTGCATGAGCACACTGTCAAGTGTCGGCTGCAGAACCGAAGCTGCATTATAGGTTATAGTGACTACTGAAAATGTGATCATAATCGGAAATTCTTATAGGCAAGTGCCTCATTATATACTTCAAGATATTGCATCGCAACACTTCGTTGTGAATAACTACGCTGTACTTTTCCCACAGCGTCCGCAGAAAGGGCTGCAAAATCACCCTCATCAAGTACCCAGTGTATACCTTTTGCGAGGTCGTCGGCATTACGTTCTGTCGCAACATAACCATTCTTACCATGGTCTATCATCTCTGGTATTCCTCCAACTTTGAAGCCTACACAAGGTACGCCACAAGCCATTGCCTCCATAATCGTATTAGGAAGGTTGTCTTCAAGTGATGGAAGCACAAAGACATTAGCGGCATTATAAACATCACGAATTTGTTGTTGGTCGCTCACATAACCGATAGGATGAACTGGCAAAGCAAGTTTTCCTTCCAGTTCTTCAGCGTGTCCCCCAAGAATAGCGATACCTGTATTCTCCTTCATTTCGGGATATTCAGCAACCATTTTTTCGATAGCTTCAACGAAATAATCCATACCCTTACGCTGATCTGTCACACGTTGAGAAACAAAGAGTACCAGCCGTTTATCCTCTGGAAGGCGCAATCGCTTGCGAGCCGCTTGTTTGTCTTGTGGTTCAAAGAGATGTGTGTCAATAGGATTAGGAATACTTCTAACGCTAATATCGCGCAAAAGTCCACTCATTTTTGCTTGTCGAGCGAGCCAATGACTACAAGTAACAAACCACATATTACCATGGTGGTAGACGCTCTTCTTACGTCTCCACACCTTTGCAGACAAATCATTCGGACTGCCTCCACCAGGTAATAACGGGCAATTACCGCAACCATTTTCATAACGATGGCACCCATGCGCATAATGACAAATACCAGATGCTGGCCAAAGATCATGCATTGTCCATACGACAGGTTTACCCGAACATAAAATCTTCTTGATACTTTTCAATGAAAGCATACCTTGATTAATCCATGAAAGATGAACAATGTCTGCTTCCTTGAATTCACGTAGCTTAGTAATATCAGCTCCAGAGTTTGCTATATCAATTTCAAAAAGATGGTTACGAGAGAAGTGAAGATTCCAATACACACAGAAGCGCTCCCATAATAGGTGCCACTGATTCCTCCACTCATGCCCAAGACTTGCCACGGTGATATCATCTGTTAACTTATCACGTACTAACATCTTCGCCTTAACTCCGTTGTTATTCAGAGCATCTTTGAGCCGGTTGGCTGCAACAGCAGCCCCACCTGTTTTCTCACTGGTATTTACAATCAGTATTCTCATTGATATATCATTTGCAGCAAAGTTACAAGAAAACAGATAAAAAGCCAAGAAAAGTAAGCAAATAATGATTGTTTGCGTACACAAAGAGTTGATATGTATCAAGAAAAAGGCAAGTATATAGTAAAAGATTACAGAAATATTGTATAAGACCAGAAAACATTCTACCTTTGCATTGTCAAAAGGTTAATAGATTGTTTAGGTTAGTAGTAATAGATTTAGGTTTTTAGTTATTTTATTAAGGTAAAAGTTTAACGATTTAATCTGGGATGACAAAGGAGGCCGTGAGGTTCCCTTTCATTTTAAAAAGATTTCTTAGTTAAACATACTAATAACGCCGAAGCTCGTTGAGAGTCTCGGCGTTTTTCTTTGAACTTTGAACATTGAGCCTTGAATTATGAATTCAAAACAGTGGGTTCTATCATAAGAAGAGCCGACGCTCGCAATGAGTATCGGCTCTTCCACGTTAGTATGTTATGAAAAATTTGAGAGAATTGAGACTTCACAGCCTCGAGTTGTTTTACTTAAAATGATTATTTTATAGAGAAAGCATAGAAATTGTCTTACTTTGTAATGGTTGACACAGGTAACTGCATCTTATGTTGCAAGGTGTCGCTCACTGCTGAGTCGGCCTTAGCAACAGATGGTCCCTCTTGAGAATGCTCAACAGCAGCGGTGCTTGGACTAACCTGATGAGTGTCGTCATCAGAGAAAGCAACCTGCATTGCATTACCTAAGGTGAGGAAAATAGCTACAACAGCGGCTGCCTTGAAGAGTGGCATAAGACGATGGCGCATTGTTATCACGCGTGCCTTTACAGGTTCGTCTTTCTGTACCATTCCGAGAATTCTCTGGTCAAAGTCATCGCCCAAGATATCCATATCCTTTTCGTTCTGCTCATAAACGAACAGATTACGATAAGGAAGCAACGTAGCTGGGATATCCTCCTGTGAGAAGAACATACGCAAGATTTTCTCTTCTTGAAGAGAAGTCTCACAACGCCAGTAACGTTCCAATAGTTGTTCGATGTACTTATAATCCATAATTGTCTAATTTCAAATATTGTTGTTTGACCGTCTGTCGAGCTCTAAAGATATTAATCTTCACTTGCTCTTCGCTGATTTCGAGAACTTCAGCAATCTCTTTGTATGACTTTCCTTCAAAATCTCTTAGCTGCATACAGCTTCGTTGTTTCTCAGGAAGACCGTCTACAATCTGTTTTACGAGATTAATCTTGTCTTTCTCAATCATTCGGTCTTGAGGATTCGATGAAGCGAAAGGCTCAGCAATTTTCACATCTTCCAAAGAATCATTGTTATTCTCTTTCTTCCTGATGCGGTCAAGCGATAGGTTTCGACATAAAGTGAGGCTAAACGCTTCGATAGAATCGATATTTTCCCACTCATATCGCCGGTTCCAAACCTTTATCAGCGTATCCTGAACGATGTCCTCGGCCTCAGCTCTATTGAGCGTGATACGCAGTGCAAGCCGAAAGAGTTCATTCTTCATCGGCAACACATCGTTACGAAAACTGACTTTCTTCATCTTCTCTCTGTTTAAATGACGTTTATCTACGAGGAAAAGTTACAAGGATGAGGCGAAAACCTTATTATTTAACTTTCATTAAGACCTTTATTCTTCTAATTATGCTGCCCTAAACAGCTTTACTACTTGGCTTTTTATCCGATTAAAGAACCTTTATCACGAATTATCTTCACGAAGAAAAAGAATTATTTTCATGAAAAGAAATATTTATTTTCATGAAGAAAAAGAATTATTTTCATGAAAATAATTCGATAAGAGTATGCTGTTACGACTAAGAGCGAGTATAAACTCATAGGACGGACATCCTTACCAATCTTTTTTAACATCACCTTTTGACTCACTATATTAATAAACGTAGGGACGCACAATTCGTGCGCCCGATACGAAATATTCAAGGTTGACGCACAAGCTATGCATCCCTACAGATTGTCAATGATGTTATTTATTGTCCCTTACGGTCAATCTTCTTATTCAAAAGGGTTACGGTTTACTCCAAATAGGTGTAACCATAGAGTCCGCTGCGGTAGTTACTGAGGAATTCTTTACCCTCTTCAAGTGAAATCTTACCCTGCTTAACACTCTTTGTTACCCAAATCTCAAGCTGGCGAACAAGCTTCTTTGGATTATACTGTACGTACTCCAAAACCTCTTCTACGGTCTCACCATCAAAAATCTGATCAATATGATAGCGACCATCCTTCACCGAAATATGTACCGCATTGGTATCTCCGAAGAGATTGTGCATATCACCTAAGATTTCTTGATAAGCACCAACGAGGAAAACACCGAGGTAGTAAGGCTCGTTCTTCTTCAGTGTATGGATTGGCAGAACATGACTACTACGACCCATTGCTACGAAGTTTGAAATCTTACCATCGCTATCACAGGTAATATCCTGCAAGGTAGCATTACGTGATGGACGCTCATTGAGTCGCTGAATTGGCATTACTGGGAAGAGTTGATCAATCGCCCAGCTATCTGGAAGCGACTGGAAGAGTGAGAAGTTACAGAAGTATTTATCTGCAAGAAGTTTGTCCATATTGCGCAACTCGTCTGGAACGTGCTTCATATTCTTTGCCAGATTGTTGATTTCATGGCATACACTCCAATACATCGCCTCAATCTCAGCACGTGTCTTCAGGTCAACCAAACCATGAGAGAACAACTCTAAGGCTTCCTCACGAATCTGTTCTGCATCGTGCCAGTCCTCTAACATATTACGAGCATCAAGGTTGTCCCATATATCATAGAGGTCTTTTACCAACTGATGGTCTGTATCCTTTGCTTCAAAGTCTTCTGACATTTCAGGCAGAGAAGCTGTTTCAAGCACATCAATCACAAGGACAGAATGGTGAGCAGAAAGACTTCTACCGCTCTCGGTGATAATGTTTGGATGTGGAATATCGTTCTTATTGGCTGCATCAACAAAGGTGTAAACGCAGTCGTTGACATATTCTTGAATACTATAGTTGACAGAGCTCTCGCTACTTGCAGAGCGAGTGCCATCATAGTCGACACCTAAACCACCTCCGCAGTCTACAAAGTCAACATTATAACCCATCTTTCTGAGGTTCACATAATACTGTGCAGCCTCATTGAGAGCTGTCTGAATACGACGAATCTTCGTAATCTGTGAACCAATATGGAAGTGGATAAGATGCAAACAATCGTGCAATCCCTTGTTATCAAGCGTCTCTAAAGCCTGCAAGAGTTCAGAAGAAGTAAGACCAAACTTAGAAGCATCGCCGCCACTGTCAGCCCACTTACCAGAACCACTTGAAGCAAGTTTGATGCGAATACCAAGGTTTGGCTTTACATTCAACTTCTTTGCAGCACGTGCAATAAGGTCGATTTCATTGAGTTTCTCAACAACAATGAAGATACGCTTACCCATCTTCTGTGCTAACAAAGCCAATTCGATATAGCTCTGATCCTTATATCCGTTACAGATAATAAGTGAATCGCTCTGACACTGTACGGCAATCACAGCGTGCAACTCAGGCTTTGAACCAGCTTCCAGACCTAAGTTAAACTTACGTCCATGAGAGATAATCTCCTCAACCACTGGCTGCATCTGGTTTACCTTAATAGGATAGATGATGAAGTTCTCTGCTTTGAAGTCATACTCTTTCTTTGCCTTTTCAAAGCAAGAGGATGTTTTCTCAATACGATTATCGAGAATATCTGGGAAACGGAGCAACACTGGAGGTGTCACATCGCGCAGAGCGAGTTCGTCCATAACATCACGCAAGTCAATCTCTGTGTTGTCCTTACAAGGCGTTACATATACGTCACCTGCATTGTTAATACCAAAGTAAGATGTACCCCATCCAGAGATGTTGTACAACTCTTGAGAATCTTCAATCGTCCACTTTTTCATTTCTCTTCTTCTGTCCCTATATATAATCTTGAATTAATCAATTATTTGCTTTGAGCATTTGGTTTCTAACTATCTATTAATAGCTATTTTATTTCAAACTATTGGCTTTATTCAACTTTAATAGTTGGCAAAGTTGATTAACCGAAATCTGTATTTTGTCGTAACTATCCATAAGACTCACATCAAGAACGTGCTTTGCCTTTATATAGAAAGATTCACGATGCTTCAGTTGTTCGCGAATAAACAGGTTTACTTCGTCAGGTGTTTTGTTAAGCAAAAGGGGTCTTACAGACTTTCCCATTAGCAGATGCTTGTAAAGAACATCTATCTCTGCTTTCAAATAAACCGTCTCTGCCTGTCCATTCATATACTCCATGTTATCAAAGAAACAAGGAGTTCCACCACCACAAGAGATAATAACATTCTCAAATTCAGCCACCTCGTGAAGCATTGACTGTTCAATCATACGGAAGCCGTCTTCTCCCTTTTCATCGAAGATTTGCTTCACCGTCTTGCGCATTCGGCTCTCTATGTACCAGTCTAAGTCGTAGAACGGAATATTCAACTCCTTTGCTAAAGCCCGACCAACAGTCGTCTTTCCAGATCCCATATAGCCGATGAGAATAATGCGAAGCAGTTTGTATTCTTCTGTATGTTCTGTCATACTCACGTTATATTTATCATCCACCCTATAGTCTGTCGTTATCAGGCTATGTGGTGGATGTCTTCCTTTCCCTTATAGGTGAGTCTATCTTCAATTACTTCTTACGCTTAGGCTCTGGAGCATTCTTTACGATGTCCATACACTGTTCGTATGTAAGTTCTGCAGCCTTCTCATGAAGCGCCTTTGGCATACGGTAGTTCTTGCCATCATAGGCAATATAAGGACCGTAACGACCATTCATCACCTCCATCTTAGCATCTTCCTCGAAAGTCTTCAAGTGACGTTGTGCATCTTGCAAACGCTTCTTCTGAATAAGATTGATAGCTGCATCAAGACTGATGGTGAGTGGGTCTTCCTCCTTTGGCAGCGATGTATACTTCTTATCGTGAAGCACGTAAGGACCAAAACGACCTGCACCAATTATGACATCTGTACCCTCAAACTGACCAAGATTGCGTGGCAACTTAAACAACTCCAAAGCCTCATCAAGCGTGATTGTCTCCATACTCTTATCAGAAGGAAGTTGTGAGAAACGTGGTTTGTCCTCATCATCAGCACTACCAATCTGTACCACTGGACCGAAACGACCAATCTTTACAAATACAGGTTTGCCTGTTGCTGGGTCAATACCCAGTTCACGTTCACCTGCTTTATGTTCAGAACGAGCATTCATGACCTTCTCCACCTCAGGTTCAAAGCCCTGATAGAAGGCTTTCATCTCCTTATTCCACTCTGCTTTTCCCTCTGCAATCTTATCAAACTCCTGCTCAACCTTAGCGGTGAAGTTGTAGTCCATGATATCAGGGAAGTTATTCATAAGGAAGTCGTTTACTACGATACCGATGTCAGTTGGAATAAGTTTACCCTTATCAGCACCAGCCATTTCCTTCTTAGTCTTGGATGTAATCTTCAATCCAAGCAATGAATCAATAACATACTTGCGCTCTTCACCCTTACGATCACCTTTCTGCACATATTCACGCTGCTGAATCGTTGAAATCGTTGGGGCGTAAGTTGATGGACGACCAATACCGAGTTCTTCAAGTTTACGTACAAGACTTGCTTCCGTGTAACGGTTAGGACCTTGTGAATAACGCTCTGTTGATACAATTTCACGACGCTCCAATTCCTCACCTTCATGCATTACTGGCAGTGCATGTGAGAACTCCTCGCTGTTTTCATCATCGTCAGTTGATTCGTGATATACCTTCAAGAAGCCTTCAAAAGCAACAACTTCTCCATTCGCAATAAACTGCAAATCAGTGATGCTCTTACCATCTTCAGACTCAAGAGATATGTTTACTGTGGTCTTCTCTATCTGTGCATCAGCCATCTGTGAAGCAATAGTACGCTTCCAAATAAGGTCGTATAAACGCTTTTCCTGACTTGTTCCTTCGATAGAAACGTTGTCGATATAAGTAGGACGGATAGCCTCGTGCGCTTCTTGAGCACCCTTGCTATGTGTCTGATACTTTCTTACCTTACCATAATTCTCACCATAGAGTTGCTCAATCTCAGCCTTACAGTTATTGATAGCCAACGTAGAGAGATTCACACTATCGGTACGCATATAGGTGATACGACCAGCCTCATATAGTCGCTGGGCAACCATCATCGTCTGACTTACGGTAAATCCGAGCTTTCGCGCAGCTTCCTGCTGGAGGGTTGAGGTGGTAAATGGAGGAGCTGGAGTACGCCTCAAAGGCTTCTTAGCAATCGATGAAACCTTGAATTTTGAAGTCTTACACAGTTCAAGGAACGCTAATGCTTCCTCATGTGTCTTGAAACGCTTGCTCAACTCTGCCTTCACTTCATTCTTTGAACCGTCCTCACTTGTAACAGCGAAGACTGCATTCAAGCGATAGTAAGGCTCTGAATTGAAGTTCTGTATCTCACGTTCGCGTTCTACAATCAATCTAACGGCAACGCTCTGTACACGTCCTGCACTCAACGCTGGTTTCACCTTGCGCCACAAGACAGGTGAAAGACGAAAGCCAACCAATCGGTCAAGAACACGACGAGCCTGTTGTGCATTTACAAGATTCATATCCAAACGACGTGGTGTCTCGATAGCTTTCAATATCGCTGGCTTGGTTATCTCATGGAAAACAATACGATTTGTCTTCTCTTCATCCAATCCCAACACCTCGCAAAGGTGCCAACTGATAGCCTCCCCTTCGCGGTCTTCATCGGAAGCCAACCAAATCTTCTGGGCAGCTTTTGCACTCTTCTTCAGTTCACTGACCACTTTCTTCTTCTCATCAGGGATTTCGTAGTCAGGATTTAACGTGTCGAGGTCAATGCTAAGTTCCTTTTTTTTCAAGTCACGGATATGCCCATAAGATGACATCACCTTATAATCCTTACCAAGGAACTTCTCAATGGTCTTAGCCTTTGCCGGGCTCTCTACTATTACCAAGTTTTCTTGCATAATCAATCTTGTACATTTTTCCAAGGACGCAAAAGTACTTAAACTTTTTGCTTACACCTTATATAATAGGCAAAATTTCTACTTTTTTAAGTTTTCCAACTCCATTTGCAGGAAATCATATAGTGCCTGACGAATAGAACGGAGACCAAACTGCTCTGTATGAACCTCTGTCAATGGTAGCCATATAGCCTCTTCTACATCGTCAGCAGCCTTGAGAACAGTTTCATCCTCTACCTTGCAAATAAAAAAGGCATCCAATGTAGGGATATCAAAATCACTGTAACGATACTTATTTGGCAATGAACAGAAATAATGTTTCTCCTTAATGACAAGGTTGGTTTCCTCCTTCACCTCACGTACCAATGCCTCACCAATCGTTTCATCAATATCACAGAAACCGCCAGGAAGGTCCAACGTCCCACGTCCTGGGTCGAACTTTCTACGTGTCACCAGTAGTTCTCCCTGTTCATTCAGAATAAATGCCGCAACAGCCGAACTTGGGTTTAAGAAATACTCAAAGCCACAACTCTCACAACGTTTGCTCTTTTCATTCTGTTCAACAAAGTGCTTACTTCCACATACGGGGCAATACCGAAATTTTTCTAATACGTGCATTTTGAGATTGTATATAGTTCATGTTTATTGATGTTGCTCTTTAAGTAACTAAGCAAAAGGAAGTTGTTAACAGTAACACGAATTTATTAAAATTCGTTTATGCTCTATACCTTTTATTATTTCTGTCTGCAAATATACTAAAAACTCTAAACATCTACTATTGAAATCGTATCTTTTTGTTAACTTTGCAACTATACATTCAAAATCTTACGTTTTACTTCTCTTCTTTTACTGTAACGTGTGTTTTCAGTAAATCAACTTTCCAAGATAAAATCGTTGGGAAGGAGAGAGGATAAACGAACAAACAAATAAACAGAGTATAGAATGAATTTAAGAAAACTTTTCCTCGTAATCGGCTTAGCAACAGCCACTATGGCAATGTCTGCTCAGAGCGTCTTTGATGTTAAACTCTATAATGGTCGTCCACCTTACAGCAATGGTGATGAAAGCGACTCAGCAAAGGTTCGTGTATTTCTTCCTATGGAAAAACAAGCTACTGGTCGTGCCGTAGTCATCTGTCCTGGCGGTGCTTACGAGACACTTTCTATGGAGAAAGAGGGCTACGACTGGGGAGAATTCTTTCAAAATCAGGGTATTGCAGCCATCGTATTGAAGTATCGTATGCCACATGGTCAGCCTGAAGTTCCTATTTCAGATGCTGAACAAGCCATGAAACTTGTACGTTTGAATGCTACAAGTTGGAAGATTAACCGTAACGACGTAGGTATCATGGGCTTCTCTGCTGGTGGCCACCTCGCTGCAACTATCGCAACAAGAAGTCAGGGTGAGGCAAAGCCTAACTTCCAAATTCTCTTCTATCCAGTTATCTCAATGATGGAAGGTTATGGTCATGACAAAAGCCGTCAGAACTTCCTTGGCAAGAGTCCAAGCAAGCGTGACGAGAAGAAATACAGTGCTGACATGAACGTAAGCCGTGTGACTCCACGCACTTTCATTGCACTCAGCGACGACGACGATACTGTTCCACCAGCTAATGGTGTAAACTTCTACACAGAGTTGTACCGCAATGACGTTCGTGGGTCTCTCCACGTTTACCCTGGTGGTGGCCATGGTTGGGGCAGTAAGATTGGCTTCCGCTACCATGAGGAAATGATGATGGACCTGAAAGCATGGTTGAAGAGTTTCTAAACCTATTCTAACCTTATCCATCAATGAGATAAACGCAATTCGATTCATTAGAATTTGAATGGATTATACACAATATAACAAAGGGATACACAGGCTGTGTATCCCTTTTTCTTGTCTTTCCTTTCTTATCTAAAGGTGATAAATAATCGCTGTATTCATACTCCGCACCATTGGTGTTTGGCGTTAGCACAATTCGTGTTAGGCATCAACACCATTGGTGCGGAGCATTACTCTCCCAATAATTTACGACTAAAATGAAGGCTAATCACCATTAGAATGAGTGCATTCACAGACTTTATATACCGTTATTGCTATGACACGGCAATAAAAGTAGATACACAACCTCCTCCAACATCAATATATAAAAAAAGAGAGTCAAGTCACTCTATCCCTTTATCTTTTCCAAGGAAAGAATTGACTTGACTCTCTATAAGGTCTTTATATTCTATAACTCCGAAACTATAAGAGTTTACAGAACATTAATATTCATCTACTTTCAGTTCCTTACGATAATCGTTTAGGCGTTTCATCAACTGCTTTGTAACCTTCTCTGTACCTTTCTTGCCGTAGATGTTATTCAACTCATCTGGGTCATTCTGCAGGTCATAAAGTTCATAGTAACTTACGTCAGGATCCTCATTAAAGTAGTTTGTTGCATAGAGATAACGCAAGCAGTTATTCTCGCTTGTACCTGCAATATTCTGGTACTTATTCTCCTCCACAGCACGCATACCACCTTTACCATAGAAATAGATAAGCTTATAGCGGTCAGTACGTACACCATCGTGCTTACGAACAAGATGATAGGTAGGATAGTCGTAATAGTGATAATACAAATCCTTGCGCCAGTTCTTTGGCTTCTCACCTGCAAACAATGGCTGCAGAGGCTTACCAGTCATCTCCTTAGGCTGCTCTACACCAGCATAAGCAAGGAAAGTTGGTGCAAAGTCGATGTTCTGTACCATTTCCGTATTCTCACTTCCAGCCTTTATATGACCCGGATAGCTGATGATAAGTGGTGTATGGAAAGACTCCTCGTACATGAAACGCTTATCAAACCACCCGTGCTCTCCCATATAGAAGCCCTGATCAGAGGTATAGATAACAACTGTATTCTTATCTAAGTTATGTGCTTCAAGATAATCCAGCAGCTGTCCTACGCTCTCATCTACCGAAGCAATGACAGACATATAGTCACGAATATAATTCTGATACTTCCATACTGCAAGCTCCTTACCAGACAGCTTAGCCTCGATGAAACGGCGGTTTCTTGGCATATAATACTTATCCCATGCCATTCTTTGTGCTGGTGTCATACGTCCAAGTTCACCCATCAAACCAGAATAAGACGACATACTCTCTACATCTGACGTATCGAGGAGTTCAGGGATTTTGAAGTCTAAGATTAACTCCATATCCTTTTCAATATTCATCTTCTGTGTTCTGGCAGCCGAACCACGGTTCTCATAGTTATCCCAGAAGGTTTTTGGCAATGGGAACTCTACCCCATCATACATTCCAATATGCTTTGGTTCAGCAAACCAGTTGCGATGTGGTGCCTTATGATGCACATACAAGCAGAAAGGCTTATCCTTCTGTCGATGGTCAAGAAACTCTATCGCATGCTGTGTGGTCAGTGTTGTTGCATACCCCATCTCCTGTTTATACTTGCCGTAGTTGCCTGTTGTGCAGAAATTTGGATTATAGTACTTTCCCTGACCATCGAGGATATAATAGTAATTGAAGCCCTTCGGGCGACACATCATGTGCCATTTACCCACGATACCAGTCTCATAGCCCGCCTTCTGCATCAGCTCTGGGACAAAAGTCTTTGTCGTATCAATACCTTCCGCCAACTGTCTTTGCCCGTTCTGATGGCTATAAAGTCCTGTCATCAAGCAGGCACGACTTGGCGTTGACAATGAGTTCTCCACGAAACAGTTGCGGAAAAGCATTCCACGCTGTGCCAAACGATCGATGTTTGGTGTAGGAGCTAACTTCGAGATAGGACTACCGTATGCACTAATTGCCTGCATAGCATGGTCGTCACACATAATGTAAAGGATGTTAGGACGTGCCGCGTCCTGTGCAAGCATCTTACCTTGAGCACACGACAGTGCTGCCAATGGCAAGATAGCTTTTGCAATGTTCTGATTCATATAGAATGGTTTTTAGATGTTTGTGTCTTATTACTCCCTTCCTTTCGGCATTGTGATCGGGAACAGAGGATTGTCAACATGCTCTTGATAAATAATCTTTACCATCTGATCAACTATCTCTGGGTGCTCTTTTGCAATGTCCTTATCTTCGTGCAAGTCTGTTGCAAGATTATAAAGATGCGGTACACCACGGATAACAATCAGTTTCCAATCACCCATACGCACGGCAATCTGGTTGGTTTCAGCAAACTCCCAGTAAAGGTGCGGATGCTTCTTTTGTGCCTTTTCATCGCTCATCAAGGTTGGGAAAATAGAGATTCCATCGAAGTAATCGACAGTCTTTTTCTTATTGACATAGCGTTTTGGAAAGTTGCGAATACCTGCCACGTCACAGAAGGTTGGCATCAAGTCGTAGAAAGCAAATGGCAAATCGCTGGTCACATCCTCCTTAATACGTCCCTTCCATCGAGCAATAAACGGAATACGAATACCTCCTTCATAGCACTGGCGTTTAAGTCCTCGTAGCTTACCATCACGGTTGAAGAAGGCAGGGTCTGCTCCACCCTCCTCATGAGGACCATTATCACTGGTAAAGATAACGAGCGTGTTCTCAGCAAGTCCCTGCTCATCCAGCGCACGGAGGATTTCTCCGACATAAGCATCAAGGCGAGTTATCATTGCAGCAAACTGTGCGTGTGTATGCACAACAGCGTTGTAACGTGAGCCTTCCTGCCCTCCCCATGTCTTATCTTCAAAGAACTTCTTCTTGTAGAAAGCTAAAAGCGAGTCGTTAGGCTGTGCAAGTTCTGCATGAGGAAGCGTATAAGTGAATACTCCAAAGAACGGTTTGTCCTTGCTTTGTCGCTTCAACCAGTTCATAGCACGCTGATGGATGAGATCGGCGGAATAGTCTTTGCGCTGTGCATACTGCTCTCCAAACATCGGATAATCAATATTATTCTGCATTACTACACGTTTAACCGCACTGTCTCCACGCTCCCTGTTGTATTCATTGAGGAAGTTTGGATAATAAAGATGTGCTTGGAACTGACAGATATAACCATAAAACTCATCCACCCCACGATTATCAGGCGTTGACTTAGAGCCTTCATAACCACCAGCCCACTTACCGAACATACCCGTACGGTAGCCATTGTCTTTCATGATTTCAGGTAGGATAACATGCTCTGAGTCGTATGGATGCTGACCAACAACGCTGAAATCGCGGTTTTTCCCATAATAGATAGGCTTACTTGGTGCCCAATATTCCTTGTTTCCTCGTACTTCCGTATGTCCAGAATGTTGTCCTGTCATAAAGCAGGCACGCGATGGAGCACTCACTGGTGCACCCGCATAAGCTTGTGTAAAACGCATACCCTCCTTTGCCATACGGTCAATATTCGGTGTAAGAATATACTGCTGTCCATAGCAACCAAGGTCGCCATAGCCCATATCATCGCACATAATGTAGATGATGTTAGGACGTTGCTGGTTTTTCTGTGCCACTGCCTGAGTTTGACCACATGCCAATGCTGCTATGGGCAGGAGTGTCTTTGTTAGGTTTGGTTTCATATAATGATATGTTATACTTTAGGTTCTTGGTGTTTGTCTTTCCCGATTTCATCGTGTAGTAATGTCTACGGGTCTGCAAACTTACATAAAAAAATGAAAACGCAAATCAGAATGTGCCTCTTGTTGGCTTTTCAAAAGACTTATTGTTACCTTTTATCACTTTTATTAAAATTAAAGTCAATTTATATTAAGTTATATTAAATATGGGGGGGGTAAAACTCGAAGTGTTAAACAATAATTATACTTTTGCAGAAAATTGAACATATTACAAATTTATTTCAAGCGACTATTCGCAGCAAACATTCAATCAAACAACAACAATCTGCAGTTTCATGCCGAAACTTGCGGAATAATTTATTGGATCTAAATTACTTATAAATATAAAAAAACAGACAAAAAGAAATGAAAAGATTAATCTTAATGTTGGCTCTGTCAATCATTACATTGCAGGCAACATGGGCAAAGCTAACTGTAACCCAAGAAACTGACGGGACGGTGGTCTTCACGCTCGAAGCATCTGGCGACATTAACAATGAGTTCACACCAGTATCAGGAGAATATGCCAAGTACACGCCATCAGATCTAATAAAAGATTATCTGACTACCACGAAGCTGAAAGTTGTAACCAAAACTGGAGTAACTATGAGCAATGAGGACTTAGAGCGTATTTGTGGTATGGCCGAGATTGAAAACAACTTCCCCAACTTAAACACACTCGATCTTGAGTTCGCAAACTTAACGAATGACAGCAAACTGATCAATCTAAAGTATATGGACAAGCTGAAGACTATCACCTTCCCTCGTACAACTAAAGAGATACCACAAGCTTGCCTTAATTATGGTTCATGCAAAATAGAAAATGTAATCATTCCTGACAATGCAGAACGCAGCGTAGATGTAGGCGTTCAGGCGTTTCCACAATCCCTAAAGACTATTAAACTTGGTGAAGTTAACCCTAATGGCAACAGCAAAATAGAGCAACAAGCATTTGCAGGTTGTACAGATCTCACATCTGTTGACTTTGGCTATGGTTGGAAAGAAATTGGTACCCAGGCTTTCACTGGCTGTTCAGCCTTAAAGGATATTGTGTTGCCAGAAGGAGTTGAATATATCCGTGATGGTGCATTCTCTGGCGCAGCAATTGAAGCTATCCACCTGCCTAACACGCTGAAGGTAATTGAGAAAAATGCTTTCGTGTGCGAGAAACTGAAGACAATTACAATTCCTGCAAGTGTCGAGAAAATTGAGGCACACGCTTTCCAAAACAACAAAGCACTTACAGATGTCTATGTGTTAGGTAAAAATACAAAGGCGGAAAATCAGGCTTTTTATGAGCAAGCCTCCGCATCATTCAGTTACACGAATCAAAGTAACACCACTCCTTTGAAACGAGAGTTTTACAAAAAAGCGGATGGTTCCAACACACCCCTGGCAATGCTGCATTACCCCAAAGAAGCTAAAAACGACTATGTAAACGAGCATTCACGCACTCTTGGCGGTTCAACTAACAGTATGCTGGCAGAGAATGGTGAAATTTGGCCTACTAAGGAAGTTGGAAAATACACTGTACAACATGGTGACTATGCAGGCTGGAAGAACTTCGCCTTGGTTGGTGAGAACAAAAAAGATGACACATGGGATGACGACAAACGTGTAGACGGCAAGTGGTACACAATGTGTCTGCCGTTTGACATGACAGCCCAGCAACTCAAGAGTGCATACGGTTCAAAAGTTGAAGTGGTAGAGTTCTCTGATGTAGACATTGTCACAAAGTCTAATCGTGACAAGATTATCACACTGAAGTTTAAGAACCCTGTAACAGAGACAAAGGCTCACCATCCTTACATGATTCACCCTTCCCTGCACAAGGGAACGCAGACGGGTGTGAAAACAACCATCGTGGGTATCAAGAAACAAGAAGAGAAAAAGGAAAGCTTGGATGCTCAAAAGGTTGTAAATACTGCTGATGGCGTCACCTATACTTTTATTGGTAATTATGACAAGAACAAGCACCTGCAGCAGTATTCTTATTATTACTATTCAGACGATAATGAGAGCACCTATAAGAATGGTTTTTACAAGTGGATAGCATCTAACAGCGGAACATGGACTCCTTACACAGCTTGCATCCTGATGAATAAGGACAATGGTGCGAATGCGAAGCCATCAGTCAGCTATTATTTAGAAAGCATTGACGGGCAGACGACTGCTATTGACACGCTTCCTGTTATGCCAGCTGTACGCGACATGCAGCAGGGAAAGGTCTATACCATTACGGGACAGCTCGTACAGCAGGGCACAATTAATCTGAAAGCATTGCCACAGGGAGTTTACATCGTTAATGGAAAGAAGTACATCGTTCGTTAAACAAAGAAAAGTCATAATGAAAACAAAATATATAAAGCCAATGACGGATATTCATGCCGTTATTACTGAGAAGTTTATATGTAACAGCAAAACAAATGACTCAGCAAGTATTGGAGGTGCAGGTAGTCCAAATGAAAAGAATCAAGAAGATATTGATACAGGTGGTCCCGGCATTGCAGGAAGTAAGGAAAACCCTTTCACCGAGCAACACACAACTAATATCTGGGAAGATTAAAACCAGCTTCTTTACTGTTGATTAACTTATCAAATGGGATTGCATCTGCTTCATGCTGATACTATCCCATTTTTTATTATATATTTCCAACAAAAACAGCTACAACCTGACACTCCTTTCGAATTATTTTCATGAAAATAATTCGAAAGGAGGCGGTCAAGGAGGCAAGAGGAGTACATCCTATGAGGGTAACAACACAACGGAAAAAACACAAAAAAGCCTGAATTAATCGAAGAAAGAGAAACTTTCTACAATTAATTCAAGCTAAAAATCATCCTGAAATCTTTATTCCTAAAACCTATTGAGAAAATTATAATATAAGTTTATTGCCCCACCCCTAAAACAGCATAGGGTTTAGAGATAAGGCACAGCTTACTTAATTCTATCCAGTAGTTTCTTTGGAAGCTTTGGCATAGCACCATTCTGCGTGCAGACATACGCACTAACATCCACTGCTAACTTATGAGCATCTGGAAGAGGCATACCCGCAAGGATGGCAGAAGTGAAAGCACCCGTAAAGGAATCACCTGCACCAACGGTATCAGCAACCTCAACCGATGGTGTTTCTTGGAACGACTTGAGGTTTGGCGCAAAGACATACGAACCGTTGACACCACAAGTCAGCACAAGCATATCAAGATTGTACTTTCCTAAAAGCAACCAACACTTATTCTCGATATCAAGACCCGGATAACCGAAAAGACGACCGATAGTAACAAGTTCCTCATCATTAATCTTGAGGATATTGGCATGCTGGAGCGACGTGGTGATAACCTCCTTTGTATAGAAGTTCTGACGAAGATTGATATCAAATATCTTGAGACAATCCTTTGGCGTTGTTTCGAGGAATTTCTGTATTGTCTGGCGGCTTACACTACTACGCTGTGCGAGTGAACCAAAGCATACCGCACGACAGTTCTTGGCTGCTTCTTCAATCTCAGGAGTAAACGGTATGTTATCCCAAGCTACACCCTCTTTGATGTCATAAGTAGGTATACCTTCACTGTCGAGTTCCACCTGCACCGTTCCTGTCTGATAATCCACCTCCGGCATCAAGTATTTTACGCCTTTTTTATCGAATTCATCGAGTGTTTCCTTACGCAAGGCATCATTTCCGACAGCACTAATAGCCAACGAGTCATGTCCAAACTGTCCTGTATGATAAGCAAAGTTTGCAGGTGCACCACCCAACTTTCTACCTTCAGGAAGACAATCCCACAATGCCTCTCCGAGGCCAACGATTAACTGTTTCATATCTGTATTATTTATTATTCATCTTTGGAATATAAGAAAAGAGGTAGAGTACGCCCACTGCCATTACGACAACAGCACCCACCTGACCGAATCCATCGCTGGCAAAACCCATCAAGAGTGGGAAGATTGTACCACCGAAAAGTCCCATAATCATCAGTCCGCTCACCTCGTTCTGCTTGTCGGGAACACTCTGTAAAGCACGTGCAAAGACCATTGAGAAAACGTTGCTGTTACCATAACCTACAAGAGCAATCGCTACAAAAAGTACGGTCTTTGACGTTCCTACAGCCATTCCACACATTGAAAGCGCCATCATCGTAACCGAAATAATAAAGAATAGCTTGTTATTCATTACACGAAGGAAGAAAGAGCCAGTCAGACATCCGATGGTACGGAAGATAAAGTAGAGAGAAGTTGCAAAGGCTGCATCATTCAATGACATACCTAAACGCTCCATCAGTATCTTTGGCGCCGTGGTGTTTGTTCCTACATCAATACCTACGTGGCACATAATACCTAAGAAGCTGAGCAAAACAATAGGTTTACCCAACAGGCTAAGACACTCTCCGAAAGAGCTTGCCTTGCCCTCGATTGGTTCTTCTTCAATAGGTGTTGAGAAGAGCAGAAGGGTTGCAAGGGTACCAATAATCAAATAAATTGGGAAGAGAATGCGCCATCCGAGACCAAAGGCAGGAATACTTGCCTGCGCTCCCCATATAGCAAAGTAAGGTGCCATAAATGAAGCGATAGCCTTAACAAACTGTCCAAAGGTAAGTGTTGAAGCCAAGTTACCACCTTTCATAACCGTTGAAACCAGCGGATTCAACGATGTTTGCATCAATGCATTGCCTATTCCAAGCAATGAAAACGATACGAGCATTAAGCCGTATGACTCGCCGAAAATTGGCAAGAGAAGAGAGAATAAGGTGACGACAAGACTTATAAGTACCGTCTTCTTACGTCCTATCTTATTCATCAACATACCTGTTGGTACGGAGAAGATAAGAAACCAGAAGAAAACAAGGGATGGAAAGACATTGGCTGTAGAATCCGACAGCTGCAAGTCGTTCTTTACGTAGTTGGAGGCAATACCCACTAAGTCAACAAAGCCCATTGCAAAAAAGCAAAGCATTACGGGCAGTAGTGTGAGTTTATTGGTTTTCGACATAATCTTTAAATTTTTAGTTTTGCGTAAGTGATTGTCTTGATTTCGATTGCAAAGTTATGATTTAGCAATGAAAACAACTATTACTTTCCGTTCATTTATCGCAACAAATGTCTCCCAAAGAGATTTTCTTGCGACAAATGAACGAGATGTTACATTCCCTTATGCGGCGTTACTCACCTCTTCACTGCACGAGTCTTCCCATTACAGTCCCTTTGCAAAAATCTTGTTGCAGGGACTGGGGAGGAAGACAAGGTTGACCATAGTCATCTTCCCGACAGTACCAAAGCCTCAACGCAGCAGAAAATCAGCAAATTACAGCCTCAGCTCACTCACCTTTATATTCCTGTAAGCGGCCTTGTTGCCATCAGAGTAGAACTTGACAGATGTGTATGGCTGCGTCGGGAACACAAGATTAGTCATTGCAATACGACCGCCATTGACGAAAATCTCAATTGAACACTTGTCAACAAAGACATCCAGATGATAGGTCTTTGAGTCGCAGAGACTCAATGGAGCCCATGTGCCGAGTGCAAAGTCGTTCTTATAGTTGACAGAATTCAACTTGCGGAACGGCTCCTTAATCTCACGGTGTTCGTGCAGGTCGAATTCCTTTTCTATCTTATGGGCTTCAGCCTTCTCACCAAATTTGGTCCTACCACTCTCGGTTCGGTCCATGACAAGCCTGCCAGCCTTCATATCGAAATAGATGTCTACCTTCTCACCCTTTTCATTGTAGAGGATGAAACCAGTCTTGGCAGCATCACTGGGAGTCACATCCATCTCCATTTCAAAGGCATTCTCCTTGCTGGAGGAGAGATTCTTTGAATCCTTCCCCTGCGTAATGACCAAGTCAGGCAGACGTTTGAAAGTCTTTCTCAGTCCGGCAACTTCGGGTACGACATTGGACGACATATAAATCTGTCCGTCCTTGCCAGTAAAGAGCTTGAACTCACGTGGGAGAGTGTTGGCACCACGATACTGGCGGATAGGAGTAACATTGGCATACTGCCAGTTGCTCATCCACGCAATACCCAGTACACGGTCTTGGACACCAGAGAAGGTTACAGTGGCATAATGGTCCTTGCCATAATCGAGGAATTTAGCAATAGAAGGCTTACTGTCGCAGACAAAGTTCTTCCCATCGAAGTCACCAATGAAGTATTCCGTAGCACTTCCACCGAAGAGACAGCCCGGATTTATGTTGACAATCATCACCCATTTCTTCTTGTTAGGATTTCCGTCAACAGGTAACTGGAAGAAATCTGGACATTCAAACTGGTTAGGCTGTGCACCATATCCCTGACCGAAAGCACTGACATAAGTCCAATCCCGCAGGTTAGGTGACGAATAGAAACGCATCTCCTTGTCGGCTGAAACAATCATATACCACTTCTTCAACGGAGCATACCAGAACACTTTCGGGTCACGGAAGTCCTTGAGTCCGTCAAAAGGAGTAAGGACTGGATTCCCGGAATACTTATGGAAGGTGTAACCGCCATCGGTACTATACGCCATGCACTGTATCTGACCGTTTTTGTCACTGGCTGATGTATAGAGGGCAACAATGGCATCCTTACCATAATTCGCTGTACCGTCCTTGTCAATAACTGCACTTCCTGAGAAGATATGTCCCATCGGGTCACGTGCAATCGTCGGTTCCACCTCTTTCCAATGGATGAGGTCACGGCTGATGGCATGCCCCCAGTGCATGTTACCCCACTTTGAACCGTATGGATTATACTGATAGCAGAGGTGATAGACGCCATCCTTGTAGAACATACCGTTAGGGTCGTTCATCCAGCCATACGAAGGAGTGTGATGATAAGAAGGACGATAGAAGTCGGTATTGGTCACATCCCAAACGTTTGAAAGTTTCATCTGTCCCTTCTTGAGTGCCAGTGCATCAGCCTTCAGGTTGAGAATCTTAACGACAGAAGTTCTGCCTTTATTGAGCTTGAAAGGTACATAATAATCGGTTTTCCCTTGTGCCAGTCGTACATCCATCCATGTATCGGTAGCTTTTCCGTTGTCGAGGAGCACCTGTGCCTCGTCCTTCTCTTCCTCAACAGGAAGGATGAGATACTGTGGGGACTTCTCAATCTTCACGATGGTGGTATCACCAGCACGTGTAATCTTCATTGTCTGTGCAGTGACTGACAGTGAAAGTACTGTCAATGTAGCACATAGGATCGTATTTCTTCTGTTCATAGCTATTTTTAGTTATGGCATGTTCCAGTCAGAATTTGGAACTTATGGAACATGCCGGATAATATTTTGCTCTTATTTCTGATATGTTCTTGAATATTAGATGCCAACAATTTATCTGCCACCAACTGATTATTCATATATTCCCAGCATTTGATAACTATATTACAAACGCTTTGTACACACACTACAAACGCTTTGTACACACACTACAAACGCTTTGTAAGCATGTTACCAGTGCTTGGTAATAACGTCACCACAGCCTGATAATAATTTGAACAACCCTGGAGCATCGTTGGTTATATATCTTAGAACTTGATAGAAGCAGTGAACTCAACGGTGAATGGACGTAGATAACTACCTGTCATCAACTGGTTTTTAATGTTCTTAGCTTCATTCTTCGTGATAAGTTCTGCACCGGCAATACTACCTTTCGCACCTGTCTGGTTAAGGAAGTTCACTACCGTACAGCCTAAAGCCAATCGCTTGTTAACCTGCCAGTTCACACCTCCGAATGTTTCCCAGTGTCCATTGAAATAGTAGGCATCGTTAATATTGGCGTAGGTCTTGCTGAAATAACGGAAACTGGTCCATAGCTTGATATCTTTCGTAACCATGTAACTCGGGTCAAACTCGATGAGTACTCTTGGAATTTCAGCTACGATGTTGCCAGTAGCATTGATACTGCCGACATATCCGTCAGCGAAGGTAACCGAAGTTTCATACTTCTTGTAGGTAGGACGCTGATAGGTGAAGAGGAAGTGAACGTCAAGTCCCTTTACAGGATGAGCAACCACGTCAGTAGTCCAGCCGATGGTCTGTATATCGTAAGTAAGTGGCGCAGCCATAATCTCGCTTCCGTGCTGAAGATTAAGCGTAGAGTTGTTGTTGGTCTTTGAGATGTAAGAGAAGAGGGAGGTAAGGCTCACCCATGCGTTGTTATAGTAAAAACCTACACGACCAAGAGGAACGGAAATCTTGTCAGTGTTAGGGAGTGTCGCTGGAGAGAATGCCTCGAACTTCGGATGCTGAACGATATAGGTGAAATCACCCGTCAGTCCAAAATGGTTGTTCACCTTATAGGTTGCAGCAAGGGCGAGGTCATAGTTGAACCAGCTGTAATCCAATGGCACAGGAATTATCTTCGTGCCATCAGCAGCGGTAGCACCGAGATGGTAATCGGTAAATCGTCCGACGTAATCACCAGCTGCATTCTTCACAGCAAGGTTCTCACCCTTGAGCTTCTGAAGTTCAACACGAGCACCGTAGTAGAGATTCAACTGTGGGAGAACATCCCAGTCATGGGTAAAGTAAAGGGCTGTCTTATTCTCATGTCCACGATAGAACTCAGATGCATTCTTGTTATAATCATAGAAGAAAGACGTGCGCTTACCAGCATCATAGAGTCGTACAGGATAGCTTCCATCAGAAGGGACGCTCTGATCATACATTGTTGTATTAGATGTATAATCAATATGATAGTACCATTCGTTGACACCTACACGCAGTGTTGATTTGCGAAACTTCTTTGAAAGCTCTGAAGTGAAAAGGAACTCGTTGATATCACCAGAGTTCAGACAAGACATTCGGGTCTGGACATACTCACCATTATAAAGCGACTGACTTCCATCAATGCCATACTGCATATAATTATTGATGAAACCTGGTGCCTTCGTGTTAATCAGCGACATCGGAGTCTGATAAACCAAAGCTGCATGACCATGATCAAAGCGTGCCATTGCCTTCCAAGAGAGTCCATTACCAAAATCGTAGTTGTTCATCAATGAAATCTGACTGCTGCGATTGGCGATGGCATCATAGAGAGAAATACTCTTCAACTGACCGTCACGCATATCCCGATAGGTAATGTTCGCATCCACTGGCAGATAGGATGTCGTACCGAGCTTGAAGCCGCCATATTCCTTCACGCTACCGTCACCGACATAGATAAACGGTGCCGACTGTGTGGCGTAGGTGTAGACAGGATGGCTGTTACTATAACTATACATAGCCGCAAGCTCGCCTTTATTACCAGCATAACGCTTCGTGATGGCAGCCTTGTAAATCTGTGTGCGGTCCTGGTTTTGCGAACTCTTGATTTTGAACGTACCGGGATCGCTGTCCTGATACATGCTTCCGCTATAATACCAGCCTTTTCCGAACGAACCATTCAGGTTCAACGACATTTCCTGCAAGCCGAAATGATTGGTCTTGTAGTTAAGTGTTCCGTGAAAACCATCCTGTCCCAACTGCGTGAAAGAGTTGACAGCATAACCGATATTGCCAGTTGTAATGGCAGTTTCAGCAATCTTAAGCAATCCTTGATGACTCAGACTGGCATCGCCACGCCAAAGAGAATTGACGCTGCGGGGATTGGTTGCATAGGTAACCGGCAAACCATTCTCAAGCACATTGACATCAGCAGAAGGCAGACCAATCTGTATCTCACGTGGACCGTTGGCACTGGCAGCGTTCAACATCACGTTACGATTGCTCTCTTCCTTATTCCCGTTATCCTTCTTGTTACTGTTGTCATCCTGAGCACTGACAATAGAGAAAGCAGGCAAGGTGGCTAACAATAACGCACCTAAGCGTAATGAAAGATGATAAAAGTTGACCATAATTAAATTGTTTAGTAATGTGAATATTCTAAGTTGCAGTCTCTTTTTCCTTTTAGGTAACTAACTACGGTGCAAAATTACAATGATAAACTAATAGTGTGACGTAAAATTCGTTCATAGACTGCAAATATTGTGTCTGCGAAACATTCGTTCTATCCTGTGAACGTTTTGTTATATGTGGCTGATATATGGTCGTTATCGTTCCTGTGCGGGCTGCAAGTCAAACTCCTCCTTATAACACTTTGAAAAGTAACTTGGGGTAGAGAAACCTACAGCATACGCCACCTCTGACACCGATTTATCGGTTGTCTGGAGCAGATGACGGGCACGCATGAGGCGGGCTTTACGGAGCATTTCAACAGGAGAATATCCCGTAAGAGCCTTTACTTTTCGATAGAGTTGTACACGAGAAAGCCCGATTTCATCGCCAATTTGCTCTACACTTAAATCACTATTGGAAAGGTTTTCTTGTATAATCTTTCGCAATTGCTTGAGAAAAGACTTATCAATTTCATTCGACAAATTACCGATTTCATCGTCCTCAACACCTTTTGACCATGTTTGATTCAACTTCTTCCTACTTTCTATAAGATTATCAATACGCGAGAGAAGTAAACGAAGTGAGAAAGGTTTCGAAATATAGGCATCTGCACCATGCTCATAACCTTCGGCACGTTGCTCATCTAAGCTACGTGCTGTTAGCAAAATGACGGGAATATGACTGATGGCTTTGTCTGTTTTCAGCTGTTGACAAAACTCTAATCCATCCATCACAGGCATCATAATGTCCGACAACACTATATCAGGGACTATTTTCCTTGCAAGCTCCAAACCAACTTTTCCATCAGAAGCTTCACTTACATTATACTTTTCAGATAGAACTGACCTTAAATAAGTGCGGATATCAATATTATCATCAATGATTAAAACCTCTGGTTTGTCAGTCTGATGGGGCTGTACAAGTTCATCAATATGTCGAGCTTGATTAGGAATTTCTTTTATTGCTGAAGGTTCAACCAGTTGCTCAACCTTCTCTGTCGGCTGCTTACTTACTGTTCCTTCCTGCCTAACAGGAATATTAATACTGAAGGTACTGCCTTTACCCTCCACACTTGTAGCACTTACTACTCCGTGATGCAATTCTGTGAAAGCCTTCACGATAGCCAATCCGATACCTGTTCCACGACCAGCATTCTTAGCTTGATAAAAACGATCGAAGATATAGGGAAGTTCGTTGTTAGAAATACCACAACCACTGTCTGCCACACTAATTATAACTCGTTCGTCTTTCTTTATAGCTTGCAGAGAGATTTTTCCACCTTCAGACGTATATTTTAGAGCATTACTAAGAAGATTATAGCAGATACGCTCTATCTTATCTTGGTCTGCTCTGAGCAAGATAGTATCAGGAGCTTCCATACTGATAGTTATATGCTTCTTCTGCGCAGAGGCGCTGAAGAGCATAATCCATTGTTTCATATTTTCCGTAAGATTAAAGTCGGAGAGGCGAAGTTCCATCTTACCATTCTGCACTTTACGAAAATCCAGTATCTCACTAACCAATTGTGTCAGAACAACTACATTACGTTGTATAATGTGAAGCATACTTCGTTGTTGTGAATTGAGGTTATCATCATGAATGATATAGTTCACAGGTTCAGCTATCAGTGTAAGCGGTGTACGTAGCTCATGACTGATATTAGTAAAGAACTGTAGCTTGGCTGCAACGGTTTCCTCTTCTATCCGATGGCGTGCAACAACAGTTCGATAGACGTAAATCATGATACCCACAAGCAGCAAGACGATGATGCTGAAGAGAAGGAGGTAAACTTTCTGATGGTTGTACTGAGCCAGATAATTATCTATCTCTCCATGCAACGACTTAAGTCGTGCTGTTTGCTTCATGATTTCCTCGTTCTGAAGGAGGAGGGCATTAGCATTATTGCCCGTTACGAGTGTACCTTTCAGATAGTTATCACGCTTGTAAGACTTCTTCTCTAAGATATTCAATGCCAGTTGCATAACGAGGTCACCACGGGTTGGATAGATATAGGAAGCCATCAGTCTGCCGTCGCGCACGCTCTCCATACCACCACCTGGACCGGGAAGGGCATCAATACCAACAAACTTTATACTCTTCATCCCATTCCTCTCTGCCGCTTGCAGCGCACCGATAGCCATACGATCATTCTGTGCAAAGACATAATCAATCTTCATGTCCTGCTTGAGCATACTGTCCATAACGGCTTCGCCACTATTCTGCAGCCAGTCAGCATAACGATGATTGACAACCTGAATATCGGGATAAGTCTTCAGTGCATCCCTAAAGCCACGGTCACGCTCAATAGCAGGCGAAGAACCCTTTAGTCCGCCTATCTCTACAACGTTTCCCTTGCCATTGAGTTGGCGTGCAATGAACTGTCCCATCTCGTGCCCAGCCTCATAGTTATCGGCTCCAATAAAAGCTGTGTACTTCTCGGAATCTGTCTTACGATCAAAAAGGATTACGGGAATACCAGCATCATATGCCTTGTCTATGACCGATGAAATGGTATGAATCTGATTGGGTGATACAATAAGAAGATTGACTCTTTCCTTTATAAACTGGTCAATCTGTTGTTTCTGTAATTTGTCATTATCATTAGCAGAAGCAAAATTCAGCTTCACATTGTCATGCTGATAGGTACTCATCACAAGTTCGTTGTTAAGTTTATCGCGCCAGATATCTTCAGAACATTGAGAGACACCAATGACATACTTCTTTGTGTTGTTATCCGAACAGGCTGAAAACACAACTATAAAAAGAATAACATATAGCCATTGTCTTATCTGCATAATAATTAAAAAGGTTATGTAAAATACTTCTTTACCACAGCAAAGATACATTCTTTCTTTTGTATCTGCAAGTAATAGACAAGTAATTATGAGCGTAAAAAAGACGACAAATGGATATTTAATGCCTTTAAATACAGGAAATCGTTAAACCTATTAGGCTCATTAAAGCCTCCCCCAGCCCTCTCTCCCGCAGAGAAGGGGGAGTATTGGGAATAATTTGCTTGTTACTCTGTCTTCAAAACAAGCAAATTGTTAACTCGGCAAACTCATTAACTTGTCAATTTGTAAGCTTGTCTAACTCGTCAATTCATCAACTAAATTAAACGTCCGGATGCTCCGAACAAAGTGTCCGAACGTTTCGGAACAACTATCCGAAGGCTTCGGACAATGTGTCCGGACGCTTCGGGACAACCGTCCGAGGCTTCGAGACAAATACTTTCAAGCATTGGAAAGCAGAAAGAAAGCAAACAAGTGTGTCTTAAATCCCTTTCAATCCTTAACTCCAACAAAAGGGAATCAAGTATTGTCTTAAATCCCTTTCACTCCTTAACCCCTTAACTCCAATAAAAGGGAATCAAGTATTGCCTTAACTCCCTTTCAATCCTTAACCCTTTAACTCCTAAAGAATCTATTTCTCTGGATAGAACTTCACACAAACAGGATGGCTAAGAATAATATCCTGATTGGTATTTTGAAGCAACCCAGTACTCTTATCACGTGAGTAAACCTGTATCTCGTTATCATCACGGCAGGCAACGAGGAGGTACTTACCATTTGGAGTAATAGCAAAGTTACGTGGATGCTTTCCTGTGTGCTGTGCCCCAACACGCGTCAAGGTGCCATTGTCATTTACACGGAAGATGGTGATACCATCACCCTTCAGTCGTGTACTTGCATAAACGAACTCACCATCAGGGCTTACATGGATATCAGCACCACCATGTGCATGTGCATAATCAGCAGCGATTGTCTGTAACTCCTTTAATTTACCATCCTTATAAGAGAAGACCGTCACCTTACCAGACAACTCGCTCATGAGGTAAGCATACTTGCCATTAGGAGAGAAAACAAGATGACGTGGACCAGAGCCAGCCTTTACGTGTGCTGCAATGCCATGATCCTCTAACTTCTTATCACGCTTGTTGTAAGAGAAGCAAAGAATACGATCGCCACTAAAGTCGGTTGTAAGAATATTACCATCAGGTGCAAAGATGACACAATGTGCATGAGGGGTATTCTGACGTGTACGGTTAGGACCACCCTTCTTACTGCCTATCTGCAACAAAGACTTATCAAGTGTTCCGTTCTTGAGGATTGGGAACACAGAGATAGTACCACCAGAGTAGTTAGCTGTGAGCGCAATCTTGCCATTGGTATCAACATAACAAGGATCACCACCATTGGTCAACTGTGAATTCTTAAAAGCAAAAGTACCCTTAATAGGGTCAAAACCAATGCAATTGAGTACAGCCGTTGCATTGTTCTTCTCGCTAACAGCATAAATATGACGACCATCTTTGCTGAAAGTAAGATAAGAAGGATTATTTACATTCAGAGAGCTAATACCAGTAGCTTTGCCTGTTGACTGGTCGAAAGAAAAAGAGTATAATCCTTGACCGCCTGCATCGGTATAGGTTCCAACAACCATTTTAATGTTATTGTCGGCAAAGCCGAGGACAGAACTGCAGGCTAAAGTCACACCTAAGAAAATAGATTTTAATTTCATCTTTGTTTAATCTGTTATATTAATGTATGTTCTATGTTTCACCTATTTATAATAATAACCGACTGACTTACGTCATTCTTTCAAGACATAAAAGAGGCATATAGTCGTACAAAAATAAATAAAACAATCATAACACGCTGTCTTTTTTACCATTTTTGACTTCCTCGCCGCATTTTTAAGTTTTTACAAACAATTGAAGACAGGGTAAGAGAAGACAGAGTAACAGAAGAACTAAGACAGAATATAGGAAGACAGAGTAACAGAAGAACTAAGACAGGAACGGAAGACAAAGATAGATGGATTTATGTTAAATAAACCTAAAAATCATACACTTAAACAAGCTAACATTATTATATAAGGTTGAAAATAAGTACCTTTGCAGTCCGATTATTAAAGGGGGAATTCTTAGAACCCCATACGATGCGTGTTAATAGTGTTGTCTTTGGCCGGGCAACATGGTTAGGAAAAGCACAGTCGTAGAAACAGAAAACGTTTTTTAGTAGTAAAATTATTAATTTTTTTGAATGGACACTTTAAGTTACAAGACTATTTCCGTAAACAAGGAAACAGCTAAGAAAGAGTGGGTCGTTATTGACGCAAGCGATCAGGTTGTAGGTCGCCTTTGCTCTAAAGTAGCTAAGCTTCTTCGCGGAAAGTACAAGCCAACTTTTACCCCACATGTAGATTGTGGTGACAATGTAATCATTATCAATGCAGCTAAGGTTGTATTCTCTGGCAAGAAGGAGACTGATAAGGTTTACACACGTTATACTGGTTACCCAGGTGGTCAGCGTTTTAACACTCCTGCCCAGCTTCGTACTCGTAAGAATGGTATCGACAAGATGATTCGTCATGCCGTTAAGGGTATGTTACCAAAGGGTCCTTTAGGTCGTCATCTCTTGGATAACCTCCACGTTATCGAAGGTACAGAGCTCAACGGTCTTGAGGCACAGAAGCCAAAGGCAATTGATATTAACCAGTATAAATAATAAGGAGAAAGATGGAAGTAATTAATGCAATTGGTCGCCGTAAGAGCGCAGTAGCGCGTGTTTACCTCTCAGAGGGCACCGGCAAGATCACTATCAACAAGAAAGATTTAACTGAATTCTTCCCATCAGCTATCCTGCAGTACGTGGTTAAGCAGCCACTGCAGTTGCTCGGTGTAGAAGGTCAGTATGACATTAAGGCCAACCTCGATGGTGGCGGCTTTACTGGTCAGAGCCAGGCACTGCGTCTTGCTATCGCTCGTGCATTGGTTAAGGTTAATGCTGAAGACAAGAAGAACCTGAAGGATCACGGATTCCTGACACGCGACAGTCGTACTGTTGAGCGTAAGAAGCCAGGTCAGCCAAAGGCTCGTGCTCACTTCCAGTTCAGTAAGCGTTAATACTTTCTTTGTCATTGAACTTTGAATATTGAACTTTGAACTTTATGATATGCTTTGTTCGGTAAAAGAACAAAGCAAAACAGAAAGAAAAAAGTTAAAGCTCAAAGGTAAAAGCTGAAAGGCTAAAGTTCAAACCTCAAAGTTCAAAGGTAAAGGAAAAGGTTTAGTATCTAAACTGATGCGATTCCTTATCGGGGGACTACCCATCGGTTGATTCTAACAAGCCTGGCGAAGCTTATTCGCCAAGAAAGAATTGAAAAGAAAGTAAACAAGTAAATCAAACAACATGTCAAGAACAAATTTTGACCAGTTATTGGAGGCAGGATGCCACTTTGGCCACCTCCGTCGCAAGTGGAACCCAGCTATGGCTCCTTACATCTTCATGGAGCGCAATGGTATCCACATCATCGATCTTCACAAGACTGTAGCTAAGATTGACGAGGCTGCAGAAGCACTCAAGGGTATTGCTAAGAGTGGTAAGAAGATTCTGTTCGTCGCTACTAAAAAACAAGCTAAGGAAGTTGTAGCTGAGAAGGCTTCAGCTGTTAACATGCCATACGTAAACGAGCGTTGGGCTGGCGGTATGCTGACCAACTTCCCAACTATCCGTAAGGCTGTGAAGAAAATGACAAATATCGATAAGTTGATGAACGACGGAACATTCTCTAACCTCTCTAAGCGTGAGCTTTTGCAGATTTCACGTCAGCGTGCTAAGCTCGAGAAGAACCTCGGTTCTATCTCTGACTTGACTCGTCTGCCATCTGCACTCTTCGTTGTAGACGTAATGAAGGAGCACATCGCTGTTAAGGAGGCTAACCGTCTCGGTATTCCTGTATTCGGTATCGTTGATACCAACTCTGACCCTAAGCACATCGATTACGTCATCCCAGCAAATGATGACGCAAAGGATTCAGTAGAGGCTATCCTCTCTGCTTGCTGCAATGCTATCGCAGAGGGTCTTGAGGAGCGTAAGGCTGAGAAGGCTGACGAGAAGGCTGCTGCAGAGCAGGCTGAAGAGGCCGCTGAAGCAAAGCCAAAGCGCGCTGCTCGCAAGGCTGAAGTAGCTCCAAAGGATGAGAACGAGGCACCAGCTGCTGAGTAATTAAATGAAACATAGTGGGCGCTGGTGAGTGTTAATGAGCTTCTATATTATTTATAATACATGAAGTTTATTATCCCTCATCAACGCCCACAATATTTAATAATATTAGAAAGGAAAACAAAAAATGGCTGTATCTATTGAAGATATCAAGAAGCTCCGCGCTATGACTGGCGCTGGTCTGGCTGACGTAAAGAAAGCTCTCACTGAGGCTGATGGCGATTTTGACAAGGCAAAGGAACTGCTCCGTGAGCGTGGTTTGGCTATTGCTGCAAAGCGTTCTGACCGTGAGACATCAAACGGTTGTGTACTCGTAAAGCAGGTTGATGGCTTTGCTGCTATGGTTGCTATTAAGTGTGAGACAGACTTCGTTGCTAACGGTCAGGACTTCATTGCCCTCGTTCAGGAGATTCTGGACGCTGCTGTTGCTAACAAGTGCCAGAGCCTTGATGAGGTTAAGGCTCTTAAGCTCGCTAACGGTGAGGATGCTGCTACTGCTGTTCAGCAGCGTTCTGGTGTTACTGGTGAGAAGATGGAACTCGATGGCTACAACTTCCTTGAGGGTGAGAATGTATCTGTTTATGACCACATGAACAAGCATACTCTCGCTACTATGGTTCAGCTCAACGAGAACAACGAAGAGGCTGGTCACAAGGTAGCTATGCAGGTTGCAGCTATGAAGCCAGTAGCTCTCGACGAGAGTTCTGTTCCACAGTCTGTTAAGGACGAGGAGTTCAAGGTTGCTGTTGAAAAGACTAAGGAAGAGCAGATTGAGAAGGCTGTTGTTGCTGCAATCAAGAAGGCAGGCATCAATCCTAACCTCGTTGACAGTGAAGACCACATCGAGTCTAACATCAAGAAAGGTTGGTTGACTCGTGAGGAGGCTGACAAGGCTATCGAAATCCGTAACACTGTTGCTGCTGAGAAGGCTGCAAACCTCAATGAGGATATGATTCAGAACATCGCTAAGGGTCGTCTGAACAAGTTCTTCAAGGAGAGCTGTCTCGTTGATCAGGAGTTCCAGTTCGGTGATGGCGACAAGCAGAGCGTTAACGAGTGGCTTAAGGCTCAGAGCAAGGATCTTAAGATTGTTGCTTACAAGCGCTTCACACTCTCTGCAGAGTAATCACAGAGCTTCTTAAGAAGAAAGATATGGGAGTTGCAGGAAAGCCATTAGGCGCCTGCAACTCTTTTTTTAATAGACTGGCTTATTAGTCTAATTAGTCCAATTAGGCTAATAAGCCCAATAAATCTCAATCCCCATTGACAATGAAAATCTTTGCAGTCGGCATGAATTATGCCAAACATAATAAATCGCTAAACGAAACGTTATCTACACTGGAAGGTCCGATTATCTTCACTAAGGCAGACTCTGCCCTACTGAAAGATAAGAAACCATTTTTCATTCCCGATGACTTGGGAACGATTGAATATGAAACAGAACTCGTCGTGCGTATCTGTCGATTGGGAAAGACTATCTCTGAACGTTTCGCCCATAGATACTATGATGCCGTGACCGTAGGCATCGACTTCACAGCACGCGAGTTACAGCAAAAACTAAGAGCACAAGGTCTACCGTGGGAGCTCTGCAAAGGTTTTGATGGTTCGGCAGCTTTAGGCGAATGGGTGTTAAAGGACAAATTCCTTGATGTGCAAAGACTCCGTTTCCATCTTGACATCAATGGGCAGACCGTTCAAGAAGGATGTACGAGTGATATGCTATTTAAAATAGATGAAATCATCAGTTACATTAGTCGCTACTTCACGCTAAAGACAGGCGACATCATCTATACAGGTTGCCCATCAGATTGTGGACCCGTACATATCAATGATCACTTAGAAGGATATATCGAAGAGAGAAAGGTCCTCGACTTCAATTGTAAATAAACACTCCGAAGCTCAAATGAACAAACCGAATAGAGGGAATAACTGGCAATAGCTTTAAAGAAAAGAGGAATATACAAACAGAATGACAAAAGGAATAAACAAGCTGATGAAGAAACGTTCAGCAATACTCTGCTTAATGCTTCTCTTGGGTTGTATAAAACTATCAGCTCAACAGCAAAGATTTTTCAATCTAACAGTTAAAGATGTGACAATAGACTCATTATTGCCACAGTTTCACTATGCTATTCCTGTTGGAGAGCAGTATGCTGATTCAACCTATGAATTGGAGATACGCTACCCAGAGTTCATTGATATGAGTAAGGCGGACATTGAACGCTACAACGCATTAACAAGTATCGTTCCACCAACACTGCCTGAGATACATCAACAGATGACTGTAGAACGCAAGCGTGGTGTCTTAGAAATTTCTCTGACGCCAATCGTTCAACGCAGTGGAAAGAAACAATTTCTCGTCAGTTTTATGATAGCCCTTAGCTCACATCCTAAGAAGACAACGACAAAAAAGCTAAAAGGTGTTGAGACCCGAGCTGGAGGTGTTTCAGCGTCAACTACATCTAATCGCTATGCTGATCATTCCATTCTTGCCAATGGTAAATGGGCAAAGATACGTGTTCCCGCCAATGGAGTTTATCAATTAACCTATGAGCTTATCCGTCGAGCGGGCTTTTCTAACATTGATAACGTGAAAATCTATGGGTATGGTGGAAACCTACAGAATGAAATATTGACAGATGATTACATCAAAACCCATGATGACCTGCAGGAAGTTCCTACCTATAAAAGCAATGGTAGACGGCTCTTCTATGCTCGTGGTCCTGTTAGTTGGGAAAGTAATACGTCGGTAAAGAGAATCCGTAACCCCTACTCTAACTTTGGTTATTATTTCCTGACAGAGGATAATAATAGCACACCAGCTGTTATTACAGACAGCACCACCTTCCTCAATAGCTTCTATCCATCAGCTGATGACTATCACAGTCTGCATGAAGTGGATAATTTCAGTTGGTATCATGGAGGACGAAACCTCTTTGAAGAGACACCTTTGAAACTAAATGAAGGGAAAGTTTTCACCTTAGCCAACAAAGCGCGTGCTACAAGTGCAAAACTAACAGTAGCAGTCACAACAGGTACTTATACTTCTATTGTAAAGGTAGAAGCTAATGGTCAGCGTCTTGGCGACATTAGAATCACACCTCAAGAATCTTTCGATAAAGGTTATGAAGAGGTTAGAACTTATACGCTCAACACCCTCCATGCTGTTGACAGCATCAAACTAACGACGACATCAGGTGGTCCAGCACGCCTTGACTACCTCATTATGACCTACCCAACCCCTGCTCCAGCTCCGTCTTTGAAAGCTTCTTTCCCAGCTCCAGAGTATGTTTATAACATAACCAATCAGGACCTTCATGCTCACGAGCCTGTCAATATGGTTATTATCATACCTACAAGCCAGAAATTATTGAAGCAGGCAGAACGCTTAGCAGACTTCCATCGCTCACATGACAATATCTCCGTACGCATCGTTCCAGCAGACGAACTCTATAACGAATTTTCAAGTGGAACTCCTGATGCTATGGCTTATCGTCGTTACATGAAGATGCTTTACGATCGTGCTAACACTACAAACCTCCCACAGTCGCTCTTACTCTTTGGTGATTGCGTATGGGATAACCGTATGGTAACCAGTGCATGCCGTAACCTTAACCCAGACGACTATCTCCTTGCATACGAAAGCGAGAACTCATTTAGTGAGACCGACTGCTATATCAATGACGGTTGGTTTACATTGATGGACGATGGTGAAGGTGGAAACTTACTAAGACGTGACAAAGAAGACCTTGGAGTCGGACGCTTCCCCGTTACTGATATATCTGATGCAAAGATATTAGTTGATAAAACTATCAACTATGCAGAGAACATGAATGGTGGTAGTTGGGAGAATGTGATTATGTTCATGGGCGATGATGGTAACAATAATCTCCACATGCACGATGTCAATGAGACAGCTGAAACCATCATGGGACTTTATCCAAGCTATCAGGTAAAGAAAGTCATGTGGGATGCTTACACACGCACCTCCTCTGCTACTGGTAATAGCTATCCTGAAGTAAGTGCTATCATTAGGCAACAACAGGCACAAGGCGCACTGATCATGGATTATGCTGGACATGGAAAGGAAGACCAGATTTCACATGAAGCAGTGCTCCGCCTCACCGACTTTGCCAACTTTACCAATACCAATCTCCCACTTTGGATTACAGCCAGCTGTGACATCATGCCGTACGATGGTACTATTCCAACTATCGGCGAAGCAGCTATGTTGAACAAAAAGGGTGGCTCCGTTGCTTTCTGGGGTACCACACGTACGGTATATGCATACTATAACAAGGCTATCAACACAGCTTTCCTAAAACATGTACTGAGTTTTACCAATGGAAAACCAACAACGTTGGGTGAAGCACAACGTTTAGCAAAATGTGAGTTGATAAACTCTAACAGCGACCTCACACCTAATAAACTGCAATATGCGCTATTGGGTGACCCTGCACTCGCATTGAATCTCCCTACATTAGAGGTCAAAGTCGAGACTATCAATGGACAAACACCAAGTACAACAGGTTCTGTTACACTCAAAGGAGGCTCCGTTGTTACTGTCAAAGGATACATAACAAAGAATGGTAGCAAACAAACCGACTTCAAAGGATTACTCACAGCTACCGTACGTGATACAAAAGAGCTTATTACATGTAAGAAGCAAGAGGATACATCCGCAAGTGCGTTCCAATATTACGATCGACAGAAAGTGCTATACAATGGTACAGACAGTATCAAGAATGGTGAGTTTACATTCACCTTTGCTGTACCACGTGACATCAACTATGCCGCAGGTACAGGTTTGATGAACCTATCGGCAATCAACGACAGCCATACCCTCATGGCACAAGGACATGAAGAAGGCTTCACGATTGATGGCTCTGAGATTGTTTATAACGATTCTATCGGTCCATCTATCTATGCTTATCTCAATTCTCCTTCTTTTATCAATGGTGGTGAAGTAAACAGTACTCCTTACTTCTTTGCACAGATAACAGATAAGGATGGTATCAATGCGTCAGGCAATGGAATTGGACATGACATGCAGCTTACCATCGATGGTAAGATGACACAGACCTATATCTTGAACGACAACTTCCGATATGACTTCGGTAGCTATACTTCAGGAACAACAGGCTTCAGCCTACCTGAACTTTCAGAGGGTCCTCACACCCTTCAATTCCGTGCGTGGGACATACAGAACAACCCTTCGACCGTAACTCTTCAGTTTAAAGTTGTCAAGGGACTGGCACCAGAAATATATAGTGTCAACGCCTCTAAGAACCCTGCTAAGACAGAAACGACCTTCATCGTTACTCACAACTACATTGGTTCAGATGTCGATATTGACATTGAAGTATTCGATATGAGCGGTCGACTATTGTGGCATCGTAGCGAAACAGCTGTTGCATCGGGCAATGCTATCACCGCCAACTGGGACCTTACCGTTGAGAATGGGGCAAAACTCAAAACAGGTGTTTACCTCTATCGAGTACGCCTCAGTAGCAATGGTGCTACAAAGGTGTCGAAAGCTAAGAAACTGATTATATTAGACAATAAATAACAGAAGAAGAACGTTTCAATCCATATAGAAACAATTAACAAGCAACCCAATTAAAACAGAATGATTAATAAGCTTCGAATTGCCATCTTCTCACTGACCATTCTTGCTTCATCAACCACTTTTGCGCAGGAGAAGAAGGATATCTTTAACCCAGTCAACACATCAGTAACCTCACAGACTATCGCCCCTGATGCACGTGCTGCAGGTATGGGTGACGTTGGTGCAGCAACTGATCCAGATGTGAACTCACAGTATTGGAACCCTGCCAAATATCCTTTTAACATCTCGCGTGCAGGTGTGTCACTGAACTATACCCCTTGGCTTCGCCAATTAGTGAGCGACATTGACTTAGCTTACCTTGCTGGTTACTATCGCATTGGTGACTATAGTGCTGTCTCAGCTTCTATGCGTTACTTCTCTTTGGGTGAAGTACAGATGACTGATGGGTCTAATATGACCATTAACCCTTACGAGATGTCTATGGACGTTGCCTACTCTCTGATGTTAAGTGAGCATTTCTCTTTGGGTGCAGCAGTACGTTGGATTTACTCTGACCTTACTTATAATTATACAGATGATACCGCACCGGGTTCTGCCTTTGCTGCCGACTTGTCTTGCTATTATCAGAACTATATCAATATTGGTGAGCGTGAGTGCCAGTTAGGTTTAGGTATGAATATCTCTAACATCGGTTCAAAGATTACTTTCGGTGGTGACAATCGTTCTGAGTTCATTCCAACCAACCTTCGTTTAGGTGCATCGTTGATGATACCTATCGATGAGTTCAACCGTTTTACCATTGCTGCTGATGCCAATAAGTTGCTGGTTCCTACCTATCCAAAGCGCAAGGCAGACGAATCACAGGTTGATTATGATAACCGCCTTCAGAAGGAATACTATGACGTATCGTCTATCTCTGGTATCTTCAAGAGCTTCGGTGATGCGCCTAATGGTGCTTCAGAGGAGTTACAGGAGATACAGTGGAGCTTAGGTGCAGAATACACCTATAACGATAAGTTCTCACTCCGTGCTGGTTATCATCACGAAAGCGAGAACAAAGGTAACCGTAAGTACTTCACCGTGGGTGCAGGTTTTAAGATGAATGTCTTCGCTCTTGACGCTGGATATGTCATCGCAACCGCCAAAAACAATCCACTTGATCAAACCCTCCGCTTCTCTCTCACATTTGATATGGATGGTATCAAGGATCTGTTTAAGAGAAGGTAAACAAACAACTGGCCCCTCCCCCAACCCCTCCCCCAAAGGGAGGGGAGTAATTACTACCATTAGCCAAATTCTTGATAGTAATCTTCTTTACATAAGTATTATAAGACTTTTAATATAAACCAATAAGAACCTATCCCCTGCATAAAACATCCTCTACCTTAGAAGAGCCTGGGAAGGTCCCCATTATTATGAGCAATTCTACCCTATCCATCCCATCTTTCCGTGTCGGAATGGGATACGACGTACACAAACTCGTTGAAGGACGTGACCTATATTTAGGTGGTATCAAAATTGAGCATACCCTTGGACTCCTTGGACACAGTGATGCTGACGTACTCATTCACGCTATCTGTGATGCCCTACTCGGTGCTGCTAATATGCGCGATATTGGTTATCATTTCCCCGACACCTCTGCTGATACGCTCGATATGGACTCAAAGGTCATTCTTCGCAAGACCATTGACCTCTTGGCAACAAAGGGCTATCGTGTAGGAAACATTGATGCAACCGTATGTGCAGAACGCCCAAAGATAAACCCACATATCCCTGCTATGTGCGAATGTCTGGCAGAGATTATCGGCTGTGACATTGATGCCGTATCTATTAAAGCTACTACTTCTGAACATATGGGTTTCGTTGGACGTGAAGAAGGTATGGCTGCATACGCAGTCTGCATGATTGTGAAGGAATAAGCGTACAAAAACGTAATGCAGAATATTCTACATAGAGAATCTACATAAGGACTGATCAATTATCAGTGCTTGAACAGAACAATATATAACGACATTGGTTGTTAAATGAAAAAAGGGACACGGTATGTGTCCCTTTTTTCATTTCATGCAATAGTAGGTATCATATTCTACCCTATCATGTGCAAAATCTATTACACAATGAAACATTCTACTTCATTTGATCTATATGTGTAAAAAAAGTATTAACTTTGCAGACCAAACATATAAACCTAAAATATATACTTTACCTCATATACGACAACAAAAACCAATATACTATTTATACAAAAAGCATGAAACATTTTTTACACATTTTAGTACTAACGTTTGTTTTAATATCGCCATTGCGGGTACTTGCAGACACTGTTACTTTTGATTTTTCTTCTGACGAAGGACTCAATGCATTAGGAATTAATAAACCTGAAAAAGGTGAGGGTAAGGGTAAGGAAAATGAAAAGAAAAGAAGTACTAACTTAGAAGATAGAGAATACTCTATCAATAAAGTTACTATGAGATGCACAAGTGCAAAAACAGCAACTCGCATATGGAGAGTTGGAGATCAAACCGACCTGCGTTTCTACAAAAATGGTGGTAGCATTACTTTCACAGTACCAACTGGACAGCAGATTACAAACATTGCTTTTACAGGAACATTGGAAAGCAAATGTAACACAGGAAAAATTAATGGAGTTGAATGGACTGACAATGGTATACCCACAGAGTCAGTAACCTTTACAGCTAATAAAGCTAACTAAAGTCTCCCACCCTCAAAAAGTTGGCTTAAAATAACAGTTTCTCAATAATTATTGGTAACTTTGTAGTGCTTTATTACATTGATTATCAATAAATTAAAGAGTAACTGTTATGGATGCAAAATTAGACAATTTAAGCGAGATATCCAAGCTTTTAAGTGTTAAAAGTAAGATGAATAGCGATATTCTCTCACTTTTCTCAAAATTTGGTCTTGGACGTCTACTCTGTAGGCTTTCTTTGGAGAAACACGATGGTATCTCCGCTGTTCAACTGATTCTTTCCCTTTGTCTTTTCCGTATTAATGGTGAGACGATACACTCCATATACAAGAAGAATTTCTACCATCTTCTCACCACTGGAAAGAACTGCTATTATCGTATGATGATCAGGCAGACAATGAATTGGCGTCGTTTGCTTAGCTATACTGTTCTTCGTTTTGAATGCATTCTCCGGAAGAATGGCATTCAGACAGAGAGCGAAAACTCCTGTGTCATATTTGACGATACAACCTTGGAAAAGACTGGTAAGAAGTTTGAGCATATCACCAAGGTTTTTGACCATGTGCGAATGAACTATGTCCTAGGCTACAAGCTTCTTTTGTGCCTGTTCTTCGATGGTAAGTCCTCTCTGCCGTTCGACTTCTCCATCCATGAGGAATTAGGAAAGAAAGGGGACGGTGGACTTGGCAAGAAGGCACTCCGCAGCAGATTCTCCAAGAGACGCATGAAAGAGAGCCCAGCGTATGAGCGGAATCAAGAGTGCGGTATGAGCAAGATGGACTCAGCCATAAGGATGCTCCAGCGCATGTGGAAGAGTGGTATTCATCCCCATTATGCCTTGGCGGATAGTTGGTTTGCCTGCGAGAAGTTCATTGAGGAAATCAGGAGAGTAGGCAACGGAGCTATACACTACATTGGTCTTGCAAAGATGGGAAAGACAAAGTACTTTGTGGAGAATAAGCGACACAATGCCGCTGAGCTCGTAGCAATGTATGCAAGACGTACCAAATGCTGCCGAAAGTACAAGTGTCAGTACATTGAGTTGAGGGGTTGTTTGGGGAATATACCAGTCAGGATATACCTGATTAGATATGGACGTCGACAGACTTGGAATATCATGCTTAGTACGGATCTATCGATAAGCTTTGTGCGTGCCTTCGAGTTATACCAGATACGATGGAACATTGAAGTGGTCAACAAGGAGACAAAGGGACATCTCGGACTCGGCTCATACATGGGGAGAGACTTTGATGGTCAGATTGCTGATGCAACGCTCTGCTACATTACATATATCGTGATGTCGTTAGAAAAACGGATGTCAAAGTATGAGACCATGGGTGAATTGTTTGCTGACATGGAAGAAGATGTCATGGCACTTACGTTATGGCATCGTGTGCTGAAGTGCATAGAGAGGTTGCTTGCTACTCTTTGTGACGTTCTTGGGTTCTCTGTTAGTGAGATAGGGCAGTTAATAGTCACCGACTCAGAAATGCGGAACAACTTTGAGATTATGGTCAAAGCATTGGAAGACAGGCAACAAGAAAAGCTCACAACCGTAAACATATTTTAGACAAGTGTTAACGGCTCACATTCATGGGTATTCGCAAAGCAGTTTGGTTGAAATACCCATAAAATAGAGGGGTGGGAAACTTTAGTAAAGCTAATTATATCAAAACCATAAGAATCACCTATTCAAGTGCGAAGCCAGCAAAGCCTATTGCCAAGGTAAAGAGCATCAAAGAACTTAAAGCCTTAGAAAGCGGAAGCTATGCTACACTCAGCTTCACCGATGGCAATAATGGTAGTATGGCTCGTGTACTCCATGTTTATGGTACTGGCGACACACAGGAGGCATACATACGTGACAACACTGGAGCTGTATGCTTTTACGGTATCAAACCAAATATCCCCTTTGCATGCAATCAACATTTAGCAGGACAAATTACTGGTGAATATGTATTAGAGAATGGAGTTCCACATTTTAAGGCTATCAGTGGTAAGACTAACACAGCATATCTTATCATTGCAGCCCCTGTAACAGAGAAAGAGGTACAGCCTAAAGAAATAGAAGCTACTGAATATACCAATAGTATCGCTGATTGGGTTCTTTTAAAGAATCTAAGTATCACTAACGAGCAACTCACCACACAAGAGGGAATTGTCATTAACAATCGTTTCAACAGTACTGCCAGCAAAGATAAATATACAAAGCCTTATAACGGAGCTATTATTGACCTTGCAGGTATTGCAATACCTAATGGTGCAAAGCATGAAATCAACCCAATGTATCAAAATGGGCAGCGCGCAGTTGTCTTCGTCATTGATGATGAAAAGGGATTTGTATCACCTCAAAATGACATCATAGATGCCGCTGTTCGCCTGAAGCGTACACTCTCTGCAACACATTGGAACACCTTTTCCATCCCTTTCGATATAGAAGACAATTATTTGAAAGGTGTTGAAATTGCTAAGTTCACAGGAAACGTTGAAGGTAGCACCATGATATTTGAAAATGAACAGAACAGAATTGAAGCAGGTATCCCTTATATTGTTAAATGGGACATAGAGAACCCAACCTTTGAGGGAGTGAAACTCAAAGCGACAGAAGCACAGACAATCAAATCAGACGATGGACAATTCTGCTTTGTGGCAACCTACAAGCCAACAAAACTTGCCCTCAACAAGACAGAACGCTTTCTTGCCAAAAATGGTAACCTTTACTATCCATCGAGTTCAGATAATAAGGCTAATCTCCTAAAGGGATTACGTGCCTTTTACCGCGTACCAGCCACAACTGGAGCCAAAATAGCCTTCTTTGGTGAAACGACAGGTATTAATAATAGGGAAGTATTTTCAACGCCAACTCAAAATAAGGTGTATAACCTCAATGGGCAGTACATGGGCAATAGTATTAATAACCTGCCAAAGGGAATCTATATTGCGAATGGACATAAACTAATCATAAACTAATAAAGAATACATTATTATGAAGAAAAAGAACTATATTTATCCTACTATCATTAATATCCAATCTGAGACTACCAACTTTATTATGAACAGTAATAGAAAGGATGTAAACCAGAGTGGAACAAAAATAAATACAGATCAAGATCACGGTTCTGGTAATACTTGGGAAAGCGGATGCGCAAAGCCTAATCTATGGAGTACAGACAATAATAACAACCTAAACTAAAAGATGATTAAATATGAAAAAGAATATTTTTATTTTGATATTATTCTTCCTTAGCGCAGCAGCTACAGCACAAAACAAGAAACAGACAATTACCATCACTACTAAACGTGGCGAAGTACATACCTACATCATGGGTGAAACCATTGATAGTACTCGAATAATTAAAGGAGTTGGTATCAAAATCTATCCTAAAAATGAAACGGTTTCGAAGGACTTCCTCTTTTCTCAGATTGAATATACAATAACCGAGGACTCCACTCCTACCCCAACGCCAGACCCAACAAACAAGAATGCCAATCGTAATACGGAGGATGACTTAAAAAGGAATCCTGAGGGATGGCGCTTGGAGTTCCCGCGTTTTTATCAAGGTACAAATAAAACCTACGAAGTTACCCATTATACCACGGAAGGAGCACGAGGAAGATTGGTTAACTACTCATTAGAGTGGGATGTTAATCTTAAAGCAAACCGTTGGTCTTGTTATCAAATGTATGATATTCTCCTACAGAAAAATGCCCCACGACATAATAAGTTTAAACCAGATCCAGACATCCCTGAGAACGAACAGACTTCTCTCAAAGACTATTCAGGAAGTGGTTTTACTCGTGGACACCTTTGCCCATCAAATGACAGACGTTACTCAACCGAACAGAATGTCCAAACATTCTATTTAAGTAACATGCAACCTCAAATACAAGGACACAATGGTGGTGTATGGCAGATACTTGAAGATAAGGTACGTATATGGGCTGGCAAATGTGATACGCTCTATGTTGTGAAAGGGGCTACTATCGATAAAGAAGAGTATATCTGTAAGCAAACTGATTTAATAGAAATGGCAGAGAAAGAGGGCAAGTCTGTTGTACCTAAGTTCCCTGGCATCGTACCTAAATTCTTCTATATGGCACTGCTTGCCTACGACAAAAAAACAAAAACCTATCGCGCCCTCGGTATTTGGTCTCCTCACTATAAAAAAAGTAAGACCGAATTTATTACTATAAAAGAGCTTCAGCACCGTATTGGCATTGACTTCTTCTGCAACCTTGAAGACGATATAGAACAGGCTGTAGAAGAAAAGTTAGACGACAACTTCTGGAATTAATAATATAGAAAGAACAGACTTTCGTATTAGAATTTGGTTAATCATTAAAATAAAAGAGGGATGTGATGCGCATCCCTCTTTTATTATGCCTTATATTCGATTTATACGATATAAACGGACTAATTAAGTTTTGACATATTCGTAGAAGCCTCAACTTTTACAGCAGCTTCTCTATTTCCTCTCCAAGATTCTGAATCTGTGAAGGGTTCTTCACTATGTTATTACCACGATCTATGAGGTAAATGATTGGGACTGTCTGTGCAGGAGCCGTGTAAGCCTGACTGATACCCCTATCGTCATAAACATTAATCCAAGGGAGATTAGCCACCTGCTCCTTCCAGAAATGGGCATTGTCATCCAATGAAACCATATAGATCTCTAATCCACGGTCATGGTACTTATTATAAAGGTCACGCAGCTGCATGATATATTCCGTAGAACCTTTTGCAGCGAAGACATGGAAGTCGAGTAAAACGACCTTACCTTTCAAATCAGTCAGATGTCGTTCTACACCACGATTATCACGCAAAGGAAGGTCAACGACACCCAACTCTTTCGCTTCCAACTCTACGGGTTGATTCTGTGCCTTTACAATACGTTCATCCTTCATACCCTTAATAGTAATATTATGTAGGTTCTGCGTACGTTTTGAATCAGGATAATAAGTATCCCAACTCGTTGCAACAGCACCGAACACCTTATTATCAGCCACGTCGCGAGATGGGTCAAAGATTAAATGTGCCTGATTACCAATAACGATATACTGGAACAAAGCAAAGTAACTATAAGCACGCATAGGCTCCTTAAAGATATAGTTGCGTGATACATCCTGCTTGTAGTCATTCATCAACACGGTGATAATTGAGTCAGCAAGGTCAGGACGCTCTGCAAAGATAGACTGACAACGAGCTTGTAGGTCAATCTGTTTCAGTGCTAACTCTTTGATCTTTTCGTTTTCATAAGAACCCTTCACCGTGTAATCGGTAGCCATCTGTGGATAAGTAGCCTTTACATCAACCGTCTCAGTAGAATCGATACCGATATTAATAATCTGTCCAGCAATACGAAGACGATAGAACTCAGGATTATCAGCCTTATCACCAGAGAATGAAAAAGCGCCCTTCTCATCGAGTTTTACAGAGTCAACAGTTGAGAAACCATCAAGTCCATTATGTTCAAAATAGAGTAAAGAATCCTTTGCATTTGCAATAGAACCTATCACATGGAACTTTTCTCCCGTACAACTTGCCAATACAGCAAGTCCTACAATCGCAATGCCTGCTACTAAAATGTTACCGATTTTATACTTCATTATTTAATAGATATTTACGTTTTTGATTTATGTTTCGTGCAAAGGTAACGTAAATTGAGAAAACTGCAAAGCAAATATCGTCAAATATTATCAAATTCATAATACTTATCTGAAACGTTCTTCCATCATTAAAAGGATAACGCATTAACCGCTAACCATCGTTTTCCAATATCTTTTTAAAGGATTTTCCGTTAAATAAGTAGATTGATGACATGGTCTTATATGCTATCATGATGTATGACCATGTAATGTCAGATGGTCACAGCAAAAGAATAAACAACAAGCTAAAGAAAACTGGAAGCATGCAGTTCCCTAATCTATTCATAATCATTTTTTCGTTTCAAAAAATCAAAATACTTCTTTGCTAACCCATGGATATGTAAAATATTTTCACACGCATTAAAACCAACATATGGTCTTTTGGCTTCAAAAAGACGCCCAATTGACTTCGAAAAGGTGCCCTTTAAGACTCTTACTAACGCCCTTTTGGCATCCAATTAAGCACCTTTTAAAAGTGAGTTTGTAACTAATTGACTTTATGTTAGTTACAAAACCGCTTTTTTCTTATATTTTAGACTGTAAATATAGACATTTTATCGAGTTTATGTAAAGTTTTTTCGTATTAAAAATCGACATTATACAACAAGCGTCTATGCATTAATATAATGTAGAAAGGCGTGCAAAATCCTTATTGTGGTTGTGATTGTTGTGATTGTTGCGATTTTCTCTTCAGGAATTGGAGATGATAAAGTAGCCTTCTATTTTGGTACACAGAAGCGGATTACACCGAGATAAAAGTTATATTGGAGAGGTGGATCTGACACAAAGAGAAATTGAGATATATTTCTTCCAAGTTCAATGTTCCAGGTTCAAAGTTCAAACTTCAAACTTCAAAGTTTCATGTATAAAGATGAATGAACACTTTATTTTTCAGGTACTTGAGTCACTTACAGTATTTAGTGTTAGAGGATTAAGGTGGCTTCAAATTTTATCCTCATTTATTAGGATAGGTAGAGTCTCCTTATTTTAAGTCTAAATACCAGACATTTTGATTAAAATACTTTGATAAATCATTAAAATTTAGTATATTTGCAACGCATTTGGAGTGTGCATATACTAATATCTTGGTATTATTTTTTAGGAAATTATTTTGATGGAAGACAGAGCTTAGCCCTTTTGTCGTATGGTCTATTTTGGAATAATAATTCTAACAGTTTAAATATTTAAAACAAAACATTTATGTGGTTAATCAATTCATCTATTGGTAGAAAGGTGATTATGTCCGTTACGGGTATGGCGCTGATCCTATTCATGACGTTCCACTGCTGTATGAATCTTGTTGCACTCTTCTCAGGAGACGCTTACAACATGATTTGTGCGCTGTTGGGTGCTAACTGGTATGCAGTAGCAGCTACGGCTGGCCTTGGTGCATTGGCAGTTTGTCACATCGTTTATGCGTTTATCCTTACAGCACAGAACCGCCGTGCACGTGGTGACAATCGTTATGCTGTTACAGAGAAGCCTGTAGCAGTAGAGTGGGCAAGTCAGAACATGCTCGTTCTCGGTCTCATCGTGCTGCTCGGTCTTGGACTTCACTTCTTCAACTTCTGGTACAACATGATGTTTGCAGAGCTTGCTCATATTGATGTACCTTTCCATCCAGCTAATGGTTTTGCTTACATCAAGTACACATTCGCTAATCCTGTTTATGTAGTGCTCTACGTTATTTGGATTGCCGCATTGTGGTTCCACCTCTCTCACGGTTTCTGGAGTGCTTTGCAGACAGTCGGTCTTAACGGTAAGGTGTGGTTCAACCGTTGGAAGACTATTGGTAACATCTATGTTACGCTGTTGATGCTTGGCTTCCTTATTGTAGTGCTTGCATTTGCTTTCCATTGTGCACCAAGCCTTTGCTGTGCTGCATAATTAAGTATCTAAGTTGAAAATTTAATTCAAAAACAATCATGACAAAGATATTAGATTCCAAAATACCAGCAGGTCCTGTAGCCGAAAAGTGGACGAACTACAAGGCACATCAGCGTTTGGTTAACCCAAAGAATAAACTGAAACTGGATGTTATCGTTGTTGGTACAGGTCTGGCTGGTGCCAGTGCTGCCGCTTCTCTCGGTGAGATGGGCTTCAACGTATATAACTTCTGCATCCAAGACTCACCACGTCGTGCACACTCTATCGCTGCACAGGGTGGTATCAATGCTGCAAAGAACTATCAGAATGATGGTGACTCAGTTTACCGTCTTTTCTACGATACAGTAAAGGGTGGTGACTATCGTGCTCGTGAAGCTAACGTTTATCGTCTTGCTGAGGTGTCAAACGACATCATCGACCAGTGCGTTGCACAAGGAGTTCCATTCGCACGTGAGTATGGTGGTATGCTTGCTAACCGTTCTTTCGGTGGTGCACAGGTAAGCCGTACTTTCTATGCAAAGGGTCAGACTGGTCAGCAGTTGTTGCTTGGTGCTTACTCTTCATTGAGTGCACAGGTTGCTACAGGTAAGGTAAAGCTCTATACTCGTTATGAGATGGAGGACGTAGTTATCGTTGACGGTCACGCTCGTGGTATCATTGCTAAGAACCTTGTGACTGGTAAACTGGAGCGTTTCACAGCTAATGCTGTTGTTATCGCTACTGGTGGTTATGGTAACGCATACTTCCTTTCAACCAACGCTATGGGTTGTAACTGTACAGCAGCTATCCAGTGCTACCGTAAGGGTGCTTATATGGCTAACCCATCTTACGTTCAGATTCACCCAACTTGTATTCCTGTACACGGTGATAAGCAGTCTAAGCTGACCCTTATGTCAGAGTCTCTGCGTAATGATGGCCGTATCTGGGTTCCTAAGAAGCTGGAAGATGCTAAGGCATTGCAGGCAGGAACAAAGAAGGGGTCGGATATTCCAGAGGAGGACCGCGACTACTACCTGGAGCGTCGTTACCCAGCATTCGGTAACCTCGTACCTCGTGACGTGGCTTCACGTGCTGCTAAGGAGCGTTGCGACCATGGTTTCGGTGTTAACAACACTGGTCTTGCCGTGTTCCTCGACTTCTCTGAGTCAATCAACCGCCTTGGTATCGATACAATTCTTCAGCGTTATGGTAACCTTTTCGATATGTATGAGGAGATTACAGACGTTAACCCAGGCGAGCTTGCTAATGAGATTAACGGCGTGAAGTACTACAACCCAATGATGATCTTCCCTGCTATCCACTACACAATGGGTGGTATCTGGGTTGATTACGAGTTGATGACAACCATTCCAGGTTTGTTCTCAATCGGTGAGTGTAACTTCTCTGACCACGGTGCTAACCGTCTTGGTGCTTCTGCTTTGATGCAGGGTCTTGCTGATGGTTACTTCGTGTTGCCATATACTATTCAGAACTATCTCGCTGATCAGGCACTTTGGGGCAAGATTTCAACCGATCGTCCAGAGTTTGAGGAGGCAGAAAAAGGTGTTATGGCAGAGACTGACCGCTTGATGGGTATCCAGGGTAAGCGTTCTGTAGACTCAATCCACAAGGAGCTTGGACATATCATGTGGGAGTATGTTGGTATGGGTCGTACCAAGGAAGGTCTTGAGGAAGGTCTCAAGCAGTTGAAGGCTCTTCGCGAGGAATTCAACACTAACCTCTTCATTCCTGGTAAGAAAGAAGGTCTGAACATCGAGCTTGATAAGGCTATCCACCTCAGAGACTTTATCCTTATGGGTGAGCTCGTAGCTTATGATGCATTACATCGTGAGGAGAGTTGTGGTGGTCACTTCCGTGAGGAGCACCAAACAGAGGAAGGTGAAGCTAAGCGTGACGACGAGAACTTCTTCTATGTTGGCTGCTGGGAGTATCAGGGTGATGACACTAAGACCCCAGAGCTTATCAAAGAACCTCTCGAGTATGAGGCAATCAAGGTACAAACACGTAACTATAAAAACTAGTTGACGAGTTGATAGTGAACAAGTTGACAAGTTGTCGGCTTGTTCCATCTCAAAAACATTAATATAAAATGCAGACAATATAAGCAAGAAGTCATAGTACAAGTTTAATGTATGACAACGCACAAGGATTTACTCGTCTGGCAGAAAGCAATGGTACTTGTCTTGAACGTCTATAAGGCGACAAAGAAATTTCCTCGGGAAGAAGTCTTCGGACTCACTTCACAAATGCGGAGAGCAGTCGTTTCAATCCCTTCCAATATAGCAGAAGGCTATGGCAGACTCCATACACGTGAGACTGAGAATTTCCTCAGTATAGCATTGGGTTCTGCGTGTGAGTTAGAAACTCAATTAATTCTTTCAAAGGACTTAGAGTTTCTTCATACAGAACTTGCTCAACAGCTTTGCAACGATGTTCAAACCATCATCAGAATGCTGACATCATTGATTAAGTCTCTGAACAAATAACTTGTTTACTTCACAACTTGTTTACTTGTCAACTAAAAACAAACAAAATGGCAAGAAATATATCATTCACAATTAAGTATTGGAAGCAGAATGGTCCACAGGATCAGGGTCATTTCGATACACATGAGATGAAGAACATCCCAGACGATACCTCATTCCTTGAGATGCTCGATATCCTCAACGAGGAACTTATCGAAGCTGGTGACGAGCCTTTCGTCTTCGACCACGACTGCCGCGAGGGTATCTGCGGTATGTGCTCACTCTATATCAACGGTACTCCACATGGTAAGACTGAGCGTGGTGCAACAACCTGTCAGCTTTATATGCGTCGTTTCAACGATGGTGATGTTATCACTGTTGAGCCATGGCGTTCAGCTGGTTTCCCAGTTATCAAGGACTGTATGGTAGACCGTACAGCCTTCGATAAGATTATTCAGGCTGGTGGTTACACAACAATCCGTACCGGTCAGGCACAGGATGCTAACGCTATTCTTATCTCTAAAGACAATGCTGATGAGGCAATGGACTGCGCAACATGTATTGGTTGTGGCGCTTGTGTTGCTGCATGTAAGAATGGTTCTGCTATGCTCTTCGTTTCATCTAAGGTAAGTCAGTTAGCTCTCTTGCCACAGGGTAAGCCTGAGGCTGCTAAGCGTGCTAAGGCAATGGTTGCTAAGATGGACGAGGTCGGCTTCGGTAACTGTACTAACACACGTGCTTGCGAGGCTGTTTGTCCAAAGAACGAGAAGATTGCTAACATCGCTCGTTTGAACCGTGAGTTCATCAAGGCAAAGTTTGCTGATTAGTCATGAGCAATTGGCAGTGATTATTAAGTCTACTGCCATGCTTATCCTTAAAATAGGAAATCCCATAGCTCTGTATAGGAGTTATGGGATTTTTTGGTTCTATAACGAATCGTGTGAGTAAATAGTTTTTCCTTGCCAGCGTTCCTATGTTTAATGGCTTTATGGCTGAACAGATGAAGACGAATTAATCTACAAGTATAAAGGAGTTTGAGTTAAACAAGCTTCTACACACCTCCTGTTTATTCTTAGTACTACAACATTTTGCTCACAACTCATCCCCTATCATCCTTATATCATAGTGAATTTTACCCTCCGCACATGTGGTGTTAACCCTCCGCACCATATGTGCTAACCCTCCGCACCACATGTGCAGAGTATCCGCACCGCAGCAAATGATGGTAAACATTCATAAACATAGTATGAATTAATACCTTAAAACATCCTATTTCGTTGGCTAAAGAGTAAAACGCTAAAACTAAACTGAACAAATAACTTCTTTCTATGAATACAACAGATATTATTCTAATCGGCTCAAACAACCCACACGATTCGTTATAGAGCCGATTTTGTCTATCTACTTGCTTAAGTTTGTGAGGGTTATAGAGGGAGTTCTATAAATTGATATCTAACAAGCTATGAATGACGCTTTCAGAGACAAAGAAAGGGCGCATGCGTCGTCTGTCCGCCTTTGTACATTCTTTGCGAACACACGAATCGTACGCCCCTGTATGTCTATACAGTTCTCTGTTGTTAGGATTTTACGGCCTTGTTACTTGCCCGTTGCAAGTTCCACAGCCTTGTTGACGATGTCACTCTGTGCATTCCATATACGGAAGTATTCGTTCATGTCCCATAGGTCACGGGCAACAAGCGACTTCAGTTGTACAGCAATGTGAGGCAGTGTAGCCTTCAGTTCGGCTTCATCCTTCGGTTCTATCTTCTCTTTCTTTCCCTCTGCCACGATTTCATTGAGCAATGATTGTGGTATCACATAATCCTTATTGAATGCGTCAAACGAGCTGTATTGCGCCTTCAATACCTTGCGGTTCGCATCGACATACTTCAAATATGCATTAATGATAATACTTTTTGTAGACAGCATACGATGGTAACGAGTAAACTTTGCAGTGTCAAGTGGAACGAAGTAATCAGGCATAATGCCTCCGCCACCATAGACAACTCGATGTTTACGGATAGTATAATACTTCAAAGAATCAGAGAACTGAATGCTGTCAGGATTGGTCAGCTCGCCGTGCTTGAAGCGTTTTTCAATATCCATCTCGTAGTCCTTCAGGTCACCCTTCTTGTAAGGCTTTTGAATACAACGACCGCTTGGCGTGTAGTAATGGGCGATGGTCAGTCGAATCATACTACCATCAGGAAGGTCGAGCGGACGTTGTACAAGTCCCTTACCAAAGGTTCTACGACCAACAACAGTTCCACGGTCATTATCTTGAATAGCACCAGTGACAATCTCTGCAGCCGAAGCTGAAAGTTCGTTCACCAATACATAGACCTTCACATCCTGCAAACGTCCATTGCCAACTGCCTTGAAGTTCTGTCGGCGAGAACGACGTCCTTCTGTGTAGACTATCATATCGTTGTTCTTAAGAAACTCATTGGAAATCTGGACGGCAGACTGGAGATAGCCGCCGCCATTGTCCTGCAGGTCGAGAAGTAGGGTTTTCATTCCTTTCTTCTTCAATGAGTCAACAGCCGTCATAAACTCGTCATGGGTCTTCATTCCAAAGCTTTCTATGCGAATATAACCCACGTTAGGACGAATCATATAGGAAGCATTGATTGTATGAACAGGTATTTTAGCACGTGTAACAATAAAAGTCAGTACATCTTTTACGCCACGGCGCACGATGCCCAACTTCACCTTCGTGCCTTTCTTGCCACGCAGCTTCTTCATAATGTCGATACGTGCCATCTTAACACCAGCGATTGCAGAGTCGTTCACACTGATGATACGGTCGCCAGCAAGGATACCCACCTTCTGAGACGGTCCGTTGACAACAGGCTGGATTACGACAAGTGTGTCCTCAATCATATTGAACTGCACGCCAATACCCTCAAAATCGCCCTGCAGCGGTTCGTTCATCGCCTTGGTCTCTTTTGCGTCGGTGTAGGTAGAATGTGGGTCGAGCTTCTCAAGCATACCCCTGATAGCATCCTCCGCCAACTTCTGTTCGTTCACAGAGTCCACATAGAAGTTGGTAATAGCCATCTCTGCTAACTGCAACTTACGCAAGGGTGAGTCGTTCTTCAGCTGTGCTGACAATGGTAAAAAGCTAAAGAGACAAAGGAGTGAAAGATAGATATACCTTTTCATAGACTAATATTGTATTTTAATGAAACTCTGTTTTCTTTGAAAGACAACGCATGAGACTGTCATTTGAGTCCCTTCGTTTGCCCTTCTATCTCGTTGAATTTATTGACTGATATTGCTTGTTTAATATCCTGTTTGTGACAATTGCGTAACGTACAGACTGATTATTCTGATAGAACTCTATACTCCTTTAATAGAACACTCGACTGATTTGAAAAAATAGTCGAGTGTTTTTAAAAATCAGACGACTGATTTGAAAGTCCCTGTCAACAGTTCTTTGGATAATCAATGATAGAAAATCCATATGATGAGAACCTCCTTTACATCTCTAATTGCTCTTCTGGCAAATCCTCTTCAATCACAAGGTTGTCAATAATAAAGTTCTGACGTTCCATCGTGTTCTTACCCATATAATACTCCAAGAGTTTGGCTACTTGGTCATTCTTATGCAAGGTAACCTGTTCCAAACGCATATCTGGACCGATGAAATGGGCAAATTCATCAGGTGAAATCTCACCAAGTCCCTTGAATCGGGTGATTTCTGGGTCTGGACCGAGCTCAGTGATAGCTGCTATTCGCTCCTCCTCAGAGTAGCAGTAGCGTGTGATAAAATCGTTCTTCTCCCCTTTTGCACGACGAGCATCCGCTTCAGCAATAACTTCCTTGTTCTTTATCTTTGTGCGACGGTTACGAACACGGAAGAGCGGTGTCTGAAGAACATATACGTGTCCTTTCTTAATCAGCTCTGGGAAGAACTGTAAGAAGAAAGTTATAATGAGCAAGCGGATGTGCATACCGTCAACATCGGCATCCGTTGCCACAATCACCTTGTTATAACGCAGTGAATCGAGTCCGTCCTCTATATCGAGTGCTGCTTGAAGGAGGTTAAACTCTTCATTCTCATACACCACCTTCTTTGTCAAGCCAAAGCAGTTTAGTGGTTTACCGCGCAATGAGAAGACAGCCTGTGTGTTCACATCACGACTCTTGGTGATGCTTCCGCTGGCTGAATCACCCTCTGTAATAAAGATTGAACTCTCTTCTTTTCGATTGTTTTTTACGTCACAATAGTGTACACGACAGTCACGCAACTTGCGGTTATGGAGGTTAGCTTTCTTTGCACGTTCACGTGCTAACTTCGTAACACCAGCCATCGCCTTGCGTTCTCGCTCGGTCTCCTTGATTTTATTCTCAAGTATATCGGTGAAGTCTTCTTTATGAATATGAAGGTAGTTGTCAACGTTTGTCTTGATAAAGTCGCCCACATACTTATTGATAGACTCACCATCAGGCGACATCTGTGTAGAACCCAACTTAATCTTTGTTTGTGATTCAAACACTGGTTCTTCAACGTTTACAGCAATGGCAGCCACCAATCCGTTACGAATATCCCCATACTCATACTTACCAAAGAACTCTTTTATCGTCTTGGCAATATGCTCCTTGAAAGCTGTCTGATGTGTACCACCCTGCGTTGTGTGCTGTCCATTCACGAAGGAATAGTACTCTTCGCCATATTGGTTGGTATGAGTGAAAGCTATCTCAATATCCTCTCCCTTCATGTGAACGATAGGATACAATGGGTCAACAGTCATATTATCAGTCAAAAGGTCCTTCAAACCATGTCGACTAAGTATACGACGACCATTGTACATAATCGTCAATCCCGTGTTCAGATAGGTGTAGTTACGGAGCATCTCCTCCACGATATCATCATGGAAGCTATAATTCTTGAAGAGAGTTGCATCTGGTTCAAAGTATATGTAAGTGCCATTCTCATCCGCAGACTTCTTCGTTTTGTCGCTCTGGATGTTACCTTTCTCAAACGAAAGCTCACGTACCTTACCGTCACGGAAGCTCTTCACCTCGAAGTGAGAGCTAAGTGCATTGACTGCCTTCACACCGACACCATTCAGTCCGACACTCTTCTTGAACGCCTTAGAGTCATACTTACCACCTGTATTCAGTACTGATACAGCCTCAACGAGCTTACCTTGCGGAATACCACGACCATAGTCACGCACGCTAACACGCAGATTATCCTCCACATCAATCTCAATACGGTCGCCGGCATTCATCTTAAACTCGTCAATAGAGTTATCAATGACCTCCTTCAGGAGTACATAAATACCATCTTCTGGCAACTTACCATCACCCAAACGACCAATATACATGCCCGGACGGGTACGCACATGCTCCATATCCGATAGGTGTCGGATATTATCGTCGGTGTAAGATACGGGTGTTGGGTGTTGGGTGTTGGGTGTTGATGACTTGTCCATGTGTTGGGTGTTGGGTGTTAATTTGAGAGTGATAGGTGTTAATTGATAGGTGATACAAAATGATTAACAGTTAGAGTGTAGGTGTTAAATAGGAGAATAACACGTAATATAGATATTCTCGCCACCCAACACTCAACACCTATCACCCAATAGCTTTCCTGTAGCATCTGCGCTTCTTGTGCATAATTGGGTCTAATGGACCCCACTGACTCTGTACATTTTCGTTGGTCTCCATCTCTACATGTGTCTCACCCCACTTAAAGCCATATTTCACATAGCGTGGGATGAGGTCAGCAAAGACAAGTGCATTCGCTCCCTTTGCACGGTACTCCGGAAGAACACCTATCAAAAGAAGGTCTACGACATCTGTTTTATGGAACTTTATTGCACGTAGAATATGCCACCATCCAAATGGGAAAAGACGTCCACGATGACATTTTTGCAAGGCACGTGTCAACGATGGTATGGTAATAGCAAGACCAACTAACTGGTTATCTTTATTGCCATCCTCTATAACTGTAATGAGATCAAGGTCGGCAAATGGGAAATACATATTGACGTACTGGTTTATCTGGCGTTCAGTCAATTCAGAAAATCCGTACAAATGCGAGTAAGTCACATTGATTAAGTCGAATAGTTTCTTGCCATAACCTCCTTCGAAAATATCCTTCTTAGTCAACTTACGAATACGTAGATTATAACGATTCTCTACCATTTCAGCAATTTTCGTATATTTCTCTGGCGCTGTTTCTGGAACATCAAGACGGTATTCTACATAGTCATTATCCTTCTCCCAGCCACCAAGTTTCTCCATGTGCTTTGGATAATAATCGTAGTTATAGATAGTTGCCATTGTACCGAGCTGATCAAAGCCCCATGTCAACATACCTTCTGGGTCCATATCTGTGAAGCCAAGTGGACCAACAATAGAGGTCATGCCCTTCTCTTTGCCGTAGTCTTCAACAGCCTTCAACAGAGCTTTTGACACTTCTATATCGTCAATGAAGTCTATCCAACCGAAGCGAACATCTTTCTTCTCCCATTTCTCGTTTGCCTTATTATTGATGATGGCAGCCACACGACCCACCACTTTCCCCTCTTTCAAGGCGAGGAAATACTCAGCTTCGCAGAAGTCAAAAGCAGCATTCTTGTCTCTTGACAGCGTTTTCAACTCATCGCTATAGAGGTTTGGGGCATCATACTGATCGCCCTCATAGAGATCATAATGAAACTCAATGAAATCCTTTAAGTCTTTCTTCGTTTCGACTCTCTTTATCTGAACTGATGACATTTAGTATTTTAAAATTCGTTATTTTCCTAATCTTAAACATGCAAAAGTACTAAAAAAAAGGTAGATTGGCAAATTTACGCTCCTTTTTATTGACTATTACTATCCTGCTACTCAGTCATAAGGACTCGTGTTAGGCATCCGCACCATATGTGCTAAGCATCCGCACCACTCGTGCTAACCATCCGCACCATATGTGTTTATCATTAAGACAACTCCAGTTTATGCTTAACATACTTGCAAAACATCATTTATTAAATAGTTCCTAAGCATTCACTAAAACCACAATAATCATTTATTATAATGATAGATAATATCTCATGACACCTTCTACTTTTTTGTTAGTATCGCTGTTTTCTTGCAAACGAAAAGCAGGTGATTGCTTTCTGTATCTGTGGTTGCAAAGAGGTAGACCTCTCCCCCTTCCTTTATCTTTAATCGTTTGCGCAAATCGGCAACGTTCATGGGGAAGTTACGCACAGCAAGATTGGCTTTTTCTATCCCTGAAAGACTACGTCGTAGTTCCTTCTTATTGAACGATGAAACCGCTGTTATCTCGAACCTTCGCCCTGGGAAATCATCAATAACCTCGTCAGAGACAAAAAGGTGAGAATTCAAACTTAATGCTGAAAGTGGATAACGAGTTGTGAGTAGTGCAAAGCAACCTGCCTTCATCAAGGAAGCATTAGGTTCATAGAGGTATTGACCACACACTGGAAGAGTCGATCCGATGCGCTGTGACGTACATAAAGCCTCATTAAGGGAATAAGAGACAATGCAATCATCATTCACGCAGAACACTTGTATGGCTTTTTCCACAGCCATTTTATCCTCTGTTATACCTTTATTCTTCTGCAAAACAAGCAGCAACTCCTTACATTCATTGCGTACAGAAACAATGTGAACCTCTCGAACAACATCGCCCAAATGATTGAGTTCGTCCACAGCACGATGCCAATCAAGCATTGGTGACAGCTTTATAACAATCGTATCAGCCTTCTCTAAGAATTCTTCTTCCAACGCCAAAACATCAGGTGAACAATCATTTATCAGCACTGTCTTACCTCCTTGCTCATTACGGCGGGCAGGATCGAGGAATAACACAGCCACATGGTCAAGCTGATGGAGATAGACTGTACCATCATCATTGACCACTTCGGCTTGTGTTAAGCCTAAAGCATGGAAGTTATGACGTGCTAACGCACATAACTTCTCCTGCTGTTCGACGTAGATTGCACGTTCAAAAGCACGTGCCGTAAACGAGAAATCAACGCCAAAGCCACCTGTGAGGTCACAAAGACTGGAAGAAACAGAAGTACCTGTCCCAACGAGACGTGTAACAAGTCGTGCCTTATACTCCGCTGTCTGCTCACTTGAACACTGTTCCATTGATAGATGCGGTGGGTAGATGATATCCTCATTCGCTGCCCACGACGGCAGTTTCGTGCGTGCTGTCTGCCATCCAGAAAGCTGGTCAAGGAGGAAGGGCATATCAATATCAGGGTAGCGGTGGGATTGGAGAGCAAGAAGCCTCACCCCCAACCCCTCTCCGAGTGGAGAGGGGAGTGAAATGTTATGTTCGCTTAGAACGTCCCGCACATATCTTGGCAGTAGTAGTTCTGAATGACTTATATCGTTTTTTTGCTTCATCTAATCCTATATTTGCATTGCCTTAATAGTCCTTAGAATTTTATTCTTACCATGCTAATACTGTAGCAAAGTCGGTAATCACTCCCCTCTCCATTTGGAGAGGGGCGGGGGTGAGGCTTCTTTTTTTACCTCACCACCCTCAAATTCTTCTTTGCCCAAGCTCTTGTACAAAGGTTGAAGTGCCACCACTCGATACGCAGAGGCATGAAACCAGCAGCACTCATCACCTCACGAAGAAGTCGGCGGTTGGCTAATGCCTCACGAGAAATAAGACGACGAGAGACGAGGTCAGCCTCCTTATCAATATGACTGGCTATACCCATGTGGTCGACTTTCACACCCATTGGTATCGTATCAATCGAACAGCTCGTAGCACCATCACGCCATGTTGCATCGTTCCAAGATGCTTTACAGATACTAATGTCTACAGCCATCCCATAGTTGTGCATACCACCTCCGTGGGCAGGATTAGACACATAGAAGTATTTTGGCGTATCTTTCACAGCATCCCACATCGTTTGCTGCACGCTCATTGGTCGTGTAGCATCAAAGATACACAGGCTTAAATCGGGTCGACGACGCTTCAACTCAGCCTGTGCCTTACGTAATGCATCAGCACAAGCGGGCAGCACGTAGGCATCACGTAGGTCATGATAGAGTACACGATTACAGAAGTTATCCGTACGTGCATACATCAAAGCCACCTTGATAGAAGGGTCCACATGCTTAATATTAACCAGTCCCTGTTGTTCCATGGACCGACCAGCAGCCTGCCGACGACTCTCTGTTGGCATCTGTGCCTGTACGCTACTAACAAACAGCGAGGCTACAAAGAGCATATAAAAGATTCGTTTCATTCTTTTTGTTTATTATATATCCTACAGCTATTCATGGATTATAGCTACAGTAGTTATCATTCATTTGTCGACAACAAAACACATACCTACATACGAAAGCTAACAAGGGCAGACACTGTCTTCCTCTCATGTCCTCTCAAGGTTCTGAAAGAAAGCACAGCCTCTGCCCCAGCCTTCTATAAACACTACTTCCGAGTAGAGCAAACATCACGTCAACGTGACTTAGCTCTTACCTCTGCCGTGTCTGTATCTTATTGATTTAATGCTGCCTTCTTCTGCTTTACGTAATCGCCAAATACGCGGTCTACCTCAGCACGCTGCTCATTATCGAGTGTGTCGTTAGCATGAATCAGCCCACGATAGTAAGTTTTGATAGCTTTCGTCAGCTGTGCTCTATCAGCAGAATTCTTCTCGAAGATATCGTCAAGGTCCTTATAAAGGGCTGGCTTCATCTTATTCATAAAGGCAAGCTTACCAGTTGCAGGAGCCTCAGCTTCAGTAGAAAGGCTATCAGCCTGCTCTGCTACATTAACCCTCATAGTATCTTCTGGAGCTGTTTCGGCATCAGATTTAAAGACAGATGACACATCTATCTTACCGACTTGATCAACCAATGCACCGCCATAGTTATAAAGCAATGCACCAACTCCGACAATAACAGCGATAATCAAACCTAACACAACGGTGCCCTTACCTATCTTTGGCATACTAAATGATGAACCTTCATGGTTCAAATCGCCAAAGAGTTCGTCAATATTGCTATAACGATCGCTTCTCTTAAACGCACAGCAACGCTTGATAACCTCACTGTAAGCCAATGTCAGTCCCATCACCTTCATTATGGTACCAAGCGAATAGATATCAGCTGTACCGTCGGCTGCCATCGTCTGGTCTTTCAACTCTGGTGCCATAAAGCGCGTTGTATCAGCTGTAGGCTTCACATCTTCAGGTGAAAGAACACTGAAATCAATGAGTTTTACATAGTCACCCTGCTTTGTAATAAGTACGTTTGAGGGCTTAATATTACGATGAGTAATACCCTGCTGATGAGCATAACGCAATGCATCGGCAATCTGATTAACGATACCAACTTTCTCGTCATCTGTATGATTTTCCTTGAGATAAGCCTGTAAAGTACGTCCTTCTACATACTCTTCCTCAATGCAAAGTCCGTAACCATCAACCTCTACCAAGCCTTGATAGCGTACAATACCCGAATGATTGAGCCGCTGACACTGCTTGAACTCGCGCTTCAAGGCATTACGAAGCAATACACGCTCACGGTATTCTTCCTTCAGAGTCTTCAATACGACTATCTGGTCGCCCTTGCGACACTTCACAATCATACAATATCCCTGCGATGGGATAACCTTATATTCAGTATAACTGGCCTTTACAGGAGCATCGGCAGTCTGTGCCTGTTCGTTAGTGGAAAGTTTGTTCTCACTCATTAATATTCGTAGGTTTTAATTAACTTTACGTCTTTTGTGTACAAAAGTAGTAAAAAAAAACGAGATAAGACAGAAAAGAAGAACTTAAAATGCCTTATTATAATTCTTCTCATTTTACGGATAAAGAAACTTAATCGTAATTAATAAATTAGTCCTACTGGTAAACACTTTCCATATATAAGTTATTCATTTGTGTCTTATATATTTTCTTATAAGTACTATCAGGATTCTCTTTTCCCATCTTATGCCCATGTGCTGTTGCTCAGCACGTGTGGTGTTGACGGTAAGCACCAATGGTGCGGAGGGCTAACACCCTTGTAATATATTACTGGTGTACGGGTAATTTATGGCTTAAAAAGGACTATACTACCATAAGAAAACAAATCTTACTTGGTTAGGAGGCTTACTTTTACAAAGACAACACAATACTATCTATCGAAAAGAGATTCAGTATAAGGAATATGTTGTTTAAGTTTTAGCAAACGACAATATTAAACATTAAAGTATGAAAAAATAGAAATAGACTTGATAAATGCCCGATAATTTTATATATTTGCAGCAATAAGAATTAGAAGAAAAGACACTTTGTAGGACAAACAATAAAACAACTTTATAAAATAACAGACTTTGAATCTTTCTCAAAATGTTCAAACTTAAAAACCAATCAAAATGAAGAAAAACATAATATTACTTATTCTTCTCGTCAACACGACTTGTCTATCTGCCCAAACACTGGACTTCTCTAAATTAGAAGGGCGATGGGATTCGACTAAAACTGTGCAATATGAATCTGCACAATACCAGATAGTCTATGAATACAAGTATGCTAAAGACGCAAAGTATCCAAATGCTAAACGTACGGCAAACACAATTCTAAGGATAGGTAAGCTGTACAATATGTTCATCGACTATGGACAACTTACTTTCGACTCCATCTCCGCATCTATATCAAAAGGAGAATCCCAAGTAACTTCATCGGGTCCTAAACTTATCGGAGCTTTAAAAAGCATAGGATTTCAAGAACTCATCCTGCTGAATAGAGAGACAAAAAAAGAGTTTATCCAATGTAAGGCAGGAGGACTTCAAAGATATCAATACGAAGAAGATGCTCCTCAACTAAAATGGGAATTACTGCAAGGAGATAGTACTATTGCTGGATATCAGTGTCAGAAGGCAAAAACAAGGCTCTTCGGGCGTGATTACATAGCTTGGTATGCACCTGAAGTAGAACTGCCTTACGGACCCTATAAGTTCTGTGGACTACCCGGACTCATCTTTAAAGTGCAGGACACAGAGGACAATTTTTCTTTCACTCTAACTGGATTACAGAAAGTAAAGGACTATGCTCCTATTTATATGTACGATAAAAGTGCCGTGACCAAGAGTACCCGAAAAGCTGTCAGACAAATGTATAAGAACTATTGTGCTGACCCAGTAAAAGCCTTGACAGGAGATGGAAGCATTACTGTATCGGCTGATGTTGCAGCAACAGTTAACGCAAAGCCTTACAATCCGATAGAATTAGAATAACATCTTGCGACGGATATTTCTTTTACTCTACCTCGTTTCCACTTGCTTTACCCTCTTTGCACAGCAGGATGAAGCTCTGGTAAAACTGACGATTGAGGTTAGGGACTCTGCCAGCCTCCAACCGTTAGCAGATGTGATGTGCCGTGTTGTAAACTCAAAGGGCAAGATGCTGAGTTATAAGATTGCTGACAGAAAGGGTTGCCTTAACCTCACAGCACACCAAGAGGATGTACTGATGTTCACACTCATAGGTTACGGTAAACAGAAAATAGGCGTTGCTGACATCCGTCAGGCGGAAAAGCAGCCGACTATCATCCTACTATCCCCTAAGCAAGTTGAACTAAAAGAAGTCGTTGTAAAACTCTCTCCTATAAGGAAACAAGGTGACACACTGGTCTACAACGTCGGTTCGTTTCTACAGAAGGGCGACCGTCATTTAGAAGATGTGCTCAAGAAACTACCGGGAATCAAGGTTGCTGAAAACGGTTCGGTGTCTTATCAAGGTCGTGCTATCAACCGGTTTTATATTGAAGGACAGGACTTGATGGGCAACAACTATACACAGGCAAGCCGCAATATGCCTATCAATGCGGTGCGTAATGTCGAAGTTTTGGAGAATCACCAACCTGTGAAGATGATGCAAGGGCGCAAACCATCAGAGTCTGCTGCCCTAAACATCAGGCTCGACAAGAACCACAAGGCTCGTCCCTTTGGGGAGATTACAGGTGGTTTAGGCATAAAACCAAGTGTTTGGGACAACCAGCTATTCCTCACACAGGTGATGAAACATTCGCAAATACTTGTTTCTGCTAAGATGAGTAACACAGGAAAAGACCTTTCAAAGGAAACTAAAGAACATATTGATGTCTATAATCTGGATGCATACGAGCCGCTTCCGCAGGGTGTTCTGTCTGAAAACATAAGTCAGGAGGCGCTTCCACAGGAAAGATATCTGCAGAACAAGTCTTATAGTGCAGGTTTTAATAATATCATTACATTGTCGAAAGACGTAACACTGCGCAGCAACATTCTTTTTTATAAGGATCACGCTGGATATAACCAGTCGACAGCAAACCTTTACGGAGGATTTACGCCCACCACGTTGGAAACCACAGAATGGATGAAGCAGCGCACATTTCGCATCGTACCATCACTGAAGTATGAAGAAAACAGTACTCATAGGTTCATTTCTGACGAACTTAAGTACTCTTTCGGACGGCTGACGAACGAGAATCAAGTCGTAACAAACGGCATTGGAATTACCGAACAAACACGCATAAAGCCATCTTATATTAAGAATTATCTGTCTTCTTCTTTCAAATTAGGAAAGAGTATGTTGCAAGTTCGCTCACTCGTTAGATACGTTAATCGTAGCGAAGAACTGGTAACAGCTTCTGATTCCTTACCACTATATAATGTTACAGAACCCTTTGCAACACGGTCAACTATGACTCGCAACGTTATCACGACTTCTATCCCTACACTCGGAAATGATTTGGACATATCCTTACAGGCTTACTACAGGAATAACTCGTACAATTATCAAGATGATATCTATCATCGTACATTCAAGTTACAAGGCGAACCGGGCTACACGTGGAAATACAAAAAGCAAAGCTACGTAACCTTTGGACTCCCCATAGAATGGACAAGAATAAGCCTTTCAAAGAAGGAAAACAAGCTGTCTGTGCGTAACTTCATTGCATTTAAGCCCTATTTGACACTGCAACAAGTACTGACAAGTACACTTACGCTGAACTTCTCATCATCATTCTCTGCAGACGACAACTCTCTTGACTTCTATACCTTGAAACCTTTAAGAGAGGGATATAGGAATATACAGGTAACAGGAAATGACATCTACAAGTCCACCTACCTGCACACATCGTTCCATATCCGCTATCGTAACCTCGCAACAATGCTCTTTGCAAACCTTTCGCTTGTCTATTCTGATACAAGAAGCGAGGCTTACAGCCACTATGAATACAACGACTCAATGACAATTATGACGTGGGTAAGAGGCAATAACCACCGGCATAACACGACTATAAGTGCTATGATGGACAAGACTTTCATCCCCATAGGTTTGTCCTTAAAGGTTGATGCAACATATAACAGAGGTAGTTATCTTGTTTCGCAATCGGGTGTTATGGTCAATAACCATTCTCACAACGCTTTTGGAACGCTCACCACAAGCTTCCAGAAACTTTCATGGATGCGCCTGTCGGCAGCTTTTACAGCTAAATACTACTGGGAACGAAGTAGTATTATGAAGTTGGATGTTCTTTCATCCTATACAACCAATCTCTCTATTTATCTCTTTCCGACAAAGAAAATGGAATTGAAAATGAAGTTCTATAATCTTACAAATGAGATTACAGATGGACATTATCATACCTGTGGACTTCTGGATGGTGACTTCAACTACAAGATAAATAATGTATGGGAACTGAGGTTATCGGGGACAAACCTGCTAAACAGCAAATCTTACAGCATTACGCAGAACGTAGGAATCAATACTTTCAACACATTCCTGCCCTTACGAGGGCGTGAAATACTCCTCAGCTTACAGCTAAGATTCTAATAACATCAGCACCTACATCCCCTCCTTCAATTTCCCAAAGAGAATAAAATGACACCCTTACTTACAGATATTGACTCAGATTACACCTCATCCCTGAATCTTCTATACTTCGATTCGTAGCTTCAGACCTTGTTACTCTCCAATCTGTGTTCTTATGTTGCTATGTCCTAAAAGCTATTATGTCATATTCTAAACGATATCCTGGCGCACTTAGAAACTCCGTCTTTAAAGGCTGAAAAGCATATCAATTTTCACTTATTCTCTATGTCCTGCCTGCGACAAGACAAGTACTTTTGCGAATTATTTTCATGAAGAAAAATATTTATTTTCACGAGTGGAAATATTTATTTTCATGAAAAAAACATTTTTCTTCATGAAAATAATTCGTAATAGGTGTAGTTTAATGATTTTGATTGACTACTTTCAGTCTTATTTTTACCTTTGATTGACAGGTTTAAAAACTTACTTTTAATATTTGTTGTTACTATATTATCTTAATCATATTTGAAGTTTACACTTTTCCTGCATGGTGTTTTTTTATACAAAAACAGAAACTTCTTCTATTCCCAAGACTATCTTCTCGTTCATTCTCTATTGCATCGTGGACTTTATAATGTCAACTTATATATAGTTCAAGTACGATTATCCTTATAGGTTACAGCTGCCCCTTATTCCTCCGTGAGCTTCTCCATTGTTGCGGCGTCATCCCTTCAAGCTCTGTAAACAGATGGGAAAAATTGCTTATTGAGGAGAATCCGCATGCCAGGGCAGCTTCACTGATGCTCAGCGAAGGGTTCGCGACAAGCATCCGTTTAGCTTCATCCAGGCGGAGTTGTGACAGCCAGTTTCCAAAAGGCATGTTCAGTTCCGTGTTGATGTATTGCGAGAGATAGGTACGGTTGGTGTGCAGCTGGTGTGCCACATCATTAAGCGTAAGCTTACTCTTCGTGTATTGCTTTTCATTTATCCATTTTCTGATGTCGTTTTCTATTTTTCTGCTCTTCTTTTGTAAGGTAGACAGGGGAGATGACTGCTGCATCAGCGTTTCTTTCTCAAAGTACATCGCATAGTTGAGAATAGATACAAAGAAATAACAGAAGAAGACTGCAAATACCAGTAATAGCAAGATTGCAACTTTCTTGTCGACCAGAATGACGACTATCCCCATCATTCCTGTGGCGATACCCCAGTACATTGAGCGTTGTATCCACTGATTAAAAGCATTGGCAGAGGACTGTTGATCCTGCTCCCGTGTTCTTATGTATTTGTTGAGTGCCTTTCTGAGCACGAGGCAGAGCCTGCTTGTCTCAACAATGAATATGATGCCGACAACAGCTACTACTACTATGCGGACGGTTCTGTTGCCAAATCCTCCTCCCCACAAGGCAATGATACTGGCAATGGATGGGATGATGTTGCGCTCCACGTGCTTTGATTTGACATTTTCTTCGCGTATAATGGATATGAATGCCATGATGAAAAGAAACAGACTGATGTATAGTGCGCCTAAGTTCAGTGCCGCAGCATAGTAGGCTGATAGCTCTCTGAGATGAAAGAACCAGTGGCAGAAGCAGATAGCCGAGGTAAGCAACAGTCCTGTGACGATGGCATAGCGTGCTTGCCGATAGCGTCTGTAAGCACGGTGACGAGGGAAAGAAGTGGCAATCAGGCTCAATGCAAATATGCCAAACATGACTGTCAGATAAAGCAATATGTAGTTATAGATGCTATCAAAAGACAGATGGTTCATTGTGCTTCCTCCTTTCCACTGTTTTGACCAGTTGCTCTATATTCGTTTTGTCTACGCCACTGTTTGGGTGAGAGTCCTTCGTGTGCCTTGAAGTAATGGCTAAAAGCTGATGCTGACGTGAACCCTGTTGCATCCGCCAGCTGTTCCATATTCGTCTGTGTATTGGAAGCTAACATCATCTTTGCATGTTTAAGGCGGATACTTCCTATCCATTCCTTAAAAGACGTATTCAGATAGGTGTTAAGGTAAAGGGAGAGATATGTGCGATTAGTGCCCAACTGTCGTGAAACATCGTTGATAGTGATGTTTTTTGTCAGCGCAGCGGACGTTTCCTGCCATCGTTTGGTGCGCCGTTGCAGCTGCAGGATGGTACTTCTATTGAGCCGTCCGTTTTCTTGTGGCAGTCCGATTGTCAGTGCAATAAAGTCGGTATTGAGCATATAGTTGATGAATGACAGGAACATGTAGATGGCAGAAAAGAAGCAGAGTGTCTTGTGAATGGCTACAAGCCAGTGCGGAAAGAATGGTGTAAAGCAGCTCGTAAGACCTAAGGTAATGGTCAGTGTAACGGAACGTGAAAGCCAGGCAATGGACTGCCTGAAGTCATCGGCATAGAAATTGTCGATTTTCTGTTGTGCCCGTCGGTAATAACTATAGAAGCGAAGTCCGAAGAGATAGATGGCAACAAAGAGTGCCATTGTCACCACCATGCGGCTTACGAAACCGAACAATCCCCCCGCAATGGTTCCTGTATAGAGTAAAATCAGGCTCAGAACAGTAAGGACAGCATCACAGATTATGCGTCTACGACTGATGTAATCAGGCTGGACGAACGGGATGTAAGTCATGGATAGTAGAACTGCAACGACAATATACAGGCTTAAAGCTATGATTTCAGTGTGGGGTACATTGTATATGCCAGTCTCATCCAGCCAGTAAAAGAAAGGTTCTAAGGAGAAAATCAAGAAGTTTGTACCGAGCAAATAGCGTGAACGGGTGTAGATGTAGTAAGTGGATTTCTCATGTTTTCGGAGCGCAAGCAGGCACAGACCAAAGGTAACAAGTGTGGTCCATTCAACAAACAGTAGATTACACAAGAAATTTGCAGACTGATTCATTGCATTGCGTTAGATGTTTGACTCTTCGTTCTTTGCCAATCTTTCAGCCGCCCTCCATTGACTTACACGACTGTTGAACCCTGAATGGCGAGCTATTTCGTCCTGATTGGCTTCGGGATGCTCCTGTGCATAGCGGGCAGCATAACCCAGGCGCAGTCGGTTGATATAGTTGTAGAAGCCTCCGAACTCCTGTTTGAAAACCTTTGAGACGTAAGTACGACCATAATCCGTTTGAGAGGCAACAGAGGCAAGCGTCAGATGAGGATTGAGAAAGCCTTTCTTCTGTTCTATGATTTCAAGAATGTCTGCCTTAATTCTTTTTATACATTCACTGCTTAGTCTGTCTTTTTCTTCTTCAATGAGGTTATCAAACAGCGGTACAAGGTTCTTTCTTCGGATATATTGCGATATTATACTGTCTAATTTCTGCATGGTATCTTTGCTGATGTGTCCAGGATGAAGGACAGCAAGGAGCAGCCACATATTCCACCCTGTGAGCAGAAAGTCGACACCAACCCTCATTAGGCGGCTGTCAGTGAAGATTATTACCCAGTAAGCCGATGTGTAAACTAAGGGTTGCCAGATGAAGTGAGAGGCAAGATGCACAGGGAACTCTTCCTCGTTGGAATAGTTATCCTGGTTTGTTTCATTTATCTTCCGGCCGAGCCAGAACGACAAATATACGAGGTAAGCAAATAAAATAATACCTATTACTATACTGATGATGGTTATCTGCAAAATCTGCTGCTCTGAGATTTCCCCAGGAATGACTGTCAAAAGGAACTGCAACAGGACAATAAACATCGGTACAGAAGCAATGAGCCTCATTCTATGTTTCTTACGCTTATAGGCAGAGGCATCAAAGTATTTGTAAAGCATCAGTATCCACGCTGTCGGAATGATGAGGATACCATAATTTTTTACCAGCATCCATGCTTCAGTATTCAAAGGATGGAATACATAAGGTAGCATGAGGATGGAAAAAGGAAAGAAATAAAGGGACATTATCCTTGCTGGAAAGAAACTGGCGGAATGTTTCTGATAAGGATGGCACACATGTCCCCATCTGATTACTGCGAAAAAAATGGATGAAAGGATGTAAGAAAAACAACCTAATGAATATAAGAGAGAATAATCCATGAACTTTGATTAAAAGCTATTGTTAAGTAGAGATGAACATTGTGTATCTTACCATCTTTTCTTATGGTTTGGCAAATTTAGCAAAAAAAAGTAATTAAACCATGAGTTCTGTTGATTTGTTTTACTTTTTAAGATGGAGTTTGCCTTTAACCCACATCAGTTCGTTCATCAGAGATTTACAGAAGTAAGATGTTGAGTTGTTTTCCCATTAGCTATCATTATGCTGATGATTTCCTTTTTGTCAACCAGTTTGTTGAAAAATCGTTAGCAGGTTGCGCACCTCGTTGTAGATGGATGAATAACGACAGAATAATAATGTAGATTTAATGGTAAAAAAAAAGAGTATCTATATCGATTAGCTGATTTCGTTTTACAGAGCAATCCATAAACTTAAACTCCTGTCATTTCTGTCATTTGTAATAGATGCTTAACTTGTTATATTACAGCAAGATATACGAAGTGTTAAAAGTGACAGCAAAATGAAATAAAACTATTCTTGTATTTTCACGTGATAATATCTTTCTTATCTGGGAATACTTATCATTCCATACTTTGGAAGGACTTTTTTATAATTAGCTTTTTGTGTACCATTTTCCTTACCTTTTCTTACTGAGCAAAAAACATACTCTCCTCATTATCATTTGTTGGTAAAACAGTTATCTACAACTTGACCATGGTTGGCTACGAGCGAGGTGTATCTCTGTGGTTATCCACTATTACAGAGTATGGGTAATGATTACCAATATATAGACTACAGTCAATGTGACAGACTTTTTCGTAAACCATACATTTACGATATAGAACAATACTACTGCATTGAGGCTATAATATGTTTTTAAAGCACCAACCAATAACTTGCTATGACATTGTAGAAAACAGCCTCATCTGTCAGTGTTTTGTACTCATTGTAACGTTATTTTGTACCTTTTGTATGTTTCAAATTCGTTTTTTTAATTTCAAAGCTGATTGAATAAGCGTAAAGAAATGTATTTGGATATATTAAACATTAGGGGAAAGGAGATTGCTTGTAAAGGTTTTTGGATGTTTTAAATCGAAGCTATATATTTGTAAAATCAAACGTAATCTAAAAAACTACAATATGAATATATCAACATGAAAGATATATATAATGAGAGCAAAATACACAATTATAAACTTAATTCAAGTTATTATGGAGAAATTATCCTTATTATTAAAGGAAAGAGGACGAAGGCTGAATGTGCTTCAGCACTTGGCATTATTATTGGTAATGCTTACCTCTTTTACAGTTTCAAAAGCACAGAACGTGACCATCAGTCCCAATTCTGGAAAGCTGGTGGCAGGATACACCTATGACATCGAAATCGGATTCGAGCATGGTTGGAGTTCTCTGTGGCGTCATAACCAGTTACCGCTGACCCTTACCGTTTCTGATAAAAAGGATTTGGTAGAAGGTGGACAGCTGAAAGACCCTGCTGGAAACATCAGTCTGGATAAGAGTCAGGGTAAGTATGTTTTAATGGGAGGAAAGACCGTCACGACCAGTATGAACATTTCGCTTCCTAAAGGTTTTCGTTTTACAGGCTACCGTATCGTACTGCTGAACAACATCAACAATAAGACAGTCAACACCATGCCGATTTCTGGTATGAGGAAGATAATGTATGAAACGGATCGTAATTTCGACATCAATTCCCCGAAAGCCCAAACAGATAATATGGGGGCGTACAATGAAGATTCCAAGGAGTATGTTATTGCTCGCACCAGCAAGGGTGAAAACGATATGGGAAATAACCTTTACTTCTACTTCTGGAGGGAAAGGGATAATTTCTATGGTGCAACCATAAAGTACTGTGAGCTTTACTTTACAGCTGAAGGACCTTTCCAAGCAAACGTAGCACCAGGTTCTCCTTCTATGATTATCAAGAATGGAGTCAATATGGTTGATGTTCCTTTCGCTACAAGCAAACTGGACCTGGGTATTATCAAGCCAAACGTGAAGAGTGGTGTAACCTATTTCAGTTATGACTATCGTAACGTCAGGGAGCTTATGGCAAGTAATCATCTCTACCAGAAGAATGCTGTAACGGCAGACAAGAAACTACCTGCTGCAGCTGGAGCTGGAGACATTCAGGCACTTCGCAATGGCGGAAAGCTGTATTATGCTGTAGGTAATAACACCTATTACATTGAGACACCTACTTCGACCAAGTCACAGGAAGGTACTGATATTCCTTTGGGCTATCGAATTACAAAGGCTACGGTTAAATATCACTATGGTACACCTGCTGGTGAAATCAATGAGAATTATGATGATGGTTTTTATATTACGGCAACAGAAGGTTTTTGGAAAAAAAGGACATACTATCTCCAGACAGATGGGAATTGGCTGGAAAACAGACCAGTAGTCTGGAAAATGACGGGTGAAAATAGTGGCAAACTATATAGTGGAGAAAAATACCTGTACATTTATCCTTCAGGTAGAAAATATCTTCTTTATTCAACAAAAGATGTCACAAAGGCTTCAAGTTTCGAGAAGAGCGGAAACACTATAACGAGTCAGATACAAAAAAATACTTATTACCTCTCTATGCCAAGTAAGGATGAGGTTGCTCAGCTGCAAACTAATAACGGAAATACTGCTAAGCTGACGACAGCAAATGGAACTGCCATCAATCCTGCTTTCAAGCCTTCACCTTACACTTTGAAGGTCTATGGAACGGACAAAAACGTTCCTTACCAAGAGGTAAAGGTAACCGAGGGGGCTGAAGGTTCCATCGTGGTATCTAACTTGAACAACGATGCCATCAAGTTTGAAGTATCAGGATTGACTGAAGAAGCAAAGGCACTTGTTACCTTTGAGCTGACACTTGAGGCTTTGAACCCATTTGTAAACTCTATAGACATCATCTGCCATTCATTGAAGGCCAATGGTCCTACCTTGATGCAGCAGTTTACCTCCAACGACTTCCAAGTTTCTGGTGGAAAGTTCCTCTTCTATGTACCAAAGGACTTTATGGGTGACACTCAGAAATGTAAGTTCACATTTGAGAATCTATTCAGCAAGTATGGAGATGACACCTATCCCAAAGGTACATCTACACGTCATGCACGCTATTACTTTGTCAAGTCCGATTATTACAACACTTATGGTGATGGAAAGCAGTACACAACCACAGGTAATGAAGTTTCTGGCGACAAGATTAGCAGTAAGATGTGTGGTAACAAACCATTCAAGTACAGCAATATTGATAATCTGAACAATGATAATCCTGGTGCGACGCAAACGACATTGGAGGAGTACCCTTACTCTGAGTCACTTTACAAGTCACAAGGCGGAACCTTTACAGAGGACATTGAGATTGCCATCAATAACTCCAAGGAGTGTTATCTCTTCACGGGAGACGAGACACGCTGGAATATAGCACCAACTACGGCGTTGGAACATCGCTACTATGCCTACTACCTGATGGATATCAGTCTTATCGTTAAGGATTATAAGGCTAAATGTGAGTTAACCAAACTCTACGACAACACCTGCTACAACCTTGATGGAGCTGACTCTGATAAGCCAATGTACGGTGGTAAGTTTGTTGCACTTGATGCTGAAACTGGAGTAAAGATTCCTACGGGCAATGCATATCTGACAGTTCCTATGATGCGTCAGGCACTCGTTGAGGCACTCGAAGCTCCAAATGTGAAAGCTACTGGCAAGGAAGTGCTTTACCTCGACTATACCGACCTTTATTCTATTCATATTCCAGAAAAGACTAAAATGGATGAAATGAAGTCGGAACTGAACCCGAACTGTCTGATCTACTTCCCCGAGCGTTCAAGCTACAATGAGGACAACTATATTCAGAAGACAAAGAGTGGTGACTTCCGTGCTTGCAAGAACATTGTCATTACTGACCGCCAGCCGTTCTATGCACCGTACAAGATTACCGTTCCTAACGAGAACTATGCAACTTACAAACGAGAGATAACCATCCCTAAGAATGGTAAGGTTGCTCATGCTTCTATCATCCTTCCATTTACTCTCTCTCTTGAGAATGGTGTACATACCAACACAACAGCAGACGGGTGCTCGTTCAAAGTTACAAAGATGCGCCCAACAAACTGTTTAGGTTTGGAGAATGAAGAGACTACTTCGTCTAAAAATTATTATGCTTCAGCTAAATTCGACCTTGTAGGAGGTAATAGTACCGAGGCTAATATTCCTTATATGGTTGAGGTTATTAATGCTCCAGAAGACGGAAATATCTCTTTTATTGCTACACAATATGGTTCAGACGTAATGGCTACCAAGGCAACACTGGATAATCCTAAGTACACTTACCCTGGAGAAAAAGCTACAGGAACAATTGCTGGAACTTCTTATAACTTCAGCAACTTTGGCTCTTATGCTGGTAAGACGATAGACAGACAGACTGCTAATGTATTCTACTTCTCAGGGAATATGTTCCTCAGTTCAAGAAATCTCCTTCCATCATATCCGTATGTTTATGTTTATCCTTTCCGTGCTTACTATCTCTATAACAGAAGTAGTCAGGGAAGTAAGGAGTTGATTGGCTTTGATGTAATTACGGACGATGTAGACTGGGGGACAACAGGCATCACCGAACTCACCCGTGAGGCAGACCTTGTTGTCCAGACAGGCAAGGGATACATCACAGCAACAGCTACTAAGCCTGCACATTTCAACGTCTACAATGCAAATGGCATGAAAGTTGAAACTGTAACACTCAATGCTGGTGAAAGTAGAATGATGACACTACCAGCAGGTCTCTATATTATTAACGGAACAAAGGTTATTGTAAACTAAAAGAAAGAAAAATCATGAAAAGAACATATATTCCACCCAAGATATGGGAAGTCTTGGTAACGCCCGAACTTCTCATTACGGCAGGTAGTGGCAGTAGCAACGACCATGCAGATAGCAAAGAGAATCCTTTTATGTATGACGAGTATGAAGATGACATATCTTTCAATCCACCTTGGAAAAAGGTAAAAGGTGTTTGGGAAGAATGATGAACCAATAGTAGTTCTGAAAAGTATTACCATATTCTTCTCTACTGCAAAAGGACATCTTTATCAAGTTTTTCTCACGAAAGCAGATAATTACTTTCGTGAGAAATAAAGAAAACAGTTGTGCGGAACAATGATACTCTCGTATCAAAGTTCCGCACATTATGTTTGTTCAGGTACTCTTGAATCCAAGTCGTCCAGTAAGGTGTTTTGAAATTATAATTCCATTCAAAAAAATAATGTTTGAATGGAATGCTACTAATCATCAACACTTTTCTATGATGCAACGATTTTGGCTTACTTCATATCGAAACTTGTAGAGCATTGATTATGGACGACCGCACATCTCCTTGAGCAAGGCGAGCGCTTTATTCTCATTCTCTTCCATAATCTCACGTTCTCCAGGTCCTTTGTCGTTGATACCACAGAGGTGAAGGATGCCATGAATGATTACTCGGTTTAGCTCATCATCGTATGATTTCTTGAATAGTTCAGCATTTGTACGGACTGTATCAAGTGAGATAACAAGGTCGCCATTAAGCACATCGCCCTCATCATAATCGAAAGTAATGATGTCCGTGTAGTAATCATGTCCTAAATACTCGTTGTTTACTTCGAGAATCTTCTCATCATCTACGAACATATAACCAATCTCTCCAACCTTTCTTCCATAGGTTGCAGCAACTGCTTTAATCCAACGAGAAATCTCTCGTTTCTTAAATTTTGGCATCTTAACGCCTTCAGCACTATATGTTATCATCGTGTCTTTTATTTTATCAATGAGTCTGTGAGCTTTCGTCTAATAGTTAATATCCCTTAGGTAGGAACTCTGTGATATCTCTTCCAAAATGTTTCAGCTCCCTCACAATGCTTGAACAGATACACTCCAATTGTGGCTCAGCATAAAAGAAGATGGTTTCAATAGAACTTAAGCGTCGGTTGATATCGGCTTGTTCGCGCTCGTATTCAAAGTCTTTCACGCTGCGTACTCCCTTAATGATATATTCGGCTCCCTCTCTTCGTGCAAAGTCTATGGTGAGGTCGCTGTATGCCTTGACCTCTATCTTTGGCTCATCAGCATAGAGTCGTGCTATGCGCTCGGTTCGTTCTCCCGCACTGAGCATACACTTCTTCCGCTCGTTGACACCAACACCGATCACCACCTTGTCAAAGAGGGGCAGTGCACGGCGTATAATAGAATCGTGACCTATTGTGAACGGATCAAAGCTTCCTACGAATATACCTATTTTCATTTGATTTTACCTTCTATATATTCCAAAGGAGTTACAACACTTATCTCACTGGTAGCAAAATCTTTCTTGTTTCTTGTGACAATGATATCAGCATTTGCATTAAGAGCAGCAAAGTATTGCATTGCATCTTCAAAATCATTCCAATTAGCAGTGATTGCAGAATCTATCGCAGGTGCTCCCATACCGATAATTTCAAAGCAATCTCTAATAGCAGAGAATATTGCTATAAAGCCCCTATTTCCTAAGGATTTTCTTTCGATATAACAAGCATTTACAACTGATAGGTCACTCAGCAAAAGTTCGTCTCCATTGTTAATAACCATACTTGCTACTTTCAGTGCATTCTGTGTGAACTCACCTCTTGCCTCAAGAAGATCTATGAGGATATTGGTATCTAAGAAGATTCTCATAAGTGTTTTGTTCTTAGATACTCTTCTTTTGCTTGTTTCCAGCTTTCTAAATGACTGTTTGGCAGTTTACCAGCGATGGATTGAAGCAACTCTATTGCTTTTTTCCTTTTCTCTGGTGTGTTCAAGTCTGGCTTTTTATACTTCTCTGTATGAGAGTTGATTTGACTTATAGTCCATCCCATCTTTTGTGCTAACATCTCCAAGAAGGCGTTGTCTGCACTTGGAATATTTATGGTCCTATTCATAATTATACCTCCTTATTTTATGCAAAAGTACTTCATTTCTATTATATAACCAAAAAAGCTGGGGGATTATTTCCCACCAGCTATTCCTTGAATATCCTGTAACGAGATATTACCAAGCAGGTTGATAATTGTTATCTCGTTGCGTTCTATGGCAAGTAGGGTAAACTCATTCTTTCCATTGGGGTAATGCCGCTCGTAGATAGTAGTATGTTCGCCCCCTTCATTGACCTGCATTACAATTGAATACTTTTGTTGGTTGAAGATACTTTGGGCAGACTTCTTGATAGAAGGAATCAGAGAAGGACGTTCACAGGAGAGTATCTTTAGATAATCCAGACGGCTGGCAATCTTACTGATATCCTTGTTGCCCGCCCTCACATTGCCCATCATACGCATCATATTACGCGATATGTAGACGGTAGAGACACCATCTGTTTCGCTGTATTTATCGAACAATGCTTTCTGAGCGAATGCCGTTATACAGGCTATCATAGTCATACAAAGCGTTAAAATAATTCTCTTCATGATCTAATCCTTTGTTTTATTAGTGATGTTTTCAGCAGCATCAATCCCCTTGTTTATTGACTTTGAGAATTTCAACAGTGCTCGTGAGGTTTCAGCATAGGCATCAGTTGTGTTAGCATATGTGTCCTGTTCTGCCTGTGGGGATTTTTTCTCGTTTTGGTAAACAATAGCTCCCGCAGCGAAGAGGAGCAACAGACTGGCTGCTATCCCTACTACCCAGCGAAGGTTGATATGCCTTATCGTGCGGCGAGTAGTGACTTCTAAGGTGTTCCACTGGCTAATCTGACGATTAAGTCGTTCTTCCATTCCTGCTGGTGTAGGACAATCAGAAGACTGGAGAGCTGTGAAGAAGATACTTTCCTCCTTCAAATTAGCATCAATGTCTTTGCTATTGAAGTAAGTACGCAACGTGTTCTCCTCCTCTTCGGTGGTCAGTCCATCGTAGTATCGGGCAAGCAAGCACTTTATATCTTCAGTCTTTATCATATCTCATTGCTTTTATTTGTTCTCTAATCTTCTTTCTGGCACGGCTGAGAATACTTCTTACATTCACCTCCGAAAACCCTGTTTCGATGCTGATTTCCTCAAAACTGCGGTCTTCAACATCACGCATTAACATGATTCTTCCTTGCGGCTCGGGCAAATGGGAAATCAACAGTCTTACTCGTTGGTATTCGTCGGCAGTCTCTAATTGTCTACTGATATTCTGCGAAGAAGTGACCTGTAAACTTCCCACATCTTTGTCGACTTCTTGTAGATGCCCTGTCCTCATTCTGTCATAGAATAGTCGGCGCAGCACCGTGATGCTATAAGCCTCAGGATTGTCAATCCTTTCAATCTTATCACGTTGCATCCAAAGTTTTAAGAAGGTCTCTTGCACCATATCCTCAGCAGCTTGAGCGTTCCCCATCAGCCTATATGCCACCGAAAAGAGTTTCCGATGGCAGGGTAGGAATAGTTGTTTGAATTCGCTTGCTTGCATAAGTAGATGTGTGCTGTGGAAAATAATAAACTATAGTGTACGTGATAAATCGCAATACACCTTATAGTTCTTTCAGTTTCTTCTTTGCATTCTGTTTTACAACAGTGTTCACCTCGTCGGGTTTTATCCTGCCTTTAATATGGACAATAGTTCCATCTTGCTTGTTAGCAGAAAGAATTAGCAGTTCACGGATATATCCCTTCCTTTCTTTTACGTAGATATAATTGGTCTCATCAGACTCCTTGTTGAAGATAATTGGTGTAAATCCTGTCGGTTGAAAAGTCTGAAGTGTCTTTTGAAAGTTCTGTCTAACGATTGGAGAACATTCTTCCAAATTAAGAACCCGAATAGAAGAGATTGCTTTTAACGCCTTAATATCTTCCTGCTCTGCTTTTGTAAGCATCTTAGCCATTGACATTATAAAACGTGGAATGTGTACATATTCCACATTCTTCTCACTTTTGTATTGTCTGAATAGCGCTTCTACGTTTTGCGCCGAAGCCCCTAATACGCTAATAGCAAAGACAAATAAAATAAGAATCCTTTTCATGTATTGTCCTTGTTTACGTTGTCTGTGACTTTACGATGTCATCAATGTTAGAAGGATTGATATGTCCTACGATATTGATGAGTGAACAGTCTTCTTTGTCCATGGCGAAGATAACAAGGCTCTGCACTTCCTTCTCGTTGCCCTTAATGAATATTCTGACCTTTTCGCCGTCCTCATTTGTCTTTATCATAGGCTCATATCCCTTTGATTCCAGCTTACTAATGCGGTTGTATAAGCCGTCTTTTGTCTTTTGGTCAGCCTCCTCGAAGGTTAAAATTTGCAATTCGTCGATTTGCTTAGCGAGTGCATTAGCAGTCTCGTCGTTGGCAGCCTTCAGTCCAAGCTTTATGAGTGTCTTTGGCAAGTTGACGTAAGTGACGTTATCTCCACTCTTAAACTCTTTGAAAATAGATTCTACCTCATCATTCGTAGGCTGCATGATGAGACTCTTTGGGTTGGCTTTTACGGTGCAGCTTGAGCATAGTACAGCTACAGCGAATGCGATAGTAAAAATTGTTGTTTTCATTGTCTTGATGTTTAATTAGGTTGATAAATCCGTAATTGTTTACATCTATAGAGACGTAAAAAGAAAAATGTTTGTGGCAAAGAATGCTGTTTTTTCTACAAAAGATTATTTTTATAATTTTACTATACAATTCTTTTATGATTTCTCTCGGTGTTCCTAATCTTTTAAGACACTATGCTAAAAGGTGATAACAGCCTCCTGCCATAGCCCTGATGACTCCTTTCATTTCTAATGCGAATAGGAGTCCTGTGAGTCGTGAAATGGGGATGTTTGCTTGAATGGATAAGAGATTTATCTGTAAATCATTATTCTTGGTGAGCACACGGACAATCGCTTCTTCTTCAGAAGACAAATCAGGGAAAAGCGTTCGTTCAATTCCTCGTTCTTGCGCCTGCTCCAATTTGACATCATCATCCCATCTCATTGCTTTCACAAAATCAGTTGCTGACGTGATGAGGGCAGCCCCATTGTCACGAATAAGATTATTACACCCCTCGCTATAATCAGAATGTACAGAACCAGGAAAGGCAAATACCTCTCGTGCATAGCTGCGAGCGATGCTGCAAGTGATAAGTCCTCCACCCTTAGCGGCTGACTCTACAAGGATTGTTGCATCTGCACAACCCGCTACAATGCGGTTGCGCTGTACGAAGTTGCGTGCAATGGGCTGAGTATGCGTGGCATACTCCGTCAGCAATCCACCTTGTTCAATCATCCTTAGTGCCGTATCTCTGTGTCCACGTGGATAGATATCGTCAAGTCCGTGTGCCAATACACCTACGGTTTCAAAGTCATTTTCTAATGCAGCTCGGTGTGCATGGATGTCTACTCCATAAGCCAATCCGCTGAAGATGAGCACATCGGGGCAAAGTGCTTTCAGTTCTCTGACAAACGAGCGGATAATATCTTGTCCGTAGGTGGTGCAGTGTCGTGTACCGATAATATTGATAACGTGTCGACTGTTGAGGTCAGCATTCCCGAGATAATAAAGAAGAATAGGTGCATCTATACACTCTTTGAGCCGCTGCGGATAGCGTTCATCATTCATAGAGATAGGCTCAATATGATGCAGTTGGTCGTATTCTAACTCTTTTTCAGCCCACTCTCTGAGGTTATCAACATCTCTTAGTGCTTGTACCAGATGCGTTGAGGATTCTGGAAGAATCTCTCTGATATCTCGTTTGTGTTCTATGACGGCTGTGGCAGAGCCTGCTCGTTTGTAAAGTTCAGCCAATTCGCTGAGGTTAAAACGAGTAAGTCGGGTAAGTAAGATTGCGTTTAAGGATTCCATAGTGTAGATTGTGATAAGTAGCCGCTCCCAAGCTCCTCCAAAAGAGGAGGAGTATTAGGGAGTGTGTGGACTTTTATAATACAGCAGCAAAGGCATCGTCATATTCCTTGCTATTGCCTAACCTACCATTGATGAGCGTGACAAGGTCAACATCTGCGTGGAAACAGAGCTGTTCGTCACTGGCACGGAAGAGATCGTGGTTGAATACCCAGCGTAGTCCCTGCTTCTTCAATCCCATGCGTGAGATAATCTCATCATCACAGGTCAGCGGCACTTTATATGTGAGTTGCATACGTGCAACAACAGCATCAACTCCTTTGTTGTGTAAATCCGCAAAGCTCACACCCAACGACTTTAGAAATCTATGGCGTGTGTGTTCAGTGTAATGCAGATAGTTTGCATTGTTTACAATACCTTGGATATCGCACTCGTAGTCGCGAACCTCCATTCTTGTCTCAAAAATATATTTCTTCTTTTCCATAATCTATTTTTTTAGGCTTTTATTGGGCATATTAGGCCTATTAGCCTTATATGCCCCATTAGGCTTATTAGCCCAATTTCCCTAACCCTTTAATAATGAACTCCCCTTTAGATATTCATATCCTATCCTGCAACGGAGACAGTCTTTTCGGTCACAATACGCTTTTTTAAGCTGTATGAGTGCCTGCGAATCACCCGCTGTATCAACCATTAGCCCCACTTCTTTCCACATCCTTACGATGTGATTATTCTCAGCTTTCAGTGCATCAAGGAAATCGAAAGCACGTTCACATAACTTCTCAGCGTTCTTATGCTTCCCATAGGCGAAAAGAATGGGCGCAACAGTGTTAATAATCTGCAGATTTAGGGATGCAGCAGACAGTTTCTTTCCACTCTTTGCACTCTCTTCTCCAAAGACATAATGCGTCTCCCAGTAGCGTGTTACCTGTGTTGCCAACAGTTCACGCACCTGCTTCACCGTCTCACATTCCAACAACTGTGACAATCCAGCTCGCTGTTCATAGTAGAGCCGAGCGAGTTGTGCGATGCGAATATGCGGAAAGTTCTGCGGTCGAAGTCGAAGAAACCTCCATTGAGTGGCATCCATTTGTTGTAATCCAAACTTATGTGCGAGGTACTGATATTCGCTTTTCAGCGTTGTGAAATAGCTGTCGTTCAGTGCCTGCTGCTGGTATCGCTCGGGGATAGCAGTCGTTTCCAACAATCCTGCCTGCCCTAAGAAAAAGGCTTCAATCTGCATAAGATTGTCCCGATGATGAGCTATACTTTGCAGAGAAATCAGCTTTGCCCATGTCTCAAAGGCATCGCCATTGATGCCGAAACCATAGTTACGAGCAAGCGTTACGAAGTAAGCCGCTTCCCAAGACCCGTCACAATCTTTCACACGTTGCGTTATCGCCTCTGTTTTCTGTTCTAACCGTTCTGTCTGCAAGGCACTCATCCACGAGTGAACCATCAGGTTTGATAGGTTTGGAATGATGCGATAACAAGCCGGATATTCATCCGTTGTGAGCAGTTCTTCGTAATGCGCACGCACAGCCGTAGGAACTTGCAACCGCATTTGTGGCGGATAATCGCCCTGCCTTGTCTTGACATCAACGTCAATAGACTCTGCCACGTGCAGGATAACATTGTTATAGTTCGGGTCGTGGTCGTGTCGGTGCAGAAACCAGTCCGACGCACGGTCGTGTATCTCCACATTACCCACCCACAGCGTTCCTCCAATCTTTACTTTTGCATTGAAGAAGTCGGGACCAGCGTTGTGATTATGTAGCCCAGGGTCAATGACTTCTACTTCCTGTCCGTCAGTAGTTTTGAGTCCCGTCAATGGAAACATTTTATGCTTCCATACGTAGTGGATGAGTTGTTCCATAATAGATCTTGGTTTGTAACAATACGCAAATATACAAAGAATTTAATAAAATCAGACACCTTACCTACGTATTTTCTTATTATTTTCTACCATAGTTACTCATTTCTTAGCACTCATCAGCAGTGAAGTTTAGCACTCATAGCAGCGGTGTTTAGCACCAACGCCATCGGTGTTAAGCATCCGCACGAGATGTGCAGGGCATCCGCACGTCAAGAGAAAATGAGGAGATAGCTTCAATTTTGCCCTTACTCTGATGGTTAAAGACAATTCCTAACTTGTCTGTACCTTACTTAAAAATACGTGAACTTATTTTGTTTTATGCAGCAAATCAGCTACCTTTGCATTGTTTTAATTCAGATTAATTATGAAAATAGCATTAATCGGCTATGGCAAGATGGGGCACATGATAGAAAAGATAGCCCTTGAGCGTGGTCACGAAATCGTAAGTATTATTGATGTTGACAATATAGAGGACTTTGATTCTCCCGCATTCGCATCGGCTGATGTAGCCATTGAATTTACAAATCCTACGGCTGCCTTTGCCAATTATAAGCGTGCCTTTGCGCATAATGTGAAGGTTGTCAGTGGCTCTACTGGCTGGATGCAGGAGCATAAGGCTGAGGTTGAACGTATGTGTACAGAAGGTGGTCAGACTTTGTTTTGGGCAAGTAACTTCTCTCTTGGCGTTGCTATTTTCTCTGCTGTCAATCGTTACTTAGCAAAGATAATGAATGGTTTCCCACAGTATAACGTTGAGATGGAGGAAGTACATCACGTCCACAAACTCGATGCACCATCTGGTACAGCTATTACCCTTGCAGAAGAGATAATCAATGACCTCGACCGCAAAGACAAGTGGGTTAAAGGCTTCCAGCATGCTGCCGATGGTACGGAATCTGGTAGCAATGATGTTGCCCCTAACGAGTTGCCTATCGCCTCAATTCGTCGAGATGAAGTGCCAGGCATTCATAGCATCAGTTATGACTCAGAGGCTGACAAGATAACCATTACTCACGATGCCCACAACCGTAAGGGCTTTGCTCTCGGTGCTGTCTTAGCAGCTGAATATACCAAAGACCACACCGGTTTGCTCACAACAAGCGATTTATTTAAGTTTTAATCTTGGGTGTTGAGTGGTAGGTGTTGGGTATTGATGATTACTGATAGTTTTCAAAACTAATAGTTATTTATCATGCACCTTCATATATCTCATTATCTAATATTTGAGCTTCCAACATTTCATCACCACCCATCACTCACCACCCATCACCTATCACCATCATGATTGATAAAGAAAAAGCAGCCCTGAATCCAAAGAAGCAATGGGCAAAGTTTATTTGTGTTCTTGTTCTCTACCTCCTTTTCCTGTTCTGGGTAAAGAGTTGGTTGGGATTGTTAGTAGTTCCATTTATCTTTGATGTGTATATCACAAAGAAGATTCGTTGGCAGTGGTGGAAGGATTCTGAAGGACCTATCCGCTTTGTTATGGGATGGGTAGATGCACTGGTATTCGCATTGGTAGCAGTGTATTTCATCAATCTTTTCTTCTTCCAGAACTACGTTATCCCTTCTTCTTCCCTTGAGAAGTCACTCCTCACGGGCGATTACCTCTTTGTGTCGAAGGTAAGCTATGGTCCTCGTATTCCTGAGACACCATTGACAATGCCACTGACACAGCACACCTTGCCTATTATTAATACTAAGAGCTACATCTCTTGGCCACATTGGGACTACCGTCGTGTGAAGGGTTTGGGTAAGGTACAGCTCAATGATATCGTTGTATTCAACTTTCCTGCAGGTGATACTATCATGAGTGAACCAGCTTATCAGGGTAATGATTACTATCATGATGTCTATACAATGGGTACGAACTTCCTCGCACAACAGAATCCAAATATCAATCTCTCAACGATGAATATACTCCAGCAACGTGCTTTCTTTGATAAGGCATACGCTACGGGTAAAGCTTATATCGTTAGAAATGCAGGTACTTTCGGACCTTTAGATTGGCGTCCTACTGACCGTCGTGAGAACTATGTGAAGCGTTGTGTAGGTCTTCCTGGACAGACCTTGCAGATTAAGGACAAGATTGTTTATATTGACGGAAAGGCAAATAAAGAGCCAGAGAAAGTCGAATATACCTATTTTGTTAAGTTTAAAAACATCTCTGTTTCTGATTTCATTGGAGAACGTTACGACGAACTTCGTAAGGATTTAGAAATCAGTGATGAGGATGTACAGACGCTCAGTCGTCTGAAAGGATATGACTTGAGCCAAGGTAAGGTGCTTAATAAGGATATTCTGGCTTATGATGGTTATATGCCATTGACAAAACGAGCCGTTGCTGAGCTGAAGCGTCAGGGTCTTGTACAGTCTATCCGTCCGGTAACAGATAGAGATCTCTACTCTGGTCCGTATTATCCACTCAATGGTTTTACTGGCTGGACACGCGATAACTATGGTCCTATTTGGATTCCAGCGAAGGGCAAGTCAATTAAGTTGACATTAGAGAATCTTCCTGTTTATGAGCGTTGTATCAAGGTTTATGAGAACAACGACTTGCAGGTTAAGAACGGAAAGATATATATCAACGGTAAACTATCTAATAGCTACACCTTTAAGATGGACTATTATTGGATGATGGGTGATAACCGTCATAACTCTGCCGACAGCCGTTTTTGGGGCTTTGTACCAGAGGATCACATCGTAGGTAAGCCAATATTCATCTGGTGGTCAAGCGATCCAGACCGTAAGGGCTTTAGAGGAATCCGCTGGCACAGACTGTTTAACTGGGTGGATAATATAAAGTAGGTGCCTCAAAGGACCTCCCCAAGTCCCTCCAAAGGAGGGGATGTGCAAGTTACCTGTGTTTGGTAAACGTTACACATCCCCTCCTTTTTTTGTCATCGTTCAATCATATTATACGTAAAACTGTTATGGCATATTCTGATAAAAACAACATAGTCAGTTCAAACAATAGCAATATCGGTAACTTAACATCCCCTCCTTCGGAGGGGCTTGGGGAGGTCTTGCTCTCCTCTGCTTACTTTGCGCCCATTCAATGGTATCAGAAACTGAATCGCTATGACAGCTGTCTGATAGAGCAACACGATAATTTTGTTAAGCAAACCTATCGTAATCGTTGTGTAATCGCTTCTGCGAATGGTCCACAGATACTCTCTATTCCAGTTGAGAAGTTTGAGAATACGAAGTGTCCGATGAAGGATGTGCGTATCAGCGACCACGATAATTGGCGCCATCAGCACTGGAATGCTCTGTTGTCGTCTTATGGTGAGAGTCCGTTCTTCGAGTATTATGAGGACGATATACGCCCATTCTTCGAGCGGAAATGGAAGTATCTCTATGATTTTAACTGGGAGATAATGCTAAAAATGTGCGAACTTATTGACATTATACCTTGTATACGCCGTACAGATGTCTATCAAAAAGATATTCCCAATGGAACTGTTGATTTCAGAGAGATAATTCGTCCGAAGCATCCAGGTGTCGATACCGACTTTATTCCTCGTCGTTACTATCAAGTTTATCAACAGAAGTTTGGCTTCCTGCCCAACCTTAGTATCCTTGACTTGCTTTTCAACGAGGGTAATGAAAGTGTTTTATACTTGTAAGATGCCGTAAATATGGTGCTTTTCAAGCTGTAATACTCTCTTTTTATCTTTCTTGTCAGTCCCTTCAAAGGTATCTCCTACGAATTCTTTTCATGAAAAAAAGAAATTATTTACGTGAAAAGAAATATTTATTTTCATGAAGAAAAATATTTATTTTCATGAAAATAATTCGAAAAAGGCGTAGAGTTGTTGTTTTAGAACAGCTATACGCCTTTTTTATTTAGCCTTTTCAGCCTTTTACTTTGTACCTTCTTAAAACAAAATAGAAAGGAGATAGGTTTATAACTGTCCAGCCTCAACCTGCAAGACAATGCGCTCTACGAGCCGGTCTGCTCCATTGGGATCATATCGTTTCTTCAAACTACTACCGAAAGCCCACGCAAAGGCTTGATAAAAACCAGCACGCACAGGACCAAGGAAGGCTTGTACAAGTTCGTAAGAGGTTGAATTACACTCACGGTCAATGAGCTTAATGAGTAGCTTACCTTGTGTGAACGTCAGCTTCTTCATACGAGGTTTATAGGTGTTCCATATTTCTTTCTCCACCTTCTTCATGTGCTCGTCACGTTCTTTCTTGCTTGGGATTGTCTCAAGATAAGCACCCGTCTCCAAAATAATCTGATGACATTCCTTGGCTATTGGCAGCACTTTCTTGATGTTGTAAACCAATCGATAGTAAGCTGTTTCCTGCGACTTATTCTTGAATTCGAGGGGTGGGAAAATGTAAACCTTACTTGTCTTGACATACTGAATGCTGTCAGCTCCCACCTTTGCCTTGCCTATATGAACCATAGGCACAAATGTAGGTGAGTCCATATCTACCACACGATCTTCAGGATTGATATGATCTTGTGCAGTCGCAGCAGTAGAAAGCAACAGTAGCGTACCAAGTAAGAAAAGCAATCGTTTACTCATAACAGTTTTGTTACACAGCCCTTTCGCAAGGTGCAATTTACTTCTTGCAAAAGTAGCGATTATTTCTGAGGTGTGTTAGGATTTTAATAATAATTTATCATTTCCAACTACTTATCGACTTATTACAACAATACTATTATCGATTAGTATACATATTTTGGGGCGATTTGGGATTATGTGATAGGGTTTGGATTTAGGGTTTTTGTCGTATTTGCATGAGATGATTCTATTATTTTACTTGTCATAATGTCACTTTAATCCCTATTTCTTTTAAGATACATACTCTTTACACTTTCGATATGATACTAAAGAAAGTTAAACGCCGTGTTTTTATTTACCAGATTTGTAAAAGCTATCAATATTTTTTCTACTTTTGTGATATAAACCATTACGCAGAATACAAGGCTCACGGAATAGGTTTATAACCTTAGTTATTGCAGTGTTATTTAGATTTTCCTGCTACACGAAGTTTTGTGAGTGTGACTGCGGACCGTATAAGTCTATATTATCATTAGAGTTTATCCTTAAAAAGAACGTAATAAAACATATATTGAGATGAAAAAGACGCTGTTGTGTACCTGTTTATTTGTCCTATCTTTAGGAGCAAATGCACAGGACAACCACGGTTATGGCACCGATGACGGTCGGTTTAAGTCGCTTGCAGAAGAGGTAGCACATCTAAAGAAGAGCAACGACATGTTCAATGTCTACATTAACTATGCTTCCGCAGCTCGGGTAACATCTGACGCAGCACACCAGTGGAACACAGGTTTCACAAATAAGCACTTTCGTCTTGAAATCAAAGGCAATTTAACTGACAAACTCTACTATCGTTTGTGTCATCGTCTAAACAATTCGACTGATGCAAGGAGTGGGGATAATCTTGCCAAGGCAACTGATATTATGATGATTGGTTATAAGTTCTCTGATAAGTTCCACCTTGAAGCTGGAAAGGTATGTCAGAGCCTTGGCGGTTTTGAAGTGGACGAGAACCCTGTCTATATCTATCAATTTTCTGATATGACAGGCTCTATGGATTGTTATATGACAGGTCTTACAGTCGTGTATAAACCTGTTCCTTCACAGGAGTTAATACTCGGTATTACCAATTCTCACAATGAAAAATTCAGCGAGGTATATGGTAATAATGCTGTATCCATCGAGGGTGACGGCACGAATAGTAGACTATTAGAGAAGCCACGCAACCCACTTGCTTATTGCTTGAACTGGAATGGTAGTTTTTTGGACAATAGATTGCATACGCGTTGGTCGTGGGGAGTACAAGGAGAGGCGAAACATAAGTACAGTCGTATTCTCATTTTGGGACAGAAACTGCAGTTAGACAGACTGCAATGTTACTTTGATTATATGGCTCAAAACGATGGAGTCGACCGTTTGGGCATAGCGACAAACGAATTGGGGAGTTCATTCTCTGGATATACTGGTAATGTATGGATGAGCGATATACATTATAACACCTTTGTAACAAAGCTCAATTGGCAATTTGTTCCTCACTGGAATCTGATGTTAAAAGGAATGTATGAAACAGCAAGTGTCAGTAAGATTGAACGTTTCAAGAACTATCGTAAGAGCTATGGATATGTAGGAAGTGTGGAGTATTATCCTGTTAAAAGCCAAGACCTTCGTGTCTTCTTAGCATATGTCGGCAAGAAAGTAACCTATAAGGACGGTGTCGGCTTGGATAAGTATAATACTAATCGCATCGAATTAGGCTTTATGTACAGAATTAAAGCTTATTAAAAGGAGGAAAGAAGAGAGAGAGAAAGGTCCTGAAGAATATTCAAATAAATAAAAAGAAACAAATCATTCTCTTCCCGTTAGTGAAAGAGAGCAACGCTAACTTTATAAAAATAAAATCATGGAAGAAAAGAAATTTCGTGTAGAAAGCGACCTCTTAGGTGAGCTTCGTGTTCCAGAGGAGGCTTATTATGGTGTACAGACACAGCGTGCTATCAACAACTATCACATCTCACGCAAGCGCATGTGTGACTACCCTGACTATGTTGTCGCGATTGCTTACGTTAAATTAGCTGCCGTAGAAACCAACCGTCAGCTCGGTGAAATCAGTGATGAGGTGGCTGATGCAATGGCGCAAGCATGTCGTGAGATTATTGATGGCAAGATGCATGAGAACTTTGTAACTGATATGGTACAAGGAGGCGCAGGCACATCTGTCAATATGAATGCCAATGAGGTGATTGCCAATCGCGCTTGTGAGATAATGGGTCATAAGAAAGGTGAGTTCCAGTACTGTTCCCCTAACGACCATGCTAACTGCGGTCAGTCAACGAATGATGTCTACCCTACCACCATTCGCCTGACACTTATCCTTCTGAACAAGAAACTTGTGGGTTCTCTGAGCGAACTGATTGCTGCATTCCGCAGAAAAGGTGAGGAGTTCAAGCATGTCATTAAGATGGGTCGTACGCAGTTGCAGGACGCTGTACCTATGACAAGTGGACAGGAGTTTAATGCTTTTGCCAATACTTTGGAGGAGGAGATTGCCAACCTTAATCGTAATGCTGCCCTACTGCATGAAATCAATATGGGTGGAACAGCTATCGGAACGGGCTTGAATGCTGCTCCTGGCTTCCCAAAGATTTGCGCAGAGAAGCTCAGCGAACTGACAGGAATGGAGTTCGTGGCAGGTGCCGACCTTGTTGAGGCAACGCCTGATACAGGTGCTTACGTAAGCTATTCAAGTGCGCTGAAGCGTTTAGCTGTTAAGCTTTCTAAGATTTGTAACGACCTTCGTCTGTTGGCATCTGGTCCTCGTTGTGGTCTGAATGAAATCAACCTGCCACCAATGGCACCAGGTTCAAGCATCATGCCGGGTAAGGTGAACCCTGTTATCCCAGAGGTAACGAATCAGACTTGCTTCAAGGTTATCGGCAATGACACAGCTGTTATGATTGCTGCTGAGGCTGGACAGTTGCAGCTAAACGTGATGGAACCAATCATCACAGAGTGTCTTATTGAGGACCTTACTTGGTTGCCAAACGCTATGGACACGCTGCGTGAGAAGTGTATAGATGGTATCACGGTGAATAAGGAACGCTGTCTTGAGATGGTTAAGCACTCTATCGGTATCGTGACAGCACTTAATCCATACATAGGTTACAAGAACAGTACGAAGATTGCCAAGGAAGCTCTTGCAACAGGTGGCTCTGTTTACGACCTTGTACTTGAACACAAGCTACTCTCAAAGGAGAAACTCGATGCTATCTTGTCACCAGAGCACATGCTTGCACCAGAGGAAAAAGTTAAGTAAAAAGCCTTTTAATATTCATATTGATTGACAGTACAAAGCTGCTTTTCGCATACTAACAATAATGAAGATGCTGTATTCACACGTTGGATACGGCATCTTTCGTTTTATGGAGGCTGTGGAAGTAGCCAAATATCCCACTGACAAGATGTTCTTTACAGCCTGAAATCACAGTGTGTGATAGTTCCTTTTCCTCTGATAGATATGCTTTGATGATTTTTCATGCTAAAAAAAATGAAGTAGACGTAGAGAATCTCTCTTTTCATTATCCTATATTGTGAAGTTTAGCATCATTGGTTTTGTCCGAATTTTTCTCATGTTGGTTTTATAATGACCATCAAATGGCTTGCAAATAACGCCCAATTGGCTTGCAAAAGATGCCCTTTTGAAGTCTAACTAATGCCCTTTTGAAGCCTTGTTAAGCACCTTTCGAAATCCCCTTTTGCAACTATTTGATAACAAGCAACTTACGAAGGTATTAAAACAAGTCGTTTTTAAGCCATTTTTCCACCTCTTCTTAGAATGTTTTGTCAATATATTTCTTTGTGTTTTTCTGTAAATTCCACACGGATTCAGAGATTGCGGAGGTTATATTCTACCATGATAGGAAAATCAAATATCATTTGAGTTCTTGTAACTCTTGATATATTTCCCTTTCTCAAAGTAATGATAACTTGCGTAGTTTAGTTCTTTGTCTGTGTGTCCGGTCAAGGGAAAATAGAATTGTTTAAGGTATTTTGCCCTCCATTTAGTCGGGAACTGCTTTGTATCAATCATCAGCATAGGGAACGTAGTATGCTTTTGTTTGAAAATGTCATCATATATATTCGAGATGACAAGGACGTTAATTCCCTTGTCTTTGCATTGAGATACTAAGGCTGCAGGCGACACACAATAGGTAGAATGACAGAAAGGAGTATAATCATATAGCAGTACTTTATCGTGTGTTTCGATATATTGTTTTACCTGATTAAGACTGATTTTGTATACTTTTGAGAAGTCATGAATATCATCAATGTTTTCTTCAAGCGTTATAACTCTCTTCTTTTGTGTATCCGATAGATGAGAATAGCCAGAAGTTAAGCCTACAATCTGGCATGATGTCAGTCCCATAAGTATTAAGGCTGATAGAAATAAATGTTTCATAAGGTAGATTTCAGTATTCAATAAAATGTGCTACAAAGATAAGAAAAATAGTTAGATATGTAAAAATATTACCTTGCGAGCTCTTTTATTATCACTTCTTGCTCTCTATAAAAGCTCTTTTCCTCGGCATCAGTTACGGGAATAACCTCTTCTAAACTTGCTATGAGGTTCTGCATCTCCCACGTAATGGAGTAGCCTAACTGCTTGCGTGTGGCAATACATTTATCTAATTCGTAGCGGGCACGGGCTTTGTCTTTTCCAAAAAGTAAGCCTGCAAGGGTGAAACGCATACGTTGGCGGAACTTTTCCTCTCGTTGTGCGGAGATAGCTTTACAGAGAAGTGCAATCTTGTAGCGCTCGTCATCAATGAGTGTTGATAATTCGTGGAAGAGATAGGATTGTCGATGATTCTTGATTAGGTGTAGGTAAATATTGATAGCCTTATCCTTTTTACCCATAATCCGATAAACCATTGCTTTGTAACGTTGGTTCTGCATATTGTAAGGGCTATGCTTCAGCGCCTCTGCTAATATCGGAGCAGCTTTTAGCGCCATGTCAACCGTAGGCTTACTCTCCACTTCCTTGAAAACTTTTCCAACGATACGCATTCCTATTGAGGGGATGGGATAACCATTCCCTTGCTCTATGGTCCAGTCTTCGTCAGTCAATCGGGTGATACCCCATTGTGTGATAAAGTCAAGCATGGAGAATCCCGGATGATGATCGAAGACTAATAAGGCTGCACGCATTAAGGCACTCTGCCCCTTAAGGTCTTTGTCGTCCATTGTAGGATAGAGCCTCAGCAAACTCCTGAATATCTTATAGGCTTCTTCTAACTGACGTTGTTGATAGCGTAGTTTCATCATGTCTACGCCCACCCAGAACATAGCTATTGTAGTATAATGCCCCTTGTGCACAGCGTACATTGGCAGAATGGCAGCGTATGCCTCCTCCGTTCGTCCTTCCTTACGAAGCTTAAAGATATCTCTTATCTCCATCCTTCTAAAATTAGAGAAAGCAGACGCTAAAGCCGAAACTACGGGTTCGTCTTTTAGCATCTGCTTTTTATTTAACAACTTTCCTTCTCAACATCAGTTATTACTGATTTGTAACAGTCAAACTGCCTGATGTATCAGGGTTTGGTTTACATGCCACATTGTTGTGGGTCTCATATTCAAGGATGAAGAAGTTCATCCATGGGCATACATAACCTTCCTTTGAATTGATTCGGGCAGAAGCTTCATAGTTGGTGTTGTCTTTTCTACGAACCTGAAGAGCAAGACGCTTGTAGTCGAAGTAAGTGATTCCTTCGCCCCAGAACTCTATGCGTTTCTGTACCATCAATTCTTTTATAAAATCTTCCATTGTGGTTGCATTGGCTGCCTGATAGGAGTTGTCAGTGTAACGATAAGTGTTTATAAAATCTTTCAGCACCGTAACACCTGCTGCAACACCATCAAGGTGGGCTGTTGCTTCAAAGTCGATAAACTTCATTTCCTCCATACGCATCAATGGAAGACTGATAAATTGTCCCTCGTAGCTGTCGGAGATATTACCCTTTGCAGGACGGAACTTGATGTTAGCATAGGCTGGCAACTGTTTCCAGGCTTCCTCATCTAAGAGGGTCAACCTTTCCTTCTTGGTGCCAATCGTGATAGAGTCATATTTCTCATACCCCTCATGTGTACCCGCAGCATCAGGGTCAATCCAAGAGTAGCGACGCCAGTCACCTTGCGGCATCTTGTCATATAGAGCACTACCTATCATACGTGTAGCATTGTATGTACCAGCAAGTCCCCACGTGGTTTCTGATGTCACAGTACTGGTAAAGGTGTAATAGATATAACTGATTTGCTCACGTGTTGTATAAGCTAACTTCCACATCCATGCTTGATTGTCCCTATTAAATCCGTCTTGTGTGCTATGCCATTGTGTTTCAGTGACAGGACTGTAACCATTGATAGCCTTGCGAGCATAGGTGCGCGCCTTCTCATAGCACTCACGAGCCGTTGTTATTCCTAACTTATCATACTCAATGCTTGCAGAGTCTTCTGCTGCAATGGCTGCATTAAGGTCACTACTGCTCTGATCGAAGCGACTTGCCATTTCAAGCCAAAGGCGTGCCTTGAGTCCATAGACCACACTAAGGTTAGGCAAGGTCTTGTCAGTACGTGTATAATCAGTGAGATACTCCTCGGCATGGTTGAGGTCAGTAAGAATAAAGCGGTACATCTTATAGAATGGAGCACGTGGATTGTGGCGTTGCATCTCCTTCGTAGTCTTCTCGGTAACGATAGGAACGGTGAGTCCCCATATTCCATCTTTTGTCGCCTTGTCGTCCAAACTTGCAATGCCAGTCTTCTTGAATTCAAACTGACGAGCTATGTCAAGATAAGCCATTGCACGATAAGTAAGGGCTATACCTAAATAGTTCTTGGAGGTTGCGGAGGCGGTAGCAGGGTCTACGACACTTGCCAAATTGTTGCAGGTAGCAATGAAATCGTAGTAGAAACGATAGGTATAATAAGCGTTGAAACGGGTGTTTACACCGCTTTCAACTGTTGTCCAATAGCTGTAGTTGCTGCTGTAAACAGGGATATCACTACCTAATATTTCCCTATAAAACATCTGACAAGGATAACCCCAATCGTTTAGAGGGTCACCAGAGTTCCATGAGTCAAAGGTAATCATATAAGAAAGAATACCATTAATCAATCCTTCTTGAGAGGAAGGTATCTTCTTAACTTGGTCAGAAGTCAAAACATCTGATGGTTGTATGGTATCCATACAAGAAGCAAAACCAAAGCTTGTTGCAATGAATGCTAACAGTATGTTGCGAATTGATATAAAGTGTTTCATAATTATGTACGATTAATGTAAGAAGAAGATTAGAATGTTAATTTAATACCACCAGAGACAGTTCTCGCTGGGCTGTAAATAGTAGTACTACTATCACCAGAGAAAGAACCACGTGGGTCGAAGCCCTTACGCTTACTCCAGAAGTAAACATTGTCAGCAGCCATATAGATGCGTACACTCTCTAATCCAATCTTGCTTACCCATAGCTTAGGTAGGGTGTATCCAAAGTTGATATTCTGCAGGGTTAGATAGCTGCCACTGATCAAGAAACGGTCAGATTGAGAGCTGACACTTGGGTCATCATATTGCCAACGAGGGATATTGCTGGTTGGATTGTCAGCTGACCATGCATTGAGGACATCTTTATGGATTGAAGCTCCTCCTAAGGTGCCAGATGGTACATTCATTGTTCCAGCATAACCATAGTCGTAAGACAGTCCTCCTAATGAGTAAGCAAAGGAGATTGAGAAGTCGAAACCGTATGCATAGAGTGTTGTTCCGAAGCCACCATAGACATCTGGATGTGGATCACCGCATGAATAGTAAGACGCATTACCATAGACATCTGTTGTCTTCAGTGTGCCATCCGCATCCGTATAGTACCATAATGATTTTCCTTTATCTGACACACCAGCATAACGAGGTATATACCAATTATAAATAGGAAGTCCCTCCGCATAGAGTTTATCACCGCTACTATATCCTGGATGCCCATCTACAACGAGATCAGCTTTGAGCGGAGCAGCCAGTTTAATGATTTCATTCTTATAAGTAGTTGCGTTAACGTTGACATCCCATGATATATTCTTAGTCTTTAAGACTGTTGCAGAGAGGTCAATCTCGACACCCTTGTTCACCATATCACCGATATTGTCGTACATTCCTTTGTAACCCGCAGAGTAAGGAGCAAAGACGAAGCAGAGCATATCAGTAGTCTTCTTATAGAAGTATTCTATGCTTCCGCGTAAACGGCTATTTAACAATTCAAAATCGAAACCTGCATTGAAGTTGTTGTTGGTCTCCCAAGTAATGTTAGGGTTACCCTTTTCAGACAATACCAAGCCCACCTTGTTGTTCGTATTCACGATGGTATAGGTGTCAATATAGTGAAAATCACCAATTTTATCGTTACCTTGCTGACCGAAGGATGCTTTCAGTTTCAACATATTCAACCAACGGAAAGGCTTCATAAACTTCTCCTTCGTGATCGTCCATGCACCTCCGAAGGAATAGAAGTTACCCCAACGGTGGTCTGGATCGAAGCAGCTGGAAGCGTCACGACGGTAAGAAAGACTTCCAAAATACTTCTGGTCATAATCATACTGACTACGGAAGAAATATCCCTCAGACTCATATTCGCTATTATTTGTCTCTCCCGTGCTGTCCATCTTTATAGCACCAGACAACGTTTGATTGGTAAAGTAGGATGCCATACCAACCTTATTTCCCCACAGGTTCTCATATCTATAACGATAGAACTCGTGACCAAAGAGCAATTCCATGTGGTGATGCCCGAAGTCGTGGTTGTAATTAATGAGTTGTTGGAAGTTATAAGAGTAGGTTTGGTCGCTTGTACGTGACACGAAACCAGTTGGGTAAGCCGTATGACTATATCCATAGAAAGGTTGTTTGGTCTCTGTCCCACGTGAGTTGTTGGTTGTAACAGTTCCATTAAGCGTAATCTTCAGTCCTTCAAGTGGCATAATATTCGCATAGCCATAGAGTGAATACATATTAACCTGAGAACTGTTTGTATTCAATGTATTCTCTTGTAGCGGGTTGATATTTGGTAGGATAGGACGTCTAAGTCCAATAACAGAACCATTACCATAGTCATACATCTGTCCGTTATCATCCGTCATGATGTTGCCTTGCCCATCACGAATAAAGGCAGGATAGATAGGTGCCACGGTATTGAGCTGATAGAAAAGACCACTACCATCCGATGGAATGACATTGTATTTAGAACGAGCAAAATTCATATTCGTACCTACTTTCAACCATTTCTTTGCCTCATAATCAGCTTTGGCACGCACGGTGATACGGTCAAAGTCAGAATTATAAGCAACACCTTCATTGCTCAGATAACCCAAAGAAAGATAGTATTGCATCTTATCACTACCACCTGTGAGGTTAAGGTCGTACTCTTTACGCAATCCTGTACGGAAGCCAAGACTCTGCCAATCGTCTGGTAAGATAGTATATTGTTTACCATTATGTTCTATGACACGTCCCAATGTGGCATGTGGATTCATACGACCATCAGCACCAATCAGCTGTTCTCCATTTGGAACTGTAAATATTGGATAGCCCAATCCACCTGCTGAACCAGGTGAAACGAGTTGCTCATTGGCTGCTGCAACAGCTTGAGAAGGGGTAAGACCGAGTCCATTCAACTGATAGTTGTAAAGTGCCTTGTAGTAAGTTTCATAGTAGAGTTTAGGGTCTTTGATAGTTTCATAATCTCGTTTAATACGACTATTAGCACCCCATCTCATGTCAACAGAGATATGGGCATTGCCCACTTGCGCATGTTTTGTCGTCACCATGATAACACCGTTGGCTCCTCGTGCTCCGTAAAGTGCAGTTGAAGACGCATCTTTCAGGACTGTCACAGAAGCAACATCGGCAGGATTAAGATTATTCCATCCACCATCGTAAGGTGCACCATCCACAATAATCAATGGACTTTGTCCCGCACTAATACTACTAAATCCACGTACACGAATTGCAGGTGTGGCTCCAGGCTCTCCACTGTTATCAACAATCTGAACACCAGCGGCTTCACCTTTCAAACTACTCATTACGTTATTGACTTGCTTATGTTCAATCTTCTTAGAGTCCACAATGGCAGCAGAACCCGTAAACGCAGAACGTTTCTGTTCACCGAAGGCTGTCACAACGACTTCATCCAAAGCGGAGTTGTCATTAATCAGCGTAATCTTCATTGTTGGCTTAGCAACACCAACGAAGGTCTTCATACCGACATAAGAAACTTCTAACTTAGATCCTTCTTTAACTTTGGCAAGTGTGAAGTTTCCTTCTGTATCAGTTGCTGTTATCAGCTTGCTGTCACCGATTATTTTTACGGTTGCACCAATAATGGTTTCTCCAGTCTCGTCTACAACAACACCCTTGGCGGTGAAGACCTGTTGGGAAAAGCTGACAAGTGCAGACAGCATAAATAGGATAGATAAAAAGATTCTTTTCATATTCACAAGGTTGGTCATAATGTTATTATCAAGTAAGGTTGTCTGTAATAGATATTTATGTCGCAAATATAACCAAAAGTTTCAAATAATCAAATAAAATCGCGATAATAATTAAAAAAATAACATTTACTATCATTTATGCGTGTAAGTGTTTATAATACAAGAATATAACAGCATCCTGACAACCTTCTTTTATATTGTCGGTTGAATATTAGTAATTCTCTAAATAATATCCTTTTTTTACACCTATTATTATAGAGACTCAGTCCTACTGACAACCAACAATTTGTTAGTAGGTCTTAAATTAAAAGGTTATATGAGAAAATAACATTACCTTTGCCAAAGAAACAATAATTCAAAGTGATATGAAATATCTATTGGTATCAGACATACACGGATGTTTGCCAGCATTGGAGAAGGTACTACAATTCTATGATCGTGAGCATTGCGATATGCTTTGTGTACTTGGAGACATACTAAATTATGGACCACGCAACTCTATCCCAGAAGGGATAGATGCTAAGGGAATTGTGGAGGCATTGAACAAACGTGCTAAAAACATTTTAGCCGTACGTGGAAACTGTGATGCAGAAGTTGACCAGATGCTGCTTGATTTCCCAATGATGTCAGACTATATAATGCTGGTTGATGAAGGACGAAAACTTTTCTTGACGCACGGGCATATTTATAATAAGTCCTCAATGCCAAAAGGGGATATTGATGCGATTGTTTATGGGCATACTCATCTTTGGGAACTTACCCAGCAAGAGGGTACGCTTGTCTGCAATCTTGGCTCTATTACCTTTCCCAAAGGTGGGAATGTTGCCACTTTCATGACCTATGAGCATGGTGTCTTCACAGCTTATTCCCTTGACGGAACACCGCTGAAGCAGGAGAGAATTTAGGAAAAACTTATTAGCCTTATTAGCCTTATTGGGCTAATAAGGCTAATAAGACCAATTAAGCTAATAAACAATAACCACCTATTCCCCTCCTTATATCAGTCCTTTCTTTCCAAAGAATAGCCTTGATAGTCCCATAACATCCATCAACCACGTCACTCCATATGAGCCAGCAATGGCAAGGATAACGCTAACGACCATAAAAAACATTCCCGTTGGTTCAACACGAAGTAGCAAAGGCTGATAGTATTTGGCAAGTATCGTGAAGATTGGGGAGAAGAGTAATAGAGGTAAAGTATTACGCCCGATAAAGAGAAAGTACTTACGTAATGACTGAGGAATACCTAACTGATAAATCCATAACAGTGAACCCATCACTAAGAATACCAAACAAGCACCAGCAAAAGAGGCCTTGTCATAATGTGACCTGTCGATACACCACACCACTAAAAGACCTAATGTCCACCATCGGGCAGGGAAAGCCAGACGAAAATCCCCCACTGCTTGACGCACAATAGCACCTACAAGAAAGTAGGATGCATTGGCTATGGAGAGAAATCCACAGCCGTAAGAAAGTAATAGAAGAAACAAAGCAAAAAGACAAAATCTACCCAATAACACCTGATTTTCCCAACGCAACAGCGTGACGGGCAATAGTGGTCTCTTGTGTTTTATAACTGACGAGAAGCGTCCTTCCGGTTTCTTGAAAGCGATATAATAACAGCTACCACAAATTATTAATGTATGCAAGTACCAATAAGGTCCCATCGGATGCAGAAAGATGTGGTCAGCGAGTACCCTTATTGTCAGATGCTCAATGTGCTCACGGATAGGCAATAGTGATGCCATGACGGTGTAGCCGCTTTCCATTATAGCATAAGGCACGAATATCCAAAGCATTGATTTTCCAAAAGCAGTCCACGACTTATTCACATTAAACAAATAACCAGACACCAAGAGGAAGCCCGGCATGTGAAAGGTATATACTAAACGCTTGGCAATGGGATAGGTGTCACCGATATAAACCAAGTGGAAAGCAATCATCAACGTAATGAAGACGAACTTAAGAAAGTCAAGCTCGTCTATTCTTGGTTTGGATTTATGCATTTGAATAATCATGACGACAAAGTTAGGAAATTAGCAGGATATTGCAAAGGTAAGCGTATCTAAAAAGCGTGCAATCACTTTGTTTTCCCATAAAGAATGATTTGCATAACAGTGGATAGATGATAATAGATAAAGAAAAAATCTAATTGTGACTAATAAAATGAGCGAATTAAAATTGTGTAAGTATAAACATGCCAGCGAAATAGAATGACATAAGCTCTTAACTTATACTATGTGGTGAGACTGTTCACCATCGTTCGTAGTTTTTTTGATACTCTACAGGTATGGTGCGAGTGCTTAACACGTGTGGTGCGGAGGGTGAGCACCTATTGTGCGGAGGATGAGCAACACATGTGTTGAGGACTAATTCTATTGTGATATATACATAATTCATAGTTCATAATTCGCAATTCATAATTATGATTACACTTGTTGGCAGTGTTTAGAAGAGTGTATCAATGTGTTGCTACTGCTTTGGAGGAATAAGAAACTCCATTGCATCCGTTCCGTATGAACTTGTGCAATGGAGTATCTTTTAATCGAATAATCCCGGTTGAAATGCATTCTCTTGATAAGTGTTACGCCCGAGATGTTCGTAAGCAAGTCGTGTTGCTACACGTCCGCGAGGGGTTCGTTTAATGAAACCTTCCATGATAAGGAATGGCTCATAAACCTCTTCCACCGTACCAGAATCCTCGCCAATGGCAGTAGCAATGGTTGAAACTCCCACTGGTCCACCACGAAACTTATCGATGATGGTAAGCAGAATCTTGTTGTCTATCTCGTCCAAACCATATTTATCTATGTTCAGTGATTGCAATGACATCAAGGCGATTTCGGGAGTGATAGTACCATTACCCTTCACCTGCGCAAAGTCGCGTACACGGCGGAGCAGAGAGTTACAGATACGTGGCGTACCACGCGAACGACGTGCAATCTCTTCAGCTGCTTCATTCATAATAGGCACTTTCAATAGGGCTGCCGAACGCTTGATGATACGATTTAATGTCTCTGGATCATAATACTCCAAATGGAGATTGATACCAAAACGAGCACGGAGAGGGGCTGTTAGCAGTCCGCTTCGTGTCGTTGCGCCAACAAGTGTAAAAGGGTTGAGGTCTATTTGGATAGACCGTGCTGACGGTCCTTTATCAATCATAATATCGATACGATAGTCCTCCATAGCAGAGTAAAGATACTCTTCTACGACAGGAGAAAGGCGGTGTATCTCGTCAATGAACAAAACGTCATTAGGCTCTAAGGACGTGAGAATACCTGCAAGATCGCCTGGCTTGTCAAGCACAGGACCAGAGGTAATCTTGAAACCTACGCCCAATTCGTTGGCAATGATATTGCTCAATGTCGTCTTGCCCAGTCCAGGAGGACCGTGCAAGAGGGTGTGGTCGAGCGGTTCACCACGAAATTTAGCGGCTTCAACAAAAACGCTGAGATTTTCAACAACCTTCTGCTGTCCGCTGAAATCGTCAAATTTCAACGGTCGTAGGGCATTCTCGAAATCCTTCTCAACGGAGTTTAGCCTCTCTTCGTGTATATCAAAATCTTCTGGCATATAGCTAATTTATTGCAAAAGATGCAAGTGCATAAGGACGTAGAAAAAGTATTGTTGCATTATCGATATATCCGTGAAAAGCAGTCTTTTATGGATACATCGGTTGTGCTTCCCTACGAATTGTTGTGTGAGGTTCTTCTTCTACATCCTCAAGTAAAAATATTATTTTTTGCAAAGGTACTCTATTTTTTCTGTGCAAGTGCTTTGTTTCGGAAATTTTATCTAAATTTGTAGCATCATTCACTCATATCCTTAAATATATGATTAACAAAATTAATAAGAAAGTCCTTTATCGGGAAGTTTTAGACTATGTGATGATAGCTGTAGGTATGCTTTCCTACGGTATCGGTTGGATGGTTTTCCTCCTTCCTAATCACATTGGTAATGGTGGCGTAGCGGGTTTAGCTTCCATTTTGAATTGGGGACAAGGAATTTCTGTCAGCACCACTTATTTCATCCTAAATGCTATTCTCTTAGCAGTTGCTTTGAAAATTTTAGGTTTGAAATTCTGTATCCGCACTATCTATGGTGTAATGATGCTGACGATTATCACAAGGGTTATGGGTACTTATTTCCCTCATCCAGGTCTCTTACATGACCAACCTTTCATGGCGACAATCATTGGTGCGGCGTTTTGTGGTGTTGGTTTAGCTTTCGGACTGTCTTATAATGGTAGCTCTGGTGGCTCAGACATCGTTGCTGCAATTGTCAACAAATATCGTGATATCTCTCTTGGACGTGTTATCTTATTAGTCGATATGACTATTGTAACAGGTAGTTACCTTGTTCTTCACAGCTGGGAGATGGTGATTTATGGTTATGTAAACTTGATTATCACCTCCTTTGTGCTTGATCAAGTTATCAGTTCGAGTCGCCGTTCGGTACAGTTCCTCATCATTTCCGAGCGTTACAAAGAGATTTGTGAAATGATATCAAAGGATCAACCACATCGTACCAGTACCATTATTGATGCAAAGGGGTATTATTCTGGTAGTAACATCAAGATAGTTATTGTTGTAACACGCCAGCGTGAGGCATCCTACGTTTATCGAATGATTGATGACATCGACCCAGATGCTTTCGTAACGCAGAGTCAGGTAATGGGTGTGTTTGGTAAGGGCTTTGATAAGTTTAAGGTGAAGAAGAAATCTTCTAACAAGAATAAGCAGAATATGACTAAACTCCCTAATGAATAAATAAAGCAAATCTGGCTGATACGTGGTTGCATGTCAGCCAGATTTACTTTGTTTTTATTAGGCTTATTAGCCTAATTAGGCTCATTAACCCAATAAGGCTAATAGCTCTATTAGTTTCTATTTCATCTTCAGCGCAGCCTTGATACCAGCCTCAACGTCTTTTATGTCAGCTGTTGGCTCAAAGCGGTCGATGACGTGTCCTTGTCGATCAATGAGAAACTTTGTGAAGTTCCATTTGATACTTGGATCCTTAGCATAGTCTGGATTCTCCGCACGAAACTTCTCATCCAGAAATTTACCGATGTTGTTATTCATGTCAAAACCCTTGAATGGCTGTTGCGCTTTCAGATAGGTGTAAAGCGGTGACTCGTTACGCCCATTGACATTAACCTTTGCAAACTGTGGGAAAGTAGTCCCATAGTTACCCGTACAGAATGTATGAATATCACGAAATGAGCCTGGAGCCTGTGCACCAAACTGATTGCAAGGGAAGTCAAGAACAACAAAACCTTGATTCTTGTAGGTCTCATAGAGTTTTTGTAATGCCTCATACTGTGGCGTAAATCCACATTTTGTCGCTGTATTGACGATGAGTAACACCTTACCCTTATAGTCTTTCAACTTGACGGTATGCTCATTACCATCTTTTACACTAAACTTGTAGATGTTCTTCTGAGCCATAGTAGGCAGTGCCATAAGGGCTAAGAAGAGGAGTGAAAATAGTTTCTTCATTTTTTTAATCATTGATATCCACAGTCGTTTTTTACTTCAAGCGAATGAAGCATATAAACGTTTTGTGACTTATTTATTCTAAGTTGTTTATAATTCAGTGCATTATTTGTGAGTGTACACGCTGTTTGCAAATTGTTACAATTGTTTCATCAGTTCCTTCATACCTTCGCTTGCCCCCTTTTTGATATGGGTTAATCGTCCCGAAGCATATGCAGGTGTATCGTCTGGGTCAATCAGATAGATAGGAGTTCCTGGTCGGGTGTATTGCACAAGACCTGCAGCAGGATAGACAACTAACGATGTCCCGATGATAACAAGGATGTCAGCTTGTGCCACTGCCTCAGCAGCAGGTTCTATCATGGGGACTGATTCGCCGAAAAAGACAATAAAAGGGCGAAGTAGACTGCCGTCTCCAGCACGTGCTCCAGGGGCAACTTCGCAATTATCTTCAGTCAGTTGCTGTATGTATCGATTATCATAGGGTAACTTACTCGAGCACACCTTTGTCAATTCTCCGTGTAAATGAACCACCTTTGAGGACCCTGCTTTCTCGTGAAGGTCGTCAACATTTTGCGTAATCACCGTTACGTCATAGTCTTTCTCGAGTTCCTTGATAAGGCGATGACCCTCGTTAGGCTTGGCTGCATAGAGCTTTTTACGTAGGTTGTTATAGAAGTTGTTGACGAGTGTGGGGTTGGCTACCCAGCCTTCGTGCGTTGCTACCTGTTCAACAGGATAATCCTCCCATAATCCATCATTGCCGCGAAAGGTCTTGAAGCCACTCTCCACGGACATTCCAGCACCTGTTAAGAATACGATTTTCTTCATACGTCTTGCTTTTATGAGTTGAGGTTTGAAGGAGGTTGATGAAGTAAAGGGCTTTTCTCTCCAAATATTTACTATCGAAATTTAGGACAAAAGAAATACTATCTTTCTAACTTTTATTTTTATTTGTGCCTTTAACTTGCATCGTATTCCCCCATTCTCTCTGACAAATTTAGTAATTTTAATTCGATTATTGCAAAACTATACCTTAAAAATAGTATCTTTGCACATTAATTATTAATAATTTTAAGAACGATAATGGACAAATTAAGCTACGCACTGGGAATCGGTATCGGTTCACAGCTCGCAGGAATGGGCGCAAAGGAACTGAATATTGACGACTTCGCACAGGCTATCAAGGATGTTATTTCAGGTTCAGAACTGAAAGTTGACAATGCAGAAGCCCAGACACTCGTACAAAACTTCTTCCAAGAGCAGGAAGCTAAGCAGCAGGCTGCTGCCGCTGAGGCTGGTAAGGCAGCAAAGGTTGCTGGTGAGGCTTTCCTTGCAGAGAATGGCAAGAAGGAGGGTGTTGTAACCTTGCCATCAGGTTTGCAGTATCAGGTGTTGAAAGAGGGCAATGGTAAGAAGCCTTCTGCAACAGACAAAGTAGTATGTCATTATGAAGGAACACTGATTGATGGTACTGTTTTTGACAGTTCTTATCAGCGCAATCAGCCAGCTACATTCGGCTTGAATCAGGTTATCCCAGGTTGGACGGAGGGTGTTCAGTTCATGCAGGAAGGTGCTAAGTATCGCTTCTTCATCCCTTATAAGCTTGCATATGGTGAGCGCGGTGCGGGTGCACAGATACCTCCATTCGCAGCTCTTGTCTTCGACGTAGAGTTGATTGAGGTAAAGTAAAGAAACAAGTGTAGGCGGTTTTAGACCATGACAAACGTCTATCATCGCCTATTCTAATAGTATTGCTTAAGAAACTAAACAATTAAAATAATGAAGAAAACGTATTTATTAGCCGCTATGGCTATTGTAGCTGCAGGCTTCACAGCTTGTGGTAATTCAGCTCCAAAGGAGGATTTGAAGTCTGATGTTGACTCTTTGAGCTATGCTTTCGGCGTTGATCAGGGTCAGAGTGTAAAGCAGTATCTCCAGCAGATGCAGATTGATACAGCTTACATTGATGAGTTTATCAAAGGTATGAACGATGGTGCGCAGAATGCTGATGATAAGAAGCGTGCTGCTTACAATGCAGGTATTGGCGTTGGTATGCAGATGAACATGATCATTAAAAATCAGATCAATCGTCAAATCTTCGGTGAAGACTCTACAAAGACCATTTCTTTGAATAACTTCCTCTCTGGTTTCGCTGCAAGTGCAAAGGGTAAAGGTCAGAAGATGACTGTTGAGCAGGCTCGTGAAGTTGAGCAGAAGACCGCAAAGGCTATTCAGATGAAGGCTGCTGAGAAGACTTATGGTGCTAATAAGAAGAAGAGTGATGCTTACATGGCTGCCAACGCTAAGAAGGAAGGTGTAAAGACTCTTGGTAAGGGAGTACAGGTAAAGGAGCTGAAGGCTGGCTCTGGTGCTACACCAAAGGCTTCTGATGTTGTTAAGATTAACTATGTAGGTAAGACGATTGATGGTAAGGTTTTCGATCAGCGTAATGATGCAACTATGCCTGTAGGTGGTGTTATCCCAGGTTTCACAGAGGCTTTGACAAAGATGCCTGTTGGTGCTAAGTGGGAGATTACTATTCCTTATAGCGCAGGTTACGGAGCTGAGCAGCCAAGTCCAGACCTCAAGCCATTCTCAACACTCATATTTACTGTTGAGTTGCTCGGCATTGAGAAGGCGCCACAGGGTACTCCAGCTATGCCTCAGGGTCATCCAGGTATGTAATGATTAGGACTTAATAAAGATTCGATGAGCCTTCCTTTCTTATAGGGAAGAGCACCTATTACATCCAACTTTCACGATGTTTGACGAATTCTTTTCATGAAAAGAAATATTTTTTATCGTGAAAATAAATATTTATTCTCATGAAGATAACATTTTATTTCATGAGAATAATTCAGTAATGACGTTCTTGTCTTATAGGAAAGGAAGACGCATACATACAGCTTATGGCTTAGAACTCATCGAATCTACACCCTTTTTAATTTAGAAAAACCATTTCTTTTAAAACGACAAAACAATGAAGAAAGTAATAATGCTGGCACTGCTCATTGCAGTAGGTTCAGTCTTCAATGCAGCAAGTGCGCAGAGTAAGAAGAACAGAAAGCAGATTTCGAAGTGTCCATTAGAATGTAAAGAAAGTTCAGTAGTATTGGCTTCAGCTTCTGACACATTGAGTTATGCAGCAGGTATGTCTATGACACGTGGTTTGAACGAATACCTTGCTAATCAGTTTGGTGTTAAAGAGGCGCAGATGCCTGACTTCCTACGAGGCTTGCGTGAAGGTATTAAAAACCGTAAGGACTCTGCCTTTGCTGCTTATGTTGCAGGACTGGTTATCAGTTCACAGGTAGAAAAGACGATGTTACCAAATATCACTGCTAAGTTCGAGGGTACCTCGTCACCCATCAACGCTGACTTGCTCTATAAGGGCTTTATCGCAGCTTTAGCAAAGGATACTACTTTCCTCAAGCAAGCAGATGCTGAGCAAATCTTTGAGAAGAAGGAAGTAGAGCTGAAAGCAAAGAAAGATGCTGAGATAAAGGCTAAGAATGAGGCTTACTTGGAGGAGAATAAGAAGAAGGAGGGTGTTGTAACCCTTTCTGATGGTCTTCAGTATCGCATCATTAAGAAGGGCGATGGTCCTATGCCAAAAGAGTCTGACCGTGTACAGGTTATCTATGAGGGAAAGACTATTGATGGAAAGGTTTTCGATGCAACTTCACGTCACGGCGTAGAATTTGATACTTTCAATGTTGGTGGACTTATCAAAGGTTGGACAGAGGCACTGCAAATGATGCCTGTTGGCTCAAAGTGGGAGATTGTTATCCCACAGCATCTCGCTTACGGTGAGCGTGGCGCAGGTCGTGATATCGGTCCGTTCTCAACGCTTATCTTCACGCTTGAGTTGAAGGGTATTGAGGCTGCACCTGAAAAGGAGACAAAGGTCGTAGATGCTGCAAAGCTTGTTCCTGCTAAAAAAATGCCTGCTCAGAAAGCAAAGAAGAATGTAAAAAAGTAAGGAGAAAGTCGTGAAATACTGTTCTCTTGCTTAAAATAAAAACAAAATGCGCCCAAGTGGCGCATTTTTTATGTCATTTTGTTGCTTGTTCCATATTTATTCCCTACTTTTGCTTGCCATCAAATCAAGTATTAAATAGTATAACACATAATAATATAGGACCATAAAAAATGGAAAAAGTAGACAAATTAGATAAAAAGATATTAGGTATTCTCTCCCAGAATGCCCGTATGCCTTTTAAGGATGTGGCTGCTCAGTGTGGTGTATCACGGGCTGCTATCCATCAACGTGTGCAACATTTGATAGAGAATAGCGTTATTACGGGCAGTGGTTTTGACGTTAATCCTAAGAGTTTAGGCTATACAACCTGTACCTATATAGGTCTTAATCTTGAGCGTGGCTCAATGTATAAGAAGGTCGTTGAGCGTATCAGTTCTATCCCAGAGGTGGTAGAGTGTCACTTTACAACGGGTCCTTATACTATGCTTGTGAAACTTTATGCAAAAGACAATGAGCAATTGATGGACCTCCTTAACAACCAGTTACAAGGTATCTCTGGTGTGGTATCAACTGAGACTCTCATTTCTCTTGAACAGAGTATCAAACGTGAGATTCCTATAATAGAGGAATCGCTTTAAAATAGTCAACGATAAACCGACCTTTCAAAGAAGAATAAGAATGCAATACGATCTTCAGGCGCATCTTAATAAGGTGTATGAAACCTTCCCTGAGGCTAAACGTAAGCCTATAATTGGTATCACTACCAATTATATAGACGGTGATGCTGCGATAAGGGATGTCTATTATAAGCAGGTAGTAGCAGCGGGTGGAATCCCAATGCTTGTTCCACCTGTGGCTGATAAGGATGTGCTTATTAACACCCTTGACCATCTTGACGGTCTTCTCCTTACGGGTGGTGCTGATATCAACCCTCTCTGGGCTGGAGAGGAACCTTCTATTAAACTCCATAATATCAATGCTGAGCGTGATTTACCCGAACTGATGATAACGCGTTTGGCATTTAATCGTCAGCTGCCTATCCTTGGTATTTGCCGAGGTATACAGACGTTGGCTGTCGCTTTGGATGGAAAGGTACAGCAAGATATCTATGAAGATTATATCAGGGAGGATGAAACAGTTGAGAAGAAACTGAGCAAAGACAAGACGATAACTACCTTTCGTGCTGCAACACTGAAGCATTCACAGGATGCTGAACGTAGTGAAGCCACCCATAGCGTGACCGTTTCAAAGTCGTCTGTCCTCTATGCGCTCTATAAGGAAGAACGTTTGATGGTCAACAGCTTCCATCATCAAGCCGTCAAAGACCCTGGAAAGCGTTTCCGTGTGACTGCTCTTTCGCCAGATGGCGTTATTGAAGCCATCGAAAGCAATGATTTTAAGCCTATTATGGGAGTGCAATGGCATCCGGAGTGTATGGGTGAGGAAGGAGGAAAACTCTTCCAATGGCTGGTAGGACAGTCTAATAACTTTTATCTTGCTAAGCAGCTCCATCAGCGCATATTGACCCTCGATACACATTGTGACACGCCAATGTTCTTCCCACAAGGTGTCAAGTTTGATCAGCGCGACCCACGTATTCTATACGATCTTCATAAGATGACGGACGGAAGACAGGACGCTGTGACGATGGCTGCCTATCTTCCACAACCGAAGATTGGTGAGTCTTTCTCGTCAAAGATTGATATTGAAGGTTTGAAACGCTTTAATCCGCATCTCGTTGAGACCTTGAATCATCTCTCACCAGCTGTATATGCCGACCTTATCTTCGATAAAATCGAGGAAATTGTGAAGCAAAATCAACGCTATATCAGTATTGCTCGTACGCCTTCCGACCTTTATGAAGACAAGCGTAAGGGGCGTAAGAGTATCATGTTTGCCATTGAGAATGGTCTTGCTTTGGAGCATAAACTTGAGAATGTTAAGCACTTTGCACAGCGTGGTGTGACCTATATAACCCTTTGTCACAATGGAGATAACGACATCTGTGACTCTGCACGAGGCTGCAATACCCACGGTGGCGTAAGTAAGTTTGGTGAAGAGGTTATCAAGGAGATGAACCGTAATGGTATTATGATTGACTTGAGTCATGGCGGAGAGAAAAGTTTTTATGATGCGTTGGAGCTCAGTACGATGCCAATAGTATGTAGTCATTCTAATAGTAAAGCACTCTGTGATGTCCCTCGTAACCTTACTGACGATCAGATGCGAGCGTTAGCAAAGAAGGGTGGTGTGGCACATATCACAATGTTCCAAGGCTTCTTGAAGAAGGGTAGTGAGGCTACTGTTATGGATGCTATTAACCATTTGGAGCATGCTATCAATGTTATGGGTGTTGACCATGTTGGTATCGGTACCGACTTCGATGGTGATGGCACTGTACGTGGTATGGCTGATGCCAGCGAGATGATTAATTTCACCCTTCATCTTTTACGTCGCAAGTATAGCGAACGAGATATTGAAAAGATATGGGGAGGTAACTGGCTGCGTGTAATGGCACAGGTTCAGAGTGTTAGAAAGTAAATAGACTGAGGAGATCTCACCTATTTCTTAAGATGGAATGGGAAAGAATTAGAAAACAATCAACGATGAAAACGAATATAAAACTCTTTTTCGGCTGCCTCTTGGCAGCATCCCTCGCAACTGTAGCCTATGGCTGTAAGGGGAAAGCAAGTAACGCTGATAATAGTGCTGATACTGTTGCTACAGCAAAGCCTGTTGGTCCTACGTTTGATGCTGACTCTGCCTATGCTTTCACAGCGACACAATGTGACTTCGGACCACGTGTGATGAACTCAACAGCACATGAGAAATGTGGCAAGTGGATAGTAGATAAATTCAAGGAATATGGTTGTGAGGTGCAGGAACAGAAGGCTGACCTAAAAGCCTATGATGGTACGATATTGAAATCAACAAACATCATCGCACACTTTAATCCAAACGCAAAGAAGCGCATCCTAATCTGTGCGCACTGGGATAGCCGTCCTTGGGCGGATAATGATCCCGACTCTACTAATCACAAGAAACCTGTTATGGCAGCGAATGATGGTGCCAGTGGTGTGGCTGTGATGCTTGAGTTAGCACGTCAGTTGCAGGCTGATAAGAAGTTCACTGTGGGTGTTGACTTCGTTTGCTTTGATGCAGAAGACTGGGGAGTACCACGTTGGGAGACTCGATATCCGAATGCTGACGACTCTTGGGCATTGGGTGCACAATACTATGCAAAGAACTTCCCGACAGCTGTTAAGCCTGAATTCGGTATTTTGTTAGATATGGTAGGTGGCGAAGGTGCACAATTCTATCGTGAAGGAATGTCTGTGCAGTTCGCTTCTGATGTCGTAAATCGTGTGTGGGAAGCTGCAAAAGCAGCAGGATTTGGCTCTTACTTCCCTGATGCTATCGGTGGAATGGTTACCGATGACCATGTGCCAGTAAACCAGTTTGCAGGTATTCCTACGATTGATATCATCCCTTACTATCCTGATTGTCAGCAAAGTTCTTTTGGTCCAACATGGCATACAGTCAATGACACTATGGAACATATCGACAAGAATACGCTGCAGGCAGTTGGTCAGACCGTCATACAGGTATTGTATACGCTGTAAAAAAAAAGCCTTACAGCATTTCCTCTAAAGCCTCACCCCCAACCCCTCTCCGAGTGGAGAGGGGAGTGATTATCTTTGTAGATGATAAAGATAAGTAGGTGATAAATGGTAAAGGGCTTGTGGTTAGCTCAGATAAAGGAGGTATTATGTCTTTCTTTATATTATTTTTGGTGACAATAATGAATGCTTTTTACCACTTTGAGCCGATGTGTTGATGCTTAGCACCAGTGGTGCTGTTGGTAAACACCATTCGTGTTGAGTGTTAAATCCCTTTCAATAGTAGGCTGAATTGTTATCAACTTGTTGTCAGAAAGAAGTTGTAATACTCACATTAAGAAGTGTGCAGTCGACGAAATGGGGAATTTTAAGTAGATAAAACAGTAAATTCCGATTATGGGCAGATAACCTTGCAGCCATAATCGGAATTTATTTGGATTGATATTGTGAATTCTATTTCAGACGTTTAGATACGCTTTAACGACTGTTTTACGCCAGAGATAAGTAAGCCCATTTCCGCAGCATTCAGTCCTCTAATTAAGACGTTTGGTTCTCTAATCTCTACAGCATAGTTGGATAAGGCGGGTACACAGTGAAAGAAAGGTAAGTCAATAACCTCTCCTTTCTTTGTCGTACTTACAAACGTAAGTCGAATGTCAGAGAAATTATCTTCTTCGCTTTTGTATAACTCATTGGGATACATTGGTAGAATGGTATTAACTCCCTCTGTTATAACAAAATTCAAAAGCTTTTCGTGTCCCTCTTTTTCATAACATTGAGGCTCTGCCACATAAGCCTCTGCCCATAAGTCAGCCTCCCCTGCCTCATCTACATCTGTGAGACATTGTTCGTTTTGCTGAGCCTTACGCTTATTCTTCTTAAAGAAATCGAATATACCCATATAGTCTTGCTGTTACTATCTTTATTCGCAAAGTGACTAATTATGTAATAAAAGTAATCGGAAATAGATAAAATTCTATTCCAAAAAGGTATTTGCAAAGATAAAGACTTCATACAACATATACACAATTACGTATGTTAAAAAGATTAAATCGTATATGTAAACCGTTTAAATCATCGATAAAACATCCAAAAACAAGGCGTAATAAAAGTTGTTTAGAAATGTCTTTGGAAAATAACATACAGGCTATTTGCAACAAAAGAGTTGGAAACGCGGAGGCTAAAAACATCTTTTTAGTTTATTATGGCGTACGTTCACACAGAAATGTTTATCTTTGCATTGGGAATGAATGGTGCCTTTGTGGGGCTGTCTGTCCCCACTTCTGATACATTACAGACATATTAAAACAGTTATAAAAAACGATAAATGGCACTGAACTATATTTGGATAGGATTCTTCTTGATCTCATTCATCTTTGGTATTATCTCTCTGTTGATGGGTGATACGACGATATTTCAGAAAATGGTTGATTCTACTTTTGATTCATCTAAGACTGCTTTTGAAACATCATTGGGCTTGACTGGAGTGTTGGCATTATGGTTGGGCATCATGAAGATTGGTGAAAAGGCTGGTGTTGTCAATGTTCTTGCACGTATGCTCAGCCCTTTTTTCACGAAACTGTTCCCTGATATTCCAAAGAATCACCCTGTAATGGGTTCTATCTTTATGAATATTGCATCTAATATGTTAGGACTTGACAATGCAGCTACTCCTACAGGACTGAAGGCAATGGCGCAGATGCAAGAGCTGAACACAAAGAAAGACACGGCAACTAACCCGATGATAATGTTCCTTGTACTGAATACTTCGGGCTTGACCATTATCCCTACGACGATTCTTGCTTTCCGAAGCTCTTACGGAGCAGTGCAACCTACGGACGTATTTATCCCTATCTTGCTTGCAACCACAGTCGCAACACTTGCCGGAATCATCCTTACAGCAGGTTGGCAGCGTATCAATATCTTCCAACCCACACTACTTGCAGGGCTTGTGGGACTGATAGGTTTTATTGGATTGGTTATTTGGGGCTTCGGACAAATGGATAAGGAGACGATGGGAACGGTGACATCTGTTGCCTCAAACCTCATTCTTATGTCGATTATTGTCCTTTTCATCGGTGCAGGTTTACTGAAGAAAGTGAATGTTTATGATGCTTTCATCGAAGGTGCAAAAGATGGATTCCAGACCGCTGTACGCATTATTCCTTACTTGGTTGCTATCCTTGTGGCTGTAGGAGTGTTCCGTGCATCGGGCGCAATGGACCTCTTGATACAGGGAGTTAAGTGGTGTGTAGAACAGTGTGGACTGAATACTGACTTTGTAGGAGCACTCCCAACCGCCTTTATGAAGCCTCTTTCGGGTAGCGGTGCACGTGGCTTAATGTTAGAAGCCATGAAGAACTATGGTCCAGACTCATTCGTTGGCAGATTGAGCTGTGTCTTCCAAGGTTCAACAGATACCACTTTCTACGTTTTAGCAGTTTACTTTGGAAGCATCAGCGTGAGATATACTCGCCACGCATTGGCATGTGGATTGTTAGCCGACTTGGCAGGTGTAATCGCCGCAATTGCTATATGCTATATTTTCTTTTAGGAGATAATTGAGTCTATTAAACTGTTGGGCTATTAGCCCTATAAGCCTTATTAGCCTAATAAGGCAAATAAGCTAAACTACAAAACAACAATGGCAAATTTAAAATCACTTGCAAAAGACACTGCCATCTACGGAATGAGCAGTATCATCGGAAGGTTTCTTAATTACCTTCTTGTACCCCTCTATACTGCTAAGATTAGTGCAGCGAGCGGTGGTTATGGTGTTATCACAAACATCTACGCCTATACTGCATTGCTATTGGTTATTCTGACCTACGGAATGGAGACCACTTTCTTCCGTTATGTCAATAAGACTGACCAAGATTCGAAGAAGGTTTATTCGACAACCTTGTCTATGGTAGGCCTTTCCTCACTGCTATTTATAGCGATGGTCTTTGTCTTTTTGCAGCCTATCAGTAACTTTATGGGTTATTCCGAACACCCTTCTTATATTTGGGTGATGGCTATCACAGTGGCAATTGATGCCTTTCAGGCTATCCCTTTTGCCTATCTACGATACAAGAAGCGCCCGATTAAGTTTGCTGCCTTTAAACTATTATTCATCGCTTTGAACATCGCTTTGAATCTTGTTTACTATCTTATCCTTGACGGACATGAGGTAGGTTATGCCTTCTATATCAACCTTGTATGTACAACAACTATCACTTTCTGTTTCAGGAAAGAGTTGAAAGACGGCTTCTTCTCAGGAGGTAAGCTACTTGATGTGCCTTTAGCAAAGAAGATGTTGTCGTATTCTTGGCCTATTCTCATTCTGGGTATTGCGGGAATTCTCAACCAGACGGCAGGTTATATCATCTTCCCTTATGTCTATAAGGACAGCGATGCACACGCACAATTGGGTATCTTTGGTGCTGCAAGTAAGATAGCAATGATTATGTCAATGATTACGCAGGCTTTCCGTTACGCCTACGAGCCATTCGTCTTTGGTAAGGCACGCGACAAAGACAACAAAGAAACCTATGCAAGAGCTATGAAATTCTTTATTATCTTTACGCTTCTTGCCTTCCTTGTCGTAATGGGTTATATGGATATTTTGCGCCATATCATCGGTCGTGACTACTGGGTAGGACTGAAAGTTGTACCTATTGTGATGGCTGGTGGTATTATGACAGGTGTTTATTTCAATCTAAGTTTCTGGTATAAGCTCATCGATAAGACGATTTGGGGAGCTTACTTCTCAGGGATTGGATGTGCTGTAATCATCGGAATCAACGTCATTTTCGTGCCGAAATACGGTTATATTGCCTGCGCTTGGGCAGGTTTCTTGGGTAATGCTACGGCAATGGTGCTGTCATATATTGTTGGTCAGCGTAAGTATCCGATAGACTATCCATTGAAGAGTATCTTTGTCTATCTGCTGATAGCTGGTCTCTTCTTTGCTATCATCAGCTATACTAACGCTAATCTGCCCGTTCCTGCAGCCTTGGGAATCAATACATTGGTGATTATTCTCTTTATAGCTCACGTGCTTTATCACGACTTTCCGCTGCAAAAATTACGCAGTCGGTTTGCAAAGAAATAAACAAGTATCATTTAATCAATAATATCATTATGAAGAAATCGACTTTACTTATAGCCGGACTTCTCGCATTGGGTAGTACATCCATGCATGCCGACGAAGGTATGTGGACGCTCTACAACTTGCCAGATGCCGTCTATGAACAAATGGTAGCCGAAGGATTCCAGTTGCCACGTAACATGCTTTACGGCGCACCTAACGCTATTAGCAATTCTGTTATCAACTTTTCTGGCTTCTGCTCAGGTGTTGTTGTGTCACCGAAAGGTCTTGTTTTCACCAACCACCACTGTGGATTCGGTGCAATTAATGCCCTTTCAACCGTTGAACACGACTACATGAAGGATGGTTTCTATGCAAAAAGCTATGCAGAGGAACTACCAAGCAAGGATTTGTTCGTGTCTTTCATGAAGAAACAAGAGGATATTACTCCTCGCGTTAATAAGCTTATTGCAGGTAAGAATGCTGAACAGACAGAGGCTATCATTGATTCTCTTACAAATCATTTGACCGACTCTATTAAGGCGATTGATAAGACATTGCATATCAGTGTAGATGCTTTCTATGAGGGAAATAAGTACTATGCAACTACTTATCAGGACTTCCAAGATGTTCGTTTGGTATTTACTGTTCCAAAGAGTATGGGTAAGTTTGGTGGAGAAACAGACAACTGGATGTGGCCACGACAAACAAGTGACTTCTCTGTTTTCCGTATCTATGCCGACCCTAAGACCAACGGACCAGCTGCTTATTCAAAGGATAATGTGCCTTATCAGCCAGAAAACTGGGCTCCTGTAAGTCTTCAGGGCTACAAGGACAAGGATTTTGCGATGACAATTGGCTATCCGGGTTCTACAAGTCGTTACTTGTCGTCATACGGTATACAGCAGCGTAGAGATATAGAGAACACCGTTCGTGTGCAGGCTCGCGACATCAAGCTCGCTCTTATGAAGAAGTATATGGACAAGAACGGTAAGACTCGCCTCCAATATGAGAACAAGTATGTTACATCAGCTAACTACTGGAAGAACTCTATTGGTATGAATAAATGTATCGATTCCATCGGTTTGATTCGTCAGAAGGCTGAATATGAGGCTAAGATACAAAGATGGTTGGATGAGAAGACAGTGAAGGACCCAACTGTAAATGTTGACTTTGCTAAGTTGGCCAACCTTTATAAAGAGAGCAATGACGTTGCTTTGGCTCAGGCTTACTGGAACGAGTCATTCTGGAAGGTGTCAGAGTTTGTTCAGAGAGCTATTGATATCACTCGTGGTGCAATCGAACCACAGGGAGATAAGGATGATTCAGCAAAGCAATACATGCAGTTTAAGGACAATAGCAGCGACTGGAATATTGCGCTTGATAAGGAGATGACAGCCGCTATGTTGAAGAACTATGCCGCACACGTACCTGCTCAATATCTGCCAGAGGAGTTCAAACTCATCAAGACAAAGTTCGGTAACAACTATAAGAAGTACACTGACTGGCTCTATTCAAAGAGTAATCTGCTCACTAAGGACTACAAGTTCTTTAATAATGAGAAGACTTTTGAGGACCCGGGTATCCAACTTGGTATACAGCTCGTAATGGTTTATCAGGAAGTTATGACCAGCTATGCAGAAAAACTTGCTGCTATCGAGCAGGAAGAGAAGAAACTCTGCGAGGCAAAGGTGCAGATGGAGATGGATATGCCACATTATAGTGATGCCAATTTCACCATGCGTATGTCTTATGGACAGGTGGGTGGCTATATGATTGGTGGTTTCGATAGCAACTACTACACCACAGCAGAGAGTATTGTTGAGAAGATGAAGAAGGGTAAGAAACTTGAAGATTACAAGGTAGAGCCTATCATGATGGAACTTATGAGTGCTAAGGACTTCGGTCGTTATGCTGATAAGACAACTGGTAAGATGCAACTTTGCTTCCTTACCAACAATGATATCACTGGTGGTAACTCAGGTTCTCCAATGTTCGATGGTAAGGGTCGCCTTATTGGTCTTGCTTTCGACGGCAACTGGGATAGCCTTTCAAGCGACATCAACTTCGATCGTAAGCTCGCACGTTGTATTGGTGTTGACATCCGTTTCGTCCTTTACTTGATGGATAAGTGGGGTCATGCTGACCGCCTTTTGAAGGAAATTAACCCACAGTAAGAGTTACTCTTAATATATTAAAAGAGGTATGTTCAAGAATGAACGTACCTCTTTTATTTTGTGAAGGTGTATCTATAAGTGTATTTATTGACTTTTACAACAAGCATCTAATATCTTTTTTAGATAATAGAGAAAAGGATAATCATTAATATTATTAGCAACAAAACATAACAGAATAGTCCCAGTTGATATTCTTTCTTTGTCAGTAATGCCTCTCGTTCTTTCATCTTTCGTTCGGGAAACATACGAAACATTAAGAGGTATAAGGGAACGACAATAACTGCACCTATTAGGTAATCCCCTGATTTTGAGCCTGTATGCCAAAATTTTAATACACTCTGCATATTTAATAAAACAATTATTATAAAGAAACAAAGTGTAAACAGTGCGAGAAGGTTTGTCAAGGTAGCAAAATAAGGAATGCTTCTGTTAGCCCCTCTCATATTAAAACGGTATAAACTGGCTATGATTTTGTACATAGTTATTGCTGGTAAACTGAGAAACTGCTTTCATATGGGTGATACCTTACGATATACGATACCGGTAATAGCCTTCTCTCTTTCCCCTTTTAGCTATCGTGTTGAGGCTCCGCACTACTCGTGCTGATGCTCCGCACGAATGGTGCTAATGCTTCGCACGGATGGTGCGGATGCCTAATACCCTTCATAAATGGAGCAATGACCTATACGAAAGATTATCAATGTATAGCCTATTTATCGAAAGTCTCTCCAACGTTATGCGCTAAGTCTCCCTCCCCTTTGGGGAGGGTCGGGGAGGGGTCTTTTACTTCTTTGGTCTGCGTCTTGCCCAACCTTCCTCAGAGAAGTCTGGTTCATCGCCTTTCAACTTAGCAGGACCACCCTTCATAAGTTCTTTCCAATCATCTTTCTTGAACTTATGCTGTCCGCCAAAAGGATTGTCATCATACTGACGACGACCACGCCCCTTGCGCTCACGAGACTCCTGACGTCCCTCGCCACGGCTTCCGTAACCACCACGTCCACCTGCAGAGCGACCGTTGCCACCTGCTGAACGACCATTAGACGAGCGACCATGACCACCTTCTTCGGCATCGTTACAACGTACCTTACGGCCTTTGTAGGTTGCACCGTCCAGTGACTGCATCACCTTCTGTGCATCCTGCTCTGGCACTTCGATGTAGCTCTGCTTAGCAAGGAGGTCGATATGTCCTACTGCCTGCTTACCATGTACATTCTTATTGATGAACTGCATTACCTCGCCCGGATAAAAACCATCTGCCTTACCGAGGTTGATAAAGAGTCGCTTGTAGCCACTCTCCGCCTTACGTGGACCACGGCTGCGGCTTCCTCTGCCTTCACCTCTTGTGCCACGGCTGTCCTCACGAGAATTACGTGATGATGGCTTCTCAATCTCTTGAGCATTCTTATAATACTCAAGGAAGCGACCGAAGGTTGCAGTTACAATCTTCTTAATGACAATCTCCTTATCGATATACTCAAATTGGCGGTTGATATCCTTCATGTAAGGAGCAATCTGGTCCTCATCAACGTCTGTCTTCAGAATGTCATCCATTGTCTTAAACAGCTGCTTCTTGCAGATTTCCTCTGGTGAAGGCAGTGTTCCGTCAACAAACTCTTTACTGATTTCGCGTTCAATATTACGTACCTTATATTTCTCACGTGAGTGGATAATCGAGATAGAAGTACCCTTCTTGCCTGCACGACCTGTACGGCCAGAGCGGTGGGTATAGTTCTCAATATCATCAGGCAGACCATAGTTGATAACGTGTGTCAAGTCGTTCACATCTAATCCACGTGCTGCAACGTCTGTTGCCACGAGAATTTGTGTAAGATGTGAGCGGAACTTCTGCATCGTAAGGTCACGCTGCTGCTGTGAGAGGTCGCCATGCAACGCCTCAGCATTGTATCCGTCCTTAATCAACTTATCGGCAATCTCCTGCGTCTCAATCTTTGTACGACAGAACACAATTGCATAAATCTTTGGATAGAAGTCAACCAATCGCTTCAAAGCAAGGTACTTGTCGCGTGCATTCACCATATAATAGATATGGTTTACACTCTCAGCACCCTCGTTACGGCTGCCCACAACAATCTCTTTATAGTCGTGTAGATAACCCTTTGCAACGCGCTCAACGTCACGACTCATCGTAGCCGAGAACAACAATGTGTTACGGTCTTCAGGCACACCAGTCAAAATCTCGGTGATACTCTCTTGGAACCCCATGTTAAGCATCTCGTCAGCCTCGTCCAAAACAACGTTTCTAACCTTGTCAAGACAAGCCTTTCCACGGTGCATAAGGTCAATCAGTCGACCCGGTGTAGCCACGATAATCTGTACACCATGGCGCAACTGGCGAATCTGTGTATCAATAGATGCACCACCATAGACAGCTGCGATGTGCAGATGAGGGATATACTTACTAAATTCCTTCAAGTCATCGGCAATCTGCAAGCAAAGTTCACGCGTAGGACTAAGCACAACCGCCTGTGTTTCCTTGCTGCTTGTGTCAATACGTTGCAGCAAAGGCAGACCGAATGCAGCCGTCTTACCCGTACCGGTCTGTGCCAGTGCGATGACGTCGTTACGATTACCAAGTAAATAAGGGATTACTTCTTCTTGTACAGGCATTGGATTTTCAAATCCAAGCTCACTAATGGCGCGACGAATCTCTTCGCTCACACCTAACTCTTCAAATGTCTTCAAATTCGTTTGTTTATTTTTTATTATCCTATATAAAAGGTAAGCTCACCACCAAACGAACCCACTAAAAAGACACTTGCCTGCGACGGGCTTCAACCAGTCAGTACGCAGACTCTCAGGTGGTATGTTACCTTTAATTGGCTGCAAAGGTACGTTAAGAAGTTGAGATGAGCAAATAAAACCCTTTATAAATCAATGGAATGGAAGAAAAAGAAAGGATATTGGGTGGATGAGTAGATGAGAAATCTAAAAAAAAGTTGATAGATTAAAGTATTTTATCACAAGCTATTAAAAATATATTATGAAAACACTTGTATTGTTATAAAGTCTAAAAGTGTCATTGAATAATCTCGAATTACATCTTTTTTTATGTATTTTTTTGTAACTTTGCATTGTCAAATAGAAAAATAGTCGTTATTAAAGTTAATTATTTGAGTTAGTACAAGGACACATGATTTACGTGAGTAAGTCTGATGTTAAACGAAAGGCTTCGCAGTGATGCGAAGCCTTTCTTCTTTTATTCTATATGTAAAGAGGCGGCTTCTGTTAAATGCATGGATTGGAAATAGTGTCAAAGCTTACGCATTGGCGTGGTGTGGATATGCTCAAATTAGATGGTTTTACAAATGGAAAAACTGCAAGATAATATGCAATTCGATATTATCGCTATCCGTAATCTTCAAATATCTTATTCTCACTTTATGGTTGCATGTAAATTATTTTCATGTGGCTCAAAACCAACACATGCTCTTTTGGCTTCTTAAAGACGCTTAATTGACTTGCAAAAGGTGCCCTTTAAGACCCTTACTAACGCCCTTTTGAAGTCCAATTAAGCACCTCTTACTTTGCTGTTTTATAACCAATTGATTTTCTGTCGGTTATAAGTCTGCCTCTTATTCGTATTTTTGTCGTTATTTATAGCTTTTTTACTTGAAGTTTTGTAATGATTTTTCTGCGCCTTGTTTGTGATTTTGAAGTATTAAACTGAAGGAGTTTTCTATGGCAGAAGATGACCATAGAATAGTTAGTTGAACGTCTTAGCTATGTTTTTGTTTGATGAGTAACTCCAGTTCTTCCATTAAGACTATACGAAGCGCATCCTACATTTTACGGAAAAGGAACCACAAAAATAGTAAGAGTATATTAAAAGGAAATGAATAGCAAGTTAAGCGATTTAACATCTGATAATTAGCAGACCTAAAATAAATTCGTTTTTATTTGGGTGTTACATATATAATAGGTAAATTTGCACGGATTAATTTTTTCGGGACGCGTGAGAAGGTAAACGTCAAGGCATTCGAGCCTACCTAAAGTTACCGCTTTTGGTTCCCAAAGATGTTGGTCAAAACAATAAGTATTTTAAAATTTTAGATGAACGTAATTACGAAAACAGTTCAATTGCCAGATGGAAGAACCATCTCAATTGAAACCGGAAAGGTTGCAAAGCAGGCTGATGGTGCAGCAGTTCTCCGCATGGGTAACACTGTACTTCTCGCTACTGTTTGTGCAGCTAAAGAGGCAGTTCCGGGAACAGACTTCATGCCTTTGCAAGTTGATTATCGCGAGCAGTATGCTGCCGCAGGTCGTTTCCCTGGTGGTTTCACCAAGCGCGAAGGCAAAGCCAATGACGACGAAATCCTTACATCACGCCTTGTGGACCGTGTTCTTCGTCCACTTTTCCCATCAGATTATCACTGTGAAGTTTATGTACAGGTAATGTTGCTGTCAGCTGACGGCGTTGATCAGCCTGATGCACTTGCTGGTTTGGCAGCTTCTGCAGCGCTTGCAGCTTCAGATATTCCAATCGAGCATACTACTTCAGAGGTTCGTGTTGCACGTGTTAACGGCGAGTACGTTATCAACCCAACATTCCCACAGATGAAGGAAGCTGATATGGACCTCATGGTTGGTGCTACCAAGGACAATATCATGATGGTAGAGGGTGAGATGGACGAGGTTACTGAGCAGGATCTTATCGGTGCTTTGAAGGCTGCACATGAGGCAATTAAACCTATGTGTGAAATGCAGGAAGAACTTTCAAAGGCTTGCGGTACAGATGTTAAGCGTACCTACGAAGATGAAGTCAATGATGAGGAGTTGCGTGAGGAACTTCGTAAGGCTACATACGACGCTTGCTACGCTCAGGCTCAGAGCGGTGATGATGATAAGAAGCACCGTGAGGAGACCTATGACAAGATTAAGTCTGATTTCATCGAGGCTTATGACGCAGCTCACACAGACCTTTCAGAAGACGACCTCGAAGAAAAACACACTCTTATTGACCGTTACTTTGCTGATGTTCAGCGTGACTCTATGCGCCGTAGCGTACTTGATACGGGCAAGCGTATGGACGGTCGTGCAACAGATGAGATTCGCCCTATCTGGTGCGAGATTGATACATTACCAATGCCACACGGAAGTTCTCTCTTCCAGCGTGGTGAGACAATGTCTCTCTCTACTTGTACTCTCGGTACAAAGATGGACGAGAAGATGGTTGATAACGTTTTGGAGAAGAGCTACCAGCGCTTCCTCCTTCACTATAACTTCCCTCCATTCTGTACAGGTGAGGCTAAGGCTCAGCGTGGTGTAGGGCGTCGCGAGATTGGTCATGGTCACCTTGCATGGCGTGGTTTGAAGGGTCAGATTCCTGCTGACTTCCCTTACACTGTTCGTTTGGTAAGTCAGATTCTTGAGTCTAATGGTTCTTCTTCTATGGCAACAGTTTGTGCAGGTACACTCGCATTGATGGATGCAGGTGTTCCAATGAAGAAGCCAGTATCAGGTATCGCAATGGGTCTTATTAAGAACCCAGGAGAAGATAAGTATGCAGTGTTGAGTGATATCCTCGGTGATGAGGACCACTTGGGCGATATGGACTTCAAGACAACTGGTACTAAGGACGGTTTGACCGCAACTCAGATGGATATCAAGTGTGACGGTCTGTCATTCGAGATTCTTGAGAAGGCGCTTATGCAGGCAAAGGCAGCTCGTGAGCATATCCTTGGCATCATGACTGAGACTATCTCTGAGCCACGTGCTGAGATGAAACCACAGGTTCCACGTATCGTTCAGTTGGAGATTCCTAAGGAGTTCATTGGTGCTGTTATCGGTCCTGGTGGTAAGATTATCCAGCAGATGCAGGAAGAAACAGGTGCTACTATCACTATCGAGGAGACTGATGGTGTTGGTAAGGTACAGGTTTCTGCCCCTAACAAGGATTCAATCGATGCTGCCCTTGGTAAGATTAAGGCAATCGTTGCCGTTCCAGAGATTGGTGAGGTTTACGAGGGTACAGTACGTTCAATTATGCCATACGGCTGCTTCGTAGAGATTCTACCGGGTAAGGACGGCTTGCTCCACATCTCAGAAATCGATTGGAAGCGCCTTGAGACTGTTGAAGAGGCAGGTATCAAGGAAGGCGATAAGCTGAAGGTAAAGCTCCTCGACATCGATCCTAAGACTGGTAAGTACAAGCTTTCACGCCGCGTATTGCTTGAGAAGCCAGAGGGTTATGTTGAACCACAGCGCCGTCCACGCGGTGATCGTCGTCCACGTCGTGACGGTGAGCGTCGTTTTGATGAGCGTCGTCCACGTCGTGAGCACAATGACTCCGAGCACAACGATTAATCTTTTTAGATAACGCAATACGCCCCCATCGAACCATGACATGGTTTGATGGGGGTTTTCTATTTCTGAAAAGGATAAGTATTGTATAAAATAATGGTGGATTAAAGACCTTTATAAAAAGATAATTAGCATTTTCAACAAAGCCTTATAGCGGTAATTTTAATTATTTATTAGTTTATTCTATTGTTAATAATGATAAAAAGAAAAACTTATTATTTGCTTTGTAACAAAATAATAAATATCTTTGCCGAATAATATTAAAGGCTTTAAATGGCAAAGCGAAACCAAAATACAAGACAGATGCTTATTGCATGGCTGCTGTTGGCACTATTCATGTTGCCGATGGTGGTTAAATCTGTGCATGTATGTCAGGTTGAGGCTGAGCTTGCAGCAAGTCATCAAACAACTGGTCAACACAGTCAGAGCCATGATGTTGAAGGTTGTCAGATTTGTCATTTTACCTTTTTCAATTACATGAAAGCTACTAACATCCAGTTGGATGGTGTAGTTATCATTTTCCTCGGCTTCCTCTTCGTTGCTTGCGTAACGAAATATGTACGTCCAGAAGTGGAAGTCATCAGCCTTAGGGCACCTCCTACAAGATTTTAAAGAGAGGTTGTATCTATATACTTTGGCGTATTCTTTATGCGTCTGAGAGGTTTTGGGGTGTTTTTGAAAATAATCTTAATCCCGTAATCTCAATAATATTATAAGGATACAGTCCCTAACGCAGACACAATTAGAGGATAATTGCGTCTTATTGGCTTTGGCAGTAATAGCCGAAAGCTGTATTTAGAGGTTAATAAAATCTCACAAGCAAATCCTCTTTATGTCGTCAATGCGCTCATTTCAGCCTTGTTATACATGCTTTTACGTAAGTATGACATTGGGCTAATATTCCATCATTTTATCAATATTCAACAACATTTGGAAATGAATAAAGCTTTATTAGCTTTTGTTCTTTCTCCTGTGTGCATGGCTGCATTTGCAGACAATCACTTGTCAAAAGGCACTTCAACACCGTTGGTTGCTGACGTAGACAGTAGTATTGTTATGCAGGATGTGACCGTATTGGGCAATAGACAGAAAGACATTCAGATGAGTTCATCGGTCAATACCATCAGTATTGGCAAAGAATTTCTGCAGGATAACTTCTCTGGAAGTTTGATGCAGAGCCTTAGTGGCATCCCTGGTGTGAAGGCAATGAACATTGGATCAGGACAATCAAAGCCTACAATACGTGGCCTGGGCTTCAATCGTATGGTTGTTACAGAGGATGGCATTAAGCATGAAGGACAGCAGTGGGGTGACGATCACGGACTGGAAATAGACCAGTTTGCCATCGACCACATTGACGTTGTCAAAGGTCCAGCAGCCTTACTCTATGGTTCTGATGCTATCGGTGGTGTCATCAATCTCTACGGTAACTACATTCCGACGAAAAATTTTCAAGGAGAAGTGTCACTCTTTGGGCGTACAAATAACGAGTCAATCGGTCTGTCTACTCGTTTGCAGGGTATCAACAGAGGCTTCTATTGGAAGTTAAATACGACACTCATAGACTATGCCGACTATAAAGTGCCAACGAATAGTATTCAATACTTCTCTTACGACATACCACTCAAAGATAAGCGTCTCCGTAATACGGCAGGTTTTGAACGTGATGGAAGTGTGACACTTGGTTATAAAGGAACTAACTTTCATACCGAGCTCAAGTTAACAGATGCCTACACAAAGAGTGGCTTCTTTGCTAATGCGCACGGATTAGAGGTGAGACTGTCGAGCATTGACTATGATAAATCACGTCGTGACATCGACTTACCTTACCAAAGTGTGAATCATTTGAAGGTAATGAGCCATACGGTTTACCAACAGGGAAAGCTTTCTTTAGAAGCAAATCTTGCCTATCAGAACAACCATCGTAAGGAACTTACTGAACCCATAGCGCATGGTTATATGCCAACACCACCGAATACACTGGAGCGTGAGTTCAAGAAAGATACTTACACGGCAAATCTTATGACGCGATTCGATTTGAATGAACGACACAGACTATCGGCAGGACTCAATGGTGAATATCAGCATAACCACCGTGCAGGATGGGGTTTTATCATTCCAGACTTTGAAACAACATCTTTCGGTGCCTATGCTTTTGATCGTTTCACCATCAAGAAAGATCTGATTATAAATGCTGGTGTGCGTTATGATCACGTAAAAACTAATATCCACAATTATACGGATTGGTTTAAGACACCCGTCAGTGCTACCGATTCGATTTATAAAGAACGTTCACAAGACCTCCATCGTTCGTTCAATAGTCTCACGTGGTCGGCTGGTATCAACTATGCTACGGGTAATTGGATTCTGAAGGCAAACGTTGGCAAAAGCTTCCGTGTGCCTATTCCAAAGGAGTTGGGTACAGATGGTGTCAATTATCATATCTTCCGATACGAGAAGGGAAATCCAAACCTCAATCCCGAAGAGTCTTATCAAGTGGATGCTGGTATTCATTGGGGTAATGATAGGTTTACGGTTCAGTTTGACCCATACCTTAACTATTTCCCAAACTACATCTATATGAACCCGACACCAAACTATTATGAGGGGCTGCAATGGTACTATTATACACAGAGTCGAGTTATCCGCTATGGGTTTGAGTTGCAAGCAGATTGGAAAATATTGCCATCATTGGACACAGAGTTCAAGGGTGAATATCTCTATGCCGAACAGCTGTCAGGTGAAAAGAAAGGTTATACACTTCCATTCTCTACTCCTTGGTCGGCAGATGCTACCCTTCGCTATCACTTCAATAGTAAGAACGTTGGCAACGAAGGCTTTGTAGCAATGAACTTGCACGTCACAGGTAGACAAAACAACATTGTTCCGCCAGAGAACCCAACACCTGGTTACTACACGTTGAACCTTACTGCGGGTAAAGATTTTGCCTTTGGTGACAGAATTTTACGTCTGAGTCTCAATGCAGAAAACCTCCTCAATCGTAGATATTACGACCATACGAGCTACTACCGACTCATTGATGTGCCAGAACCAGGACGCAACGTTGCGCTAATGGCTACCTTTGAGTTCTGATAAATAAGGACTTCAGTAAAGAAACAGATATAAAAGCTTGATCAAACACACTAATCTGAGACGTTGATGGGATGAGCATGGTGGGCAGGAATCAACAACACACTGTCCCCATGCCATCCTTTCTAAAAACAAAAAAAGAGATAAACAATAGAGATAAATAACCAAGGCGAAAGCCTTACTTAAAACATTTTACACAATGAAAAAGAAACTTTTATTGGGTGCTATGGCACTTCTGAGCATGTTCACAATGTCACTCACCTCATGCAGTGATGACAATGAATCTCCAACTAATGGTAACATCGTTTTTGAGAATGTAGAGATTGGTCACGACAACAGTAAACTTGGCAAGATTGGTCACGACATCCACTTGGAGTGTAAGATTAAGTCAAGCTCTAAGATTAAAGCTATTACCGTCTCACTTATCAAAGATGCAAACAATAAGGTTGAAAAGGCTTATAACAGTAGTAAGTATGTTGGCGTGCTCAACACCACTTTCCACGAGCATCTCGACCTCCCTTCAACACTTGCAGAGGGTAATTACACTTGCACCATTACAGTTACCAATGCCGAGGGAAGCGTAAAGTCTGTCAATAGCAAGGTCACTTTGAAGAAAGTTGTCGTAAACCCTAATGCACCAAAGATAACTAACTTGAAGGTAAATTCTATGTCAGGAACAGCCAACGGTAAGGTTACTTTCACCGCCAACATCGTAACAACATCTCCTGTTAACGAGATAGAGATAGAGTTCCATGGAGATAAGGAATATGAAGTAGAGGTAAAAGACTACAAGGGTAAGAATGGTAACATTACTTTCACAAAGGAGATTACTATCCCAGCAGAGTGCAAGGCTGGTAACTATGATATCCACTTCACTGTGAAGGATAGCAAGGGTCTCGAAACGACTGAGGAGATTGAAGGCTTCGTTATCAAATAAGTAGTTCTTATTTTGATAAACATCACTTCCTTTCTGTAAGAGGATTTCCTCATCAGTTCAGCTTATATAAGCCTATGTAAGAGACTGACTGGTGATTCTCTTTACAGAAAGGTAGCTCTCAAGTGACGAAAGATGAGACACAAAAAATAGATAACCACAAAAATAAGCAATATAGCATAGATTATGAAAAAAATCTTATTCAGTTTAACAACCGCCATAGTTCTATTTGGAGCAGTTGCTTGTTCAAGTAACGATGACACTGTAAAAGATACAGCGAAACCTGTTATCACTGACGAGGGTATCACAGCCAACCCAGTAGATTGCCAAGTCTATAATCGCGGTGAAAGTATCTCTTTCCGCTATCGATTCACTGACAATCAAGAATTAGGGAACTATAATCTTGAGATACATAACAACTTTGACCACCACACACATGGCACACAGGGACAATCATGTGAGTTAGACCAAAAGAAAGAAGCTACAAAGAATGCATTCTATTATAACAAGGACTTCTCAATCCCAAGTGGTAGTAAAGCATACGATGCAAGTCAAGAGATAAAAATTCCTGCTACTGCTGAACCAGGTGATTATCACTTCGTTATACGTGTTACAGACCAAACGGGAAATCAACAGATACGTGCAATGGCTATAAAGATTAAATAAATCTTATCCATAAAGGAAAATAAAGGTTAAAACATTCTTCTTTTTTAAATTAAATGCAATAACTTTGCACCTTGAGAGTTAAATAAGAGTTTACATATAAAACTAAAATGATTATGAAAAAAATTATGTTTATGGTAGCTGCTTGTGCAGCTATGGTAGCTTGTAATAATGGCAAGACTACTGCAAACAACGAGGGAGCAGATTCAGCAGTACAGGATTCAGCTGTAGCAGGTGACTCTGCCGTTTACGAGGGTTTGACACCTGCAGCTGACGTTGCTGGTATCAAGTATCGTGTTGCTTTGGCAAAGGATTCTACAAATGGTTTCAGCGTTTCTGAGTCTTACATGAAGTCAGATACTGAGGCTGACACTGTTTACAACTATACAGGTAAATATCAGGTTGTAGAGAAGGACGTTAAGGGTAAGAAGAATACCTACTACCAGTTCGAGTTGGGTAAGGATAATAAGACCAACTTCCTCGTAGTAAACGATTCTACACTTCGTCTTGTTAACTCTGACTTCGAGGAGCCAGCAGTTAATACAAAGGATATGAACTACGACTTGAAGTTGAAGTAAGGAGAATCTGTAAAAAACATGAATATAAAGAGGCTTGCCAAGGTTTATATGCCTTGTGCAAGTCCTTTTTGCGTTTATGATAGTAATCTTCTATAAGCATTCGTACGCATTGATATCTACCCAATAAGTAAAAGTTGTGGAAATAGGTACACTAAAAGCAAATTATAAAAAACCCTTCTAATCTTTGGAATAATAGTCCCAAATAAGAAAGATATTATCACATATAACAACATAAAGTTTTGTTTTATGTTGCTGTCATTTTTAACATTTCGCACATCTTGCTGTAATACAATAAGTTAAGTGTTAGCTGTAAATGATAGGAGTGACAGGAAAATTAAATTTATGGATTACACAGTAAAACGAATCAGCTAATTGGTATAATTTCTTTTCTGGTCCTCCTGATATCTGGAGCGATAAAGTAAGTCTCCGATATAATACCCCCCACACACAGAAAGAGAGCGTACATAGGTAAACATTATCACCCAATATTCAACACCCAATATTCAACACCCAATATTCAACACCCAATATTCAACACCCAACACCCAACACCCAACGCCCAACACCCAACACCCAACACAAGTAATCATTATCACCCAACACCCATCACTCAAGTCTTTATTTACTGATAGAAAGTCGTAATCTATTTTTTTGCTACTATTGGATAGTCTTTTACGCTTTTTGTTATCTTTGCATGAAAGAGAATATTAACGCTGATAATCTTTAGGCATAAAATAATAACCATATTATACTTTAACAAAACAATGAAGAAAACTAATATTGCTCTTATTGGGCTACTAATGGGATGGGCAAGCGTTGCCAACGGACAGACTGTAAAGTCTCCGAATGGTAATATTGCCGTGTCTTTCTCACTAACGGGAAACGGTATTCCTACTTATGAGATGATTTATAAGGGTAAGGCTGTTGTAAAGCCTTCGCACTTGGGTTTGGAATTGGCCAAGAACAAACATGCCAGCAAAGGCATGGAAGAAACCAGCCTTATGGACGGTTTCGAGAAGACAGGTACCAAGACAACAACTTTCGATGAGACTTGGAAACCTGTTTGGGGTGAAACTGCCACCATTCGTAACCATTATAACGAATTGGAAGTAGACCTCAATCAGCCAAGCAGCAAGCGTAACATTGTTATCCGTTTCCGTGTTTATGACGATGGAATGGGGCTTCGTTATGAATTCCCACAGCAGCCAGAACTGAACTACTTTATTATAAAGGAGGAACATACCCAGTTTGCTATGGCAGGCGATCACACCGCATGGTGGCTTCCTGGAGACTATGATACACAAGAGCAGGAAACACAGGAGTCAAAGCTTTCTGAGATTCGCAAGCGTTTCCATGATGCTGTAAACTGGGATAACTCATCAGTTGCTGTATTCTCAGATACTGGTGTACAAACTTCTTTGCAGATGAAGTCTACTGATGGCCTTTACATTAACATTCATGAAGCAGCATGTGCAAACTATGCTACAATGCACCTAAATCTTGACGACAAAACAATGACCTTTGAGTCATGGCTTACTCCTGATGCTACAGGTTTAAAGGGTTTCATGCAGACGCCTTGCGAAACACCTTGGCGTACGGTGATGGTGAGCGATGATGCACGTGATATGCTTGCCAATAATCTCATCCTCAATCTCAACGAACCATGTAAGATTGAAGATACCTCATGGATTCATCCGACAAAGTACTGTGGTGTTTGGTGGGAGATGATTGCTGGTGCTAAGTCTTGGGCTTATACGGATGAGTTCAGTTCTGTTAAGCTTGGTGAGACAGATTATGCACATGCAAAACCAAACGGACGTCACGCAGCCAACACTGCTAACGTGAAGAAATACATCGACTTTGCAGCTGCAAACGGCTTAGACCAGGTGTTGGTTGAGGGTTGGAATATTGGTTGGGAAGACTGGTTTGGTCATTGGAAGAACTACGTATTCGACTTCGTTACCCCTTATCCTGACTTTGATATTAAAGGCTTGAATGAGTATGCTCACTCTAAGGGAGTGAAGTTGATGATGCACCATGAGACTTCCTCAAGCACCCAAAATTATGAGCGTCACATGGAAAAAGCCTTCCAATTGATGAATAAATATGGTTATGATGCGGTGAAGACAGGCTATGTTGGCGATATTATTCCACGTGGCGACCACCATTATTCACAGTCAATGAACAATCACTATCTGCACGTTGTCAAAGAAGCTGCTAAGCATCACATCATGGTAAACGGTCATGAAGCAACTCGCCCTACAGGCCTTTGTCGTACATGGCCTAACCTTGTTGGTAATGAGTCAGCACGTGGAACAGAGTATGAAGCATTCGGTGGTAGTGATCCTAACCACACTGTTATCCTTCCATTTACTCGTCTTCAGGGCGGACCAATGGATTATACCCCTGGTATTCTTGAGACTCAGCTCTCAACATGGTGTGATAATAAGAGCTATGTACACACAACTCTCGTTGGACAGTTGGCACTCTATCTAACCATGTATAGCCCACTTCAGATGGCAGCCGACCTTCCAGAGAACTATCAAAAGTATAACGATGCTTTCCAATTCATTAAGGATGTAGCTTGCGACTGGGATGATAGCCGTTATCTTGAGGCGGAACCAGCACGCTACGTGACTGTTGCGCGTAAGGCAAAGGGTACTAATAACTGGTTTGTTGGTGGAAAGACTGGTATTGCACCACACCTCAGTGTTCTCAAACTCGACTTCCTCGACAAGGGTCGTAAGTATGAGGCAACCATCTATGCTGACGCTAAGGATGCCGATTACGAAAAGAATCCAAAGGGATATACCATTACGAAGCGTACTGTCAAGAAGGGCGATGTCCTCAAGCTCCAGCAGGTTCGCGGAGGTGGTTTTGCCATCAGCTTGAAAGCACTTTAAATTAGTTTTTTTTATTGGTATTAGCTAAAAATAAGATATAATACCGCAGAGAAGCGTAACGGCTCATAATGTCAGAGGGTTATATCCGCTGAATAGTAGCTTACGATTCTCTGCGGTCTTTTTGTCCTTGCTATGAAGCGTTGTACCTACTTTTATAGGCTTATAACAGATATAAAATGTTCTTTTTAATTAATGATAGACGTATCGGAGGATAAACAAAAAGACAAGTGAACTGAAAAGACTGACAACTTCCTATCTATTCATAATAAGGTTTTGTATTTTCTAAAAGTAATTTGCTCCTTTTTCGATTAGAATATGTAAAATATTTTCGTACCACATAAAACCTATATACGCTCTTTTGACTTTGAAAAGATGCCCAATTGGCTTGCAAAAGATGCCCTTTAAGACCCTTACTAACGCCCTTTTGAAGTCTAATTAAGCACCTTTTGCAAGAGTCTCTTGTAACTTATTGATAACGTGTTAGTTGCAAATTTGCTATTTATGCTTACTGGGGACTGTTTTTATAGGACTTTTTCTTGAGAAAGTGTAATGATTTTTCAAATTATTATCAGCGTATTTTAGGTCTTAATGCTTTTGATATGTAAGTGTAAAGTTGATGGTGAAGTAAATGACGGAAAGTGATTGATTGAAGTGTAATTAGACTGTAAATAAAATAATAATAGTCTATTTTAGTCTATTAAATGCAACTCCTCTATTGGCGAATATACACAAACCAATAGAGGAGGAGCGTAGAGACTGTTCGCTTGTGGGGGGACAGCTAATTTATTTTGCTTTCAGTATCAAACGCAGACTCTGCTTATAATTAATATAGTTCCATACCCAGTTGAGCAGAATAAACGTCTTGTTCTTCACGCCGAGGATAGAACGAAGGTGAACAACGAGCCACAGTGCCCAAGCTGGGAAGCCACCGAACTTCTTTCCAGAGATTTCTGCAACAGCATGGTTGCGCCCAATTGTTGCCATTACACCGAGATTCTTATATCTAAAAGGCTTTGATTCCTTACCTTTAGAAATGGCTTTGAAGTTCTTTGCAACGGTCTTTGCCTGCTGCATTGCTACTTGTGCCAACTGTGGATGACCGAGTGGGTATTCTTCATCGCCTTCAACAAGACTCAAATCGCCAATAGCATAGATATCTTTAACGCCTTTCACCCGACAGAAGCGGTCGGTCAGCAGTCTACCTCCATGTCCGATGCTCTCCGCAGGAAGACCTTCGATAGCGTTTGCACAAATACCACTCACCCATATAACCGTCTGTGAAGGAATCTCCAAGCCAGCACTTGTCTTCAGTATACCATCTTTATATTCTGTTGCAAACTGTGGTTGGCGGATATGTACGTGTAACTCTTTTAGGTCGCGTTCTGCACGCTTTGACGAAATAGGGTCCATACTCGCAAGAAGGCGGTCGCCTGCATTCACAAGATAGATATGCATTTGTGAAGAGTCAAGGTCAGGGTAATCACGGGCTATGATATTCTTCTTCATCTCAGCCACAGCACCAGAAATCTCCACGCCTGATGCACCACCTCCTACAACGACAATATTCATCAAGGCTTGTTTGCGTACTGGGTCTTCCTCTGTCAGCGCAAGTTCTAAATTACGCAGAATGGTGTTACGGAGTCGCATTGCCTCACTGACCGATTTCATCGGGAGTGTGGTAGCCTCAATGTCCTTGTTGCCGAAGAAGTTTGTCTTTGCACCAAAAGCCAATACAAGATAGTCGTATTCAATCTCGCCTACCGTCGTGTTGATGGTCTTTTTAACCGAATCCACCGACTTTACCTCTGCCATACGGAAGAAGAAATCCTTCCGTCCCTGGAATAGTCGACGGAAAGGAAAGGAGATACTACTCGGTTCAAGACCACCTGATGCAACCTGATAAATTAGTGGAGGGAACTGGTGATAGTTGTTTTTATCAACCAATACAACTTGATAATCACCACCTACTAACTTGAAAGCCAATTCTATGCCTCCCAGTCCACCACCAACGATGACGATTCTCTTTTTTTCTGTGCGTTCAATGTTCGCTTTCATTATCCTATCTATCTTTATTATTTGTTATACGTTTGTATGTTAGTCTCTATTGACTGTTATAGAAATAATCGTGCCAAAAGCACTTTTCTAAACGAAAAGAGCAATGTCAATTATATGTAAATCAACTTTGTAAGTCGCTCTTCTGGGAAGAGTTCGCCAGCAACCGCTTGTATCTCTTCAGCCGTAATGGCATCAATATTGCGATAAAGTGCAGTGATATCTTTCTTCCAACCATAGTGTAGGAAACCTTTACCAAAGTCTAATGCGAGGTTTTCACGGTTATCACAAGCTATGCCGATCTGTCCTTTTATCTGTTGCTTGGCTACTGATAACTCGTCAGCCGTCAAAGGAACGGACATGAAACGGTCGAGTTCAACACGTACAAGTTGCATACATTCGTCTAAATCATCAGCATCACAGCCAAAGTAAATTCCCCAAATACCTGTTGAAGGATAGCTTACCATTGAACTGTCTACCGTATAAACAAGTCCTCTACGTTCGCGCAGTGCAAGGTTGAGGCGGGCACTCATCCCTGGTCCGCCTAAGATGTTATTGAGCAAGTAGAGTGCCATACGTCGTTTGTCGTGGATACTGTAAGCACGATTACCAATCATTACGTGAGCCTGATGGGTTTGTTTGTCAATCTTTACTATTTGAGGCTGATATTCTTTCAATGGAGGAAGGGCTGTTTCTACAGGCTTTTCGGTTTCACCTTTCATCTTTACCTTTGAGTTGTTTTCTTTCTCTAATAGGCTAATGAGATGGTCGAAACCTATATCTCCATAAACAAAAAACACCGAATTCATCGGGTTATAGTATTTCTGAGTGAAGCGGAGTGCATCCTTTGTAGTGAAGTTTCTAACACGTTCTGCTGTGCCAAGAATACTATGCCCTAAAGGATGTCCTCGGAAGATGATATTCTCAAATTCGTCATAAATCAATTCTGCTGGGCTATCGTTATAAGATTCTATCTCGTCACAGATTACTTCCACCTCTTTGTTAATCTCCTTTTGTGGGTAGGTGCTATGGAAAACAATATCCGTCAGAAGGTCTATCGCACGTGGGAGATGGTCCTTCAGAATGACTGAATAATAAACCGTATCGGTCTTTGTTGTAAAAGCATTGAGGTCACCACCCACTTGTTCAAGACATTGGATTACATCTATTGCCGTGCGCCGAGTGGTACCCTTAAAAGTAACGTGCTCACAGAAATGAGCTATCCCTTCCTCGTTAGGTAGTTCGTTGGCTGTCCCGACGTTGACTTGATAGCCACAATAGACCACTGGTGAGGTCGTTGGAAGGGCTATGATACGTAGTCCATTCTCTAAAACTGCAGTTTGATATCTTGTCATAGAGTGCAAAATTAAGAAAAAAGAATGAAAAGTAATAGACTTTAATGGAAAAGAAAAAAGAACTCATTTCATTTTGTAATACGCCTAAATTTCAGTACATTTGCACAACTAAAGTGAGACACAACATAATTCACAATAAAATGCGAAAAGTTATAGGTATAGGTGAAACCGTTTTAGACATCATCTTTAAGGATAATAAACCAGTTGAGGCAGTTCCAGGAGGTTCTACCTTTAATGCTATTACTTCATTAGGACGCTGCGGTGTCAATGCGTCGTTCATATCAGAAGCTGGTAATGACCATGTCGGGAAATATATTATTGATTTCTTAAAGAACAATGGTGTGAATGCTGACAATGTTTCAACCTTTCCTGACTCTAAATCACCTGTTTCATTGGCTTTTCTCAATGAGAAGAATGATGCTGAATATATCTTCTATAAAGATCATCCTCACGACCAGTTAGAATTTACCTTTCCTGATATACAACCCGATGATATCGTGCTTTTTAGTTCCTTCTATGCGGTGAATCCAGTAATTCGTCCGCAAGTAGTAGGGCTGCTTGACTATGCTCGTTCACATGGCGCAATCATCTACTATGATGTTAATTTCCGTCCTGCGCATAAGGATGAGGTTATCAGGATTACGCCTAATCTAATTGAGAACCTTGATTATGCTGATATCGTTCGTGGAAGTCACGAGGACTTTGCTACAATATACAAGAAGGAAGATGCTGACAAGGTTTATAATGCAGAGATATCCTTCTATTGTAAGCAATTCATCTATACGCAGGGTAGTCAGCCTGTAGAAGTGCGCTGTGGAAAGGAAATAAAGAAGTCATATCCAGTACTTGACACAGATGTTGTCAGTACAATAGGTGCTGGTGACAACTTTAATGCTGGTTTCATCTTCGGTATGTTGAAGTACGGAATTACTCACGCTGATCTCGAAAAAGGTTTGTCAGAGGAGCAGTGGGATAAACTCATCCACTATGCGTTGGCGTTTTCTGCAGATTGCTGCAAGGACATCTTCAACTATGTAAGCAAAGAGTTTGGTGAGAAGATGAAAGAGGGGGCTTTATAATTAGTCTTATTTACCTAATAAGCCCAATTAGCCTAATAAGCCCAATTAGCTTTAAAAAGAAACTAAAAAAATAAAAATAAAATGATAGAAATTGCTGATAAAGTTTATTACGTAGGAGTTAACGACCGTAACAAGAACCTCTTTGAGGGATTATGGCCGCTGCCTAATGGCGTTAGCTATAATTCTTATCTTATTGACGATGAGAAGGTTTGCCTTATCGATACAGTTGAAGTTGACTTCTTTACACAATTTATAGAGAAACTACGTGAGGTGTTGGGTGACCGACAGATTGATTACCTGGTCATCAATCACATGGAGCCTGACCACTCTGGTTCACTTGCCTTGCTCCGTAAATATTATCCTAACATTCAGGTTCTTGGCAATAAGAAGACCTTTGATATGATGTCTGGTTTCTATGGCGTTAAGGAGAATACTATCGAAGTCAAAAATGGCGAAGAGTTGAGTTTAGGTAATCATACCCTGCAGTTCTTTATGACTCCAATGGTTCACTGGCCAGAAACGATGATGACACTTTGTAAAGGCGAGCTTTCTCACCTCTTTACAGGCGATGCTTTCGGCTGTTTTGGTGCATTAAATGGCGGATTCATCGATCAGGAAATTGATACAGATTGGTGCTGGTTGGAGATGGTTCGTTACTATTCTAACATTGTTGGGAAGTACGGAACACCTGTTCAGAACGCATTGAAGAAGCTTGCTGGTATCCATATCGACTATATCTGCTCTACTCATGGACCAGTATGGCACAAGTATGTTGACAAGGTTGTTGGACTCTACGACCGTATGTCTAAGTATGAGACAGAGCCAGGTTTGGTTATTTGCTATGGTACAATGTATGGCAATACTGAGCGTATGGCAGAACAGATTGCACGTTCAGCGTCTCTTGCTGGTGTAAAGAACATCCGCCTATACAACGTTTCTAAGACTCATCATAGTTATATTCTCCAGGACATCTTCCGCTTCCGCGGCTTGATTGTTGGTGCTCCTACTTATAATGCAGGACTCTATCATGAGATGGATGTACTCTTGCAGGAGGTTGCTAACCGCGATATCAAGAATCACCTTATTGGTTGGTTCGGTTCTTATTCATGGGCTTCAAAAGCTGTTGCAGCCATCGGTGAATGGAATGAAAATCACCTCCACTTCGAGAAGGTAGGCGAACCTGTAGAGATGAAACAGGCACTCACTCCTGAGATTAAAGAAGAGTGCAACCGCTTAGGACGCGAAATGGCAGCTAAACTCTTAGGAGAATAGTAATAGAACAGAATGAATATAGCAGTATTTTGTTCGGCAAACAATAACATTGATCCCGACTACTTCCGTGCTGCGGAAGTGTTGGGACGATGGATTGGGGCGAATGGTCACACCCTTGTCTATGGTGGGGGCAATAGCGGTCTGATGGAATGTATCGGTAAGGCGGTGCATGAAGCAGGCGGACGCACTGTCGGAGTCATTCCTCGCATTATGGAAGAAGGACGCAGGGTGAGTGATTATGTTGACGTAGAAATCCCTTGTGAAGACCTATCGGATCGTAAAGCAATCATGATGGAACGTTCTGATGAGTTCTATGCACTACCTGGAGGTATTGGAACAATTGACGAAGTCTTTACTGTTGCATCAGCTGCTACTATTGGTTATCACCACAAGAAGGTCACACTCTGCAATGTAAAAGGTTTTTGGGATAGTCTAATAACCCTACTAAATGACCACCAGCAAAAAGGTATGATACGTGGTGAATACCACGATTATATAGAGATAAAGAGTATCGACGACTTTAATAGATAATCATTTTTCAAAATTTATTTTACAGATACTTTATAATACAAAAGAAAGCAATAATAGGCAATAAACGTGTTCATTTCATATTCTACAACAAAAATGAATACGTTTACAATACCTTACGGCTATTTTACACTCCACTTAGTCTACAAAGCAAGTAAGAATGCGAAAATAGAAGTTGCACATACCACGAAAATTAAACGAAAACTTTCAGCGTTGTATCATAATTTTAATTCATCAGTAAAGTGGAATAAAAAGATTAGCACTGTCTGGTAAACCATTCCCATATTAGTTAAGCATTAGCGTATTACTATTTGTCATTAACCCAAGTTTAACCCCCACTTTCGCCTATTTCTTGCAGTGACCGTACTTTCCTCGTTTTTCTTATGGGCTCTGTGTCCTACAAATTTTATTCTTTTTGTATGGTGAGTGTTTTAAGTTCAGCTTATCGTATATCTGTTTTGCTTGCTTCGAAGGACTACTACATTGGCGCATCTCGATGTTCTCACCTAATGGATTCTTCCCTTTTGTTGTGACGAGCTTCTGGGTGCTCATACGTCGTACAATCTCGGTCCAGTAACAGGATTCTCCTTCTCGTTTTAATTGACAACGGATGGTGTTTACCACCCAATAGGCTAATAAACCGAAGAAGAGGTGTGCGTCGCTTCTCTCATCTTTCTGATGATAGATAGGACGGAGGTTGAGATCATTCTTTAGTTGCCTGTTCGTGCATTCTATCTCACGAATGAGATTGTAGTATTCCCATGTCACGCGCTCATCAAGTGCCCTGACATTGCTGCGAAGGAAGTATACTCCGTGACCAGATTCCATTGCCGAGAGGTCTTTTATCTCCCAGTCTATGCGCAGCATCTGCTTGGGTTTCTTCTCATCTTTTATGTAGCTCATCTGATAGAACTTCGCTATAGATGGGTACTTCTGTATGGCACGTCCTGTACGTTCAACAACCTTTTCAAAGGTTTTCGTTCCACCTTTCTTGGAGATTCCATCGTTTATTCTCTGCAGTTCCATCTCAAAACGCTCTCTCCAGACCCTGTTCATGGACGACTCTGTCATAGCTTTCGAAGGAGATGTTATTTCGAGATAATAATCCTTGTCATCCTCTGTCTTAACCTCTTTCAGCGTTATCTTCTGCCGACGGGCATCCATTACCGTAACACTCCTGTTATCATCACTGAGTGTATAGTCCTTCATTTTCGTACGAGATACGCAGAGATAATTGTAACCTTTTCTTTTAATCAGCTCCAAGTTCTCTTCCGTGGCAACACCTGCATCCATGACAACGAGCGTATCCTTTGTCCGTGATGGCTTCCTCTTTGCCAGCGTGTCAATCATATCGGGCAGAGACTTGGGGTCTGCTGTATTACCCTCCAAGATAGAAGAATAACGTATAAAACCTTCTTTATTGATACATAGTGCAAGTACAAGTAGCTTACAGTCAGAGCGTTTTTCTTTTGACCGGCCGAACTTGGCCTTGTTGCTGTTACGCTTGCTGCCCTCGAAATAGAAGTTGGTTAAGTCGAAGAGCATCAACTTGTTGTCTATCTTAAAGAGGTCGTCAGTAACGTTGCACAGATGACGCTCTAACTGTTCCTTTAGTTCATATAATTTGTCAGTGACTTTATACAGAGAATTGATTCCTGGTGTCCAGCCAGGAACTCCACTATAAAGTTCACCAGCAGCTGAGTTATCGCGCAAATAATAATAAGACGAACGTTCAGAAACTGCATATACTGTGCGAACTATCAATGCTGACAAAGCCGTGTGTATCGTATTCTCCGTCCAGCCATTTCTGCGCAGGAAACCCTCTAATTGCAGCTTGTCTATCGTCTGCTTGCAGAGCCACTCAGCACCGACATTCCTTGCGTCAGTATATTTTGCCGTCTCAAGGTCAACGTAGTTCTCATATTTTCTCAGCGACTTCTGCTCTTCCTTGTTAAACCTATCGATTCCACCTTCTTTCTCCATACGGCTCCACCATTCGTCAGCCTTTGCCTGTTCAATAGGAGTAAGTCCGTCAAGATGTTCCTTGAAAAGCGAGGGTGTACTTCTGTTTTTGAAGCGTTCGGTAAGTGCGTATGCAATTTTTCGAACCTGTACGGCAGTAAGTGAAGGTTCAAAACCGATGTTCAACAAAATTAGCGAATGTACATGACCCTGCACGTCACGATATGACTCCTTGATGCGATAATAAGGAGCCATGTCGCCTGTTGCAGGGTTGAATCGTGTCTGTACATTTGCGTGCATGAGTGCAAAGTAACAAAATAATTTTGATATGACGGTGTCCTACAAATCGGATTTTACACCTCGTTACAATACCCTATGCTTGATTATCAATCATTTATAAAATTGATACTACACAAAACATCCCGAATATTTATGAAAAATATTTTTGCCAGTTAAACTTGGGTTAAGACCCTTTCTTCCCGTCTTAAGTCGATGTATTGTTACCTAGCACATGCCGTGCGATTGGTAAGCACCAATAGTGCGGAGCGTTAACACCAATGGTGCGGAGGGCTAAACACCTTGTAGAATGTTACCAAAGTGGAGGCAACTTGTTGTTAGAAAGTACCGAAAACTAAGTCAACCTATCTAAAATCTATCCAACGTTTGTTTATTTAAAAACTATTATCTACATTTGCAGCAATATCAATGTTACTTTACAAGAACAGCAACAAAACAGCTATTATTCACAAACAAAAACAAAAAAAACATTTATTGAATTCAAACATTCACAGAATTCTAATGAATGAATGTATCAGCATTAAAGAATTAAGCAATGAAAAAGATTATTTTAAGCTTATTACTTACATTGTCCTGCATAGCTGCCAACGCACAAGATAACAACTTGGACTACAAGAGCAAACCAGCTTTTTTGAATTCAATGTTCAACAAATGTGGAACCAAAAAGCGTCTACCTATGGACGCTTATGCCAACCTCCATATCGTTGTGGGCAAGACAATCGCCGTCAAGGGTAAAGCTCCAGAAGCATACTTCTTCACTGTTAAACCTGACGAAGATGACGTATGCGACAAATTCTTTAAGATTTATAACGCTCATTTTAACGGCGTAAGCGTACAATACAGTACCTATGCTTATGCTGACGTATTATGTCTGACTATCAATAAAGAAGATTATCATATAAACGATTTTTATGGTGCCTGTGATTCACATATCAAAAACTTGAAGCATCAATATAAGAAGACTAAGACTGGAGAAATCCTAACTTTGACTTGCACCAAGGACATTCCTATGTTTAGTGACAATTCCAATCGCACAGTTACCTTGAAGAAAGGTTCAGTGTTAACCTTTAACGTAAAGAAATGAATTCAGTCTTAATCGTCTTATTTCTCAGTTTATCATTCACTCAACCATATCACAAACAATAGGGACAAACGCCATCGTTTGTCCCTATTTCTATTTATTGTTGTCTTTTAACAAGCAACTTGTCTACTTGTAGACTCGTCAACTCGTCAACCAACAACTTACTTCTTCGGAATAATCTCAAATACTTCTGCATTGCCAATCAGCTCCATACGCGTTACTTTCTTTGCCATATCAACAGTGAAGAAAGGCTTATTAGAAGTGAATTCAGCCTTTAGCTTGTTACGCTTATCATACTGGCAAACGCGGACAGAACCGCCCTCTGGCAATGAAAGCATGAAGGTGTAAGAAGTCATACCATTTGGAACCTCGAATGAAACAGCACCTGTATTCTTGAAAGATGTACCAGGCTGATGATCGAACGCAAGAAGAACATCGCTTGCTCCAGCCTTAGAATTCTCAAACTCAAGCGAAGCTGCACCAGCAGGTACCACTACGAACGAACGAATAGAAGCCCAGTTCTTACGGTCTGAGTCGAGACGACGCAAACGAATATAACGTGCTTGCACTGGTTCGCCCTGCCAAAGGATATCATATTGGTTCTTCATGTCGCCCAACATGGTATTCCATGTCTTGCCGTCAACAGAATATTCAAGTGCTGCATGGTCGTAGAAGTCGCAATCATCAGTAGAGTTACGTCCCTGAAGGATATGCACCTCACGTACTGCCATTGGTTCAGGGAGGGCAACACCCATCCAGTCACCAGCCTTCTGAGCTTCACCAGAGGTGTAATGTGTTATGCTGTCGCCATCGAACATCAAACCAGCTTGGGTAGTTTTAAGATTCTTATAAGAACCGATACCACGTAGTGTGAATGCCTTTTCGCCTGAAAGCTTCTCATAGAAGGCATCACCGAGGTCGTCCATAGCGAAGTCATAGAATGGCTGTAACTTCATAGTACCCGACTTATGAGCCTCGTAAGCTTTCTTATCTTCCGCAGACATACGGCTCTTAACATACTTACTCCAGAACTTCAAGTTATCACCACTACGATAGAGGTCCATCAATTCGATAGCATTCTTACCACGTTCGCCTAACTTAGCAAACTCTGTCAGCCAAGGTTTTAGCTCCTTTATCAAGAGATTATCAGTGCAACCAGCCTCAATCTCAGCAGGTGCTTTAGCCACACGTTCAAACTCCTGATAGAGTTTATCACGCTTTTCCTTTGTATATTCAGCTAAACGGAAGGTCTCTGTTTCCCAAGATTCGTCACGACGATAGCCTGTCTCTGTGTCGGCAGAATGGATAGCAAAGGTGCGGTAAGCACCCTTTGCACGTGGCATCATTACTTCCAAGCCACGTTCCCAACTGTCGATTGGGTTATAATCAGATGGATTCCATGTATAATCAGCTACACTATAGAGAGAGAGTTTTGAAGCTTCTCCATGCTCCATTGGGTTGCTGACGAGTCCACACATATCCTTCTCGGTGAGTGATGTATCTAAACCATAAACAGGGCCTTGCAATACAAGGTTGCGAACATAGTCTGTTACGGCATAGTTCCACCAGAAGAAAGCAGGACGCTTGATGCGACTGTCGACCCAATCGAGTGTACTCTTTGTCACATCGCTACAAACAACATCGCCTGTCCAGAACACACGTACAGATGGGTCGAGGGTCTTACCATAGATGCTCAATGGTCCGTTCTCGTCTGCCTTTGCCCACAACTTAGAATAGTCTGTAGGACAAATAATCAGCGGAGCAACGTCGCCCTTCGCCTTTACAAACTCCTTTGTCAAACGATTCAACAACTCAACTTGTCGGTTAGGGTTGGTTCCCTCGCCTGAAATATCATCAAAGAAGATAGCAAATGACTTCACACCAGCTTGATACATGAGGTCAAGTTTGTGCATAAGATTCTGATAGTCTTCCTCGTTCCACTTGATATCCTTACCTGGATGAATAGCCCAAACGAAGTCTACACGGTTCTTCTTGCAGGCTGCAACAAGTTCCTTGATGTCCTTCATCTCATTCTCTGGATAAGGCAGACGCCAGTTAGGAGAACTGTGATAAGGGTCGTCCTTTGGTCCATAGATATAAGTATTCATCTTGTACTTACCGTAGAAGTCAATCAACGAAAGGCGCACAGCGTGTGACCATGGTGTACCATAGAAGCCCTCAACAACACCACGATAGGCAAATACCGGTGCATCATTGATTTCCAAACAAGGAAGTTTCTTACCGCCTTCTACGGATGGATTCTCCATAATCTGGCGCAAAGTCTGTATGCCATAGAACACTCCTAAGTCATTAGCAGCCTGAAGTGTGATTCCCTTCTTAGTAATTTTCAGTGTGTAGGCACCGTCAGCAGTAGCACCACTCTGACCATTCTTATCCATAACCACTGGTATCTTTACTAATTGTATCTTCATTGGAAGACCCTTATCAGCACGAGAAAGGAAGTTCAGGTCAGTCCAATAGTCCCAACTCTGCTTACGAGCAGGCTGCGGTTGGTCAAGTTTAACACCACCACTGATGTCTACTGTTCCCTCACCTGTCAGTTTCACGTAACGTGGTGTAGGATTAATAACGAGTCCCTGATGGTCAATCTTCTTACCAGGAACAGGATTAACTAACTGCACTTCCGAACGCTGACTGCCTAAATCGAAGTCATTATCCTGTGCATGAGCTGCCGTAAGGGCACACATGCCCAAAGCGAAGGTCACTAAAAGTTTCTTTTGTTTCATGTAGGTTTTTAATATTTGGTATCCGACCTGCCCATATACTTTCGTATTAAACAAGCCGAGGATTAAATAGTAATATGATTGCTTCCCTTTCTAAAGAAAAGGGATTCTACTTGCAAAGATAAGGAATTAAAATGAATTTCACCCATTAACTGATAGCAAAAAGCAAAGAATAGGGATTTCTTTAGCTAAAGAATGAACCTCTAACTATAGCCTTTCCAAACTATTCTTTGCTTTTTTCATTGCCTAAGATAGCCCTCACATTGTTGCCAAAGTGAATTTATTAAAAGCGAAGGCTAAGCAAACATGCAGCTTACTCACGCTTCATCTTTGGCAAATAGACGGCTATAATACCTAACAATGGGAGTAATGTGCTTACTTTAAAGACAAAGAGAATACTCGTCTGATCGGCTAACCAACCGAAGAAGGTACTTCCAAGTCCACCAAGACCAAATGAAAGTCCATAGAAGATTCCGGCTATCGTACCTACATGATTAGGCATGAGGTCGGTTGCATAAACCAATATTGCTGAAAAGGCTGATGCTATAATGAGTCCGATGATGGCTGACAAGATGATTGTTCCAACAAGACTACCCACATATGGGAGCATGATTGTGAAGGGTGCTGCCCCAAAGATAGAGAACCATATCACGTATTTACGTCCGTAGCGGTCGCCTATCCAGCCTCCAAGAAGGGTTCCGACAACTTCTGCTGCTAAGAAAACAAATAGGCAGAGTTGGGAAGTTTGAATAGATACCCCAAACTTCTCTATCAGAAAGAAGGTGAAATAGCTAACCATACTCTCTGTATAAAAGTTCTTGGAGAACATCAATACGAAGAGGATAAATACAAATCCATAAATCTGATTACGTGTATATGCCTTTGCTGTTGTCCATCTTGCCCTACTCCGTTTACGAACGACCTTTAATTGTTTTACATGCCATTTTCCTATATAAATCAGTATAACGGCTAAAAGAAGGGCTATAAACGCAAACCAGCGTACACCACTCAAGCCGACTGGTATCACTATCAGGGCTGCAAACAATGGTCCTGCTGCAAAGCCGCCATTGCCTCCTACCTGGAAAATACTTTGTGCTAAACCATTGCGACCACCAGAGGCTTGCTGTGCTACTTGCGACCCCTGCGGATGGAAAATAGAAGAGCCTAATCCGAACAATGATACAGATAATAAGATGACGAGGAAACTATCGGCATACGAAAGCATAAAGATTCCTATAAGCGTGAACACCATACTCACAGGCAACTGCCACCAACCATGATGCTTATCAGCATAAAGTCCGACGAAGGGTTGGATGATGGAAGAGGTTAACTGTAGTACCAACGTTATGATTCCGACTTGAAAGAAGGATAATCCAAACTCATCTTTCAACATCGGATAAATTGCTGGGAGCATCGAATGCATTGTGTCATCTAACAGATGACAAAAACTTATCGTGAGCAGAATGCCTAAGGCTGTACGTTCCTCGTTTCCTTCTTCTATCTTATTACTTAGCTTCATTGGTCTGTTTTTATCTCCGAACATGCAAAGGTACATATTATCTTCATAAACAAAGAATGCAAACTTGTATAACTATGAAGCATCAACTGCTTTTTACAAGTTGAATTTCATCTATTGACACAAGTCTCTCTTTATAGGGTGTGGAGCCTCCGCACCACACGTGCGAGCCGTTAGCACAATATGTGCGGAGTATCAGTACGATGATAGAAAGGGACAGAATGGATAGCTATTAGTCGTAAAAAAGATAGCAAAACGCCATTGGTTTTGGCAGATAAAGAAGACTTTAACCATAAAATACGCTTTTTCAAACGATTAATGCGTATCTTTGTAGCTGATATGACATTCCCCTATTTGAAGATGAGCGTAAAAAGATAATATTACGGATAAGGGACTGTAATCCACAATAAAACAAACTAAAACATTATCAACAAGTAAGAAGACTATGATAGCCTATCTTAGAAGTGGTTTAAGGAGAACTTTTTGCCTATCTTTCCTTACGTTCGTTTCCGTTCATTCAATGGCACAAGACACTGAAGATTATTCGCCAGATGCCCCTGGTGCTACGACAGGTGTCGGGATTATGCCACAAGGAAAGATTGACTGGGAAACGGGTATCGGACTTGAATGGGACAAAAGAAACGGTGAACACGCACGTACTTTCACAATCAATACATCTATGTTTCGTCTTGGACTGAATCCACAAGCAGAGGTAAGACTACAGATTGATGAATGTATAACTCATACGCCTGAAGGGAATTTTGGGGGGTATTGCGAATGCCGCTATTGGTACGAAAATCAAGGTTTATGAGGGTGGGAAGATACTTCCTAAGGTTACTTTTATGGGTACGATGCTCATCCCTGGCGGTAGTAACGCACACTATCTGCCCAAGCATTTGGGCTTTCAAGCTCACCTCTTGTTCGAGAACGAGCTGAGTAGTAAGTTCACCTTAGGCTATGACTTGGGAGGAGAATGGAACGGAGACACTGAGAGTCCTGACCTTTTCTTTGGTGCTAACCTCACTTATCAACCATCAGAGAAATGGAGTTTCTTCGTTGAGAGCTATAATAGATATAACTCAAAACGACAGGACGATTGGGCTAAACCAGGACAAGACAGCCACTTCAACTTTATGAGTGAAGTCGGAGTGGATTATAAGGTTTCACCACGACTGCACTTAAACACTTTCTACGACATATCTTTCAACGAGTTCTCACGATATAGTAATATTGGTTTGGGCATTGCGTGGCTACTGAACTAAAAGAAAGGGAAATTGAGAGAGGAACTCTTTTAGTTCTTCCGTTAAATATGTCTCACCTAATTACATTTATCATGTTGTTTATCCCCCTTTGTAAAACCATCTCATTGGGGGTAATCATACCATGTATGTGGATTAATCTCATTCTATTAACACTCTACGCATTTAACGGAAGAACCACTTTTCTATCTATTATATAGGTATAATTCGATTTTATTTCTTAATTTTGTATCGTTATAAATTAGGGGTATTGTGCCCCTATACTTTTGTAAAAAGACGATGAAATTCAAGTATGATGTACTTGTTATCGGCGGTGGACACGCAGGTTGTGAGGCTGCTACAGCAGCTGCCAACATGGGTGCAAACACTTGTTTGGTAACAATGGATATGAATAAAATCGGTCAGATGAGCTGTAACCCTGCCGTTGGAGGTATAGCTAAGGGACAGATAGTCAGAGAGATAGATGCTCTTGGGGGGTACATGGGATTAGTAACCGATGCTACAGCGATTCAGTTTCGTATGCTGAACCGCTCAAAGGGACCTGCTGTTTGGAGTCCACGAGCGCAGTGCGACCGTGGCAGATTTATCTGGGAATGGCGCACAATACTCGACCATACGGATAACCTTGACATCTTTCAGGATCAAGCTGACGAATTGTTAGTAGAGAATAGTAAGGTATTGGGTATCAAAACGATATGGGGTATTGACATCTACGCACGTACAGTGGTTATCACTGCGGGAACCTTCCTCAACGGACTGATGCATATCGGTAAGCGAAAGGTGGAGGGTGGACGATGCGCAGAGCCTGCTGTTCACAACTTTACAGAGAGCATTACGCGCCATGGTATTCGTGCTGATCGCATGAAGACGGGTACGCCTGTGCGCATTGACCGCCGTTCGGTCCACTTTGATGAGATGGAACCTCAACCGGGAGAGACGGACTATCATCAGTTCTCTTTCTATGGTCCGCATCGCCATCTACCACAGTTGCCTTGCTGGACGTGTAACACGAACGCGGAAGCACATGAGGTGTTGCGACGTGGAGTGGCTGACTCTCCCCTATTCAATGGGCAGATTCAGAGTACAGGTCCACGCTACTGCCCTTCGATTGAGACGAAACTCGTCACCTTCCCTGACAAGAATAGCCACCCACTCTTCCTCGAACCAGAGGGCGTAGAAACAAATGAAATGTATCTGAATGGCTTTTCTTCAAGTATGCCTTGGGAGGTACAGTTGGATGCTATACATAAGATTCCTGCCCTGCGTGACGCTAAAATCTATCGCCCTGGCTATGCTATCGAGTATGACTACTTTGATCCAACACAGCTAAAGCAGTCGTTGGAGTCGAAAGTCATCGAGGGTTTGTTCTTTGCTGGGCAGGTAAATGGTACAACGGGATACGAAGAAGCGGGCGGACAAGGCTTAGTGGCGGGTATTAATGCTGCCCTACTCTGTGCTGGCAAAGAGCCTTTTGTAATGAACAGAGACGAAAGTTATATCGGTGTGTTGATTGATGACCTTACAACGAAGGGTGTTGATGAGCCTTACCGTATGTTTACTTCGCGTGCGGAATACCGTATTCTCTTGCGCCAAGATGATGCAGATGCACGACTGACGGAGCGTGCTTATAATATAGGTATAGCCAAAAGGGAGCGCTACGACTGGTGGATGCAAAAGAAGGAGAATATCAACCGTATTCTTGATTTCTGCAACAACACTTCGGTTAAGCCTGATGTTGTAAACGGTTTCTTGGAGCATTTGGGTACATCTCCTATCAAGGGAACAACGAAGATAGTTGACCTTGTTGCACGTCCACAGGTTAACTTCGAGAATCTTTCAGCTGTTATTCCAAGCCTTAAAGAGGCGATTGAGGCTTCGCCTAACCGCAAAGAAGAGATTGCTGAAGCAGCTGAAATCAAGCTAAAATACAAAGGCTATATCGACCGAGAGCGTGTATTCGCTGAAAAGATGCGTCGTCTTGAGGATATTAAAATCAAAGGACACTTCAATTACAGTGAGCTGCACGACCTCTCAACAGAGTGTCGACAGAAGTTAGAACAGATTCAACCAGAGACGCTCGCACAGGCAAGTCGCATTCCTGGAGTGAGTCCAAGTGACATTAATGTGCTGCTTGTCCTCATGGGAAGATAACTTTCTTAGATTTGAAGAGACCTAAAATGTGAACAAAAAAGGCTGTTTCAGAAATTCAAAAGCACCTCGTTTCACGTGAAACAATAGATTAAAACAAAATTACATAACAAGCTGAAAATGAACAAAAAACTATTATTAGACAACCTGAGATGTATCCCAGATTGGCCTATTAAAGGAGTTAACTTCCGTGATGTGACAACCCTATTCAAGTCACCTGAAGCACTTCAGGAAATTACTGACGAAATGGTTGAACTTTACAAAGACAAGGGTGTAACTAAGATTGTTGGTATTGAGAGTCGTGGCTTCGTCATGTCCTCTGCCGTTGCCACTCGTTTGGGTGCTGGTATCGTACTTTGCCGTAAACCAGGTAAGCTTCCTTGTGAGACCATTCAAGAAAGTTATCAGAAGGAATATGGCGTAGACACTATTGAGATTCACAAGGATGCTATCAACGAGAACGACGTTGTTTTGCTCCATGATGACCTCCTTGCAACTGGTGGAACGATGAAAGCTGCATGTGACCTTGTTAAGAAGTTCAATCCTAAAAAGGTGTATTGTAACTTCATTATCGAACTCCATTCGGAATTTCCTAACAGTCGTGACCAGTTCGATAAGGATATTGAAATTACTTCTTTACTCCAATTCTAACCAGCAAGACTGTAACAAAAATCTTTCCTCCCCACCCTTTTTATATGGAAAAGAGGAAACGAAATGAAAATAAAAAGAAGAGGAGTAACCCACACAAAGGGTCGCTCCTCTTTTCTTTAAAAGTACATCATCGAGGCTTGTAAACCGTCACTACGACACCAAGATTTGGTCACTAACTATCGTGCCAAGCCTTAGCACCATATGTGCCAACGTGAAGCACCTTATGTGCCAACGTGAAGCACCGTTCGTGTTCCACGTGAAACAAAACGCTTTAAAAGCCCTTTATACAAAGGAGTTACGCAAAATGAATAAAGAAGAAAACTTGAAGCGAATAGCCTACCTTAAGAACATTGTTCTCAATATGCCAGAGAAGCCAGGCACCTATCAGTTCTATGATAATGAGAAAACAATCATCTATGTGGGTAAGGCGAAGAACCTTAAGCGCCGTGTGTCGTCCTATTTCCATAAAGAAGTAGACCGATTCAAAACAAAGGTGTTGGTTTCTAAGATTCATGATATTTCATATTCTGTGGTCAAAACAGAAGAAGATGCACTTCTAATAGAGAACCAACTTATCAAGCAATATAAACCTAAATACAACGTATTGCTCAAAGATGGTAAGACTTACCCAAGTATTTGCGTAACGAATGAGTATTTCCCACGTATATTCAAAACACGTACTATCAACAAACGTTTTGGTTCGTTTTATGGTCCATATAGCCATATTGGAAGTATGTATGCGATTCTTGATATTATAAAGAAGGTATATAAACCGCGCACTTGTCGCTTCCCTATTACGAAAGAAGGTATCGAACAGGGTAAGTATAAACCTTGCTTAGAATACCATTTACATAACTGTGGAGCACCGTGTATAAATAAACAGAGTTATGAAGATTATCAAGAAGCTATCAAACAAGCACGGGAAGTATTAAAAGGAAATACACGTGATGTACAGAAACTCCTAAAACAAGAAATGGAGAAATATGCGGAGGAATTGCGATTTGAGGAAGCGGAATTATGTAAACAACGTTATTTAGCCCTCGATAACTTCGCAGCAAAGAGCGAAATCGTAAGCCATACGATTACAGATGTTGATGTTTTCACTATTGTAAGTGATGATACAAGAAAGAATGCGTTTATTAACTATATCCATGTAACTAATGGTGCAATCAATCAAAGCTTTACTTATGAATACAAAAGAAAGCTCGATGAATCCGATGAAGAGTTACTAAATGAGGCTATTCCAGAGATACGTGAACGCTTTAAAAGTACCGCAAAAGAAATTATCGTACCTTTTGAACTTGACTTTAAAATAAAAGGTGCAGAATTCTTCATACCACAACGTGGAGATAAGCATCATCTGTTGGAACTCTCTGAGATGAATGCTAAGCAATATAAGTTCGACCGATTAAAACAGACAGAAAAGCTAAATCCTGAGCAAAAACAGACGCGTTTAATGCGAGAACTCCAAGATAAGCTGAAGTTATCGAAGCTCCCTTATCACATAGAGTGCTTCGACAACTCGAATATCTCAGGTTCTGACGCTGTCGCTGGTTGCATAGTATATAAAGGAATGAAACCTTCTAAGAAGGATTATCGCAAATACAACATCAAGACAGTGGTAGGTCCTGATGACTATGCGTCCATGCAAGAGGTTGTAAGACGCCGTTACAGTCGTATGCAAGAAGAAGGAACTACCCTACCCGATCTCATCATTACCGACGGTGGAAAGGGGCAAATGGAGGTTGTGAGAGAGGTCATTGAAGACGAGCTCCACCTCAACATTCCTATTGCAGGACTCGCCAAAGACGACCGTCACCGCACAAACGAACTCCTGTTCGGCTTCCCTCAGCAGACAATAGCACTCGACATCAAGGGCGAGCTCTTCAAAGTCCTAACCCAAATACAGGACGAAGTGCATCGTTTTGCTATTTCTTTTCATCGAGACAAACGTTCTAAATCACAGCTAAACAGCGAGTTAGATAACATAAAAGGAATTGGACCAAAGACAAAGGATGCACTGTTGAAGGCATTGAAAAGCGTAAAGAGAATAAAAGAAACTGATGTACAAGAACTTACAAAGATAGTGGGAACAAGCAAAGCTACCATCATCTTTAATTTTTTCCACACAGAAAAGTAGATAATCAAAATAAAAATTGTATATTTGCGATATGAGAATAGTAATTCAACGTGTTAGCCAGGCTTCTGTTACTATCAATAAACAAATGAAGTCCTCCATAGGAAATGGTTATCTAATCTTGCTCGGTATTGGTAAAGACGATACTGAAGAAGATATTAACTGGTTGGTAAAGAAGATTATTACTCTACGCATTTTCGATGATGAAATGGGCGTAATGAACCGTAGCATCATGGATGTTAATGGTGACATTCTTGTTGTTTCACAGTTCACACTTATGGCAAGCTACAAGAAAGGAAACCGTCCAAGTTGGATTCATGCAGCTCCACACGAGCTTTCTATTCCTCTTTACAATCACTTCTGTGATGCTTTAAGCGATGCTATGGGTAAACCAATAGAAACAGGAGAGTTTGGTGCTGACATGAAAGTAGAACTACTAAACAATGGTCCTGTCACCATTTGTATGGACACGAAAAACAAGGAGTAGAATCTACAAGCTACTAATTCCACTTCCTGTGCAGAACGAAAATGAGCAAATGGAGATATGATATGCCATAAAAACAACGATGAAATCGATAATATTACACAATTAGACAAATTAAGTAAAATACAAAATATGACAATAGAAGAAGCACAACAAGCCGTTGACAATGGGTAAAAGAATATGGAGTGCGCTACTTCAGCGAGCTAACCAATATGGCATGTCTCACAGAAGAAGTAGGCGAATTGGCTCGTGTGATAGCTCGCACATATGGAGACCAGAGCTTTAAAGAAGGTGAAAAGCCCAACTTAGGAGAAGAAATGGCTGATGTCCTGTGGGTTCTACTCTGTCTTGCCAACCAAACTGGAGTCAATCTTACAGACGAACTACAAAAGAGTTTTGACAAGAAAACTAAGCGTGACAAAAATAGACATAGAAACAATCCGAAATTAAAATAAGCCTATTTAATCAAACAAAATAGACTATAATTACAAAACGCAGGCTTTTTGAGGAGAAAAGTAAGACTAAATTCAAAATCAATAAAGCTATGATTCAAACTGAGAGAAGGACAAGAAAAAGTGCTTCAAACAAAAAAGTGCTTCTCCCCCACCCTTACTTAATATGTAAACAATAACAAACAATATAATTAAAACAAATCATGGGAACAATTAAAGACACAGTATCAAAGGACATTCAAGCGCAAAAACGCGTTGGAATCGTTGAAAAGAGCGAGTACGAACAAGCATTATCACAGTACAACCTCAACATCACTGATGAGGAAGTTAAGGCTGCCGTAACAAAGATTATTGCAGAGAAAGTATCAGAAAACGACAATCTTGAAGTGAAGAAATTTCTCTTAGGTAGCGTTGAGCTAACTACACTTAGCACAACAGACACCGAAGAAAAGGTTCTTGAAATGGTCGAGAAAGTAAACCGATTTGACAGCGAGTATCCTGATTTACCACACGTTGCAGCCCTCTGCGCCTATCCTTGTTTCACCAAACTAATGGCGGACAGCCTTGAAGTTGACGGCGTTGACATTACAAACGTAACGGGCAACTTTCCTTCATCTCAGACCTTCTTAGAGGTAAAAACAATTGAAACAGCACTCGCAATTAAGGACGGAGCAACCCATATAGACATCGTTATGCCAGTGGGTAAGTTCCTTTCAGGTGACTATGAAGGGGTTTGCGACACCATTAACGAGCTAAAGCAGGTATGTAGTGATGTACCTATGAAGGTCATCCTTGAGACGGGCGATCTTGGCAGTGCAAGTGCAATAAAAACCGCTTCCCTACTCTCTATGTACGCAGGTGCTGACTATATTAAGACAAGTACAGGTAAAGAAAAGATTAGCGCAACTCCAGAATCTGTCTATGTTATGTGCCAGGCTATCAAGGAATACTATGAAAAGACAGGTATTCAGATTGGTTTAAAACCTGCTGGCGGCATCAATACTGTAATGGATGCAGTAATCTACTATACCATTGTTAAGGAGGTTTTAGGCGAGAAATGGCTCACAAACTACTGGTTCCGTATGGGTACCAGCCGTCTTACCAACCTCTTGCTAAGTGAAATCATTGGTACAGAGACCAAATTCTTCTAAACTTTTCAATCACCATCAGCATAAAATAAAAATGCTGATGGTGATAAAATGAAACAAGAATAAACTAATAAGGGGCATACATGTTGTATGTCCCTTTATAGTATCTGTACATGAAATAATTCAACTTTAAGACATACTTGCAAAAGAAGATAAATATAAGCAAATCTCATAATATAGACTATTATACAACTATATATAGACTATATTATAAAAACAAATCATTAAAAGAGATCAAAAAAAGCATTTACTAATATAAAACAAACACGAAGAAAAAAAACAAATATGAGCTAAACAAATACAAGTAAAAATCTCTTTTACCCACATGAACAATTAGTAAAACACATAAGATAAAACATAAAATATTCACTTAACAACTTTATCAAAATTTACATATGGTCAAATAACATCATTATAAGTACATGTAACTATCTGCAAGTAGCATATTGTAGAATAAAACACCCATAATAAAATAAGTGCTAAGCCTCCGCACAACACGTGCTAAGCCTCCACACCATTGGTGTTAAGCCTTAACACGTATCATATATACGAATACCAATGCACGACTTAGGCATACAATAACACAATAAAAGGCATAAAAAGAATTTCCCTTTATGAGATGTATAACCCATCATCATAAAGAGAAACTGTTATTATCACCATAAGAATTAATCAATCTTACGATGAAAAGGGCATTTTTAGAAATGTTTTAACGTAATTACTTCTTCCTTTTAATTACATAATCAAGGTAAGTCTGGAGAGAAGAACGGATGCTTTCATCCTTAACATACTTATCAAGGAAAGTCTGCGCTTCAGCGTGGAAGTCCCACATACGGCGTTCCGCATATTCTATACCACCGCTAACCTTAGCAAATTCAACCAATTTATCGATTTCTTCGCGTGTCACCTCATGCGCCTTCACCTTATGAGCAAGAGCAAGCATTTCTTCATTTTTCGTCGAATTCAACGCATAAATAATTGGCAAAGTAAGTTTTCCTTCAGCCATATCATTGCCCGTCGGCTTACCAATCTCTGCCTCAGAGTCGTAATAATCAAAAATATCATCACGAATCTGGAATACAATTCCGAGATTTTTACCAAAGAGTCTTGCTGCTTCAACCTCCTCTTCATTTGCATTAGCCGACTCTGCGCCAATAGCAGCACATGATTCAAAAAGCGCAGCTGTCTTACGTTCGATAATCTTATAATATACCTCTTCGTTAATTTCCTTACTTTGGATATTTGATAACTGGAGAATCTCACCATCACTCAAAGTACGACCTAATTCTGCCAAACAGCGTACAATAACCTCAGAATGAGTGTAACTAACATGAAGCAAAGCAGTTGAAAGCACGTAATCACCCACCAAAACCGCTACCTTATTATCATAGTCAGCATTCACACTCGCCTGTCCTCTTCGTGCATCCGCCTCGTCAACGACATCATCGTGAACAAGTGAAGCAGTATGTAAAAGCTCCAGTCCGACAGCGGCATGTTGTGTTGCCTGAGAGACTTTACCGAAGTTCTTAGCCATCAAGAGGATAAGAATAGGGCGCATACGCTTTCCAGCTCGCTGCTTGATATGATTCAAAACCGTACGCAACAAGCCGTCTTCGTGGTCAAGAGCATGATTAAAAAGGTCGATGAAATCGACTAATTCTGTCTCAATCGGTTGTTTTATGAGTGAAAGAGTATCCATTATTGACTATAAATTTGATACAAATTTACTCATTTTATCGGAGATTATGGAAGAAAATTAGTAATTTTACAGCTAAAAATAGAATAATTAGATATGGCAAAACTCTTCCTTATTGACGCTTATGCGCTCATCTATCGTTCATACTACGCATTCATCAAAAGTCCACGAATCAACTCTAAAGGACTCAATACGTCTGCTGTTATGGGCTTTTGCAACACACTGAACGAGGTGCTTACAAAGGAGAAGCCTACACATATTGGCGTTGCTTTCGATCATGGAAAGACTTTTCGTCATGACGTATTCCCTGAATATAAGGCACAACGCGAGGAAACACCAGAAGATATCAAGCTTTCTGTGCCGCTTATCAAGCAAGTACTTGAGGCTATGCGCATTCCAATTTTGCAGGTAGATGGCTTCGAAGCAGACGATATTATCGGTACAGTAGCAACGCGCTTTGGTGCCGATGGAATCGATACTTTTATGCTTACACCTGACAAAGACTATGGTCAGCTGATTGGTCCAAACGTCTTTATGTATCGTCCTCGCTTTGGAGGCGGCTACGAAACATTAGGAGAAAAGGAAGTAGAAGCAAAATATGGTATCCCTACCCCAGCCCAAGTCATCGATCTTTTGGCATTGATGGGCGACTCAGCAGATAACTTTCCCGGTTGTCCCGGTGTTGGTGAGAAGACGGCTGCCAAACTAATCAATCAGTTTGGCTCCATTGATAACATGCTTCAACACACTGAAGAGATAAAAGGTAAACTACGAGAGAAAGTTGAGAATGCCGTTGAAGATATTAAAATGTCAAAGTTCCTCGCAACGATTCGAACAGATGTTCCAATGAATCTTGAATTAGATGAACTCAAAATTGAGGAACCTGACGAAACCAAATTGCGTGCGATATTTGAAGAATTAGAGTTTAAGACACTTATTAACAAGTTTCTTAACAAAAGTGAAGTAAAACCAAAAACAGACAATAATCAGCTTGATTTATTTGCAGAAAACGCGACCAACGAGTCAGATGAGCCGAAAAATGCGAAATTTGAGAGCATAAAAACGACCCAACATGAATACAAACTCGTTGAGAATGAGGAGGAATTACACAAACTTTATGACTTTTTTATTACAAAAGAGTACGTAAGTATAGATACAGAAACCACTTCCACGGATGCAATTAGTGCTGAATTGGTTGGTTTGAGCTTCTCTGTCGAAGAAAACAAGGCTTTTTATGTTCCCATCCCTGCCAACAATGAGGAGGCGATCAAATATGTCCAAATTTTCAAACCATTGTACGAAAGCGACAAAATAATGAAAATTGGGCAGAACATAAAATATGATTACGAAGTGTTGAGCAGATATGGCGTAACGCTACAAGGTAAGATGTTCGACACAATGATTGCTCACTACCTCATTCAGCCAGAGTTACATCATAATATGGACTACATGGCTGAAACCTTACTCGGCTATCAAACAATCCACATTGAAGAACTGCTTGGTCCTAAGGGAAAGAAGCAGAAGAATATGCGCGACCTCTCCCCTACTGATATCTATGAGTATGCTGCCGAGGATGCTGACATCACCTTACGTCTGAAAAACGTACTTGAGCCACGTTTGAAGGAGCTTGGAGTGGAAGAACTCTTCTGGAATATTGAGATGCCTTTGGTGCGTGTATTAGCTGATATGGAGCTAAATGGTGTGTGCTTAGACACTGAAGCACTGCAAGATACGTCAAAGATATTCACTGAGCGTATGAAACAATACGAACAGGAAATATACAAAGAGGCAGGAGAAGAATTCAATATATCAAGTCCAAAACAAGTGGGTGATATCCTCTTTGGCAAAATGCAGATTCTTGATAAGCCTAAGAAGACGAAGACAGGACAATATGTTACGAGCGAGGAGGTATTGCAAAGCCTTGAAAGCAAGAATCCTATCGTACGTAACATACTCAATTACAGAGGTATGAAAAAGCTTCTCAGTACCTATATCGATGCTCTTCCAAAGCTGATTAATCCACGTACAGGACATATCCACACATCGTTTAATCAGGCACTGACAGCCACTGGTCGACTCTCTTCGAGTGACCCTAACCTGCAGAATATCCCTGTGCGTACGGATGATGGCAAGGAGATACGTAAGTGCTTCATACCAGAAGAGGGCTGCTTGTTCTTCTCTGCAGATTATAGTCAGATAGAGTTACGTATTATGGCACACCTCTCTGAAGATGAGAACATGATGGAGGCGTTCCGTGAAGGTCATGATATCCACCGTGCAACAGCTGCAAAGATATGGCATGAGGATATAGATAAGGTGACTGATGCGCAGCGAAAGAAGGCTAAACAAGCCAATTTCGGTATTATATATGGTATTACTACCTACGGACTTGCCCAGCGCATGGACATTCCAAATAGTGAGGCAAAAGAGCTGATAGAAGGCTATTTCCGTACCTTCCCTAAGGTACAAGCCTACATGGAACAAGCGAAAGAGGAGGCAAGAGCCAAGGGTTACGCAGAAACACTCTTCCATCGCCGCCGCTATCTCGCTGATATCAACAGCCGTAACGCCACTGTGCGCGGTTTTGCTGAGCGTAATGCTATCAATGCTCCGATACAAGGAACAGAGGCTGATATTATCAAGGTGGCAATGGTTCGTATCTGGGAACGCTTCAAGAAAGAAGGTATCCGCTCTAAGATGATTCTTCAAGTGCATGACGAACTTAACTTCTCTGTCTATCCAGAGGAGCGCGAACAGGTGGAACGCATTGTTATTGAGGAGATGCAGAATGCCTATCCGCTGAATGTTCCTTTGACAGCTGATGCTGGATGGGGTAAGAACTGGTTGGAAGCACATTAAAAAAGAAGAAGCCTCCCCCTACCCCTCCGAAGGGAGGGGAGTGCAAATAAAAGAGGGATAAGGATAGATAGAAAATCTACTGGTAATTAATTTATAGACTATAATTTAATATTAAATAGACTATAATTAAATAAAGAGTATGAAAACGGGGGTAGATTCCAACTTTATAAAGCATAAATAAAGAGGCTAATAACGGCAAATAGAAATCGAAGAAATGAGCTGCAAAGTTAGTAAAAAGTATGAGTAAACAACTACCCTACCCTTCTCACCGAAATATTTTCATGAAGAAAAAGAATTATTTTCATGAAAAGAAATATTTATTTTCACGACAAGAAATATTTATTTTCATGAAAATAATTTAGAAAAGAGTTGAAAATAGATATTGAGAGAGGGACATAAAACACCCTCATTTATCATGTAGAGAATACTGATATCAGGCTTTTCAACGGCTTAGAAGCAGTGTTAAAATATAGAAAAAGGTTATTCATTTAGCTTTTTTGGCGTAATTTTGCAATTTAATCAACCAGAGAAATTTGAATGAGTCTTACTAAGATAGTAAACAAATTGTACTTCCAGCCGCGCCGCAGGGAGCTTGAGCGCTACGTCACGGATGGAGAGACTATCCAGCGGGAAGTCATGCAATACCTCGTTGAGCGGGCAAAAGACACCGAATATGGTCGTAAACACCTATTCTCAACGATTAAGTCATATGAGGATTTTGTACAGAACATACCTGTCAATACCTACGAAGAACTAAAGAGCGACATCGATCGTATGCGTCACGGAGAACGTAATATTCTGTGGCCGGGACAGGTAAGATGGTATGCTAAATCATCAGGTACAACCAACGATAAGAGTAAGTTTATTCCTATTTCTCACGAGGGATTGCAGACAATTCATTATCAAGGTGGAAAGGACGTTATCGCCTACTACCTTAGCAATCATCCTGAAAGTCGCCTCTTCAATGGCAAAGGCCTCATCTTAGGTGGTAGCCATTCTCCGAATTATAATTTGTATAACTCGCTTGTTGGTGACCTTAGTGCCATCCTCATCGAGAATATCAATCCACTCGTAAACTTGTGCCGTGTACCTAAGAAAGAGACTGCTCTTCTGAGCGACTTTGAGGTAAAACGCGATCGAATTGCACACGAAACACTGAACCAGAATATCACTAATATATCGGGTGTTCCATCATGGATGCTCTCTGTATTGGTGCGTGTAATGGAACTAAGTGGTAAGAAACATTTGGAGGAGGTATGGCCTAATCTGGAGGTATTCTTCCACGGTGGTATTCCCTTTACGCCTTATCGCGAGCAGTATGAACAGCTCATCACCAAGCAGGGAATGAATTATATGGAGACTTACAACGCTTCTGAGGGCTTCTTTGGAATACAAGACGACCCGACAGACAGCAGTATGTCACTCATGCTCGACTATGGAGTCTTCTACGAATTCCTACCTATGGACGAATTTGAGAGCGAACATCCAAACATCGTTCCATTGTCAGGCGTAGAGATCGGTCGCAACTATGCGATGCTTATCAGTACTGCTTGCGGACTTTGGAGATATGAGATTGGCGACACAGTACAATTCACTTCGACCAATCCTTATAAGTTTGTTATCACGGGTAGAACCAAATACTTCATCAATGCCTTTGGTGAGGAGCTAATTATGGACAATGCCGAAAAGGGACTTGATGCTGCCTGCAAGGCTACTGGTGCACAGATATCTGACTACACCGCAGCCCCAATGTATATGGATGCAAAGGCTAAGTGTCGTCATCAGTGGCTCATTGAGTTTGCAAAGGAACCATCTTCACTTGAGGAGTTTGCTAAAGTCTTCGATGACAAACTGCAAGAAGTCAACTCTGACTATGAGGCAAAACGCTTCCATGACATTACCCTTCAGCCCCTCGAAATCATCGTTGCACGCAAGAATCTTTTCAACGACTGGCTTAAGATTAAGGGAAAACTCGGTGGTCAACACAAGATTCCACGCCTTTCAAACAGCCGTAACAACCTTGAAGAATTGCTGAGTATGAACCAGTAAAAACGGAAGACGGGAAAAGAACAAAACACTTCTAAAGGATCAAAAAGTAAAAGAGTAAAAAAGTAAAACAGCGATATGAAGAAGATAAGACAAAGATATTGCCAAGGAGTAATGGGAGGAAAGGATGACTTTTTAGCTAAGGTTAGCTATTGCCTTTCGGCGTTTTACCAATCAAATGCCTTACCGTTTTATCTTTCTTCCCTATTGCTTTTCCTCCTTGTGTCCTGTGCAAAGATGGGACAACCAGATGGTGGATGGTATGATGAGACTCCCCCAAAAGTGTTAGCAGCCTCTCCTTCTGAGCGAGCAACAGATGTAAACAGCAAGAAGGTTAATATCTATTTCAGCGAATTCATAAAGTTAGAGAACGCATCAGAGAAGGTTGTCGTCTCTCCCCCACAGATTGAAGCCCCTGAAATCAAAGCCACAGGTAAGCGCATTACAGTGACTTTGCAAGACAAGTTGCAACCAAATACGACCTATACAATTGACTTCTCTGATGCTATCACTGACAACAACGAAGGTAACCCATTAGGAAACTACACCTACAGTTTCTCTACTGGCGACCATATTGATACACTTGAAGTAGCTGGTTATGTATTAGAAGCTGAGAATTTAGAGCCAGTAAAGGGTATTCTCGTGGGTCTTTACAGCAATCAGAACGATACAGCTTTCCAGAAACAACCTATGCTTCGTGTCTCACGCACCGACAGTCGTGGTCATTTCAGCATACGAGGTGTTGCCAAGGGTGACTATCGTATCTATGCACTACAGGACATGGACGGTAACTATATGTACAATCAGAAGAGCGAGAAGTTGGCTTTCACGCCCGAAATCATCATGCCGTCATGGAAGCCAGACATACGACAAGACACGCTATGGATTGACTCCTTGCATATCAAGGATATCAAACAGGTGCCTTACACCCACTTCCTCCCAGATGATGTGGTACTGAATTCCTTTACAGCTACGCAGACAGACCGTTTCTTCCTAAAGTCTGAACGCAAGAATCCTAATCACTTTACGCTCTTCTTTAGCTATGGTGATGCCGACCTTCCACAGATAAAAGGACTCAATTTCAACGCTAAAGATGCGTTCATAACAGAGCCAAGTCTGAATCAAGACACTATCATTTATTGGCTTCGTGATACTGCCCTCATCAACCAAGACACACTGCGTATGCAGATGATTTATAACATGACGGACAGTATGGGTAATCTCGTCCCTAAAACAGATACGCTGGAAATACTCTCAAAGGTACCATACGCAAAGCGTTTAAAGCAACAGCAAGAGGAATACGACAAATGGAAAAAGAAGCAGGAGAAGGCTAAAGAACGTGGAAAAGACTTCGAAACGGAGATGCCTGTCACTCCTTTGGAAGTCAGATACAATGTTTCTTCGCAAATGGATCCTGACCAAAACCCAATATTCGAACTCCCTACCCCAATTGCTAAGACAGATACCTCCAAGATACATCTCTATGAAAAGATAGACTCACTATGGTATCGAGCGAAGTATACGTTTGGTGCTGAACCGGGAAACCTCGTTCTTTGAAGCTGGTGAGTACGTGGGATCCGGGACATGAATACAGTCTTGAGGTCGATTCTGCAGCCTTTACAGACATCTATGGTAAGGTTTCTGCAAAGTATAAGCAGGGTATCCGCATCCCATCAATGGACGAATATAGTACGCTGACGATGACTTTACAGAATATGACTGGCAAGAACTGTCTGCTGCAATTACTCAATGAAAGCGACAAACCAGTGAAAGAAGTGTACGCAAAGAACAACCAAGCAACCTTCCACTACGTAAAGCCAGGCAACTACTACCTCCGACTTATCGTTGACGAGAACGACAATGGGAAGTGGGATACGGGTGATTATGCAACCCAACGACAGCCCGAAGCCGTGTATTATTACCCGAAGGCTATCGAGTGTAAGGCAAAACGTGATGTGCAGGGAACATGGAATCCACGTCAACTCCCACTCTACAAGCAGAAGCCAGCAGCCATAACAAAGCAAAAAGCTGATGCACAACGCAAGATAAAGAGACGTAATGCCGAACGCGCTCGCAGTCTTGACATTCCACTACCTACCGACTTCCTCAACCTTGGTAAGTAGAAACGAAAAGAAGTAAAACGCAAGGCGCATAGCCTTAGAAAAGACTATCAATACGATAAACGCTCTCGTCTATCCCCTACCATATTAAGGATTAGGATTGACGAGGGCGTTTTCGTTACCTCAATTTATTATTGTCCGATATAACAAACCTCCCTATATACTCTTCATTCGTACCTTATTTTGTCCTAAGATAATGATAACTATAAACCTCATTTACCCTCTTTTGTTCATCTGTTATTGATAACTACACATCGTGCGGAGGCTTAGCACCAATCGTGTGGAGGCTTCGCACAATATGTGCGGAGGCTTAACACCAATGGTGCGGAGATATGAGTGGAATACAAAAGATGATTGAAAAGGGTCTTACTTGTTGACAAAAAAGGGTTGTAAAGATACTATCATATGATTCTACAAAACATTCTTTTCATACTCGAAAGTAAGATTGAGAACCTTCGGAAATGGTGGTTATAAATGTTATCAAAGGCTTATACCTAATAAAACAGAAGATAAACACAATTCAAAAGGATGGGAAATAGACAAAAGAAAAGGACTTGTAGAGATAGAAGATGAAAGGAAAAAAATACATGAAAACAATGTTTTTTATGCAAAAAGAACTATCTTTGTAGGAAATTACATGAACTATGGATAAAGAAAAGACTCTTCATTTGATTTCTGTAATCATACCAGTTTATAACGCAGAAGACACACTTCGTGCATGTGTACAAAGTGTTTTAAAACAATCTTATCCAGAGTTTGAGTTGATTTTAGTGGACGATGGTAGCCCTGACAAAAGTGGCGTTATCTGCGATGAATACACCAGTCACGCTAACGTTACCATCATTCACCAACAGAACAAAGGTCGGACAGCCGCCAGATACGAGGGTGTAAAGATAGCAAAAGGCGAGTGGATAACTTTCGTTGACGCTGATGACGAACTGGAACCTTATGCACTTTCACGTTTTTCAGAACGTATTGACAACGAAACAGATATTATCTTTGGTAACGGACAGTCTCTCCCTATTCAAGAAAGCGAGACTATAGATATTCATACTTTCCAACATCTTACGGTGCTCGCAGAAGGTACGATTGGCGTTCCTTGGGGCAGTCTGTTCAGAAAGGAATTACTCACCCCGTCTGTTTTCGACCTACCCAAGGAGTTAGAGATGGGCGAAGACTATATTTATTGGCTGCGGATGATTTTCCATACAGAACGACCTGTTGCTATCATTAAGGAAAACCTCTACCGTAAAGGGACTGAACATACGAGCCATAACTACCATTGGACAGCTGCTTATTGCCATCTACTCAACAGCTTACGTATGAAAGCTATACCAATCGAACTACAAGAAGAGTTTCTTACAGATACCATTACGGACCGAATAGCCAATCTCTTGGCAGTTTCTTTGTGTGAGCCTCGTAAGAAATGGGTTCAACATCCGTTTTATACTGGACTTCAAGCAGATATGAAAAAAGAAGGTATTACCTTCACAACCAAACAGAAACTTTTTCTATTCCTACTTAATCGCAGGTTCCGCCGATTGTACACCCAGTTCTCAAAACAGATACATAGGGGAGGATAAAGGGTAGGAGAGTATCCCATATCAAGATTTGTCATTTCCAATATAAGACAACATCGGCAGCTTTCTGCTATGAGATTTTAAACCCAGAAATCATTGCCAAGCATCGTCTCAATCGGCTGTTACGATAGCTGTAAAGCAGCTTATAGATGAAGAAAGGACCATAAACACCTGTTAGAATTGCGAGAAACATATAAAAAACAGTACTGAAATGGGTAAAGCGCATCAGTATTTGAATACTTAATGCCTGAAAGATTCCATGATAAAGATAGATAGTATAAGAAGCAGGGGAGAGGTGATGGAAAAAATGAAGCCCATAAATTACGTATAAGCGCGCCAAAGCAACTGACATAAGAATACCATCCACAGCAAAGAATAAACTCATCAGAGGACTTTTATTTACGTATAGACCGATAAAAGATATAGATAACGTAAATAGAAAAACTAAAAGAATTGTTTTCTCCTTATCGAGAAAGCGCATCAAACGAAAGTTGAACACGAAATAACCTAAGGCAAAGTAAAAGGCGTAATGGATTGCACCAATGATATTGAAAAGCGTATCATGGGAAAAAGGAAGGAGAATATTTGACAAAGCAAGTAGGAAGAGTAAAAGGCTGGAAATAGTAAAGGACATTCTACGTTGTACTCGCTGTGAAAGAAAAAGGACTATCACTGCAAATACGAAAAGCAAGAACAAGGTGGGCAGAAACCAATAGGAGCCATTTACATTACGGTAAGGATAGATAAGCATCGACACATACTCACCCCAATTAGTATGTATCGGACGTACCATAAACTGCGATAATAGAACCTTTGGAACAAAGAGCAGCGTACTCAAAGCAAAGTAGGGGAGTAATAGCCGCACTGCTTTATGACGTAGGAAGATATGAGGTTGTATCTGTTTTCCCTTTACTGATACATTAAAAAGATAGCCGGATACGAAGAAGAAAAGGGGTACGTGGAACTGATAAATCCAATCAACAATCGGACTCTCCATCTGAAAGAAGGAGTGTCCTATGACTACCAAAAGGATAGCAAACACATGGAGAAAGGATATTTCAGCTATCTTTTGCTTCATTTTATACGTTTTACTTGTTCGCCGTCAGCATACCATACACCATCACAGCCGGCTTTCTCTGCCTTTGGAAGCAAGGATTTCAACTGATTGCTATCTGTTATTTCTTCGTTAAGAATGGTCTTAGGCCATTGATAGCCTGTCTGTTGTAGAACGGAATAACCCCATCCGAAAGCCTCAAAAGGGATCACCCAGAAAGAAGAATACTTCGTTTCGCCTTTATCTAAGTGTATCAACATTACTTTATTAACAGGTCGGTCGCATTGACTGACGATATTCTTTGCCATCTGTTCGCCCACTTTCCCCGATAGAAAAGAAGCGTAAGCGTGATGGAGTAGGGTGAAGGTAGCCGTCAAAAGATAAAGCAATGCCGAAGCTATCAGTACTCGTTTATTCTTTATACGTTCACAAAGTAGGGCAATCATCAGTGTCACAAAGGGCAAAACTGCATAACAATGCATCAATGTGAAGACTGTCATAAGATTGACAAAAGCCCCAACAAAAAAGGATAAAAGCAATATCAAAAACGGTTTCTGCAACCTATAGGAACGCAGTAGAAGCCAAAGAAAGGGTAGGGGAAGAAGCCCTGTGATAACAACAACAGCAAGGTGGCGGTGCTGTGGATGGATAAGACTGGCGTAATCGATAGGGTAGAAGGTCATTCCCAATAATAAAGCGAGATTGCGTAGCAGTCGTGTTAGGGTGAAATCCATATAGACGTTATGCTCAAGATGGAAGCTGTCTGTCAGTAGAATACGGAAAACAAGATAGAGAACAAACAACGAACATCCACAAAGAAGGTGCTTTAAAACATGGTTAAAACGTTCTTTTCCTATACTCCATACTATAAATGGCGGGCAAACAAACCAAATGTAGCCTGACTCTTTGGCAAAGACTGATAGCAAAGAGCATAACAACCACAGTATAAACTTTCGATATCCAGACAGGCTAATGTAGCTATATAGGGCAAGAAGTCCCCATAAAAGCGAATAGATTTGGTTCAGGGAATCAATATTCAAGACCGTTCCCAAAGTGCCTGACGACAAATAAAAGAAAACGACAGATAGGTTACGTGACAACGTACTTACCCTGAACCATTGCAGAATCTTATAGACCAACAATGTATTCAGGATATGTCCTAATAGGATAAAAAGATGGTTTAAGAAGGGAAAAAGTCGGTAATTAATTCCGAGAAGATGACCGAAGAGTACATCAAAAGGGCGCCAGTAATTGCCGTCTGGAAGCAGATTTTGAAGCGTAAGAGGCTCTGTCTGTGGTACGGTATAGTAGGTCCAATCATCAAAGGTAGGCTGAAGTTGACACAGTAACAGCAGTGCCAACGGAGCTGTTAGTAGTATCCAAAAGATTGGATTACGCCATACCTCTGTCTTCATAGTCTCAATTAATTAACTACAGCAACCTTACAAACCGTGCCATTATCACCGTTTTCATCGGCAGTCTGTACCATATAAACGCCTGATGCAACACGTTTTCCGTTCTTATCCTTGCCATTCCAAACGAAAGTACCACCATTGCTGGTACCTTCAGCGACAAGAACTCCATTTGTTGTTACAATCTTCACATTGACATTCAGCGATAAACCAACAATCGTAATAGGTCCTGTATAACCCGGTTTTACAGGATTTGGATAAGCGTATGTGGTCTCATCATTAGGCGAATCTACTGCCTTTGTGGCATCACTCATATATGAACAGAGTCCTTTGTCAGTAGCAAAGAACACCTCACCAGTGGCATGATTGATAGAGATAGACTGAATGTTGTTCGACAATAGGTGACTGTTAGTGGTGACAAAGTGCTGCAACTGTTTCATATTATCCGCACTAATTAGGTAGACACCATTGCCCTTTGTACCAAACCACTTGCGCCCTCCGCCATCAACTGCCATAGCAGTAATATCAAGACCAGCGAGAAGATAGTCTGCAAGATTGGTTCCATCGTTACGCGGAACCTTAACTTGTACAAAACGATAGTTCTCCTGTTCGTTCATTTGAGTTCGCTGAAGAAGCATCGGACCAGCCGTTGTTCCCACCCAAATATTATGGTCTAAGTCCTCTGCCCAGCAGTGAACAGCGGTAATATCTACATTAGAACCATCCTCATTCACAAAGCGAGTATAGGCGTTAAGTTTATCGTTCTTAGGGTCATAAGAGAACAATCCCGGCTGAATCCAGTGGTCATTACAAAACCAAAGGAGGTCACGACTGTCCAAACGCATCTGTGACAAGCCTGAGAGTCCTACACCATCTTTCATCAGTTCAGGCTTACTAAAGGATGTCATCTGCCCATCTTTCGACACACGAATAAGGTTTTCTTTCTTCGTTTGGTTATTGAGTACCCATAGGTTACCCTCTCTATCGTATGCCAATCCATAGACAAGTACATAATCATTACCTAATTCTCTGCCTCTGTCTATGGCTCCTTGAAGGATACTATTATCCTTGTTATAGGAGGCTACCATCTTACCAGACATAAACTCATAGAGACCTGTTCGTGCTCCTACATACACATGATTGCTATTGCGAGGATCTATTGCTACCGCCTTTGTTCCTATATAAGGATAACCCGTACGAGTAGAAAGATTGTCTTCAAAGAAGTCCCAATCATCACCCTCTAACACCTGTACAATGCCTGGATTTTCCCAGTTATTAGCAGTAGGGTTAAAGTTCCCTCCGGTACCATAAAGACGGTTATTAAGGAAGGTAGTCCACACAAAGGTGTTGCGTTTTGGACCGCCAGGATTAAGCGTTTTAGCCTGTGCCAATAGAGCTGCATCGGCTGTTCTTGGACGCTCTACATAAGTTCCAACGCTCGTCCAATTGTTTCTATCGAGGAGATTAGCAGACAACGCAGCACGATATAGTCCGTTACTTTGGCTGGCAGCATAGATATAACCGCCCTCAATATAGCTATAATTAACAGGGAAAGAGAGGTTATAACTATCGCTTATCTCTGCTTTAGCAACATTGAGTTTTACAAGTCCAAAAACTGTAGAGAGATAACAATAGACGCCAGACATATCAATACCATTGACGGTTTTGTCTGCCATTGTTGTCTTTAAATAGTAATCTGGCACATTTGTTACATTACCTCTATCGTCCAGCAGGTCGATATTATTATTCGAATAGAGGATAACCAACCGACGAACTGTCTTATTCCAAGCAATGAAACGGATATCCGAATCGCTCAAACCATTGACTTTATCGTAGGTCTTTATACTTTGATCGTTCTTGTTATAGGTATAAAGGCTATTGGAAGCAAGTACATACAACTTGTTACCTCCTTCTTCAACCCATTGTACATCACTGTAAGCAAGATAATTCTTCCATGTTCCAACACCACCAGCAAGGGTAGAGGCAACAACAGAAAGCAATAGAATCAACGATAGGAAATATCTTTTAATTGTCATATAGCGTTCTTTGTGTAATGTAAATAATACAACAGTTTATACACATTAAACCAAAAAACTATCGGTTTATTGCCTAAGAGGCAATTCTTTATAGGAGAAGATAGTAGCTTATAGGCGATTACAAAGAGGGGAGAGAGGTGTAAACGCTCAATCTGTTCAGCTTTATCAAGCAAACGAGAGTAGCCTTTCAGCTCCTTTCTGAAGGCAAATAGAGTGCGCAAAGCTTCTTCTGTCTTGGCAAGGTAACTGGAGTTGTCCTCAAAATCACAGAAAAGTACGGGGTTATCTATATGCTTTACAACAACTTGTTGCTGCTGGAAACGCTTACCCAAGAGTACATCTTCATAACCATAATGGCTAATGTTCTCATCGTAGGGCTGCTCTCCTAAAACAGAACGGCGCACAAGTAGATTCGTTGCTAAGTGCTGATAAGGCTGACTTTGACGGCTCTCAACAGTGTTGATAACCTCACTTTGTCGTTCATAACGGTATCTGAGATTACCTTTCCAACGGTCTGGATTACCCCCAATGGCGATTCCTCCCACCACTACATCTGCTTCTGTTTGCAGATAGTTGTGAATAAAAGAAGGATTATCCAAGGACAAATCGCCATCAATAAAGAGTATCTTTTCCCCCTTCGACTGCGACACAAGGAAGTTGCGAATAGCCGAACGCCCGACGTTCTTCTCTCTGACAATATAACGAACACCCTTCAAATGCTCAATTACCTTGTTCTCATCTATAAGATGCTGACAAGCTGTATTCATACCAATAGCACCCGATAACGAGCCATCATCAGCCACTATGATTTCAAAGTCTGCCTTACATTCCACGCACTGCCGCTGTAACTCTGTCACCAAAGCTACACAACTGCAGTTATAAACAGGAAGAAGAATAGACAACATAGCAGATATTAAATAGTTATATTCTTTATGTCAAACAGGCAACAAGTAAGCTACTTTGCTTTAAACTTATGCTTATCAAGCTGGTTAACACAGCCCTTTTCAGTCATTATATCAGCGTACTGGCAGTATTGGGGGGCTACTTTCTTCAAATTATTTTCATGAAAAGAAATTCTTTTTTTCGTGAAAAGAAATATTTTTCTTCATGAAAAGAAATATTTATTTTCATGAAAATAATTCGGAAAAGAGTATTTATTAAAGTTGAAAAGAGGGCTTTAACGCTTTTACTTTATTACCTCTTTCTCTATTAAAAAGCCCCTTTAACCTTTTTACTCTTTTATCCTTTCAGTCTTCCCAAGTATTCCGACAACTTCTTCACAGCTCTTGCACGATGGGAAATCTGGTTCTTTATCTCCTCACCAAGCTCTGCAAAGCTCTTGTCATAGCCCTCTGGAATGAAGATAGGGTCGTATCCGAAGCCCTCTGTACCATGCTTCTCTGTAGCAATTCTACCCTCTACTTTACCCTCAAACTGATGCTCTTCACCATCAATGATAAGGGAGATAACGGTACGGAAACATGCCTTGCGATTGCTTTGACCTTCTAAGTTTGCCAAGAGCTTACGCATATTAGCCTCGCTATCGTGGTCAGTTCCCTCCGCATAACGTGCCGAACGCACCCCCGGCTCACCACCGAGTGCCTCCACTTCAAGTCCTGTATCGTCAGCAAAACAGTTCTGATTGTAGTATTCAACGACGTAAGAAGACTTCTGACGTGCATTCTCCTCCAGTGTTGCCCCAGTCTCAGGGATATCCTCATGACAACCAATCTCAGCCAAAGAAACGATTTCAAAGTCCTTTCCAAGGATGTCCTTGATTTCCTCGAGCTTATGTTTATTATTTGTTGCGAATACTATTTTCATCTCTATAAAACGTTTTTAGAATGCTAAAAAGCCATGTTTGAAAGCCCTAAGCACTATTCCTACAACAAGAACGCACGGTTCGTATGTCCTTAAAAGCTTATCGCCAGTGGGCACACGAGCCGTGCGTCCCTGCTAATTAGCGGCTGGAACACAGCTCTACAGCCTATTTATTTCTGTTCATTCGCAGGCATATTCATAGCTTCCGCCAGCTTCTTTTCCTGCTTTTTCATCTCCTTTTTAGCTTTAATCTTTATCTGATCAAAGCCTTCACCATAGACACCAATCACCGAACTTTGACTCACAAAGGCGGTAGGGTCAACCATCTTAATGATGCGGAAGATAGTCTTACTCTCGTTACGCTTAGCTAACAAGCAGATAACTTTCATCTCATTGCCCGTGTACCAGCCGTGTCCATCAAGGATAGTCAGTGCATGGTCGGTCTCTTCAACAATGGCATTGGCTATTTCCTCATGTTTCCAAGAGAAGATCATGAACTGTACTGACTCACGTCTCATATTCATCACGTGGTCTAACATAAAACACTCAATGAACATCGTACAGTAACCAAAGACCATCTTATGCAAGCGTTCCATGATATCACCAAACTGAGGGAAGAACAAACAGCTACCCACAATCAAGATGTCAACACCCATCAAGACTTGTCCTAACGAGATATCGTGATACTTATTGACACAGGCAGCAATGATATCCGTACCACCCGTACTTCCATTATTAAGGAAGACGATAGCCAATCCCGTACCTGTAAGGCTACAACCAATAATCAATGACATAAAAGCTTGGTCTTCACCGAGCATCTTCACCATGTGTCCTGCAGCATCCTTAGGCATCAGATCCTGCGCAAAAATCAATAGGAAATAAAGGGCAAAGATAGCATAGATGGTCTTCATCAGGAACTTAAAGCCCAATATCTTCAAAGCAACTATCAACAACGAAATGTTGATAATCATGTAAGTATTCTCAATCTTAAAACCTGTAGCATAGTAGATTACGGCAGACATACCCGTCACTCCACCCGTTACAATCTCGTAAGGCATTAGAAATACAGTGAAGGCAGCAGCGTAAATAATTAAGCCAACGGTCAAGAAAAAATAATCTTTGGCTTCGGATCGGATGAGTTGTTGATCAATGGTCATAGGCTCATAGAATGGTTAAGACGAAGAGGCTGTATCAAAACACGACTGTAGTGGATACTAACATACGGACTTCCTTTCCGTTGGAGATTACCGCTGTTAGAGAAACAAACCTGTAACCCTGTTTCCATACAGCCTCTTCTATGGTTTATTGAATAGTTATTTGCAAACGATGTTGATAATCTTCTTCGGCACAACGATAATCTTTAGGATTGTTTTATCGTCGATATAGTGCTGGCTTCGTTCGTCTTCTAATGCGCGCTTCTCGATGTCTTCCTTTGTTGCATCAGCAGGGAAAGTCATCTGGAAACGTGCCTTACCATTGAAAGACACTGTCAGCTGAACCTCATTCTCTACGAGATAAGACTCATCCCATTCAGGCCATTCAACATCGAAGACACTCTTTGTCTCGCCACCCAACTGCTCCCACAACTCTTCAGCCATGTGAGGTGCAAATGGAGCGATGACAATAATCATCTTCTTCAACAGTTCACGATTAGCGCACTTCTGCTGTCCAAGTTCGTTAACGCAAATCATAAACGCAGAAACAGCTGTGTTGTAAGAGAACTGCTCAATGTCGCCAGTCACCTTCTTGATGAGCTTGTGAACACTCTTCAGTGAGTCCTTTGAAGGCTCATTGTCGTTGAGTTCCTGCTGATAAAGCTTCCAGAACTTCTTCAAGAAACGGAAACAACCATCGATACCGTTCGTATCCCAAGGCTTACTTGCCTCTACAGGACCGAGGAACATTTCGTAAAGACGGAGGGTATCTGCACCATATTGCTCAACGATAACATCTGGATTGACAACGTTGAACATTGACTTAGACATCTTCTCTACCGCCCAACCGCACTTGTAGGTGGGGGATGTTGGGTGCTGGGTGTTGATGCCTTCTGATGATGATGTACCATCCTCGAAGATGAATTCAGCATTGTTATACTCTGGACGCCATGCCTTGAAAGCCTCAACATCGAGTACATCAGCATGAACAATGTTGACATCAACATGGATAGGAGTAGTTTCATACTTGTCTTTCTGACCCAAGCTGACAAAGACTGGTGCCTTTGAATGGTCGTCAGAGTTGATACGATAAACGAAGTTAGAGCGGCCTTGAATCATTCCTTGGTTCACCAACTTCTCGTATGGTTCCTCTTTACAGCTGCAACCACAGTCGAAGAGGAACTTATTCCAGAAACGACTGTAAATCAAGTGACCTGTTGCATGCTCGGTACCACCGACGTAAAGGTCTACATTCTGCCAATACTCGTCTGCCTTTTTGCCCACAAGTGCCTCGTCATTGTGTGGGTCCATGTAACGAAGATAGTATGCTGAGCTACCTGCAAAGCCTGGCATCGTATTCAACTCCAATGGGAATACAGTCTTATCGTCAACCAATGACTTCTCAACAACCTTGCGCTCAGCCTCATTCCAAGCCCAAACCTTAGCACGACCCAATGGTGGTTCGCCGCTTTCTGTTGGTTCGTACTTATCGATTTCAGGCAATTCGAGAGGCAAACACTCCTCTGGAATCATATAAGGCATTCCCTGCTTGTAATAGACTGGGAATGGTTCACCCCAGTAACGCTGGCGTGAGAAGATAGCATCACGCAGACGATAGTTCACCTTCACACGACCGATACCCTTCTCAGTAACAAACTGCTTGGTCTTGGCAATAGCCTCCTTCACCGTAAGGCCATTGAGAGAGAAACCGTCCATACTCTCTTTTCCTGCAGCAGGAGAGTTGGTTACGATTCCTTCCTTTGCATCAAAGCTCTCTTCAGAGACGTCAGCACCCTCAATCAATGGAATGATAGGGAGGTTGAAATGCTTTGCAAAGGCATAATCACGACTGTCGTGAGCAGGCACAGCCATAATCGCTCCTGTTCCATATCCAGCCAAGACATACTCTGAAATATAAATAGGAATCTGCTCGCCAGTGAATGGATTGATACCGTATGAGCCAGAGAAGACACCTGTCACCTTACGGTCTGACATGCGCTCCAGCTCCGTGCGCTTCTTTACATACGCCAAATACTCCTCTACCTCAGCCTTCTGAGCCTCTGAAGTAAGCTCTGCAACGAGTTCTGACTCTGGTGCCAATACCATGAAGCTAACACCAAACATCGTGTCAGCACGCGTTGTAAAGATAGTGAACTTACCCTCTTTCTGACCTCCACCTACTACTGGAGTCTGGTATTTGAATTCAACTTCTGTACCCTCAGAACGCCCAATCCAGTTCTTCTGTGTCTCCTTGATAGAGTCAGACCAGTTGACAGTCTCCAATCCATCAAGCAATCGCTGTGAATAAGCAGACACACGAAGACACCACTGCTTCATCAACTTCTGTACGACAGGATAGCCTCCACGCTCGCTCACACCATTGACAACCTCGTCATTGGCAAGCACCGTTCCGAGTCCCGGACACCAGTTTACCATCGTCTCACCGAGGTAAGCTATACGATAGTTCATCAGTTTCTCCTGCTGTTCCTGCTCATCCATGCTCGACCAGTCACGTGCTGAGAAAATCAGTTCTTCACCCTGTGCGATATTAAGGTTCAGTGTTCCTTCTTCCTCAAAGTGGCGAACAAGGTCCTTGATAGGCATTGCCTTCTGTTCTGTATAGTCATAATAAGAGTCGAACATACGCTCAAAAGCCCACTGTGTCCAGTGGTAATAACGTGGGTCACAGGTACGCACCTCACGATCCCAGTCGAAACTGAAACCTATCTTATCCAACTGCTCACGGTAACGAGCTATGTTTGTATCGGTTGTCAGCTGTGGGTGCTGACCCGTCTGAATGGCATACTGCTCAGCAGGAAGTCCGTAAGCATCATATCCCATAGGGTTCAACACGTTGAAACCCTTCAGTCGCTTATAGCGTGCATAGATGTCACTTGCAATATAACCCAATGGGTGTCCGACGTGCAATCCGGCTCCTGATGGATAAGGGAACATATTAAGCACATAGAACTTCTGCTTGTTCTCGTCTTCAACAACTTTGTAGGTCTTATTCTCAACCCACTTCTGTTGCCATTTCTTCTCAATGTCTATGAAGTTGTATTCCATTCTTATTTCTATTATAACTAATGTGCAAAATTACAAAAAGTTTCCGTAAAACACCGCGTTTCGATGGGAATTATAGAACGAAAAAATATAATATTCTTTGTTTACTTAGGGTTGAATAAGTCCTTTATAACAATAAACTGCTCTTATCTTAACTACATATTGCATGACTTTCACTCCTCCGCACCACACGTGCGAAGCGTTCGCACCATTGGTGCGGAGCCTTAACACCACTTGTGCTAAGCCTCAATACGTCAGTAGTTAAGGGTAGGAAAAGCGGGATTTGTTGCTACATTAAACCATTGATAAGGCTCTATTGACAAACAAATATAGACAAAATCTTATCAAACCACTATTAATCAATACATTAAAAGAGGATTCATTCTGTTCGACAATCTGCTCTCTAACCAAACATTATGCGCATATCTGCATTGTAATTTACTTGAATCATGAATAGAGGAAAAAGACTGTAAAAGGGTTAAATTACGGAATATAAGAACAAAAATATAAAAATACTTTCAAAATTAATTGAAGTTTATAAGGAAAAAAGTATCTTTGCATCATATTGATAACTATAAACTTAACGCTTTGACTATGTGCAATAAATTGATACTATTACTCACTGCTTGCCTCTCGGCAACAGCACTGTCAGCCCAAAACACAACCAAAACGGACTCCACCAAGACAAAGAAGTTAGAGGAAGTCGTCGTAACACAAAGGCGTCAGCTTATCAAGAATGATATTGACAAGCTAACGTATGACGTGCAACATGACAAGACTGCACAGACGAAGACAACCTTAGAAATACTCAAGAAAATACCCCTTGTCACCGTTGACGGACAGGAAAATATCAGAGTTCAAGGCTCTACAAGTTTCAAGGTGTATAGGAACGGACATCCTGACCCAAGTCTTTCAGGGCAGAACCTTAAGGACATTCTCAAGGCAATACCTGCTTCTACCATCAAAAGGATTGAGGTTATCACCGATCCCGGTGCCAAGTATGATGCAGAAGGGACTACGGCTATCCTCAACATCGTCATGATGAGCAATACTAAACTACAAGGAGTGTCAGGCAATGTGAACTCGAATATTGACTCTCATGGCTCTGTAAGACTTGGAACTTATCTCACCACAAAGGTGGGAAAACTTACGACATCCGTCAATTATAACTATGCAAACCAGAACAAGAACCAGACAGAAAATTATAGAGAGGAAGCCTACAACTACGTAAAGACTGGCGAACACACGCATGAATATGGTAAAAACAGCACGGGTGCAACAATACATTTCGGCAATATCAATGCCAGTTACGAGATTGACTCACTCAACCTGATGACCGCATCAACCAATTTCTTCGGCTATAAAGCCGATGCTAACACACAGAGCACGAATGAACGGTGGGACAAGAATAACCAACTGATTTACAAATTCAATAATGATATGACCACACCGGGCTACTCATATGTTAATCTTGGAGGACGTTTTGACTATCAACACAAGACCCATTTAGATGGAGAAGTGCTCACACTCTCTTACATGTTAGCTGCTACACGACATCACACTACATTCCGTCAGGCATATAGCAATATGGTAAACTTCCCTGTCAGCTATACAAGTTACGACCGGAACACCCGTGAACGCTTCACGGAACATACCTTCCAAATCGACTATGTACGACCCTTTGGAAAACACCATAAGTTAGAAAGCGGAACAAAATATATTCTTCGCTACAACAACAGTACGTCATTAATGGACTATCAAGGGACTACACCTGACATGGAAAGCAAGTTCAAGCATAACGCACAAGTAGCAGCTGCATACCTGTCATATATCCTCACCGCTGGCAAATGGGCTGCCCGTGCAGGTTTAAGATATGAATTTACTCGCATGAAAGCATCCTATCCCGATGGTAGTAATGCTGATTTCCACACTGATCTCAATGACTGCGTACCATCAGCAAGCCTACAATACAAAATCCGTGATGGACAAACGCTGAAATTAAGCTATAACACCAGCATCAACAGACCCGGCATCAACTATCTCAATCCAGCCGTTATCAGCACGCCAACAACAGAATCCTTTGGTAATGCAAACTTAGGAAGCAGCCGTAACCAAAAGCTACAACTTGCATATATGCTGGTTGCACCAAAATTCACATTGCAACTTAATCCCTATTATTCATTTACCAACAATGGTATCGCTCACATCATGTATGAGCAGAACCACAAAAATGTCTATACGTATCAGAACATACTGAAAAGCAAGGTCTTTGGTATTTCATCCTACACAGAATGGACTCCTTTCACCGGAACATCGTTTACACTCAATGCTTCCATGCGTTATGCCCGAATCACCTTACCCACACCTTATCTCAAGAACAGCGGATGCGGTGGTGGTATCTACTTTAATTGGGATCAGAAAATACCATGGAAATTAACGTTGTCAACCAGTCTTGGAGGTGAATATGGCAACAGAGTTTACAACCCGTATGCCATTGAAGGGCACTGGTTCTATTATGATTTTACATTGACTCGTCGCTTCCTTAAAGACAAGTTGACAGTATCTTTATCAGCAGAATCGCCTTTCATCAAAGAAAGATCAAGTACTTATCGTATTGTTCAAGGTGATTATACTGGTTATGAACGTGCTGTTATGAAACCTAAACGCTTTGGAATCCGTCTTTCATGGAACTTTGGTAAGCTGAGAGCAAGTGTCAAGAAGGCAGAACGAAGCATCCAGAATGATGACTTAGTGGGTGGGGGAAAGAAGTAAAAACAGAGAGTCAGGACTGCATAATATGCGTTATTTGGCTTGGAGAACAACGTTTATTTAAGTCCAAAGAATGGTTTTTAATCACCCATTTTAGTATAGGAAATCATTAGATAGACCCTCTTTTGAGAGTCAAGGTACTTATCAAAAGCAAATTATTTTCATGAAGAAAATATTTATTTACGTGAAAAGAAATATTTTTTTACGTGAAGAAAAATATTTTTCTTCATGAAAATAATTTAGAAACTGTAGTTTAATGATTCATCTAAGAGGGAAATTTGTAAATAAAACAGTAGCTTAACATTCTTGTTTTATGCCCTATTAAGAACGTATTTATGCGTATAAACAAATACACTTGAGCCTATTTATATGCCACAAACAACTTGTCAACTCGTAAACCCTTTAACTCGTTAACTTTCTGTCACTTTCTTTTGCCATTATAATAAAAAGGAGTATCTTTGCGAAAGACAAACAGATACACTCCTACACCTAAGTTTTTCACTTTTAATCTTTGAAGAAAGAGAGGGTAGGGGATGGGAATTTACGATTATGGCAACACATCCTTTATGGTCTGATGACTATTGGCTGCTACTCCTACAGCTTTACCTAAAAAAGCCAGAGGGAATGAAACCGATGTATTCACGTGCATTGGTAGACCTCAGTTTGGAGCTACACATACCACCAAAGAACCTCTATGAACAGCTTTTTAAGCTGCGCCACCGTGACACGCCTATCATTAAACTGATTTGGGAGACCTACGGAGAGAACACACGGAAGCTAAACAAAGACGTAAAGAAACTGCGGTCGATGAAAGGGTTTGGGCAACCTAAGAAGTTCTACGACGGCGTAAAGGTGCGCGAAACATTTGAGCATGACTTTCTTCCTGTGGAGGGTGTTACGGAGCTAAAGCCCTTTATGCTCATCATGATTCTCGACCTCTATTTCCGTCTTACCCCTATTACAATGGCAGCGGAGACACCTGAGGTGATAGACCTTGCTAAACTAATGAAGATAAAGCCACAAATGGTTGTGGAGGTAATGGATGTGTTCCAATTCTGCGACCCCTATCTGAATCGTGATGACCTCATGATATCACCCTTATTAATGCCTTGTCAAGAGGTGTGGAACCGCTATGGAAATGATAACCCTGAGAAACTTTCTGCCCTTGCAGCACAATTAAAGGAATATTTCACTTGATTATACTTGTTTTTTTAGTACTTTTGTAGCACAATTCAGGTAAACAATGGCACAGGAACAAGTACAAATTCAGACACAGAAACAACAACAGGTACAGCGGCTCTCACAACAGCAGATGCTGCAAGTAAAGTTGTTGGAGATGCCACTGACAGAATTAGAGGAAAGTGTCAATGCCGAACTCGACGATAATCCCGCATTAGAAGCAGGCGGGGAGGAGACCGATAACATTGATAACAACGATACTGTAGAGCATTCAGAAGACGATGATTTCGACACGCTGCAGGAACGAGAAGAGCGACAAGATGCCCTCGACTCGGCATTAGAGCGTATGCGTTCGGATGATGATTTGCCTACATACGATTCAAGACAGCAACGAAATAATGCTGAATATGAGGAGATTGTGTATGGAGACACAACTTCCTTCATTGATAAACTCAATGAGCAGGTGGGCGAAAGAGAACTTACCGAGCGACAGAAGAGTATCTTGGAGTATCTTATCGGTAGTCTCGATGATGACGGATTGCTGCGGAAAGACCTCGATAGCATCAGCGATGAGTTGGCTATCTACTATGGGATAGATGCATCTACAAAGGAATTGGAAGAGGTACTGAAGATTCTACAGGACTTTGACCCAGCGGGTATTGGTGCAAGAGACCTGCAAGAATGTCTCTTGTTACAGATAGACCGTAAGGTTGAGAATGGAGAATGGGAGCGTGACGGACATCTGTATAAGTATATCCGCACCATCCTTACTAATTATTTTGAAGCTTTCACAAAAAAGCATTGGGACAAGATTCAAAACGCACTCTCACTATCTGACCTTCAAGTAGAGGCACTTCAGCGTGAGATTCGTAAACTAAATCCGAAGCCAGGTTCATCTATGGGCGAGACACAAGGTCGTAACCTGCAACAGATAACACCCGACTTTATCGTTGACACGGAGGATGATGGTACGGTGACTTTCACCTTAAACCATGGTAACCTACCAGAGTTGCACGTCTCACAGACCTTTAATGACATGCTGGAGACCTACCGCAACAACAAAGCTGGTATGAACCGACAGGAGAAGGAGGCGTTGCTTTATGCCAAAGAAAAGGTAGACAAGGCGCAAGGCTTCATCGAAGCGGTAAAGCAAAGACGCCATACACTACAGGTGACGATGAAGGCTATCATTGACATTCAGCGAAAGTTCTTCCAAGATGGAGATGAGGCTGACCTCAAACCAATGATTCTCAAAGATATTGCCGACCGTACAGGACTGGATATCTCTACCATATCACGTGTGAGTAACATCAAGTATGCACAGACACGTTGGGGTACTTTCCCACTGCGTTTCTTCTTTACTGATAGCTACACAACGGAGGATGGTGAGGAAATGTCTACTCGTAAAATCAAGTTGGCACTCAAAGAAGTAATCGACAAAGAGGATAAACGTAAACCGCTCAGCGATGATGCGCTTGCCAAAGTGATGAAAGAAAAAGGTTTTCCAATAGCACGCCGCACTGTTGCCAAGTATCGCGAACAGCTCGGATTGCCTGTTGCAAGACTGAGGAAGGAGTGATGTTGATGGGTGATGGGTGGTGAATGTTAGGTGTTAAAGTATGAACGAAAAGAACATTATATTAACAGCAAGGGTCGTGAGTATGGTTCTCACACCATTCTATTTACCCGTTGTGGGCATATTAGCTATCTTTACTTTTAGCTATCTTAGTATGTTCCCGTGGCAGGCAAAGCTGTCTTATGTCTTTTTGGTTTATGCTTTTACGGTCCTTATCCCTACCTTACTCATCCACCTTTACCGCCAATACCACGGCTGGACATTGATTCAGTTAGGGCAACGAGAGCGAAGAATGGTTCCTTACGTGATTTCTATTCTTTGCTACTTCACGTGCTTTTATATCATGAACATCCTACACCTGCCTCACATGCTGACGTCAATACTTATGGTAGCATTGATTATTCAGATTCTATGTGCTATCATCAACGTGTGGTGGAAGATATCAACGCATACGGCAGCTATCGGTGGTGTGACGGGTTCTCTGCTTGCCTTTTCACTACTGTTCAACTTCAATCCGATGTGGTGGCTTTGTCTTACGCTCATCGTTTCGGGCATGGTAGGCAGCAGTAGAATGATTCTTAGGCAACATTCATTAGAACAGGTGACATCAGGGTTCTTCTTAGGTGTCGTCTGTTCATTCATTACAATTATCCTTGTATAAAATGAATAGGAATCGGTAAGACAACTGATTAGAGAAGAATAAACAGCAAACTGACAGAAAATAGTATCTGTCTTCATAATATTTAGTTACAAAATAAATAAAGAATAAACACTTAATACATTAAGAATATGAAGCCATTAGTTAGTATTATCATGGGATCAACAAGCGATTTACCCGTAATGGAAAAAGCTTGTAAGTGGTTGGAAGAGCAAGAGATTCCTTTTGAAGTGAATGCACTTTCAGCTCATCGTACACCTGATGCAGTAGAGACTTTTGCGAAAGAAGCGAAAAGTCGTGGCGTGAAGGTAATCATTGCTGCTGCTGGTATGGCTGCTGCTCTACCCGGAGTTATCGCTGCCTCTACACCACTTCCAGTCATTGGCGTGCCAATTAAGGGTATGCTCGACGGACTTGATGCCTTACTTTCTATCGTTCAGATGCCTCCCGGCATTCCAGTTGCTACTGTTGGCGTCAATGGTGCACAGAATGCTGCCATCCTTGCTGCTGAGATGATTGCACTCGGTGATGAGGCTATTGCAAAGAAGATTGACAACTGGAAGGCTTCATTAGGAAAGAAGATAGAGAAGGCTAACAAGGAGTTGGCTGAGCTGAAGGATTATAAGTTTAAGTGCTAAGACCGCCGCTAACGCCTCCAAGAAAGGGGAGTATCTACGGGAAACCATTAGGATAAAGGTCGTTACCACTTATTACCTCTTACTATATCCCCTCTCACAGAGGGACTTGGGGCAGTCATTCATCCTACCAAAAGGGCTTTGGAAGACACCCTATTATATAAATAGAACAATGATTGATTTATTCAACTTTGAAAGAAGGAAAACCTCTGTCACCCATGTTGGATCGCTCAACATCGGTGGAGAGAACCCTGTACGCATACAATCAATGACTACTACTTCCACGGATGATACCGAAGGAAGTGTTGCACAAGCTAAGCGTATCATTGATGCAGGAGGAGAACTTGTACGCCTTACAACGCAAGGAAAGCGTGAGGCTGAGAACTTAAAGAATATCAATGCACAACTACGTGCAGATAATTATATGGCTCCGCTCTGTGCAGACGTTCACTTCAATGCGAATGTTGCAGACGTAGCTGCACTCTATGCAGAGAAAGTTCGTATCAATCCGGGTAACTATGTCGACCCTGCTCGTACGTTCAAAAAGTTGGAGTACACCGATGAGGAATATGCTCAGGAGCTACAGAAGATTGAGGATAGACTGATTCCTTTCATCAATATCTGTAAAGAGAACCACACCGCTGTACGTATTGGTGTCAACCATGGTAGCCTTTCTGACCGTATTCGCAACCGTTATGGCGATACACCGGAAGGTATTGTAGAAAGCTGTATGGAATTCCTCCGCATCTTCCGCAAGTACGACTTCCATGACATTGTCATCTCTATCAAATCCTCAAACACGGTTGTGATGGTTCGTTCCGTACGCCTTCTTGTGGCTGAGATGGACAAGGAAGGTATGCAGTATCCACTCCACCTCGGTGTTACTGAGGCGGGTGAAGGTGAAGACGGACGTATCAAGAGTGCCGTAGGTATTGGTGCCTTACTCGCTGATGGTATCGGTGACACGATCCGTGTATCACTGAGTGAAGAGCCAGAGTGCGAGATTCCAGTGGCTAAACACCTTACATGGTATATCCGTCGACACGAGAAACATCTTCTCATCCCTGCTGAACAGTATGAAGGCTTTGACTATCTCCGCCCTAACCGACGTGAGACAGTGGCTGCAGGAAACATCGGTGGCGAGAATGTTCCTGTTGTTATTGCCACTCGAAAGGCTGATCAGGCTACTGCTGAGGTGTCATCACCAGACTTACCAAAGCCAGACTATATCTATGTACAAGGCGAACTGCCTGAGAAACGGGGCAAGAAGCAGAAGTATATCCTTGATTATGATGCCTATATTGACCTTGCCAACAGTGGTAAACAGTCCTTAGAGAATGTCTACCCAATCTTCCCTGTGACGGGAATGCCTTTCATCAGTGCGATAAACACAGATGTTAAGTTCCTCGTCTTGAAGTATGGAACACCTTCAGAAGAGTTCCTTGCATGTTTGAAGACACATCCAGAGGTGGTAGTGGTTTGTATGACAAGCCATCAGAACCGCCTCGGCGACCAGCGTGCATTGGCGCATCAATTGATGATAGCAGGGGTAAAGAACCCTATTATCTTCGCACAGATGTATCAGCATTCGACCACCGAAGAAAAGGAAGAAAGCAAGAATAGCCAAGAGTCAGAGCCTACTACAGCCAAAGAAAGGTTCCAATTAGAGGCTGCGGCAGATATGGGTGCACTGATGATGGACGGACTTACCGATGGTATTTGGCTGATGAACCATGGCAACCTCTCACAAGAGGATGTTGAGCAGACCGCCTTCGGTATTCTTCAAGCAGGTCGCTTGCGTATGGTAAAGACCGAATACATCTCTTGTCCGGGCTGCGGACGTACACTCTACGACCTCCGTACGACGATTGCTCGCATCAAGGAAGCTACCAAGGGCATGAAAGGACTGAAGGTAGGAATCATGGGCTGTATTGTAAACGGACCCGGTGAGATGGCTGATGCAGACTATGGATACGTGGGTGCAGGTCCTAAGAAGGTGAGTCTTTACCGCAAACAGGTATGCGTTGAGCATAATATACCTGAAGAAGAAGCGGTTGAGCGATTGCTTGCATTAATCAAGGCAGATCAGAATAAGGCTTAAATCGACGATTAAGACTCCATAGATGTAATTCAATATCGGTGTCTTTCGTAATCATCCCAACGGCAGGAACGCCTCTTTTTTGTCGTTTCTTACCGTGATGTTAATACTCCGCACGAGTGGTGTTAATGCTTAGCACCATTCGTGCGGACCATAAACACCAATGGTGCGGAGGCCTAATTCCCTTACAATAAATCATACTATTGATAAGAGGAGATAATAGATGCGGGACTTAGTGATGGGGGATAAATAGCAAATAGAGCTTAATTAATTAGGCATAAAAAGCCGATTAATCTGATTGAAAGATTGTACCAATTAGGCTTATTTGCCTAACAAACGGAACAATCTACCCTTATAAAGCACTGATTTACCGATAATTACCTTGCTGTGTTAAAACAAGAAAAAGTAAAAATGTAGTATCGATTCTACTTGCTTCTTTCCTTATAAAAGACTATCTTTGCAACATGAAGGTATTGGAGGAAATAAAGAAGTATTGCCTGAGTCGCTACAACCTGTCCGTTCTTGGCGCACAGGTAGGCATTTATGCGCTCCTTGTTTCCATCTGGTCATTGGTCATCATGTTGCTTGAACACGATGTCAATGCAGCCAAAGAGTCAATGCAAGTCAATGCCTTCGTACTCTTCTTGCTGCTGATTGTCTTCATGGCAAACTTCTATCTGCTTGTTCCTTACCTCTTTGAGGCGAAAAGCAAGATAAAGCACTGGGCCTTCTGGGTAATCAATCTCCTATTCATTGTTCTGTGGAACCACCACATTTTCAGCATTTATAACGCCGATTTACCGAATGCTCCGATACGGATAGGCTTCTATCAGTTTGGGGTTATGTGGATGATTCTTAACTATGCAATGGTTGTTGCAGCTATCTTTGTGCGTTATTATATCCGTCATAGTACGCTCAGAAGGCAGCTTAGAGAAGAGAAACAGAAGATGACGGAAGCTGAATTAGCATGGCTAAAGAACCAGCTAAACCCACACTTCCTCTTCAATACGCTCAATAACATTGCCTCACTCACCCAGACAAGTCCAAACAATGCCCAAAAAGCAATCGGTCAATTGTCTGAACTCCTACGCTATGCACTCTATGAGACACAGCCTAAGGAGGTGAGTCTTAATGGTGAAATCGCCTTTATCAAGAACTATATCAACCTGATGACACTACGGTCGGGCAACAATGTAGAGATAAAGAGCCAATTCATCATCCACAACTCACAGTTGCTCATTGCGCCATTGTTATTCTTGACACCTGTTGAGAATGCTTTTAAACATGGTATCAGTGCCAATAAACCATCGTTTATCCACGTCTCCATCACGGAAGATAACGGCAAGATAGTCTTTCTCTGTGAGAACAGTAACTATCCGAAGAACGACACTGACAAAAGTGGAAAGGGCATCGGATTAGAGAATATGTATCGCCGTTTGGAATTGATTTATCCAGGAAGATACAATATCGAACAACGCATCACACCAGAAATTTACCACCTTAAGATTATTATTAAGCCGTAATAAAACTATAATCACCAGCATCAACCACATGACACTACACGACCGTGAATACGCCATTCAGCGTATGAACTCATTAGCTAAGGAAGATAAAGACTTTATCTTTATCATCAATTATAAAGCCGATGGCGCTTACGTAGAGGAGTCTACGGACATTAACCCTCACGAATTGCTTTTTGCCTTCCCAAGTCTTACGAATATTCCTGTGACTGAAAGCTATGAAAGCGAGGCTGTGGAATGGTTTACAGAACCACTCACAAGAGAAGACTATGAGCCACGTATCAACCTTGTTAAGCAAAGAGAGCGTGAGGGAGATAGCTATTTAGCCAACCTCACGTGCAAGATTCCTGTCCATACCAATCTCTCCCTGCACGATATCTTCATGCGTTCAAAGGCGTTATACCGCTGTTGGCTAAAAGAGAAGTTCGTTTGTTTCTCTCCAGAGATATTCGTTCGCATCAACGAAGAAGGGCTTATTAGTTCCTTTCCAATGAAGGGGACGATTGATGCAACACGTCCTGACGCTGAGAAGGAACTGATGGAAAATAAGAAAGAAGCGGCTGAACACGCTACCATCGTCGACCTTATCCGCAATGACTTGAGCATGATTGCCGAGCAAGTGCAGGTGAAACGCTATCGTTATGTTGACCATCTGACTACAAACAAGGGCGAAATCCTACAAACAAGTTCGGAGATTACAGGACAGCTTCCCAAGGACTATCGTGAGAACGTCGGTACACTGCTTTTCCGTTTGCTCCCTGCTGGCTCTATTACGGGTGCACCTAAGCCACGTACAATGGAGATAATTGATGAGGCTGAGGGCTATGAAAGAGACTTTTACACGGGTGTGATGGGCTGTTATAGCAAAGGACAATTAGACAGTGCGGTGATGATTCGATTCATTGATCAGGATGATAACGGACAGTTCCATTATAAGGCTGGGGGAGGTATTACGGCTCAGAGCAATAATGATGACGAATATAAAGAGGTGATAGAGAAGGTTTATGTGCCAATATATTGAAACCATAAAGGTAGTAGACGGCTGCATCTGCAACCTTGCTTACCACGAAGAGCGAATGAACCACACACGCAAGGAAATGTTAGGACTGACAGAACCGCTGCGTATAGCTGACCTTCTGCAGTCTGTTAGCTTACCGATAAAATGCTCAAAGCTACGTTTTATCTATGATAAAGAGGGCATCCACGACATCATTTGTACTCCTTATATACGTAAGGAAATCAACTTCTTGCGCCTTGTCTACGACAATAACATCAGCTATCCCTATAAGAGCACAGACCGCTCTCAACTTAACGAACTAAAAAAACAGCAAGGTGACTGCGACGAAATACTTATTGTTCGTGACAATCACCTTACAGATACTTCCTATACTAACATTGCACTCTATGATGGAGAACAATGGTTTACGCCCTCTACGCCACTCCTTTGCGGTACGATGCGCCAACGACTGCTCAACTGTGGACTGCTTCAAGAGCGTGAAATCATGGTTTCTGATATTCCTAATTATCAGTATATAAGCCTCTTCAATGCCATGATTTCATTGGGAGAAGTTATACTACCAGTCGATAAGATTAAGTAAACAGCGAATTATTTTCATGAAAATAATTCTTTTTTTTCACGTAAATAAATATTTTTCTTCATGAAAAGAAATATTTCTTTTCATGAAAATAATTCGCAAAAGGTAGTCATCTACATGACGAAAGATGAGAATTACGCTACTTATTAACTTACTTTTTACAGCTTACAGGAGTGATTTTAAAAACAATTTGATGAGTATAATAGCAAGCAATATAATCACCATCACTATAAAGTTAAGAATGCGTTTGCTCTTTTTTCTTGGGTCATAAGGATTGCTGCTTGTAGCTCCAAGCTGACGTGATGATGTGTTGTCATTTGGCAAAACGTCAGCACTTGTCATCCTATCTTCTGTTGAATTTGAAAGATACTTACCCATATAAGCCTTATATGCCACCTCTTTTATATCTCCCTTACTTCGTTGTTGCAAAGAAGTATAACGACTAACAAAACGCTGATAGAGTGGATCATCGGCTCCACGCACCATCTTCATGTAGTTCAGTTTACCCCTCAGAACAGCATTAAGAGGTACGCAATGCTGATGTCCCTTTGTCTTTCCATGCTGCTGCCTGTAGCTCTTCCACGCTGCCTGACAGGCATCTTCATAACCGTAACGCTCCCAGATATACAGCAAGGAACGGATTTCACGCACATAACGGCGGCTTACATTCACTTTCTCCGTTACCATCAAGCCCGTTACCTCCTGCCGTCTTCCACGACGTTGCAAGTGGGTTTTCTCTTCATTCAGTCGGAAACCATAACGCTCAACGATAGTCTTTACCTGTTGTACAAGCTCTCCCTGTGAACGAAGTATGTCTGCATCAGAACTGAAAGTGAGGTCATCAGCATAGCGGGTAAAGGTAATTCCCTGTGCAGTAGCTATACTCGCTATCTCCTTATCCATCTCCCGACAAATAAAGTTCGATAGTGTTGGCGATGTTGCAAAGCCCTGTGCTAAAACTTCTTCATTGTTCTTTGTGCGCACAGTAGCCAGTCCTGAGACGAGTTTTGCAGCCAATGACGAGAAGCCGAAAGGCTCTGCCGTCAGACAGTCAGCCACCTGCTGGCGTGTAATAGTGGGGAAGAAATCCTTTAAATCAAGGTTCAGGATATAACGTTTGCCCACGTGTGGACGTGCATTATCAACCACAGAACGACCACAAACGAAGCCAAACGCCCAAGGAGTAGGCTCATCATAGGTTTGAAGCACTATATTCAATGCCTGTAAGACACCACGCAGAGCTCCTTTCGGAGCAGTAATCTCACGATAGCCACCGTGCTTCTTGCGAAGTCGGAATGTCTTGCAACGTCGTTGAATATTATTAGTATCAGCAAAGAAACTAAGCTGCTTCCCACGAAAGGCAGAATATATTAATGGTTCTTTCAGTTCGTTCAGCAGTGTAGCAAGTTCTTTCGAATCATTTAAATAACGCAACCGATTCTCAAAATCAGCCTTTGTATATTCCTTTCCGTTTATTGTTCTGGTAGCCATAGTGCGTTTGTTTTAAACAAAAAAATAGGAACGCTGTAAGGGAATTACTTTTATTGTGAACCTTCGTTAACAATAGTAACGATACTTCGTATCAAACTCCAGCGAATACGCCGGAAACTACTTCTAATTCTTTCAGACGTTCCTATCTTTGGCAAAGATAGAAATTATAATTAAAACAGCAAAATTTTTCAACTATTAAATTATAGTTTTAAAATATTTGTTGAGACTTGGTAAAACGGTTATAAATCATTAGGAATCATGTAATCTAATATTTTGAATGATGAAAACGAGTCTGTCATGTCTACTAAATAAAGCCTTCGAGGACTTGTATTTATCCTCATAAAACAATACTTTTGCACACGATAAATAAAATATTTTATCTCTATCGTGTAGTTTTTCATTTACTATGTGTGTCTAATGGACAAAATAAACCTTTAAACAAGATGGACAACCTACAGAATGAACAAGACTTCTCACGCATCGTGAGAGAACATAAAAGCACCATCTATACCGTTTGCTATATGTTCTCAAAGGATGAAGATGAGGTGAACGACCTCTTTCAAGAGGTGCTGATAAACCTTTGGAAGGGTCTGCAGAAGTTCCGAGGAGAAAGCGATATGCGCACATGGTTATATCGTATCAGCCTCAACACTTGCATCTCTTGTGACCGAAAGAAACGGAAACGGAAAACGATTCCACTCTCAATGAACATTAATCCCTTCACGGATAGCGATGAAGACAGCCGACAGGTACAACAACTCAACCGCCGTATCAACCAGTTAGGTCCTTTCGACCGTGCTATTATCCTCCTTTGGTTGGAGAATATGAGCTATGAAGAGATAGGCGAAATCGTCGGTATCAGTACGAAGAATGTCTCTGTGAGACTATTCAGAATCAAGGAGAAACTTAAAAAAAACGAGTGAAACAACAAAGGAGTAGGGGAGTAACCATTAATGAATGGGATTAGTCTTATTGGTCTTATTAGCCCTATTAGGCTAATTGGTCTAATTAGCCTAATACCCAACAACACTCAACAATCACATTAAAAAGAAAACTACAATGGAAACAAAGCATACAGAGTTTGAGGAAATGCGCCAGCAGTTAGGCATCCTCAAGAATAAACTTGATAACCAAACACTTATCAACGATAAGCTTATCAGACAATCAATGCTCAATAAGATGTCGTTTATGAAGAAGTACACATGGGTGTCATTCTTAGTATTACTATTTATTTATTATGCCTATTATGAAGTTCGGGAGATATTTAACCTATCTTGGTGGTTCTACGGATTCACCGTTATATTTATGACTTTCAGTGTCAGTTTCGATGCTTATATCAACCATGTCAATAAGAAAGACTTTCTTAATGGTGACCTCATAGCAGCATCTCTACAAATACAACGAATGAAAAAACTTCGCAAAAAATCCTTATTATGCGGTATATCCTTAATGACAATATGGACTCCGTGGTTATTTATAGAATTATACAATGGGGCAGGTGCTGCGAATGGAGGAGAAAATACTTCCTTATTTTATGGTATGATGGTTGGCGGTGGTATTGGTTTAGTCATGGGAATGGCGATTGGTATATGGATATATCTCCACATGCAACGCATTAATTCCGATATCATCAAGCAAATAGACGAGCTGACAAAAGAGACAGAATAGAGAGGAAGAAGACAGAGTAACATAATGGGAAAGACAGAGTAACATAGTAAAGAAGACAGAGTAACATAAAACAAAAAAGTAGAGTAACATAAGAACAAACTATGAGTTCTTATGTTACCCTGTCTTCTTTTCCTTGTTAACCTGTCTTTAATCCTACAATACAAAATTCTAATAATTAAATTTGTAATTCAATATAAATTTATTACCCTTACCATTGAAAGATAAAAGAACTGTCATCACCCTATAAACATTGATAAGACTTATCTGGAAAATAAACATAAAACTATAGAATTAAGGTGGGTTCTATTTCGAGACTATCTTCGAGGGAAATTGATAGTGGACGAAAAAGTTATGCAGGCATAACGACGGAATGAATTGGCAATTTAAACCGAAGAGAGTCAGAAAGATAACAAAATGTAACCCATGATTTAATGATTTGATTTCTATGGTAATTCATAGAACCCATCTTAAATCTCCTATCTATTTAAAAAGAAAGTATTATGAACCTCAAAATGTTCTTTATATTTTTGTCTTCATAAGACCAAAGCAACGGCGGATAAGGATGGTAACTACATAATGTTTTTCAACTTAAAAGACAAAGAATTAAAGTCTTTAACCACTTATTCACCTGATGCAGGCTTCGTATACCATCTACAGATGACGTTGGATTTGAGTAAGTTGGATGACAAAGTGTATCTATTACCTACTGATATCACAGCAGTACGTCCGTTGAGTGAGAAGAAGCTCTTCTATTGGGATTATAGAATGCCAGGTCGTTTACAGCAAGGACAGGTATATGAACAGAATATATTCATCCCTCGCAAGCAGCTTGTGAAGGTAAGGATAGAAACGAATGGAACTATTAACGAGAAGGATAGCTTTGCCATTTATAATAAAGTCAGGTATGGTATGGAGAGGCAGATACCGAATGGGTTTAATGGAGAAAGAGGTTATCTAATGTTTTACCAACCCATAAAACTGAAGAATACACATAGTCAGACGGCGCAAATCTCATGTGCTGCTGAGGAAGACAGTAAGCTTAGTTTGTATCGTCTACCAGATGGAGAGTTTAGTATTCTTCGGAGGTTGAGGTCCCTGCCATGCAGGCAGGAGGTGAGTTGATACGTAAGCATCCAAAATTCGCCGTCTTGCCACTTCACAAAAAATCCTTATATGACTGGCTTCATATAAGGGTTCTATGCTATTTATAGTTTATGGGTAGCAGCTTAATCAATTCCTCATCCTCCATGTCCAGCAAGGGTTTTGCTAATACCTGCCTTAACCACACATTAGGTTCTATCTTTGCCTCCCTACAACATGCCATGAACGTATAGAAGATGGCATTGTTTTCAGCTCCTTCGTTGTTGCCACAGAAAAGATAGTTCTTCCTTCCTAACGTAATGGGTCTGATGGCTTGCTCCATAAGATTGTTGTCTATATTGAAACGCCCATCTTGTACGTATCGGCTGATACGTATCCATACGGAGAAGGCATAACGCAGAGCTTTCTCCATAGCTTCGCCAGGGAGATACTCCTTGTGTACCTCCTTCATATATGCTTCAAGAGTCCTTAATATAGGATATGCTTTGGATTTTCTTTCAGCCTGAATCTCTTCGTAGCTGGCGTTACTGTGTTTTAAGTTTGCTTCTAACTCGTAGAGTACGGCGATCATCTTAACGATATGGGCGGCATTCTTATCATTTGTCGATAAATGCTCGAACTTTCGCCGGACATGTGCCATACATCCCAAGAGCTCTATGCCTTGAACGTTTTCAAATCTGCTGTAAGCTTCATACCCATCGGATTGTATAGCACCATGATAGCCTTTGAAGAGTTCGTCGGGTACGGCTCCAGATCGTGAACCTTCCTTCCAATGAAAGAAGACCCCTCGGCAGTGCAGCGCATCTCTTACTCCCCACAGATAACCCTTGCGAGTCTTACCCTTACGGTCGGCAACTTGTACGCTTGTCTCATCAACTTGCAAGTAGGGACTCTGTAAAATCAACTTTGCTTGGAGTTTATATAGAGGATATAAAGCGTTAGCTGTGCTGTGAACCCAGCTGTTTATGGTAGAGGTTGGGATGTTGATGCCATACTCTTTCCATCTGGTGCTTTGTCTATACTCTGGCAAATGATAGACAAACTTTCCTGTGATAATCTCAGCCAGCAGAGAGGCATCGGCAAAACAATCCACAGCTTGCTTCTGTAAAGGAGCTTCCAGTATGTCAATCTTTGCATCCGTGGGTTTTGCGTCTTTCAAACGGCAGACGATGCGGTCTTCAACCTTAACATAAAAGCTTGAGGGACGTAAGCACAAGTGTTCTGTCTTATCGTGACCGATGATAACCATACGGTTTTCATCATACCCATCTGGATAAATCTCAGTAACCACACGCTCTATATCATTAGGAACATAAGAGGCATATGGCTTGCCTTTTCTCGTAGAACGAGCGTTACAGCTTGCTTCCCTGCGCTGCTTAGCTTGCTTCTCTACTTCCTTAATGATAGTTGGTATTTCCCCCGAAAGTTGTTTACCTTCTTTTGCCCAATCTTTATCAAAGAACGAACCTGCCCAGCCGTTGGGACTCTCAGGTAAACGCTTTTCGCTACGTCTACCGAATACCATACGCTCAAGTTCAAGAATACGTTGAGATTTTCTTGCTAACTCTGCATCCTTTTGCTTAAGCTCTTCGTCCTTTTGCTTAAGTTCTGCATCCTTCTGCTTAAGTTCTACATTCTTGCTCTTAAGTTCTACATCCTTACTTTTAAGCTCCATGTCTTTCTGCTCAAGAAGATTTATAACATCTTCTCGAGTTAAAAAATGATAGTTAGACGCAGTCTTATTGTTGGATGTATTCATCAGAAACCAGTTATTTATATGATACAAAGGTACGAAAAATATCTGGATTTTGCAAGAATTTTCTAAGGTTTATTGTAACGTTTTCTTCGATAACAATGAGGATTTATACCTTCTATATAAAGGACCAATTCATCCCATCGAAATTCATAAAATCCCTTGGTTTGCTGCATGATTTTACCACTTAAACAACCCTGTGCTATCTGCTTGTGGTATACGACAAAACCACATCGTTCCCAATGAAGCAGCTTGATACGATTGCGAGAACGATTATAAAACACATAGACACAACCATCAGATGGATTAAAATCGTTACCACGGACGAATTGACATAATCGAAGCATTCCCTGGCGCATATCCACAGGAGAACAACAAACCCGATAAACATTTGTTTCATTCAGTGCAAACATCTTTTTTGTACAAAGGTAGCAACAATGCGGTATCCACAAAAGACGGCTAATTTTGGATGCTTACGTTGATACTTAGGACGTATTAGGCTTATTCTGTGGCTGTTAAGTATTATTAGGAGAACTCTCGTGGTATAGAAACAAAAATAGGGGCTGAGTGCTCAGTCCCTATCACCTTGTATTGTATTTGTATTAAATAGCTCGAAGCACCACGGCAATGGTCTTCATGCGCACATAGTTCTCACTTAAGAACATAAAACCACCGTAGCGATTGGCTGTTCCCCAGCTATTCTTGCAGAGGAAGAAGCGACGGCCGTGCTGGTCGTGGGCCAATCCAACGATTTCCATAACGTGATCATCCGTCGTACGATGTGCCTCAAAAGAATCCTGCCGACGCTCTGCTGTCATCTTTTTGTCTTCATGTTTCAACACAGCAAAGCCATTTCCAAATAAGAAACCGGGCTCTGATATGTCGCCTTCCCAGCACACAGGATGTCCTGCTCGTAAACTCTGAACAATGCGGTTCACCATCGTGTCGAGTGGAACATTAAGGAAAGTGTTATGAAAGTAACTATCAGGTACTTCCAAAGGGAAGCGTTGTCCGTAAGGATGATGTGTGAAACTGGTTAGTGCTACATACTCATCATCAGTGCATACGCTATGTGCAAACTCTAATGGAGTGTATAATGCGCCTAACATAAAGACCTGATTTGGTAGCGGACCGATATACTTATCCAATAGTTTCTCCGCATCATTGCCCTTATCCAACTTACGACAAAGAACGTTATAGTCCATATCTGGCTTATGACGATAGGCATCATAATGCTGCAAACCATAGGTTTGTATAAGGTCGAGTGCCATGGTACACATACCACGCGTTGTGATACCAGCCTCCTTCTGAATGACCTTATTAGGGAGTAAACGACGACGATTTGCCTGCTCACTAAGGTACATACGTGCCACATAGTCAGGACTTAAGTTTACAGAATCACCCCGCATGATGTGTTCTGTCTCAAGGGTTGCAAGCATACCATAGACCCAACAGAGCGAGCTCGCCCCTTGATCCTTCACTGGGGTAGCAGGAAGACGCAGATCAATAGTGAATTTCTCCTTTGGAATATCCACCCTACTCCGTTGCTGCCCACAGCTTATTAACACAAAACATGTCAAGAATATAAAGATACTTTTCTTCATTCTTCAATTCAATATTACCGTTTCTGTCTTGCACTTGGTTCTTGATAATGCTGCATTATCCCATAACCAGCACTAAAAACAATCGCTAAGTTAACTATAGAACATTTGTCTTAACTCCTCTCACTCCCTTTCACTCCTTAACTCCTTCGTCTCTACTCTCCCTCAATACTCTACCATCTTAGTCCAAGCCTCAGCCACTTCCTTGTCTAATGGTGGGACAACAGCAGGAATAGAGAAGGTCCAAACGCTGTTCTTCTCTTTCTTAATACGTTTGAGTTCACTCTCAGTGATAGTCATACGGTCCGATACATAGAACTCACTCCATACGTCAATTCGTTCGTCATCATCCTCTCCACGGTAGTGAGCAAAGAAGGTTTGATGCTTCTGTGAGGCAAGGAGAAGATTGTTAGAGAGGTAACTCTCGCTCTCATCATACTGCGTCATACGAGCCACAATACCATACATACGCAGCTGACTCATATCTATTTCGTGCTTTGGTTGTCCAACAAGTTCGTCCATCTCAAGGATTGTCACGACCTCTGTCTTCCCATTAATCTTCCGCTTTTCCTTGCTTATCTTACCGCATTTATCAGCCCATCGGTACACATCTCCATTGTTACGAGTGGAGTATTCCTCGCTGTCAATACTCTTAAGGAGCGTCTGCCGTTCCAGATTAGGTAATGAAATGCGCACAAAGGTATCATCGCCATTGGCTTTCGGAGCCTTACGACGACGCTCACCGAGGAACTTTCGTTCAACAAAAGGCGATCCTTTCTTCCCTTCTGAAGCCTCAGTAGCAGTGTCAGAAAGCGGTATATAAAACTCCATCATACCGTCAATAAAATAGCTAAGCATGGAGTTTGTGGTCTGATAGACACGATAATAACCTTTCAGACGAGTGTATTGTCGTTCCTGCGCCTGCGTATTCACGACCGCAAGAATGAGTATTATGGAAAGCAAGAAACTACGTTTAAACATTTCTTTTTGTGTTTATATGAATACAAATCATAGGTATTCCATTAGGATTCCCCACACAGCTATGATATGACAAATACTACCTGCAAGGACAAAGAAGTGGAATACTGTGTGCATATACTTACGCTTGTTGAGCGAATAAAACAGTGCACCAGTGATATACATGACTCCTTCTGCAAAGATCCAGACGAGTGATTGCGTTTCTAAAGCATCGACTAATGGTTTGAAGGCGACCAATACTGATAGCCCCATACCGATGAATGTCAACGTTTCTAAGTTACTATGGTCACGCAGTTTACGGAAGGATGAGATGGTGCCAAGTATTGCACAGAGCCATACAAAGGCAAACAAGCCCCATCCCCAAGCACCATGATTGCGCAAGGCTATCAGTGTTATGGGCGAATAAGAACCTGCTATATGCCAATAAATAGCGGCATGGTCCCACTTCCGCAACCGTTCTTTCCATACAGAATGAGCAGAGAGGGCATGATAGACGGTCGACGTGATATAACTGAAAAGCATCCCGACAAGATATAATATCACACCCACTGTTGCCCAACCAGACCGCTCCTTAGAGCACCAAACAAGGAAAATCGTACCGAACACTACGCCCAGTACGATTCCTCCACTATGACTCCATGAGTTCCATAGTTCCTCTTTGTGTGAAAAGAATATCTTTCGTCTCACCTTGATAACTACTTTCTTCTGCGGCTCTTGCTACCACGCTTGCTGCTCTTTCGGTCGTTCTTCCTATTTACAGCATACTCTGCAGCGGTCTGCTTAGCCTTTAATGGGCGACCATCATCAAGTGCGAAGTCGAGTTGTCTACGCTCTAAATCGGCCTTAGCCACCTGTATGCGGATAGGATCACCAAGCTGGTAGACGTGGTGACGACGACGACCAACAAGACAATAGTTCTTCTCGTCGAAGTCGTAATAGTCATCATCGAGGTCACGCATTGGTATCATACCCTCGCAATGGTTCTCATCTATCTCCGCATAGATACCGAAACTCTGAATACCAGATATGTGTGCATCATAGCATTCACCGATATGCTCGCTCATAAACTCAACCATCTTATACTTGATAGAGTCGCGTTCAGCATTCTGTGCAACGAGCTCCATATCTGAACAATGCTCACAAAGTTCCTCGTAATGGTCCTTATTAGCCGAGCGACCACCATTCTGATAGCGTGTTATCAAGCGATGAACCATAGTGTCAGGATAACGACGAATAGGAGAAGTGAAGTGGGTATAATAATCGAAAGCAAGTCCGAAGTGACCGATGTTGTGCGTAGTATATTTCGCCTTCATCATCGAACGAAGTGCAATCGTCTGTATCACCTTCTCTTCACGCTTACCCTGAACATCGTCCATCAGCTTGTTCAACGCACGAGCAGTAGCACCCTTAGTGCTGGCAGACTTGAGTTTATAACCAAACTTAGCTGTGAACTCACGCAAGTTCTCGAACTTCTGTGGGTCAGGATTGTCATGAACACGGTAAGGAAGGGTCTTTGCTTTCTTGCCTTTCTTCACTATGCCGATGCTTTCAGCTACTGTTCTGTTAGCTAATAGCATAAATTCTTCAATCAACTTGTTGGCATCCTTTGAACGCTTAAAGTAACAACGGATTGGCTTGCCCTTCTCATCAATGTCGAAGTGGAGCTCTTCAGAATCGAATTTAACACTTCCCGCCTTCATACGACGTGCACGAATCTGCTTTGCAAGACGGTCGAGCGTGATGATTTGTTCGGCATTCTCGCCCTTATATCCAGCCTTTCCCGGCTTTGGAGCAGGTTCGCCAATACCATCAACAACGCCATTGTCTTCCAGTATCTGTTGTGCCTCTTCGTAAGCATAACGACGATTCGACTTGATAACAGTGTGCACAATGCGGTAAGCCTTTACGTTTGCTTCATCGTCAAGGTTGAAGATACAACTGAAAGCAAGTTTCTCCTCATCTGGACGGAGCGAACAGATAAAGTTACAAAGACGCTCGGGAAGCATCGGAATAGTGCGGTCTACAAGATAAACCGACGTTGCACGTTGCTGAGCTTCACGGTCGATAATATCGCCTTCTTTGACATAATGCGACACATCAGCAATATGTACGCCCACTTCCCATAATCCGTTCTCCAGCTTTCGGATAGAGAGTGCATCGTCAAAGTCCTTTGCATCCTTTGGGTCTATCGTACAAGTCCATACGTCACGGAAGTCTTCACGCTCCGCATAGTCCTGCGCTGTAATCTCAGCACTAATCTTCTCGGCAGCCTCCTCGACACGTTTTGGATATTTATAAGGCAATCCGTACTGTGCAAGGATGGTATTCATCTCCACATCATTATCACCTGCCTCACCTAAGACATCCACCACTTCGCCCACAAGGTTTTTATGGTCGGCATCAGGCCACTTGGTAATCTTCACCAAAGCACGGTCGTCTGTCTTTCCTCCCTTTAGTTTCTTCTTAGGGATAAGGATATCGTGAATAAAGAGATTCTCCTGTGTTACAAGGAAGGCAATGTCCTTCTCGACACGCAACCTTCCAACGAAGGTGTCTTTCTTCCGTTGCAGTATCGCGATGACCATTGCCTCTTTGATATGGTTCTGACGGCGTGCCATAAACTGAACTCTCACATGGTCGCCGTTCAAAGCCGCCATAGAATTACGCTCAGAGACAAAGACGGGTGTACCACCGTCCTCTGGCAGGAATGTATTTTTACCATTTGCCTTGCGGATAAAGGTACCCTCCTGCACCTGTCCCTTGGTATTCAACGTGTAAGCACTCTCTCCAACCTTTGACAGGAAGTCGTCCCACGCCAATTCCTCCATCACATCTATTGCCAGCATCTTGGCAGGATGGGTGGTGAGCTTGAGTGCATGAAATATCTGTTTAAAGCTAAATGTCTCTTCGGGTTGTGTCTGAAAGAAACTCATGAGTTTCTCCGCAAGCTGTTTCTTGGTCAATCGCTTGCTGCCTTTCTTTTCTTTCCTCATAGTGGAATTAGTAGTTTGAAGCTCAAGTAATGGTTATCTTAAGTGGTCCAAAAGACCATCGAACACTTTTGTCCGAAGGCTTCGGACAAATTGTCCAGAATAGCCGTAACACGTGTCCGAGAGGTTCGGACAACACGATTTGATACTTAGTTGCAATGTACTTCATTCTATACAAAACATCTAAAAACCAAAACTTGAGTTTTGTTATTTTCTACAAAGTAACGAAAAAGTTCGTATCTTTGCAAACGTTTGCAAAGAAATTTTTAATGAAAAAGATACTTATAACAGGCGCATCGGGCTTCATTGGCTCCTTTCTCGTGGAGGAAGCACTGCGCAGGGGTATGGAAACTTGGGCGGTAGTACGCCGTACTTCCTCACGAGAATACCTACAAGATGAGCGTATTCATTTCATAGAATTAGACTTCTCATCTGTCGGTAAACTAAAAGAACAGCTCTCTGGACATCAGTTTGACTATGTTGTTCATGCAGCAGGCGTTACGAAATGTCTGAACAAGGAAGACTTCTTCCGTGTCAATCGTGATGGTACACGTAACTTTGCAGAGGCACTTCAAACCCTTCACCAGCCATTAGAGCGATTTGTTTTCCTCTCAAGTCTTAGTATCTTTGGTGCTATCAGAGAGCAACAACCTTATAAAGAGATTGAGCCAACAGATACTCCACAGCCTAACACGGCTTATGGTAAGAGTAAGTTAGAGGCTGAACAGTTGCTGCCATCTTCTTTCCCTTATGTCATCTTGCGCCCAACTGGCGTATATGGACCACGTGAGAAAGATTACTTCCTGATGGCAAAGAGTATCAAGGGACACAGCGACTTTGCTGTTGGCTACAAACAGCAAGATATCACTTTTGTATATGTAAAGGACGTTGTGCAGGCTACTTTCCTCGCACTCGACCATGGAAAGACGGGCAGTGCCTACTTCCTAAGCGATGGTAATGTCTACCAGAGTACTACCTTTAGCGACCTCATCCACGAGGAATTAGGTCGCCCTTGGTGGATCCGCATCACAGCTCCGATATGGGTGCTGCGTGTCGTAACGTTCTTCGGCGACCTTATCGGACAAATGACGGGTAAGATTTCTGCTTTGAACAATGATAAATACCAGATTCTAAAACAACGTAACTGGCGTTGTAACATCCGTCCTGCGATTGAGGAGTTAGGCTATAAGCCTGAATATGACCTCAAACGAGGTGTGAAAGAGACGATAAAATGGTATAAAAAAGAAGGCTGGCTATAAAATAGCTAATTATTATTAGGCTTATTGGTCTTATTGGACTAATATGCCTAATAAGCCCAATTGGCCCAATAACAACAAAACAATGAAACATTTCATCATAGACTTATTCAAATTAGAAAAGAAACCCGTAAAAGGACTTATGGCATACGAGTGGGTGGTAATGGCTTACTTGCTGTTGACACTCATCGTCATCTTCCTTATGTACACCACCTTAAACAACCCACAGGCAATGATCTTCGGACGGCTTCGCATCGTGGCGTTGACAGCTGCCATGTGGCTTGTCTATCGCATAGTACCTTGTAGAGCGACTCGCTTTGCACGTGTTGGCGTACAGTTAGGACTGCTTGCTTGGTGGTATCCTGACACGTTTGAAATCAATAGGCACCTGCCCAACCTCGACTATCTCTTTGCACAATGGGAGCAAGACCTCTTTGGTTGTCAACCAGCTCTGCTCTTCTCAAAGGCTTTGCCTGGTTCTGTCTTCAGCGAGTTATTCGATATGGGGTATGCAGCCTATTATCCAATGATTGCCGCAACAGCTGTCTATTACTTCGGATGGTATTATAAGGAGTTCAACAGAGCAACCTTCATCATCTTGTCTTCGTTCTTCCTTTATTACATTGTCTTCCTCTTTGTGCCTGTTGCTGGTCCTACGTTCTATTACAAGGCAATAGGTATGCAGAACGTTGTAGCAGGTGTCTTCCCTAATATACACGATTACTTCAATCACAACCAGACTTGTTTACCAAGTCCTGGATACACAGATGGTATCTTCTATCACCTTGTTGAGTCTGCCAAAGCCACTGGAGAACGTCCTACTGCAGCCTTCCCAAGCTCACACGTTGGTGTCAGCACCATCTGTATGTTGCTCCTTTGGCACGATCGTAACTATAAGTTCTTAGCAGCATTGGCACCTCTCTATCTCCTCCTTTGCTGTGCCACAGTCTATATCCAAGCGCATTATCTCATTGATGCCATCGTTGGTTTCGTCTCTGCCTGCATCCTTTTTGCCATCCTCTTACGCATATCAAGAAAGATGATAACGAAATAATAAAACATAGCTGTCACGAAATAAAAAGAGCAACAACGAAATAAAAGACGTCAAGCCAATAGCTTTTATCGTATCATACTATTCCTCTATACGATAAGCTATTGGCTTGACGCCTTTTGTTTTCTTCACTTCTATTCTCTCTAAAACATCATTTTCCGTTGGAACCACTTGGCAAAAACTGGGTCGGTGATTACCAATTCTGTTCCACGTTTCTCAATCAAGTCACGCTCAAGGAGGGCAGTCTTCAATCGGTTGATATTCGAGTAACTTCCCAACTGGTACTTCTCTCGCACCTTTGCCAATCCGAAGTCTTTCGTAACACCAGAGGTAATGGCACGTAGGAAGTTAAGCTGATACTCTGAAAGTGGCTCTACCAGTTGCATGAAGAGCACTTCATTCGTAGCTAAGAGGTCGTCCGTAGCCTGTTTCACATCGATTTCATCCACCGTTTCTCCTTCTTCCTTCTGTGTATAAACGATCCAAGACAACTGCTGAACATAAGCCGAATAATTATCTGTGAACCTGCAAATTTCCTCTGCTAAGGCTGGACTGATGGTTCTATTACCATCTGCAAAATGACTAACAATATACTCCACCCATTCAGCCGTTGGAATCTTATCCAACACGATCAAGTCACCAAACTGATAGAAAGGCATACTACGATGCAGGAAGATACTGCTCATCAAGTGATGTCTACTACCGAAAAGGCAGTAAGACACGTGCTTCTGATGCTGCCAAACAGTTCTCATACGTGCCTGCACCTGCTTGCTATCCGCCATCTCACCTATCTGTTGGAATTCATCTATGCAAACAACGATATGCTTTCCCTTCTTTACTGCAATCTTCTCAGCCATCTCAAGCACCTCCTCAGGCGTATGTGTCTTCGGTGTTATTCCCAAAGAAAGTGTAAAATCAGAGTTTGGCTCAGGACTGAATGATATTTTTGGCGTTAGTCTATATAGGAATTCCTTTGCCTCCTCAAGCCAAATACTCTGCTTTGATGCCGTCTGCCTCAACACTTCTGATGCCAAACGATTGTAAAATTCATACTCACTCTTACAGCCAAAGATATCTAAATACACAGTAATAATATCTTCTGACTTTAGCTTATCGCAGACACGCATCACCAAGGAAGTCTTTCCCAAACGGCGAGGAGACATCAGAATAACATTGATACCACCTCTGAAATCATTCATAAGGCGCTTTGTTTCCGCCTCCCTTCCTATGAAGTTATAGTCAGAAACCGCCACTCCATAAACAAACTTCTTGCACATAATCATTACGGTTTTAGTCTATCTTACGACTGCAAATATAGTAATAAAACAGTAATCACACAAGTTTGTGTTGCACAAACTTGTGTGACATGAAATTATATTAGTTTAAAATACTTATTTACAAATACTTATGTATATTTGAAATCAACAAGACATAGAAGTCACCTATAATCATTCCCGTAATCGTATCAGGTTGCTTCATTGGGAACTTGCGACTTTGCTGTGTATCACAAGCAGATGAATCAGAGTTGTTTAAGTGGTAAATTCATGCAGCAATCCATTGTATTTTATGAACTTCGATGGGACGAAATGGTCCTTTATATAGCAAGGTATAAATCCTCATTGTTATCGAAGAAAACGTTGCAATAAACCTTAGGAAGTCCTTGCTAAATCCAAACCCTTTCGTACATTTGGACTAAAAAAATGGTATACTGATGAATACATCAAACAACAAGACAATAGTTTAATATCGTCTTAGCTTTTTATAACTTCTCTCCATAGCACAAGTCGCCAGCATCACCGAAGCCCGGAACAATGTACTTATGTTCATTCAGTCCTTCATCAATCGCTGCACACCAGATGGTTGTTGAGTCTTCAGGGAAGGTTTTGCGGATGTGTGCGATGCCTTCTGGTGTAGCCAAAAGACAAGCAACATGTACGTGACGAGGCGTTCCCTTAGAAAGGATAGCCTTGTAGCCAAGCTCCATAGAACCACCCGTTGCCAACATTGGGTCAGCGATGATGAGTGTTTTGCCATTGATGTCAGGCGTAGCAAGATATTCAACGTGAATACCCACCTCATGATGCTCTGCATCCTTGTATTCGCGATAGGCACTTACAAAAGCGTTACCAGCGTGGTCAAAAATGTTAAGGAAGCCATTATGAAAAGGAAGTCCAGCACGGAAAATAGTTGCCAAAACAATCTTGTCGATTGGTACATTAACCTGAGCTGTACCTAATGGTGTAACAACATCTTTTGGTTTGTAGTTCAATGTCTTAGAAATCTCAAAAGCTTCGAACTCTCCGATACGCATAACATTGTTGCGGAAGAGCAAACGATTCTTCTGATAATCCTTATCACGGATTTCAGCCAAATACTGATTAATGATAGAGTTCTGTTCTGAAAAGTTAATAATGTCCATTTTTCTATCTTAGGTGTTATATATAAGCATGTTAGCAACTTGCTCTGCAAAATTTCGGCAAAAGTAAGAAATAAATTCGAGGTTTTGCAAAGTCTAATTTGCAAATATAGTTATACTCGTTATTATTTTAATTTCTTTAACCTTTCTAAGCAAATACTTTGATACTTTTTTTTCGCTATTTTTGTGTGAATTTAATATTTATATTACCTTTGCGGTGTCTTTATATGCAACGTAAAAATATAGTTTAAATCAATTTTCAACTAAATACATTTATAAGAAATGGCAAAGTTTGATAAGAGCGTACTTGAAAAGTACGGTATTACAGGTACAACAGAAGTGCTTTACAATCCTTCTTACGAGGTATTGTTTAATGAAGAGACAAAAGAGAGCCTTCAGGGTTATGAAAAAGGTCAGGAAACTGAGCTTGGTGCTGTAAACGTAATGACTGGTATCTACACTGGTCGTTCTCCTAAGGATAAGTTCATTGTAGACGACGAGAACTCTCACGACAATGTATGGTGGGATTCAGAGGAGTATCACAATGATAACCACCGCGCTTCTAAGGAGGCTTGGGTAGCTGTAAAGGATATCGCTAAGAAGGAATTGTCAAACAAGCGTCTTTTCGTTGTTGACGGTTTCTGCGGTACACACAAGGACACACGTATGAAGATTCGTTTCATCGTTGAGGTTGCTTGGCAGGCTCACTTTGTAACAAACATGTTCATCCGTCCAAAGTCAGAGGCAGACTTCGATCAGGAGCCAGACTTCATCGTTTACAATGCTTCAAAGGCTAAGGTTGAGAACTGGAAGGAGCTTGGTCTGCATTCAGAGACAGCTGTTGTGTTCAACGTTACTTCTAAAGAGCAAGTTATCATCAATACATGGTATGGTGGTGAGATGAAGAAGGGTATGTTCTCTATGATGAACTACTTCTTGCCATTGAAGGGTATTGCTTCTATGCACTGCTCTGCTAACACTGACATGAATGGTGAAAACACAGCTATCTTCTTCGGTCTTTCTGGTACAGGTAAGACTACTCTTTCTACCGATCCAAAGCGTAAGCTCATCGGTGATGACGAGCACGGATGGGATGATCAGGGTGTCTTCAACTATGAAGGTGGTTGCTACGCTAAGGTTATCAACCTTGATAAGGAGTCAGAGCCAGACATCTATGGTGCTATCACACGTGATGCTCTCCTCGAAAACGTAACTGTTGATAAGGATGGTAAGATTGATTTCTGTGATAAGAGCGTAACTGAGAATACTCGTGTTTCTTACCCAATTTATCACATTAAGAACATCCAGCGTCCAGAGTCTCAGGGTCCAGCTGCTAAGCAGGTAATCTTCTTGTCAGCTGACGCATTCGGTGTATTGCCTCCAGTATCTATCTTGGATTCAGAGCAGACTAAGTACTACTTCCTCTCTGGTTTCACAGCTAAGTTGGCTGGTACAGAGCGTGGTATCACTGAGCCTACTCCAACATTCTCTGCTTGCTTCGGTCAGGCATTCTTGGAGCTCCACCCAACAAAGTATGCTGAGGAGCTTGTTAAGAAGATGGAACAGAGTGGTGCTAAGGCTTACTTGGTTAACACTGGTTGGAACGGTACTGGCAAGCGTATCTCTATCCGCGATACACGTGGTATCATCGACGCTATCTTGAACCACTCTATTGATGCTGCTCCAACAAAACAGATCCCTTACTTCAACTTCACTGTTCCTACACAGCTCGAAGGTGTTGCTACTGACATTCTTGATCCACGTGACACTTACGCTGATGCAGCTGAGTGGGATAAGAAGGCTAAAGACCTCGCAGAACGTTTCATCAAGAACTTCAAGAAGTACGAGAATAACGAGGCTGGTAAGGCTCTCGTAGCAGCTGGTCCACAGCTCTAAGTCTTTCGGAAATACTTCTGAATAAATAATTACAGCTCCCATCTGCAGCAATGTAGGTGGGAGTTTTTTTCTTTTTATCTTTGAAAAAGATTGATATGTTGGTTAGCTTTCGGTCTTCCTCTTCTATATTAGCTGCTGAGTAGGTTAAACGTAACAAAAAATTAGAAGTAAATAGGACGTATGTCTGTGCGAAATATATTTACAAACAATTAATCCAAAAAACTTTTCTCTCCATTAAAAATGCCCATTTTAAGGCCTCTTTAAGTTTCTTGTAATCAATTAGTTACGAGAATGCGAAGTGAAAGGTGCTTAATTGGACTTCAAAAGGGCGTTAGTAAGACCTCAAAAGGGCATCTTTTACAAGCCAATTGGGCGTTAATTCAAGTGCTGTTAAGCCTCAATACGTTTTGGAGTTGTGAATTTTTATTACAAAAGGTTCTTTTAGTTGGAAGCACATTATTCGTTTGAAAAACTCGTTTCATTATTTTTCTTCTTCGATTGTGATTTACATTATCTCTTTCGAAGTGTATTGATGAGCAACGTAATACGAAGAATGATCATTCAGAGACTGTGCTGAATGACGATGAATGAATAGGGTTTGGAGTTGATAGATAAAGAGTCTGCGAGAAAAGCAAGCTATTGAAACATTTGTGTTTAAGCTAATAAGAAAGCAGAAGGTGGTAAAATGTGTTTTTCTCCTTATTTTTCTTCAAGTTTATCGTTCTTATGACAATACTTACTAAACAAACTTAAAAAAAAGCAGTTATTTTCGATATTTTACATAATTAACCTCGTTAAAGACGTTGATTCTGAAGAATTCTGATTAAATTTGCAGCTAAATTCAATTATTAGTATCTGATGCGTAATAAGATATATACTCTTGTAGCTTTAATGGTGGCTACTTTGACAATGACTTCTTGTCTTAATAGCGATGACGAGAACAATGGTGTAAGTTACAAAGACACAGCTATTTTGAGCTTTTCTTTGGGACAGTTGAAACAAGTACGTGATACCGTTGCTAAGAACGGTAGCGATAGTACTTATACAGGCAAGTTCAATGCTGCTAAAGTTAAGTTTTATATTGATCAGGCTCAGGGTTTGATTTATAACCCTGACTCTTTGCCATACGGTACAAAGACAGCCAACGTGTTAGCAAAGGTTGTGGCAAAGAATAACGGAACCATTGTTATAAAATCAACAACTGACGAGAAGTATACTTATTACCGCAACAATGATTCCATTAATTTTAGTACTCCTCGCATGTTCCGTGTTTATTCAAACAATGGAGGCGAGTATCGGGACTATAAGGTTTCTGTGAATGTTCATAAGCAGAAGGGAAACGTGTTCAGCTGGCAAGCACTGCAAGCAAACAGCAACTTTTCGTCGTTTACAGCAATGAAAGCTGTTAGTACAGGTAGTAAGGTATTTGTCTTCGGTACGAATGGTAGTCAGACGGTTGGCTATGCTGCGACAAAGGACAATGGCAACAGCTGGACAAAGCTTAGCAAAACTTTTACAGCAAATGCTTATAAGAGCGTAGCCGTGCAGGGTACAAAGCTTTTCGTTATCGATAATGGTGTGGTATATAACTCTACAGATGGCAGCAGTTGGACAACAGTTGCAACCAACAGCAGTTTGAAGCAGTTAGTGGCAGCATCGCCTGCAGAGTTGTTTGCCTTGTCAACTACTGGAACATTGTTGGCTTCAAAAGATAATGGTGCTACGTGGACTAACGAGACATTAGACAGTAATGCATCACTACTTCCAGCAAACAATATTAACTCTTCGCTCACAGCAGTTACATCAGATTTGTATCGTGTGCTGCTTGTTGGAACATTGTCAAATGGTACAAAGAATGTTTCATGGACGAAGCTTTCTTACCGACAGGATGCAGCTTGGAACTATGTTGAGAGTAATGCTAATAAGTTCCTGCTTCCTCTTTACAAGAGCCTTTCGGTTGTAAACTATGATAAATCTGCCCTTGCATTAGGTATTGATAATAGTGGTAATTTAGCTTCTATGCTTCTCTCACGTGATGGAGGTATCACATGGAAGAGCGATAAGTCTTTCACTTATCCAACAGATTTACAAGCGTCAACAGCTTTCACAGCTACCGTTGATAGCGATGAATACCTATGGATAATCTGTGGTACAAAGGTTTGGCGTGGCAGACTCAATAGAGTTGGCTGGGAGTTGGACCTTAGTCGTCTGTAAGAAAACGATAAATAAATATTGAGTAACAATGAAATGTATCGTCATCAACCTTCTGCTCTTCCTTGCAGCTACGCCACTCTTGGCGCAGTCTGACCCAGAATATAAGATGGAGATTGGTGCTGGTGTCGGTATGATGGGTTACTTAGGCGACTTCAATGAGTCGTTGCTGAAGGATTTGCAGCCGATGGGAACGGTTTTAGCAAGATATAATCTCAGTCCCTATATGGGATTAAAGATGAACGTATCGTTTGGAAAGATGAAAGGTTCGTCGGCTGATGTCAAGACTTACTATCCACGTTTTGCTTCAGCTCCTTATACATTTGACAACTCATTGGTTGACGTGGGCTTTGCATACGAATATAACTTCCTGCCATACGGTACAGGTCGTGACTATCGTGGTGCACAGCGTTTGTCCCCATACGTGACAATAGGATTGGGTGCCACCTATGTTAATATCAAGGGTGGCGACCGTAAGTCGGCGCTCACAGCTAATCTTCCAATTGGATTGGGTGTGAAGTATAAGATGAATGAACGTATGAACGTAGGATTGGAATGGGCGTTACACTTCTCGTTGAGCGATGAGTTAGACGGTCAGAAAGACCCCTACGGCATTAAGAGTAGTGGACTCTTTAAGAATACAGATAGCTATTCAACCCTGCAACTGACGTTCTCTTATAGTTTCATGGCAAAGTGTAAGACTTGTCATAACGAGGACGAGTAAGGGATAGAAGTTCCGACCTTATTATATAAGGTAATGTCTGAAATGTACAGACGTATGTGCTGTACAACACAAAACATAGGTTTATCTCTTCAAAAGATATGGCAGAAGAATTAGATATGACACGAATACCCCAGCATATTGCCATCACAATGGATGGTAATGGACGTTGGGCAACCGAACGCAATAAGCCACGCTCCTACGGACATCAAGCAGGAGTAGATACCGTTCGTCGCATAACATCAGAATGTGTACGATTGGGTGTGAAGTTTCTCACGCTCTATACTTTCTCAACAGAGAACTGGAATCGTCCTACGGATGAGATTGCTGCATTGATGGGGCTTGTGCTTACGTCTTTGGAAGATGAAATCTTTATGAAGAATAATGTGCGTTTCCGCGTTATTGGCGATATGGCTCGTCTGCCAAAAGAGGTGCAGAAGAAGCTGCGTGAGACGGAAGAGCATACCGCAAAGAACTCTGCAATGACGATGGTTGTAGCACTTAGCTACAGTGCACGTTGGGAGATAACAAAAGCGTTGAGGGAGATCGTTGCAGAACATCAGGCAAATAGCACTGAGCCACTGCGTCCCGAAACGATTACAGAAGAGATGATTAGCGAGCATTTGGAAACAAACTTTATGCCCGACCCAGACCTCTTGATAAGAACGGGTGGTGAGCTTCGCATCTCCAATTATCTCTTATGGCAGATAGCTTACTCTGAGCTATACTTCTGTGATACCTATTGGCCTGACTTCAATGAACAGGATTTGCAGAAAGCCATAGCGAGTTTCCAGAGCAGACAGCGTCGCTTTGGAAAGACTGAGAAACAAGTAGAAGAAAAAGAAAACAATTAAGTTACGCAATAGATGACTAAAATAAATAAGGTGTTGATGCTCCTTGCATTCTCCGGAGTTTCGCTTGTGGCGAGTGCACAGCAGAAGATTGTAAACCCAGACATCACTTATTCAGGTACTCCTAAGACTTACAAGTTAGCAGGACTGGCTGTTACTGGTATTGATGGCTATGAGGATTATGTCCTCACAGGTATCTCTGGACTCAGTGTTGGACAAGAGTTAGAGGTTCCAGGTACAGCTGTTACTGATGCTGTGAAGCGTTATTGGAAGCACGGACTCTTTTCTGATGTATCCATTACTGCTGACTCTATCGTAGGAGATGATATCTATCTAAAGATACACCTCACACCACGTCCTCGTATCTCAACCATCAACTATAATGGTTTGAAGAAGACTGAACGTGAGGATATGGAGAAGAAACTCGGTCTTTTGAAGGGTGGACAGATTACGCCTAATATGCTTGACCGTGCGAAAATACTTGCAAAGAAGTACTTTGAAGACAAGGGTTATAAGAATGCTGAGGTCTTTATCCGTCAGCGTGACGATGTTGCAGCAAAGAATCAGGTCATCCTTGATATCGATGTAGATAAGAAGGAGAAAATGAAGGTGCGCTCTATCATCATTGATGGCGACAACCAATTGGGCGATAAGAAGATTAAGGGAACCATGTTTAGCAAGGGTGCCTTTGCTAAGACCCATGAGGCAGGCAAGCTTTCTAATATCTTAAAGTCGAAGAAGTTTACACCAGAGCGTTGGGCAGAGGATAAGAAGAATCTTATCACGAAGTACAATGAGCATGGATACCGTGATGCTATGATTTTGAAGGATAGCGTTTGGAACGTTGATCCAAAGCATGTTAATATCTATGTAAAGGTTGATGAGGGTAAGAAGTATTATATCCGTAATATCAAATGGGTAGGTAATACTGTTTACTCAACCGACTATCTGTCTCGTTTGCTTGATATGAAGAAAGGTGACGTGTACAACCAGACCTATTTGAACAAGCGTCTTTCACAGGATGAGGATGCTGTGGGCAATGCTTATTGGAACAATGGTTACCTCTTCTATAACTTGCAACCAACAGAGGTAAATATTGTCGGCGACTCTATCGACCTTGAGATGCGTATCGTTGAAGGGCAGCAGGCACATATTAACCGTGTGAAGATTAATGGTAACGACCGTCTTTACGAGAATGTTGTACGTCGTGAGTTGCGTACAAAGCCAGGCGACCTCTTCTCTAAGGAGGCACTCCAGCGTTCTGCACGTGAGTTGGCTTCTATGGGACACTTCGACCCAGAGGCTATTAACCCAGTACCAGAGCCAAACTATGAGGACGGAACTGTTGACATCAATTATAACCTCAAGCAGAAATCAAACGACCAGGTTGAACTTTCACTTGGTTGGGGTCAGACGGGTGTTATCGGTCGTGTCGGTTTGAAGTTGAATAACTTCTCAATGGCAAACCTTTTCCATAGGAACCGCGAACATCGTGGTATTATGCCTATCGGTGATGGTGAGACACTCTCATTGGGCGCACAGACTAACGGTACTTACTACCAGTCATACAATGCTCAGTACTCAACCAACTGGTTGGGAGGTAAACGTCCTATCCAATTCAATGTGGGTATGTCTTTCTCAAAGCAGACGGACGTATCAAGTAACTATTATAACAGTGGTTACTTGAATAACTATAACAACTATCGTTACGGTTATGGTAACTACAATTACAACAGTTACGAGAATTATTATGACCCGAACAAGTACGTAAAACTCTTCAGTATCTATGCTGGTTGGGGTAAACGTCTTAACTGGCCTGATGACTATTTCACTTTGTCACTCCAGTTGCAGTATCAGCGTTACATGTTGCGTAACTGGCGTTACTTCATTATGTCAAATGGTTCAGCAAACAACTTGAACCTTAATATCACGCTTAATCGTACGTCAACAGACAACCAACTCTTCCCACGTCGTGGTTCTGACTTCTCAGTATCATTGACAATCACTCCACCTTGGTCTAAGTGGGATGGTAAGGACTACGCACACTTGGCAACCGACCGCAACTCTCCTACCTACTCACAGGAGCAACAGGAGAAATATCGTTGGGTTGAATATCATAAGTGGAAGTTCAAGGCTCGTACCTTTACAGCCCTCACAAGTGGTCAGAAATGTTTTGTTTTGATGACTCGTGTTGAACTCGGATTGTTGGGTAGCTACAATAAAAACAAGAAAAGTCCGTTTGAAACCTACTACATGGGTGGTGATGGTATGAGTGGATACTCTACTGGTTACGCTGAGGAGACAATCGGTCTTCGTGGTTATGAGAATGGTTCACTTACTCCATACGGTGCTGAGGGTTATGCTTATACTCGTATGTCATTGGAGCTTCGTTATCCATTCCTCTTGGGTAATACAACCATTTATGGTCTTGGATTCGTTGAGGCTGGTAACGCATGGACAGAGACAAGTAAGTTCAATCCATTTGATATGAAACGTTCTGCTGGTCTTGGCGTTCGTATCTTCCTCCCAATGGTGGGTATGATGGGTATCGACTGGGCTTATGGATTCGATAAGGTATTTGGTACAAAGGGTGGCAGCCAGTTCCACTTCATCCTTGGACAGGAGTTTTAGTTTAGTTGACGAGTTGACAAGTTGACGAGTGAATGAGTTGCTTGCAGCAATAAATTAAGTGAGTATCGGTAATCATAATTGTGAATTATGAATTTTGAATTTTGAATTAAAAGAGATGAAGAAGAATATTTTTAAGAGTGTATTGCGATACGTTTTACCTCTTTACCTTTTTACTCTTTTACCTTTGACAGCTTCTGCACAGAAGTTTGCGCTGATTGATATGGAGTATATCCTCAAGAATGTGCCAGCTTACGAGCGTGCAAATGAGCAGTTAAATCAGGTAAGTAAGAAGTGGCAGGCTGAGGTTGAGGCACTCAACACAGAGGCTTCAACAATGTATAAGAACTATCAAAACGAGGTTGTCTTCCTTTCGCAAGACCAGAAGAAGAAAAAGCAAGAGGCTATCCTTGCAAAAGAAAAGCAGGCGTCTGACCTCAAGCGTAAGTACTTTGGTCCAGAAGGCGAGCTTTTTAAGAAGCGTACCAGCTTGGTTACTCCTATACAAGATGAGATTTACAATGCTGTAAAGGATATCTCTGACCAGCGTGGTTATAGTTTGGTTATTGACCGTTCAAGTAATGCAGCTGGTATTATCTATGGTTCGCCAAAGGTGGATATCAGTAATGAGGTGCTGCAGAAGTTGGGATATTCTTATCAGTAAGGAATTTGGAAGAAGCTGGATATCCTAGCAGTCCTAGACACCCTAGTAGTCCTAGCTAACCTAGTAGTCCTAGGGACCCTAGGAATACTATCACCGCAGATAAAAAGCAAAATAATAAACAATTAAACAATAAAAAGAAATGAAAAAGTTATTTTTGATGTTGATGCTCTGTGCACCAATGACATTGTTCGCACAGAAGTTTGGCCACCTTGACTCACAGGCTCTCCTCCAGTCACTCCCAGAGGCTACAGCTGTTCAGAGTAAGTTGGAGGCTAAGGGTAAGGAGTATCAGAAGCAGCTCGAAGACATGCAGGCAGAATTGCAGCGTCAGGCAGAGGCATACGACAAGTCTAAGAGCACTATGAACGCTACAAAGCAGGCTGAGACAGAGAAGAACTTGCAGGATATGTACAGCAAGATTCAGCAGACAGCTCAGGACAACCAGAAGGCTTTCAACGAGGAACAGCAGAAGCAGCTCGGTCCTGTCCTTGAGAAGGTTCGTAACGCTATCGCAGCTGTTGCAAAGGCAGGTAACTACGTTTACATCATGGAGAAGGCTGCTGGTCAGCCATTGTATATCAACGAGGCACTCAGCAAGGATATCACTGCAGAGGTAAAGGCTCAGTTGGCTAAGATGAAGTAAAATATTGCGGGTGCCTTTGCCCCGTGGTCGATTCTCCTTAAGTTAGCGTGGAGTTAAGCTTTTCTTGCGTAATTAGCCTAACTGGTTATCATAGCATTCCTAATCATCCTATCTGTTGATTGAGTAGGAAAAGAGCTTTTCCAATCAACGAACTAACACTGTTTCTGAGGAGATAAAAGGGTGAGGTCACCGCACGGATATATGTTCTTGCGATGATCTCATTTTTGTTTTTATATTGTAGAGATAATAAAAGAAATAATGAAAAAGCTATTCTTTTCCCTTGCTTTCATGCTTTTGCCACTCTTGGCAGTAGCACAGCAGAGTGTTCCTGCATTTAAGTTTGCTTACTTTAGCTATGATAAAGTGTTACACGCAATGACAGACTATGCAACAGCAACACGTAGTCTTAATGAACTGAAAGCGAAGTATGATGCAGAAACGAAGCGTTCTGTTGATGATTTCAATAGCCGATATGAAGATTTCTTGGAAGTACAGCGTAAGTTGGAACCATCTATTCTTCGCAAGCGACAGGCTGAATTAGAGGAACTGATGGAGCGCAACATTGCGTTCCGTAAGGAATCTGAACGGCTGCTGAAGAAGGCAGAAGAGGATATCTACGCACCTGTTCGCACAAAGTTAAACAATACTGTACGTCAGATGGGCAAAGAAAGCGGTTACGCTTTCATCCTGAATACTGATAATAACAGTGTTCCATTCGTAAATACAGCGATGGGAGAGGATGTTACAGAGGCGTTGATAACAGCCTTGAAATAATTGTCTTTACCGCAGAGAAGGCTCTACACGGGTGGTGCGGATGCTCAGCACAAAGCGTGTTAGGCATCCGCACAGGATGTGCGGAGCGTCCGCACCAATCTGTACGTGGTGATATCGGACAACGATTAATTGTAATTGAAAAGACTAATGACAAAGTATTCTAAACAGCCAGGACCTATCGGTATCTTCGATTCTGGATATGGCGGACTGACCATCCTGCATGGTATTCGTCAGCTACTTCCTGAATACGATTATCTTTACTTGGGTGATAATGCGCGTGCTCCCTATGGTTCACGCTCCTTTGATGTGGTTTATCAGTTCACTCGTCAGGCTGTGATGAAACTCTTCGAACTCGGTTGCCAATTGGTTATCTTAGGTTGCAACACCGCTTCTGCCAAAGCACTCCGTACAATTCAGCAGAATGACTTGCCCCATCTCGACCCTGATAGGCGTGTGTTAGGTGTGATTCGTCCTACGGCAGAGGTGATAGGGAGGCTTACACACTCTCGCCATGTGGGCGTGTTGGCTACTGAAGGAACTATCAAGAGCAATAGTTATAACCTCGAAATACAAAAGCTGTGGAATGATGTGAAAGTAACGGGTGTTCCTTGTCCACTTTGGGTGCCAATCATCGAGAATAATGAGGCAGACAGTCCCGGTGCTGACTATTTCGTGAAAAAGCGACTCGACCATATCATGCGACTCGACCCACAGATTGATACGCTCATTCTTGGCTGCACGCATTATCCTATCCTTATGCCAAAGATATTAAAGCATGTGCCACGTGGCGTGCGAATTGTACCACAAGGAGAGTATGTGGCGGAGAGCCTACAAGACTATTTTCGTCGTCATCCCGATATGGATGCTCGTTGTACTAAGCATGCGACAGTGAAATATTTCACCACCGAAAACCCAGAAAAGTTCAAAGAAACGGCACGTATCTTCCTACATGAGCAAGTCAATGTTGAGCATGTAGACTTGGAGTAAACCGTTGAAAGGCAATAAAACAGCCTTTTGAGTCGTTAGATAAGAACATAAAAAGAAAAGAATGAAGAAGTTATCTATATTGTTTTTACTGTCAGCCATTATGATGATGGCAGCCTGCTCCGATGATGATACTTTCACAACATCACGGAGCAATATGCTTTCTTTCTCGACTGACACACTACGACTCGACACCACATTCTCCAACGTTCCGACACCTACAAAGATTTTCTGGGTGTATAATAAGTCGGGTAATGGATTGCGACTGACGAATGTTCGTTTGGCACAAGGTAATCAGACGGGCTTTCGTGTGAATGTAGATGGGGTTGAACTTTCAGCTGCCAATGGCTATCAGGTTCGTGAATTAGAAGTGCGCAACAAGGATAGTATTCAGGTATTCGTTGAGATGACGTCTCCGCTTAATAATGCAACCACTCCGCAAGAAGTAGCAGATAACCTCGTTTTTACGCTTGAAAGTGGTGTGCAACAGAAGGTGAACCTACGTGTCTATAGCTGGGATGCAGAGTTGATAAAGGGACGTAAGATTGCAACGAATACCACGTTGGCAAGTACGAAACCTATCGTTTTCCAAGATACATTGAAGGTGGAGGCAGGTGCTACACTTACTATTCCAGCTGGAACAACCGTTTACTTCTCGCAGAAGGCTGCCCTTGATGTGTATGGAACGCTGCGTTGTGAGGGTACAGCTGAGCATCCTGTGACGTTGCGTGGCGACCGTTTGGACAAGATGTTTAAGTATCTTCCTTACGATAGGGTCAGCGGTCAGTGGCAGGGAGTACGTTTCCATAAGGATAGTTACGATAATGTACTAACCTATACGGATATTCATTCGACTTATAATGGCATTCTTTGCGATACGGCAACAACTGCTCGTACGAAGCTGACACTTGTCAATTCTACTGTTCATAACTGTCAAGGCTATGGTTTGCAAGCGATAAATAGTAAGGTTGTTGCTTATAACTCTCAGTTCTCTAACACGCTGATGGACTGTGCAGCCTTTGTGGGTGGTGAGGTGACTTTGACGCATTGTACCTTCGCACAGTTCTATCCTTTCGATAGTAATCGTGGTGCGGCGTTGAGCTTTGGCAACCATATAAACAACAAAGATTATCCACTTCAGACTTTCCACGTCGTCAACTCGCTTGTGACGGGATATGCAGATGATGTGCTTATGGGCGGTAACAAGGATGGTGTTACAGCCAACTATCAGTTCTATAATTGTATTCTTCGTACGCCAAAGCCTAAGGATGCGGCTCTGTTAGCACGTTTCACAGATGTCATTTGGGAGAATAGTAAGGATTATCCTGATGGTGGTTCAAAGCAGTTTGTGCTGGTAGATGGTGACAAACAGAAGTATGATTTTCATTTGAAGAAGGCTGAGAAAGGAGAGAAATATCCTGCGATTGATGCAGGTCTTGTCCTCGGTGACCCTCGTTTTGCAACTGATCATGATGGTAAGCAGCGTGATAGTAAGCCAGACATTGGCTGTTATGAGCTGATTACTAATTAAGGTTATTAGGCTAATCAGGCTAATTGGGCATATAAGCCTAATAGGGCTAATTTGCCTTATACCCCCCACCAACAATAATAAATATCAAATATGAAAACAATAGACATAAGCATTAAGATTGGTTTTTGCCAAGTAGAGGAACTCTCTACGGCTGATCAGCACCTCATTCAAAGAGCTGTTGAGGCAACTGGTAATAGTTATTCTCCTTATAGCCGCTTCCGTGTTGGTGCTGCTTTGCTGCTTGCCGATGGTACAGAAGTTATCGGAGCCAATCAGGAGAATGCTGCTTTTCCATCGGGCTTATGCGCTGAGCGCTCAGCTATCTTTGCTGCTCAGTCTGTTTATCCAGGTCAAGCAGTCACTACTCTTGCCATTGCAGCAGCTAATGAGTATGGTTTGATGCGCGACCCGATAGTACCTTGTGGTGCCTGTCGTCAAGTTATTTTAGAGATAGAAGATCGTTATAAACAACCTATTCGTATTCTTCTTTATGGTACGAATGGCGTATATGTTATCAATAGTGTAAAGGACTTATTACCTCTCCAATTTATAGGAGAATCGATGAAGTAGTCCGTTCACACTTTTAAGAATAAAGTTATGGATTATTTACCAAAAAACCCTGCGATATTGGTAAGCAGTGTAAACATGTTACTTCGTGATGAAGAGTTTGACACTTTGGAGTCACTCTGTTACCATTTCAATGAAGATGTAGAGAAACTTAAAGCCTACTTGCATGATGCTGGCTATGTATATAGTGAAGAACAGCATCAGTTTCGTCCAATAGGCTTTGATGATTGAAAAGACAGCAAATATATAAACAAAGCACGCCATGCAGGATTTCATGGCGTGCTTTGTTTATGTGTTCTATATGTTTCCCCACTATTCTTCAGCGAGAGGAAGCACTCTTTTCTGTATTTCAGAGCCTTTTAAGACTTGCGACAACCGTCTCTTATATAACCACGGCAGTACCAGAACAGGTGACCATGAGCATAGATCCACCCTGCCCGACGGTCTCATAATCAAGATCGATACCAACAATAGCGTTGGCACCAAGCACTTCTGCACGTTGCATCATTTCCAGAATGGAGGTTTCTTTGCCTTCACGCAGCACCTTTTCATAGGCTCCGCTACGTCCACCTATGAAGTCCCTGATGCCAGCAAGGAAGTCTTTTAGGAAGTTAGCACCGATAATTGTCTCTCCTGTGACAATTCCTTTATACTCTTTGATAGGACGACCTTCAATGGTTGGGGTTGTTGTAATAATCATAATCTTTTGTCAGTAAGCATCCAAAATTCGCCGTCTTGCCACTTCACAAAAAATCCTTATATGACTGGCTTCATATAAGGGTTCTATGCTATTTATAGTTTATGGGTAGCAGCTTAATCAATTCCTCATCCTCCATGTCCAGCAAGGGTTTTGCTAATACCTGCCTTAACCACACATTAGGTTCTATCTTTGCCTCCCTACAACATGCCATGAACGTATAGAAGATGGCATTGTTTTCAGCTCCTTCGTTGTTGCCACAGAAAAGATAGTTCTTCCTTCCTAACGTAATGGGTCTGATGGCTTGCTCCATAAGATTGTTGTCTATATTGAAACGCCCATCTTGTACGTATCGGCTGATACGTATCCATACGGAGAAGGCATAGCGCAGAGCTTTCTCCATAGCTTCGCCAGGGAGATACTCCTTGTGTACCTCCTTCATATATGCTTCAAGAGCCTTTAATATAGGATATGCTTTGGATTTTCTTTCAGCCTGAATCTCTTCGTAGCTGGCGTTACTGTGTTTTAAGTTTGCTTCTAACTCGTAGAGTACAGCGATCATCTTAACGATATGGGCGGCATTCTTATCATTTGTCGATAAATGCTCGAACTTTCGCCGGACATGTGCCATACATCCCAAGAGCTCTATGCCTTGAACGTTTTCAAATCTGCTGTAAGCTTCATACCCATCGGATTGTATAGCACCATGATAGCCTTTGAAGAGTTCGTCGGGTACAGCTCCCGATCGTGAACCTTCCTTCCAATGAAAGAAGACCCCTCGGCAGTGCAGCGCATCTCTTACTCCCCACAGATAACCCTTGCGAGTCTTACCCTTACGGTCGGCAACTTGTACGCTTGTCTCATCAACTTGTAAGTAGGGACTCTGTAAAATCAACTTCGCTTGGAGTTTATATAGAGGATATAAAGCGTTAGCTGTGCTGTGAACCCAGCTGTTTATGGTAGAGGTTGGGATGTTGATGCCATGCTCTTTCCATCTGGTGCTTTGTCTATACTCTGGCAAATGATAGACAAACTTTCCTGTGATAATCTCAGCCAGCAGAGAGGCATCGGCAAAACAATCCACAGCTTGCTTCTGTAAAGGAGCTTCCAGTATGTCAATCTTTGCATCCGTGGGTTTTGCATCTTTCAAACGGCAGACGATGCGGTCTTCAACCTTAACATAAAAGCTTGAGGGACGTAAGCACAAGTGTTCTGTCTTATCGTGACCGATGATAACCATACGGTTTTCATCATAACCGTCTGGATAAATCTCAGTAACCACACGCTCTATATCCTTAGGAACATAAGAGGCATATGGCTTGCCTTTTCTCGTAGAACGAGCGTTACAGCTTGCTTCCCTGCGCTGCTTAGCTTGCTTCTCTACTTCCTTAATGATAGTTGGTATTTCCCCCGAAAGTTGTTTACCTTCTTTTGCCCAATCTTTATCAAAGAACGAACCTGCCCAGCCGTTGGGACTCTCAGGTAAACGCTTTTCGCTACGTCTACCGAATACCATACGCTCAAGTTCAAGAATACGTTGAGATTTTCTTGCTAACTCTGCATCCTTTTGCTTAAGCTCTTCGTCCTTTTGCTTAAGTTCTGCATCCTTCTGCTTAAGTTCTACATTCTTGCTCTTAAGTTCTACATCCTTACTTTTAAGCTCCATGTCTTTCTGCTCAAGAAGATTTATAACATCTTCTCGAGTTAAAAAATGATAGTTAGACGCAGTCTTATTGTTGGATGTATTCATCAGAAACCAGTTATTTATATGATACAAAGGTACGAAAAATATCTGGATTTTGCAAGAATTTTCTAAGGTTTATTGTAACGTTTTCTTCGATAACAATGAGGATTTATACCTTCTATATAAAGGACCAATTCATCCCATCGAAGTTCATAAAATCCCTTGGTTTGCTGCATGATTTTACCACTTAAACAACCCTGTGCTATCTGCTTGTGGTATACGACAAAACCACATCGTTCCCAATGAAGCAGCTTGATACGATTGCGAGAACGATTATAAAACACATAGACACAACCATCAGATGGATTAAAATCGTTACCACGGACGAATTGACATAATCGAAGCATTCCCTGGCGCATATCCACAGGAGAACAACAAACCCGATAAACATTTGTTTCATTCAGTGCAAACATCTTTTTTGTACAAAGGTAGCAACAATGCGGTATCCACAAAAGACGGCGAATTTTGGATGCTTACTTTTGTCAGTATTGATAATATAATTTATGTAGACTTATTACTTGATGTCTTACAAATACATGACAAAGATAATAAAAATTCTATGTAGACGCATCATGGCTGACAATAATTTTGTAATTTTGCATCATTAAGATATAAACAACGGATTATGCAAGACTTAGTTATTTACAATACACTGCATCGTAAAAAGGAACTCTTCCAACCGATTGCAGCACCTAACGTGGGAATGTATGTCTGTGGACCAACTGTTTATGGCGATCCACACCTCGGACACGCACGTCCTGCTATCACCTTTGATATTCTTTTCCGCTATCTGAAACACATAGGATACAAGGTTCGTTATGTTCGTAACATCACGGACGTTGGTCATTTGGAGCATGATGCTGACGAAGGTGATGATAAGATTGAGAAGAAGGCACGTCTTGAGCAGTTGGAGCCAATGGAGATTGCGCAGTACTATACCAACCGCTACCATGATGCTATGCGTTCGCTCAACGTTCTCCCACCAAGCATCGAACCACATGCTACGGGTCATATCATTGAACAGGAAGAAGTTGTTAAGCAGATTCTTGCCAACGGCTATGCCTATGAAAGCAATGGAAGTATCTATTTTGATGTGGAGAAATACGATAAAGACCACCACTATGGTGTTCTTTCTGGTCGTAACATCACTGATATGATTAATAACTCACGTGAGTTGGCAGGCGTTGATGAAAAGCGAAATCAGATTGACTTCGCCCTTTGGAAGCGTGCTATGCCAGAACATATCATGCGATGGCCATCCCCTTGGAGCGATGGTTTTCCGGGCTGGCACTGTGAGTGTACAGCGATGGGGCGCAAGTATTTGGGCAATCACTTCGATATCCACGGTGGCGGTATGGACCTTATCTTCCCTCATCATGAGTGCGAGATTGCACAAGCTGTGGCTTCACAGGGTGATGAAATGGTGAAGTATTGGATGCATAACAATATGATTACCATCAATGGACAGAAGATGGGCAAGTCTCTCGGCAACTTCATTACGCTTGAACAGTTCTTCACTGGCGAGCATGATACGCTCACACAGGCTTACTCTCCGATGACGATTCGCTTCTTCATCCTCTCTGCTCACTATCGTGGAACAGTCGACTTCTCTAACGAGGCACTACAAGCTGCTGAGAAGGGATATGAGCGTTTGATGAATGGTATTGAAGAGTTGGCACGCATTCAGACTGCTGCAGCATCTGATGAGAATACAAAGAAGTTTGTTGCTGGCTTCCGTCAGAAGTGTTACGATGCAATGAACGACGATTTGATGACACCCGCTGCTATCTCAACTCTCTTTGAGGCTTGCCACTTGGTGAACATCCTCATCGACCATAAGGCACAGATATCAGCCGACGACCTTAAGGAACTCAGCGAGGCTATGCAGCTCTTTGCTTTCGATATCCTCGGTCTTCAGAATGAGCGAGGAGCTAATAACGATACTCGTGAGGAGGCTTACGGTAAGGTTGTTGATATGGTACTCGACCTCCGTGCAAAGGCGAAAGCAGAGAAGAACTGGGCTGTTAGCGACCAGATTCGTGATGCCCTCGCTGAGGCTGGCTTCCAAGTTAAGGACACCAAGGACGGTGTTACGTGGAAACTTGATCGATAGAGTATAGACTCTTCAATCTCAATTCTGTCACAAGCAATCCGCTAATATTAGCGTGAATTAAGTGGTAGATACTTTTTTCTACCTAATAAATATAAATAAAACGAAGGACAGCTATTCCTGTGTCGTACCAGTGACGTAATTCACTACACGTGGAATAGCTGTCCTTTTCAGTAGAAATGATTTGAAGAAATTATCAAAACTTGGTCTTGGACGTCTACACTGTAGACTTTCTTTAGAGAAACACGATGGTATCTCCACTGTTCAACTGATTCTTTCCATTCGTCTTTTCCGCATTAATGGTGAGACAATACACTAAGAAGATTATCTACCATCTTCTCAGCACTGGATGCAACTGCTATTATCGAATGATGGTCATGTTCATGAGCATTCACAAAGCAATTTAGCTAAAATACCCATGAAATAGAGGGGTGGGAAACTTTAGTATTATAATTAAAATCTTGATGCTTTTTACTCGTAAGATACAAAAATATATTTTTTCTCCTCAAAAGATTTTGTTTTCTCAATAATATTTCGCACTTTTGTCCTCAGAATACACTAACGTAAACAAAAGATAATCTAAGAAAGGGAAAGTCGAGAAAGCAACGTAGGAAAAAGTAAACCTATAATTTGTCAGAATCTTTCTGTAAGCATCTATTATACAGGTTGATTCTACATTTCTCTGATAATATCTCTTTGGATGATATCTTAATAAAAATATGTTACAAAAGAAGAACAATAAGAGAATACTTGCAGTGCTAACAATGGCATTGTTCTCCACAGCATCATTTGCACAACTCGCTAACTCGGCAAAGGGAGTAGAGGCGTTGGCTGCTGATGAGGAAACGCCTGGTCCCGAATATATGCTTGTCTTTAGAGATGAGTTTAATGAACCAGACGGAACGTTGCCTGATGCTAAGGTGTGGAGATACTGTACTCGACGTCCAAAAGTAACATGGGCGCGATATTTGAGCAATTCTCCTGAAGTCGCTTTTATAAAGGATGGCAATCTCGTTCTGCGTGCCATTCCTAACCCTGATAAGTCAAAAGACAATGTGTCAATGCTTACGGGTGGTATTGAAACCAGTCAGAGCTTTACTTTCCGCTTTGGTCGTGTAGAGTGTCGGGCGTTGGTCAATCCTTTTATTGGTAATTTCCCAGCTATTTGGATGATGCCAAAGTCAAAGTTTGGATGGCCGAAAGGCGGTGAGATTGATATCTTTGAGCAGATTGATAATGAGCAGCGTTGTTATGCAACAGTACACTCTGCGTGGACTCAGAGTCATAGAAATGAGCTACACTCAAGCAATCTTTTGATGCCAATGAATCGTTATCACACCTATGCAGTAGAGTGGGAAGAGGACGTGCTGACATTCTTTGCCGATGGTAAACGTGTGTTTCAATATAAGAAACAGAATGATAGTCAAGAGCAATGGCCGTTTGATAAGTCCAATTTCTACCTGATTCTCAATCAGTCTGTGGGCAATGGTTCGTGGGCGAAAAACCCTAATGAGAATCATACCTATGAGATGTGTATTGACTGGATACGTGTCTATCAGAAGAAAAAACATATTCCATTAGGTGTCAGTGTTCCGATGACAAGGATTCAAGAAAGCAAGGAAAGCAACGAAATCTATTCGTTGCAGGGGGTTAAGATGGGGACAAATGAGCGTGAGTTACCCAAGGGAATTTATGTCTCTAATGGTGAGAAAATCATAAAATAAGTATGACCGCTACAGCGGGAAAAGCAAGAAATACAGAAACGATTTACTAACATAAACAAGAAATAATCTATGGAAGAACAAATCGAAGTGAAAGAACTCGACAGTGTTGTAATACACTTTTCTGGTGACTCAGGTGATGGTATGCAGCTTGCGGGTAACATTTTTACAACCGTATCGGCTTCTATCGGCAATGGTGTATCTACGTTCCCAGACTATCCAGCAGACATCCGTGCCCCGCAAGGCTCCTTAACCGGTGTGAGTGGATTCCAAGTTCATATCGGTTCGGGCAAAGTTTATACGCCTGGTGACCTCTGTGACGTTCTCGTGGCAATGAATGCTGCTGCGTTAAAGATGCAGTACAAACATTGTAAACCTAACAGTACGATTATTATCGATACTGATTCATTCGGTCAGAGAGACCTTCAGAAGGCTGAATTTCGTAGTGATGACTATTTAGGCGAGATGGGTATTGACCCTGATCGGGTAGTGGCTTGTCCGATAACAAAGATGGTGAAGGACTGTTTGGCTGATACAGGCATGGATAACAAGTCTATGTTGAAGTGCCGTAATATGTTTGCCCTGGGTCTTGTCTGCTGGCTTTTCAATCGCGACTTGGAGTTGGTTAATAACTATCTTGAAACAAAGTTCAAGAAGAAACCAGCCATTGCTGAGGCGAATATTAAGGTGGTACGTGCAGGATATGACTATGGTCATAACGTACATGCCTCTGTTCCTAATACCTATCGTATTGAGTCAAAAGTGAAGGAACCTGGACGTTACATGGATATTACAGGTAATAAGGCTACAGCCTACGGATTGATGGCAGCTGCAGAACGTGCTGGATTGCGTCTTTTCTTGGGTTCTTATCCTATCACTCCTGCAACAGATATCTTACACGAGTTGGCAAAACATAAGTCAATGGGTGTGACAACCGTACAGTGTGAAGACGAGATTGCAGGTTGTGCATCGGCTATTGGTGCAGCTTTCGCTGGTGCCTTGGCAGCTACTTCAACCTCTGGTCCTGGTATATGTTTGAAGAGTGAGGCAATGAACCTTGCGCTTATCGACGAGCTTCCATTGGTAATTATTGACGTACAACGTGGTGGTCCATCAACGGGTATGCCTACCAAGAGTGAGCAGACCGACCTCCTACAGGTGCTTTATGGTCGTAATGGAGAGAGTCCAATGCCTGTTATTGCAGCTACAAGTCCTACTGATTGCTTTGATGCAGCCTACAACGCATGTAAGATTGCATTGGAACATATGACACCAGTTGTGCTCCTTACCGATGCTTTCATTGCTAATGGTTCTTCTGCTTGGAAACTTCCAGATATCGATGAGTTGCCAGAAATCCGCCCTCACTTCGTTACAGAAGATCAGAAGTATAAGTATACTCCATACAAACGTGACCCTAAGACATTGGCACGTTACTGGGCTATTCCAGGTACGGAAGGCTATACACACATCCTTGGTGGCTTGGAGAAAGACGGCGAGACAGGTGCCATCTCAACCGATCCAGAGAACCATGACAAGATGGATCATATCCGTTGGGAAAAGGTCGCTCGTATCCCTGTGCCTGATTTGAAGGTTTTGGGTGATGAGAAGGATGCCGACTTGCTCATTGTTGGCTTCGGAAGTACGTATGGTCACCTCTATTCTGCAATGAAAGAATTGCGCAAGAAGGGACATAAGGTTGCTTTGGCGCAGTTTAAGTATGTAAACCCATTGCCAAAGAATACCGCAGAGGTGCTTAGTCGTTACAAGAAGGTTGTTGTTGCTGAACAGAATCTTGGACAGCTTGCTGCCCTCCTTCGTATCCGTATCAACCATTTCGCTCCTTATCAGTATAACCAAGTTAAGGGACAGCCATTCGTTGTCACTGAATTGGTGTCAACCTTTGAAAAGCTCCTTAAGGCTCCATTACCAAAGGAAGAAACGGGTACTTTCTATACGAAAATACTTGAATAAGCGAGTAGACAAGTTGCTTGTAATAACCCACAGCGATACAAGTTGATGGGTTGACAAGTTGACAAGTTGCTTGTAATAGTTCATAGCAAATAGAAGTAATCATAATTCTGAATTCTGAATTTTGAATTACAAACAGTGAATTTTGAATTAAATAAAAAAGTCATGAATCAATATACAGCACAAGATTTTAAGAAGGGACAGCCACGTTGGTGTCCTGGCTGTGGTGACCATTTCTTCCTTGCCAGTTTGCAGAAAGCGATGGCAGAGTTAGGTGTTCCACCTCATGAAACAGCCGTTATCAGTGGTATTGGATGTTCAAGCCGATTACCATATTATGCTAACACATACGCAATGCAGACCATTCATGGTCGTGCAGCAGCAATCTCTACTGGTGCAAAGGTAACCAATCCGAACCTTACCATCTGGCAAGTATCGGGCGATGGTGATGCTCTTGCCATCGGTGGTAACCACTTTATCCATGCCATGCGCCGTAATGTGGACCTGAATATGATACTTTTGAACAACCGTATCTATGGCTTAACAAAGGGACAGTATTCACCAACCAGCCCACGTGGCTTCGTCTCTAAGTCAAGTCCTTACGGTACGACAGAAGACCCATTCCGTCCAGCAGAGCTTTGTTTTGGTGCTCGCGGTAACTTCTTCGCACGTAGTGTTGCCAGCGACAATACTGAGACAATCGATATCCTGAAGGCTGCTTATCAGCATAAGGGAGCTGCCGTGTGTGAGATTTTGCAGAACTGTGTCATCTTTAATGATGGTTGTCACAACTCTGTTTATACCTCTGCAGGTAGAAAAGAAAACTCTATCTACGTTAAACATGGCGAACCATTGATCTTTGGTGCTAACAATGAGTATGGACTTATACAAGAAGGTTTCGGCTTGAAAGTTGTTAAGATTGGAGAGAATGGTGTTACCCGTGATGATATTCTCATACATGATGCTCATTGCCAAGATAATACTTTGCAGTTGAAACTTGCTATGATGAGTAATGAAGACGGCTTCCCTATTGCTCTTGGCGTTATCCGTGATGTCGAAGCACCTACCTATGATGCTGCTGTCAACCAACAGATTGAAGAGATAAAAGCACAGAAGCATTATCATACTTTCATGGAAATGCTTGAAACCAACGAAATTTGGGAGGTTAAAGAGTAGGAAAACAAGACAAAAAACACTTGCACAGAAAGAATAAAAGACGTAACTGTTGTGGACAGACAATCCATTTAAATATTCAGAGCAGAGTAAACTCTTTCCTCAATAGCAGGTGTAAAATACCGACAAATGCCACTTCCTGGCGCACAAGTATTGTGTTAGGAAGTGGCATTTTCTTGTTTCTTTACCTTTTACAGTCCGCTTAGAATTGGACATTATCAAGGTAGCATCTTCTTGATGTCTTTTGTGTGATGATCATTTGCGTTCAGAGGCTTTGTACTTTCCTCTTCTGAAAAGAAATATCTTTCTTCATGGAAAAAATATAAGTTATGGCTACATACCACCGCCAGAACCCATTCCAATACCGTTCATTTGCTGATCATTCTTCTTCTCTTGGAAGTCATTTGAAATATTACTCTTGTGTGTTTGGAACTGCTTCTTTGTATTTCCAAAATTCCAAGTGATGGTCAATGCCACGTGTTGTGCTGGAATCGTAATGTTCATGTGATTCTCAAAGTTAGCACCGTGGCTGTATTGCTTGATGTGCATCTTTCCAGTCAAAGGTACAAAGTACATCAAACTAAGATTGAGCTTGTCCTTGATAAAACTCTTTGAGAGGGTTGATGTGAACATATTAAAACCTCCATTATGTCCCTGCAATAAGTATTTCTTTGTCAGTCCACCCATAAACACACTCCAATTTATCTTCCATGGGAAGGTTTGCTGTACGCCCAAGAATGCACTTGCTTGCCAGCCGTGGTTGTATTCGCCCAACTGCTGGGAACGGATATCTCCATAATCAAAGCTTCCATTGAGCATGATACGTGTCTTAGGGGTGACAGCATAGTTCATAAAGGTGCTGAAATTGGTCCAACGGCTACGTACGATATTGCCATAAGTTGTGTTCAGCACTGTTCCGTTCATAAACGAATACTGCTCAATTTGATTGTTGGCAAAAGCTTCACCGAGTGTCATGTTCATCATAAACTTCGGTGTAAAGTAATTGAATACTAAGCTAACGTTGTGGCTCTTCTCAACCGACAGGTCTGGATTACCATAACTCAAGACCGTTGGGTTAGAACGATCAATGTATGGGTTGAGGTAACTAACGCCCGGGCGGCTGATACGCATGTTATAATTCAAGCCTAAATTGACACCACCAGAGATGTTATAGCTGAAGCTGGCAGAGGGTACCAGACTTCCATAATTCTTCTTGAAGTCGGAACCAGAACCAACGATAAAGTTCACCTTCTCCCACGTGTGCTCATAACGCAAACCTGCCTTTGCTCCAAACTTACCCATAGTTGCACTGTACTCTGCATATTCAGCCAAGATACTCTGTGTATTCTTATAGTTCACACTGTTGGCTGCATTATAGACTTCTGTACCGCCTATGATATCATAAAACTTAGAGTCAGACGAGTTACGATGAGAGATAAACTTTAAACCAGTACTCAACGTTTGTTTTTTTCCTAATGGTGTTGTGAAGTCAACCTGCACTGTATGTTCTGTTCCACGTGTCTTAGCCGCAGAATAAAGATCTGATAAAGGAATTGTCACACCTGCTGGCAAAGCATCATAAATACGTCGGTTGTTGTTCTCCGCAGGGGAAGTTGTGAAGAGATAACTTAGTGTCAGGCTGCTTGTACGTTCCTTATTAAAGAAGCGTTGATAGTCTACACTTCCATTAAATGACTTGTTTTTATTCTCCATCGTCATCTCGTTGCCATACGTAAAGCCAGTACCATAGGCTCCACCAGAGAAGGTTGTTGTAGGATGACCATCATTCTTCATCGCGTAACCAGTCAAACCGAACGTAGCACCAATATTACTCACCGAATCGAGTTCATAGCCTAAACTAATATTACCCATCGTGAAATTAAAATTAGTATTACCCCTCTGCCAGTAGTCCATACGTGACCCAACAGATGAGGTACGGCGTATCTCTGTTTCTGTTCCGTCTGACTTACCTTTTGATACCATTAAGTTAGCACTGTAGGTGAGCTTTCCTTGCTGTCCGCTAAAGAAGGTTGAGCCACGGTATCCCTTGTTACTCATGGTGGCAGCCACACTACCATTATATCCGTTCAGCTTTGCCTTGCTCTTTCCATCACCAGTGTTCATGATGATATTCAGCACACCACCGACTCCTTCTGCATCATATTTTGCACCGGGATTAGTAACTACTTCGATAGATTTCACAGCCGAAGCAGGCATAGCCTTGAATATCTGTGAAGGATTGGAAGAGAACATTACGTTAGGTTTTCCGTCTACATAGACCTTGAAAGAACCTTGTCCGTTGACAGTAATGTTGTCTTGTCCGTCCACAGTTACCATCGGAACCTTACGCAACATATCAAGTACGGTATTTGTCTTGACATCATTGTCGCTTTGTACATCGTAGGTCATCTTGTCGGTTTCCATCTTTACAAGCGGCTTCTGTGCCACAACCTCGACATCTTTCAACTGCTTTGTATCGTCTTGTACAAGGAGATTTCCAAGGTTGATGGTACCACCTGTTGCCGTAAGTTGTACCTTACGCAGAATTTCCTTACGTCCCATTGAAGTAAAAGAAACGAAATAACTGCCCTGTCCTGTTACCTTTTGAGAGAACTTTCCGTCCTTTGCTGTCACCGACATAGCCACTGGTGTCTCGCTCTTCTTGCCTTTGTAGACTCTGATAGTGGCATAAGGCTCACCCTCATGGGTAAGGGAATCGAGCAATACACCTGATATTGTTGATGTCTGACCATGTGCGGCTATAGCAATAGCCATCATACCTAAAGTAAAGATTAACTTACTAACTTTCATATTTTCTATGGTTTAACGGCTGCAAAGATGATATAAATATACTACAAAGACGTTTCCTATTACGATAAATAACATCAGTTATATCATTATCAATCACCTTACCAGTAGTGTTTTACACATAATTTATGTGTGTATTATTCTGTGCAAAACTAACAATAATATTCTGATAAAACAAGTTTTGAAAGTAAAAATAACGCTCTTGAAAATGTTTTTTTTATGAAGAAGTTTTTCTTTATAAAAATAATTCTATAGGCTTATCAGCCTTCTAATTAATGATTAATAAGCCCTAAATCAATGTCTTCTTATACAAATAATATCAGAGTTTTATTGTAACTTTGCAATACTTTATACAAATGAAAGCTTTACACAATAAAACAAGACAATATCTGAGGGACTTGTTAAGGCAATCCACAAAAAGAAGAATGCCTTATTGAACAGCTTTCTTTTGATAAAGGAAATTGGACAAATTAAGAAACTGAAGAGATAATGATATTACTAAGCTTCGATACGGAAGAGTTTGATGTACCACGTGAACATGGGGTAGACTTCTCAATTGAAGAGGGTATGAAGGTTTCCGTAGAAGGTACGAATCGCATCCTCGACATACTAAAGGCAAACAATGTCTGTGCTACCTTCTTCTGTACAGGTAACTTTGCTGAACTGGCGCCAGAAGTCATGGAACGCATAAAGAACGAAGGTCACGAGGTCGCTTGCCATGGTGTTGACCACTGGAAGCCACAGCCTGAGGACGTTTTCCGCTCTAAGGAAATCATCGAACGTGTAACAGGTGTGAAGGTTGCGGGCTATCGTCAGCCACGCATGTTTCCCGTATCAGATGAGGAGATAGAGAAGGCTGGCTACCTTTATAACTCTTCTTTGAATCCTGCTTTTATACCGGGTCGATATATGCACCTCACCACTCCACGTACATGGTTTATGCAAGGTAAGGTGATGCAGATACCTGCCAGCGTTAGTCCACACCTACGTATCCCGCTCTTTTGGTTGTCTATGCACAACTTCCCAGAGTGGTTCTATCTTCGTTTGGTACGGCAAGTATTGCGCCATGATGGCTACTTTGTGACTTATTTCCACCCTTGGGAGTTCTATAATCTTAAGTCACATCCAGAGTTTAAGATGCCTTTCATCATTAAGAACCACAGTGGACACGAATTAGAACAGCGTCTCGACCGCTTTATTAAGGCAATGAAAGCAGACAAACAGGAGTTTATTACCTATGTAGACTTTGTCAACCGACAGAAGAAATAAGTACATGCCCTGCGCTGAATAGCAGACAGCAGGAACCGAGAATATCCTAAGAAACATCCCAACAGGCAGAATAAAAGATATGATAAAACTTGCAACGGTCTCTCCATGCTACAACGAGGAAGAGGTTTTAGAACAGTCGGTAGCACAGCTCATGGAGCTATTCGACGAACTCATCAGTCAGGGGAAGATTTCCGATGACTCGATGATTGTGTTTGTCAATGACGGAAGCCGTGACCGAACATGGGAAATTATCCAACAGCTCCACAAGCAATATCCACGTATAAAGGGTATCAATCTTGCCCATAACGTGGGACATCAGAATGCTATTATGGCTGGTATGATGACGGCAAAGGACTGGGCTGATGCCGTTATCACACTTGATGCCGACCTGCAAGATGACTATAAGAAATGTATTCCACAGATGGTTGATGCCTTTGAGGAAGGTAACGAGATTGTCTATGGTGTAAAGGTTTCGCGCAAAGCCGACCCAATGTTGAAACGTATGTCAGCACAAGCGTTCTACCATCTACAAGAAACGATGGGTGTGAACAGTATTTTCAATCATGCAGACTTCCGCTTGATGAGCCGCAAAGCATTGAATATGCTCTCTGGATATAAGGAACGTAACCTCTATTTACGTGGACTCATCCCTTCTATCGGACTAAAATCAACAACGGTTGACGACCGCATTAGCGAGCGTAAGGCTGGTACGTCTAAGTACACATTACGAAAGATGCTCAGTTTAGCATTGGACGGTATTACGTCATTCTCCGTGAAACCCATTTACTATGTCATCTATCTTGGTATCGCTTTCTTGTTCGTCAGCTTGTGTATCGGTATCTATGTCATCCATGCTTTCCTAAATCACACAGAGGTGGCAGGCTGGGCTTCGCTCATTCTCAGTATCTGGCTCGTGGGCGCCATGCTGATGATTTCAATCGGTGCAGTGGGAGTTTATATTGCCAAAATATATGAAGAGGTAAAACAGCGTCCGCTTTATAACATCAGTCAAATACTCGATTAATCCCCCTTTCTATATGGCGACAAGCATTAAAGAGCTTTGGCAACGCTGGCAAAAAGACTTCTGGCGACTATTCCGTTTTGGTATAACGGGTACGATATGTTCGCTCATCCATTATGGTATCTATTGTCTTTGTCTGCTGTTTACGAATACAACTATTGCTTATACCGCTGGTTATGGCGTAGGACTTCTTTGTAACTACGGACTTACTACCTACTTTACTTTTAAGGGAAAGCCGTCAAAGAGCAATGTTGCAGGCTTTGCCGGTAGCCACGTTCTCAACTATCTTTTAGAGATAGGACTGCTCCAGTTCTTCCTTTGGATGGGTGTAAGCAAATGGTTGTCGCCTATCCTTGTGATGGTGATAGTAGTCCCTATCAACTTCGTTTTATTACGACTTGTGTTTGTGAAAGGGAAAAAGGCTGATGGGTGTTAGGTGATGGGTGTTAAGTGTTGATGGTTGGCAGGATTGGGTGATAGGTGTTGAATGGTGGGTGTTAATGGTTTGCAGGAGTAATATTAGCCGTTCGCACCATTGGTGTTAGGCGTCCGCACACATGGTGCGGGGCGTTCGCACGATTGGTGCTAAGCAGTAACACAACAATAGAAAAGGGAAGAAAAAACTCATCCCCAAGCTCTTTATGACAAGAAAAGGGCTTGGGGATAATGCTTTATACCTTATTATAGACCTCAAGAACCTGCGAGGCTACATCTTGATTTTCGAATCGTTTCACATAAAGTTGGCTTTTACTAACCATTTCCCTACGATTTTCAATCGCTGATAAGATTGCAGCTGCAGTGCCATCAACGTCGTCTGGACCTACATAAAGGCAATCCGGACCACCTGCTTCCTCCAAACAACTACCCGTAGCAGCTACGACTGGCAATCCACTTTGTATGGCTTCGATGATAGGAATACCAAAGCCTTCATAACGAGAAGGATAAATGAAAGCCTCAGCTTGATTATAAATAGCTGCGAGAAGGTCGTTAGGAACACCCTGCAAGAAGTGTATGCGCTTGCCAATCCCTAAGCGTTTGATTTCTGCATCGAGCTTTTTCTGATACTTGGTCTGCCGTCCTACGATGACAAGATGTAAGTCGGAAGGTAGCTTTGCCATAGTACGAATACCCAAAAGAATGTTCTTTCGCACTTCTACCGTTCCTACATTTAATATATAACGCTGTGGGAGTTGATACTTACGGCGGGCTTCCTCTATCAGTGAAGGACTTACCGACTGATTAAAGTGAGTGCTACAGCTTTGATAAACAAGGTCTATCTTGTCCTCTGGAAAGTCACCATAATATAAGATGTCACGCTTCGTACATTCGCTAATGGCAATGATGCGGGTTGCTTCTCGCAGTGTCTTAAAGAACTTCCGCTTGTAGAAAAAAACGTCAATAGCGGGATAGAACTCCGGATGACGTAGGAAGATAAGGTCATGAATAGTGACAACACTGGGGATGCCAGCTGCTGCCAAGCCTGAAGGAAGCTCACCCGAAAGCCCATGATAGAGTTCTACTCCATCCCTTTTCAAGTCTTTTACTACGCCTTTCACACGCCATAAGTCACGCTGCAGACGGAAACGAAGGTGGTCAGGATAGCAGAACTGCACGTTATCTCGCAATTCAACCTGATTACGAAGGTCGTCATGTCCAGCATCAGGAGCATAGAGTCGTAAGTTTGTATCAGGCATCAACGGAGCAAGGTCGTTGATAAGCGTACGCCCATAGCTACCTAATCCAGTACCGTTTCTTACGATACGCTTAGCATCATAACCTATTATCTTCTTATTCATGAGCATCAACCTTTTCTATTGGAGTATAATCCTTTGTACATAACTCATAACAAAGCCATAGCCAAAGAATACTGATTGGCAACGCACGGAGGGCGTATGGCTTGATATATTCCTGTCGGATAAACTTTGGGAAGAGGTCGCTACTACCCATACCAGAGAGTAGGAAGACAAATACCATCAATGCTATCGCCCACTTTCCACGCTTCCAAGGAGCGGCGGTGTACCATATACAAACGCCTAACAAGGCTATCACATATCCGCTGGCTTCGCTACCTGTACTGAAAAGTATGACAAACAAGAGTACAGAAGCAAGTATTGTCTCACGGAAGGCGAGGTTCTTATACTGAGAGAAACGCAGGTAAGGAAGTGCAAAGAGTACCATTCCGGGCAGAATCAACCATAGGTCAGAATAGTTCATACAACCCGTTGTACGACGAACAAGACCTAAAAGAGAGATATTCTGCTGTATAGAACCGAGGTTCTCTGCGTTCTTTTCCACTAAACAAGTAAACCATTCGTGATATTGTCCTATGACATACGAAGGCGAACTAATAAGCATTGGTGCACAGAAGAGTACAACTGACCACACAGCAAGCCACATCAACAAGCGCAACTTATGCCGAGAGAACAAGAAGAAAGCCAATCCTACAATACCATATAGCTTCACCAACGTACCCAAGACGATGAAAAAAGCAGCCCAGCCATCCTTTTCTTTCTCAATAAGGAAGAAGGAAGAGAGAATCATTGCAGCCACAGCTATATTGAACTGCTGCATAAACAATGCCGTTGGGAGCGTTATTCCACAGAACCAAAGTATAAATATCTTTTGCTTTTCACGCAGTCCTGAACGGACAATAGCCAAGTATAGCCACGCTGTTAGGAACAATAACCACAGCAACATACCCACCCAAAGAGGCAGAATAGCAAAAGGTGCGATGACAAGTGAGAACACCGGACCATAATGATTCACATCCCAATACTCCGTAGGATAGGCTTCATAGAGTGAAGTTCCATTCACCGTGTGCCAATAAACACCACGGAAGATTAGGAAGTTATTAAAACTTCGTTTATACTTCAGCATTCCCGCGAGGGCAATGATAAACCATAAGCCCATAAGGAACCATCGGTTAGAGAGCAAGGGATGGTGTAAGAGTTGCTTTATTCTATCTTTCATCACATTTATTTCTTAGGAAACAGACAAGGGATGTTCCTTTTCAACCATCGGTTTAACTTCTCCATCGGGGTTCGTTTCCAGCTATGAGCACAATAGTGGATGGCGTATGAAGCTGGTGTTGCCTCATACTTGTTACCTGCAAAGATTTCCGAACGGAACACCATCATATTGTCTTCGAGTGGTTGATCTTTATCCAAGTACTTGAAGCCATACTTTTCCATTACCCTTGCATAGACAAATGGCGAGATTACTCCCTTACCATTAGAGCCTTCTGGATAGATAAACTCACGTTTCTCATAGTCGTCTAAGACATCTTTCACGAACTGACAGCCAGCTTCAGAACCCATAACAGCAGCCTGAATCTGTATCCCAGAGACGAAATCATCCTTAATACGATTGCCTTCTTCATCAATCATATCCATCGCTCCAGTCATCTCAATCTGCTTTGGATGGTACTCTAATGAAGTGAAGAACTTATAGTTTAGGAATTCATCAAACGACTTCAAGACCTTTACATCAGAGTCAAGATAGATGCCACCCTCAGTATACAGCGCATACATACGGATATAATCGGCTGCAAAAGCCCACTTACGTTGCTCGAAAGCTTCGCGCACATAGACTGGAGCCTTTGACATATCAAAGTTCTCAGTGTTCCATAACTTTATCTCATAGTCGGGCAACACCTTCCTCCAAGTGTCCATACACTTCCTTATCTTATCAGGATATGGGTCGTTACTGAGCCAACAGTAATGAATGACTTTGGGTATCATAGCGATATAATTGTTATTTGTTATAACTTATTGTTTCTTTAATTTACAAAGGAAATAGACGAAATAAAGACGTGGTAAAAGTCGTATTTGTTCTAAGCATCCGTCTAACTCTCGAATAATTCGTATGTTATCGTATAGTCCTCGTGACCGATTCGTATTAGAAACACCTGTTGTATCAAAGTTGGAAATAGCAAAAGGCAGTTGAAGAAAGCGATAATGTTTTTTCCAAAGCAGCTTATACAACTTAAAGTCTGCTGACATTCGATGACTTGTATCGTATGGAAAAGTTCGAAGACAGGCTGTACGTGTCAGACAACTTTGGTGACAAAAATACATTCTATGACTATTATGCGGTACTTCTGCAGGCTTAACAATGCCATTCTTTACGACATCACCATAAATAACATCAGCTTCACGCGAAACTTGAAAGACTCTATTCAAAACATCATCAGCTGCAAATGTGTCACCAGCATTTAGGAAGATGCACCATTCTCCAGTAGACATTGCAACCCCTTTGTTCATTGCATCATAGATACCCTCATCTTGTTCCGTTATCCAATGACTGATATGAGCTTCATACTTACGAATAATCTCTATTGTCCCATCGGTAGAACCGCCATCAACAACAACGTATTCAATCTGCTCATACTGTTGTGCCAAAACGCTACGGATAGTCTTCTCTATCAGTGATACAGCGTTATAACAAACGGTAATAACCGTAACCAAGGGCTTTTCTATCATAGTAATGAATAATTCAAACACATTTTGTACCAATAAAACACATTGCCTTTACCAAATCAGTAGGTATTTCTATCTTTCAAATATACTATTCCAACAAATCCACCAATGGTTTTATTTTTCAATTGGCATAATGCAAATGTACAGAAAAAAATCGTATCTTTGCCCATAAGATGGAAAAAAAAGAGATATCAGTTGTAATCAATACCTACAATGCAGAGAAATTCCTGCAGCGTGTACTCGATTCTGTTAAGGATTTCGATGAGATTATTATCTGCGATATGGAGAGTACTGACCATACCGTGGAGATTGCCCAACGTGCCGGATGTAAGGTTGTCACCTTCCCAAAAGCTGATCATACCTGTGTTGAACCAGCCCGAACCTTTGCCATACAAAGTGCAAGTTGTCCGTGGGTACTCGTCGTTGATGCTGATGAATTGGTGACACCAGAGTTAAAGACCTATCTTTATCAGCACATCAACAAGCCTAACTGTGCGAAAGGTCTTTATATTCCAAGGCAGAACCGATTTATGAATACTGCCAAGAAAGGCTTTTCAAAGGATTACCAACTTCGCTTCTTTATCCGTGAAGGAACCGTCTGGCCTCCATACATACACTCCTTCCCACAAGTACAAGGGACTGTTGAACATATCGACAACCATCTTTACAACGTACGACTGATTCACTTAGCAGAGAACTATCTGGCTGATATGTTAGAGAAATGTAACCGCTATACCACTAACGAAGTCCTCAAAAAACAGGTTAAGAACTATGGAGTTGGAGCATTACTCTTCCGTCCTTTCTGGCGTTTCTTCAAATCCTACTTTATGAATGGAGAAATAAGAAACGGTGTTACAGGCTTTATTGATAGTATTATGACAGGCTTCTACCAGTTTATGATTGTTGCGAAAGTAATAGAGGCAAGGATAAAGAAACAGACAGAAGACGAACAGAAATAAACGAATAATAATCATATAACAATAGAGGGTGTAAGCTTCAAATCTTACACCCTCTATTCGTAATCTATAGTTTATCCCTCCAATATAAACCAAAATATACCTGACGGAGAAGGTTGCGGGCTGCGGTTAGTCGCTCAGCCTTCTTTCGATAGGTAGGAATAGACTCTATCTGTTCAACGTTTGCACTATAATAAGTACTATCCGATACGGACGTATCTAAAAGATTCTTACCCAGCTTGAAATACTTTGTATTACGGAAAGCAAAAGGAGCTAATGTCGCTAAGATATCATCATGGCTTCCCCATCGGCTGGTTAGCTTGTTATAAGCCTCCTTGCGTAGGTAAGGTGGCAGATATATATAGAGCGGAACGGAGTGTTCATACCGCTTGTCTACAGCATCATAATTAAGGATAGAACGCACATTATGGTCACCTGTGATGACAAGTATCGTATTCTTTGCTGCTGCAGAGGCTTTAAAACGATTGAGAAACTCATTCAACACCTTGTTATAATAGCGGAATCCTGTGAGATATTTATCTAACACCCTACGATTATGCTCAGCAAAACATTTCTTGCTATAGAAAGAATCGGGCAAAGGAGGGAGTTTCAAGTCCTTTGGGAACTCAAAAGGCGGATGATTTGTTGTTGTCATCACTGCAATCATCTGCCGTTTCTTTGACGGTTTATTTAACTTATCTAACAACGCTTGAAAGAGGTATTCATCGTAAACACCAATACTATTATAAGTCGCATGAGGATAGTCCTTCAAAATAAAGAACTTATCATAGATAGCATCGAATTGCTGATGAACCAACGCCTCAGCACAGTTTTCCCATGCTGCATCCATTCCCGACATGAACATTGTTGTGTAATTACTGGCTTTAAAAGGTAGAGCTATCGACGTAGGGAGTGCCTTGAATCGATAAGCCGAGGCAAAGAAGCGTGGGAAAGGGGTAGAGACATAGAGGTTCTCAAGCGAAGCTACCGTACCATTCTGCACTGATTGGAAGTTACGGAAGAGTAGGTCTTCCTTGAAATGACGATCTAAACCGAAGTACATCTCTGCATCTTTCTGCTGGAGATTGAACAGATAATTACTCCAACTCTCGCTATAAATAATGACAATATTGGGTTGTCGCAGCTTCAAGCTATCACCCACTTTTGCGAAGAGTGCATGCTGCAGAGCTGTAAGCGTATCGTTCTTCACCATCCTTACTTTACCACCAGTATAGATATCCAGTGCCTCTTGCAAGCTCTTGAACTTATACTGCTTCAACAAATCAGACGTGTTCTCCATCTTAAAGGCATTCCTCTTCTCCTTATAAGCCTTCTTCAGCATATAGACAGCATTCGGAACAAGGTCGTTAAGAGTTTTCTGATTCGATACAAAGGTGTCCTCAATCTGTAAAGGGAAACGCCATACTGACCCACGCAGACCAATAGCCAAAAAGACGATATATAGCAAAATGATAAGCAAAAGATTAATTGAATTGCGGCGTGATGACTTCCGACCGTATGACGATCGCACAGAACGACGAGAAGATAAGTTACCCAACTCTATTTTACGGATCAATAAAAGAACTGGTAATGTAATCAGTAGGAAGGCTATAGCTTCATAGACACAATGATATTCCTCCCATACAGTCTGTATCAAACTCATCGGTCCTTCATTGAAGAAATCAAAAAAGGTAAGGTTGATATGGCTATTGAAATTAGCATAAAAGCCCATATCTATACCACTAATTATCAGTAGAAGAACACTGACAATAGAGAAATAAATCAAACGGAAACGGCTCAACGCATGGTCTGTCCAAGGCTTACGAAGGACTGCAAAGATGAAAGTTAGGACCGTAGGCAGTAACAATACATAGCATATCACCTGCACATCAAAGCGTAGAAGGTTAAAAAGTAAACGAGGAAAGACTGCCAGATTGCTGCTGATAACACTCATAGGAACAAACGCAACAGCAAAGCAAATGCGAACGAGCAATAGGATAACAAGGATGACGGCAGAATGTTTGATTAAGTACTTTAAATTCTTATACATTATTTGATTAACTTATTTCTCTTTTAAGATGGTATGATTCCAGCAACAACAAAGCATCAATAGTCATTGTTTTTACCGTTATTTCTGCTTATAAAGGACATTATGAGTAGGTCTCTCTACAGCACATAGACATTTATTTTCACGGGTGGAAATATTTTTTTTCACGTAAATAAATATTTTTCTTCATGATAATAAATATTTTTTTTCATGAAAATAATTCGCCATTGACCATCATATAAAACGCTTAAGGAAGGCAAATCGCAAGGTAAAAGAGAGCTTATTTAGCCTTAATAAGCTACTTTTATTGTCATTGAACATAAGACTTATAAGACCTAAGTCAGCTTGATTGTGACTTAGTAAATCATCTCCTTACCCTCACGCAGGCGTACTTTACCATCAATCACCTCAAAGTATTCGTCAAAGCGGCCACGTGTACGTTTCCAACGATTGTGACTCCAAAGATAGATTTCAGGCTGATGACGGATAGACTTCTCCAACTCTTGAAAGTAGAGGTCGGTTATCTCATAATCTGGTAGTCCCTTGGTCTCTTCACGAATGATGCGGAATTCACAGTTATAATGTCCACGACTGGTACGTGTCACATCTCCATAAACAAAGACTTGGCTCATGTGCTTTACGATTCTTTCACCTCCAGTAAGTACGGGAGTCTCCTGATTCATAAACTGAACCCAGTGATGAATGCTCCACCAGAAGGGTGATTGGTCTGAGATAAAACCCACAACGAGCGGCTTACCACTGCGACCAAACTGGATAATCTTACGCAAAGACTCTTGCATAGGAATACAAAGTGCACCCTGACGCTCGCGCACAAACTTGAAAAGACGGTCGAAGTATTCGTTTTCCAATGGGTGATAAAGCTGACAGCAGAGCGCATTATCTACCCAATAAGGCAGGGAAGTAATCCACTCCCAGTTACCCAAATGACCTAAATAAATAGCAGCCGACTTACCTTCCGACAGCACTCTGTTCAGCTCTTCCGTGCCAGTAAAGGTCATACGTTTTATCAGCTGCTTCTTACTCATGGTCATCAGCTTTAGTGTCTCCACAATGTAATCGCAGAACCAGCGGTGAAATCCTTGCTCAATTTGGCGGAGTTCGTCATCAGTCTTCTCTGGGAAGCTATTCTTGAGGTTCTTCCATATCACCTTATGGCGATACTTTATCACCTTTGCCATTACGAAATAAAGACCATCAGAGAGCAGATACAGCACTGGAAAAGGTAGCAGAGCCACTAAATACCAAAAGCCGTAAGCAAGGAAATAAAGGGTTTTATAAAGGGCTTTTTTCATTGAAGTTCTGGGTTTTTAATCGTTGGATGCATCTTATCATTTACCATACGATACATATACTGATAGATAATAGCCTTCAGTTCTCGCTCCATCTTAACTTGTTCAGGGACCTGCCCAAGAAGGTTTTGCTTCATCAATGCATCTGTAACTCGATAGATGGCTTTTGTCTGTTTACCATCCCATTGGAGTACATAACCATACTTTACATACTGATAAATACCGTTCAGATAGTTCACAGCCCAAGTATCTTCTGCCGCTGTATGCAGCAAGTCCTTTCCGAAAGAGAGGTAAGGGCCAGCGTTATAACCTATGTGATTCAACAGAGTTGGCATAATATCAATCTGCTGTGCCACGCCATCTATACGTCCAGACTTTATCTCACCTGATGGGTCATAGATTATAATAGGTGAACAGAAGCCACCTATATCGGTCATATACTGCTCGTGATCACTCTGATTAGTATGGTCGCTTGTAAGCACGAAGATGGTATTTTTAAACCAAGGCTGCTTGCTCGCAGACTCAAAGAACTTGCCTATCGCCATATCTGTATAGCGTATGCACTTATGGATAGGTAGGTGTTCTTCCTTATAAACGTTCTTATACTTCTCTGGAACAACAAATGGGTCGTGGCTTGAAACAGTGAAGAGAGCTGTCATAAACGGCTGCTTCATCTCTCCCATCTTCGTACAATAGTACTGCAAGAAAGGCTCATCCCAAATGCCCCAGTTGCCATCAAAGTCCTTATCACCACCGAAACGAGGGTCTTCGCTATAGTCTTGTCGACCATAATACTTCTGGAATCCAATCTTATTAGCAAAGGCAAGAAAACCCATCGAACCACGGTTAGCACCATGGAAGAAAGCGGTCTGATAGCCCCATTTACTAAGTAATCCCGGCATACCTGTATAGTCATTCATCGAAGCAGGAGTGAGAATGAAAGGTTCTCCAAAGCGAGGAATACCACAGAGGATGGATGGCATTCCGTCAATACTCTTACGTCCGTTGCAATAAGAGAAGCGATAAACGAGGCTTTTATCAATGAGTTTGTCTACATTCGGTGTATAACCTTTGTATTTTCCATCGAAGAAGTCACGGTTAAACCCTCCGATATACTCACGTCCGAAACTCTCAACAATGAGAATAACAATGTTCTTCTTATTGGGAAGGCGTACGCCTGAAGTAGGATTAGGCTCCTTGTACTGCATCCAATAAACAGGGTCGTAGACCTCACGGGCAGCTGCCAAAGAGGGGAAGTAATCAGGAACGGAGAAGTCGGACTTGCCTATCGTGCGGATAAGAGCAAAAGGGGTGTTGAGTACTAAGGCACAATCAGTTGGACGTTCTACGTACTGGTTGGCGTTACTAATAGTTATCGGACGTACACCCGACTGCAATCCGCCTCGGCAACCACCTACTGTAAGGACAGCAGCCACGGCAAGACATACGAAAAGTTGTGCCGCATAAACTAATCGTTGACGTAGGCTTTTATAGCTGCGGTGGTCAGTATGTGACTTTACATATAGCTTATTGGCAAGCCATAGAACAATAATAAAAATCAGAATAAGGTACCAATGGGTAACAGCATTGTGGAACAAGATACCAGCAATGTTGTTCTCATTGTCGAACTCACGGAACACACTGGTCGTTGTACGGCGCAGTGTGAATGGAAAATAAACCGAGTCGGCAAGGTTGATAGCAAGAGAAAAAGCATTAACAACCATGAATACCCACTTACAAACCTTATGATAGACAGGGTTCTCTTTCCGCCATAGTGGCAGAAGCATCATTACGATGTAGAGAATATGTGTGTAAAGAATGGCGGTCGTATCAAAGAGAAGACCTCCTCGCACCCACATCCAGAGCGAAGAAGCATTGAGACCGTCAATAAAGTAACTGTAATTGACAAAGAAGTAAGTCAATCGTGCTACAAAGAAAATGGCATACGCCAATAGCAAGTTGAACACTAATGCTATTGGCGAACCAAATGTTGTTTTTAATAATCCCTTCATATCTTTCAATACTTCTGGACCTTTATATCTCCTGCATATCATGCAGTTTCTTATAGTATCCTTCTATATCCATCAGTTCATCATGCGTTCCTCTTTCTACAATCTCACCTTCATGCAGCACGCAAATCTCATCACTATTCTTGATAGTTGATAAGCGGTGCGCCACAGCTATGGTCGTACGTGTCTTCATAAGCTTATAGAGGGCATCCTGTACAAGGCGTTCGCTCTCTGTGTCAAGGGCAGAAGTAGCTTCGTCAAGGATGAGGATTGGTGGATTCTTAAGGATAGCACGAGCAATACTAACACGCTGACGCTGTCCGCCGGAGAGACGTCCACCACGGTCACCGATATTCGTGTCGTATCCTTTTTCACTGCTAAGGATGAACTCATGAGCATTGGCAATCTTCGCTGCTTCGGCTATTGCCTCGTCTGTTGCATTGACACCGAAGGAGATGTTATTCTTGAAACTATCGTTGAAGAGGATTGCCTCTTGATTTACATTACCTATAAGCTGGCGGAGGTCGTGTACTCCTAAATCCTTAATATTGATTCCGTCAATGAGAATTTCGCCTTCTTGCACATCGTAGTAACGTGGGATGAGGTCAAGCAAGGTAGACTTTCCGCTACCACTCTGCCCTACCAAAGCAATTGTCTTACCCTTTGGAATAACGAGGTTGATATCCTTCAATACCCAGTGAAGTTCTGTATTACCATCATCATCCTTACCATCAGTATAGGCAAAGCTGACATGACGGAACTCTATCTCATGCTCAAAGCTATCGATATGTACTGGTTTCTCTGGCTCTTGTATCTTTACTTCTGCCTTGAGAATCTTATCAATACGCTCCATTGAGGCAAGCCCTTTAGGAATATTATAGCCTGCGCGGGAGAATTCTTTCAATGGATTAAGAATACTGTAGAGGATAACAAGATAATAGATAAAGGTAGGTCCACTAATAATAGGGTATTCACCCAAAACGAGGGTACCACCAAACCAAAGCACGACAACTATCATGACCGTTCCGAGGAACTCACTCATAGGGTGAGCTAACTGCTGACGAATGTTCACACGCATGATGTCATTGCGGTATTGTGAGTTAATCTTGTCAAAGCGTTCTTTCATCATTCCTTCTGCACAGAAGGCTTTGATGACTCTTAATCCGCCTAAGGTTTCTTCTACTTGACTCATCGTATCACTCCACAACTTCTGCGCTGACATACTATTCTGCTTCAGCTTTCGACCAACAAAGCCCATAAACCATCCGAAGATAGGTACGAAAATAAGCGTGAAGAGGGTCAACTGCCAAGAGATAACAAGCAGTGTGGTAAAGTAAATGATAATAAGAACAGGATTCTTAAAGAGCATGTCGATAGATGACATGATGGAGTTGTCAACCTCTTGTACGTCACCACTCATGCGAGCGATGATGTCTCCCTTTCTTTCCTCACTAAAGAAGCCGAGAGAAAGGGATGTTATCTTCTCATAGAGTTGGTTACGAATATCACGTACAACGCCTGTTCGGATAGGAATGATAGAAGCAGAGGAAAGGAAGTAGGCTCCAGTTTTTAGGAAAGTCATGAAAGCAAGGACCAAACCGATAGCCAATAAGACGGTTGTTGGTCCCCAACTGGTGATGTATATCTGCGTATAATAATCCGCATTGTTCGATAATACTTCCTTGAAAGAGCCTTCACTCCAAGCCATTGCACGCATCGCTCCTGTTCCTGCATCAACCTTAAAAAGAATCTGAAGGAGTGGTATAAGCGTTGCAAAGGAGAATATATTGAGAATTGCTGACAATATGTTGAAAATGATTGACAGCACAAGATACTTCTTGTATGGCGGTACGAACCTGCGTAAAACGTGTATGAATTCCTTCATCAACTAATCTTCTTATCTTATATTCAATTTTGCAAATATAGCTATAAAAAGCAAAACCGCAAAATTGTTTTGCGGTTTATCTTTATATATAAAGTATATTTACACTTCTTCGCCAAAGAGTGTAGCACTGGTTGAGCCTGTGATGCGTACACGGACGGTCTCACCAATATGATGATTGCCACGTGGCATGACTACAGCCTTGTTCTGTGGAGTACGCCCCATCAGCTGTTCACGGCTACGTTTACCGAAGCGTTCGATAAGGATATCAAACTCCTTGCCCTCGTCTTTCTTGTTCTGTTCAGCTGAAATCTCAGTCTGTAAGCGAATCAACTCATTCAAACGGCGAATCTTCACCTCCTCAGATACATTGTCTGGAAGGTGCTTTGCAGCGTATGTTCCCGGCCGCTCAGAGTATTTGAACATAAAGGCAGAATCGAAACCTACCTCACGCATCAACGAGAGTGTTTCTTGGAAGTCTTCTTCCGACTCATTGTGATAACCAATGAAGATATCGGTTGTAAGTCCACAATCAGGGATAAGACGACGAATAGCAGCCACCTTCTCAAGGTAGTCCTCACGAGTGTACTTACGGTTCATCAACTTCAGCACGCTATTACTACCGCTCTGTGCAGGGAAGTGGATGTGATTACAGAGATTAGGCTCGGTAGCTACTGCCTCAATGATATCCTCTGTCATATCTTCTGGGTTGGAAGTCGTGAAGCGCACACGCATATCTGGTACACTCTGTGCCACCTTATGCAACAATTCTGCAAACGAAATACCATTCTCAGGACGCTTACCATTTGGCAACAATCCGTAAGAATTGACGTTCTGACCTAAGAGAGTAACCTCCTTGAAACCCTTGTCATGCAAGTCCTTAACCTCTTTCAAGATACTTTCTACATCACGTGAACGCTCACGTCCACGGGTAAAAGGAACGATACAATAGTGGCAGAAGTTATTGCAACCACGCATAATACTAACAAAGCCCGACACTCTATTGCCACCAATACGCTGTGGGATAACATCACGATAGGTCTCAGTGGTAGAGAGTTCGATATCCATTGCATTCGTACCGTTCTCGCACTGTGCAATCATATCAGGCAAGTTGAGGTAAGAGTCAGGACCACACACAAGATTGGCGTGGTGATTTTGAATTAAATCGTCCCTTACACGCTCTGCCATACATCCCAATACGCCCAAGATAAGGTCACGACCTTTCTTCTGCTCGGCGTGCAATGCCTCCAAACGATTATATATCTTGTTCTCTGCGTTCTCACGTATAGAACAGGTATTGAGGAAGATAGCATCTGCTTCTTCCTCTGTTTCGCATACGTCATAACCTGCCATCTTCATGACAGAAGCCACAACCTCAGAGTCTGCCACATTCATCTGGCAGCCGTATGTCTCAATATATAGTTTCTTCATTCTGTTGTTATCTCGAAAAAATTAGCATGCAAAGATACTAATTTTATCGCATACAACCGAAAAACGTTCTAACTATTTGACTCTTAGAAAAGAACTGATATATTCTTTTTAGTGAATAATGCTGACTCTTAAACATTTTCCATATAAGTTTATTCTTAGGTTTTTACTATCTATCATAATGGTATTTAGGACGTTTTCTTTCCGTCTTCTGCTAATGTGTTAGCCCTCAGCACAGATGGTGCTAAGGCTTAGCACGCATGGTGTTCTTGGTAAGCACCAATCGTGTTGAAGCTAAAACACATAGCAATATATTGCATTAATGCAAGTAATTTGCAAAACTTACAAACTCGTTTACGCCCTTTATCGGATATTTTCCGTACCTTTGCAGACTGAATAGACACATTCACAATAAATAAAGGATAGCAACAGACAAAGCAAAGCATAGGAATAAGTCTACGAAAGGTAACAGATTTCTTATTGCTTGCTAACTGTTTGGTAATGAAAATAAAACAATGAACAAGAATATAAATGAATTTGAGATAATGGCACCTGTTGGCTCACGTGAGTCGTTAGCAGCTGCCATCAATGCCGGAGCTAACTCGGTTTACTTCGGTATCGGGAAGCTAAATATGCGTTCCCATTCGGCCAACCACTTCACTATTAACGACCTCAAAGAGATTGCCGAGACTTGTAATGCAAAAGGTATACAGACTTATTTGACTGTAAACACCGTCATCTATGGCGAGGATATTGAGACAATGCACGAGATTATCGATGCTGCCAAGGCTGCTAACATCACCGCTGTCATTGCCAGTGACGTTGCTGTAATGATGTATTGCCGTCAGGTGGGGGTTGAGGTTCACCTCTCAACACAGTTGAATATATCTAATATTGACGCCCTAAAGTTCTACGCTCAATTTGCTGATGTTGCCGTATTGGCACGCGAGCTGAATATGGATCAGGTGAAGGAAATACACGAACAGATTATCAAACAGAATATCTGTGGACCGAAGGGACAGCCTGTTCGTATCGAGATGTTCTGCCATGGTGCGTTCTGTATGGCAATTTCGGGCAAGTGTTATATGAGTCTTCACGACTCTAACCGCTCTGCTAACCGTGGTGCTTGTACCCAGATATGCCGTCGTAGCTATACGGTTACAGACAATGAGACGGGTAATCAGTTAGAGATTGATAACAAGTACATTATGAGTCCTAAGGACTTAAAGAGTGTTCGCTTCATTGATAAGATGATGGATGCTGGTGTACGTGTGTTTAAGATTGAGGGTCGTGCGCGTGGACCAGAGTATGTTCACACCGTTGTGAGCTGCTATAAGGAGGCAATAGAGAGCGTACTCGATGGTACCTTCACCGAAGAAAAGAAGGACCAGTGGGACGAGAGACTCTCAACAGTCTTCAACCGTGGCTTCTGGGATGGCTACTATCAAGGTCAGAAGATGGGCGAATGGACCAAGGATTATGGCAATAAGGCTACAGAGAAGAAGGTACTCATCGGTAAGGTGATCAAGTATTTCTCTCGTCTTGGCGTGGCTGAGGTTGCCGTTGAGGCTAATACTTTTGTAAAGGGAGAGAAGCTTCTTATCACAGGTAACAGCACTGGAGCTATGTTCCTCAATGCGGAAGAAATCCGCTACGACCTCAATCCTGTTGATAAAGCAGAACAAGGCTGGCGCGTTTCAATCCCAGTACCGGACAAGGTACGCCCAAATGATAAACTGTTTAAGTTAGTAACAAAGTAAATCATTCTAATTCAGAATTCACAATTCATAATTCATAATTATGATTACTATGGTAATTCTGAATTCAACATTCATAATTCACAATCCAAATTCACAACGATGATTACTTCTATTGGTTAATATTATATGGTAAATAACAATATTGTAAGCTGCTTGTAGCAATAAACTCTGCCCACAGAAGTTATCATAATTATGAATTGTGAATTCTGAATTATGAATTAAAAATAAGGATCTATGACAATAAACGAAGCACAAGATGCAGTAATTGGTGAGTTTGAAGACTTCACTGATTGGATGGATAAATACCAAATGCTCATTGACTTGGGCAACGAGTTAGAGCCATTAGAGGAACAGTATAAGAACGAGCAGAACCTCATTGACGGTTGTCAGAGCCGTGTATGGCTGCAGTGTGACAATATAGATGGTAAACTTATCTTCACTGCTGACTCTGATGCACTCATCACAAAGGGTATCATTGCCCTTCTGATACGTGTTTTGAGTAATCATACTCCGCAAGAGATTATTGATGCAGACTTGTATTTCATTGATAAGATAGGCCTTCGTCAGCATCTCTCACCTACACGTAGCAACGGCTTACTCTCTATGGTGACGAAGATTAAGGCGTATGCAGTAGGGTTTAGTTTGCAGTAAAAGAAGCCTCCCCCAACCCCTCCAAAGGGAGGGGAGTGCAGATAACAAAAAACCATACATAAGCTGATATACTATTTTATAAAGAGCATCAAGAACTATCCATAACATAGGGGTATCTCGGTATTCACGCCCCTCCCTATGGGGGAGGGGAAGGGGGAGGGGCTGGTAGTATTTGGACGGGCTTTATTATTTTATGAGAAAACTACGCACCATCGAAATGAATAGGCTTTCCCTTGAGGAATTCAAGGAGGCTGATAAGTTGCCACTCATCGTTGTGTTAGACGATGTGCGGTCATTACATAATGTGGGAAGTGTCTTCCGTTCTGCTGATGCTTTCCGTGTGGAAGCTGTCTATCTATGCGGTATCACAGCCACACCACCCAATGCAGAGATTCATAAGACAGCACTCGGTGGTGAGGATTCAGTTGATTGGCGTTACTTTGAACGTACAGAGGATGCTATCGAAGAACTCCATCGTCAAGGCGTATTTGTATATAGTGTGGAACAGGTGGAAGGCTCAACAAAGCTACAGGAACTCAACACAGAGAACCCAACAAACTATCAACACCCAACACCCAACACCCAACACCTATCCACCCACTACGCTATCGTGCTGGGCAACGAGGTGAAAGGTGTAAAGCAGAGCGTTGTAGATATGAGCGACGGCTGTCTTGAAATTCCACAATTCGGCACCAAACACTCATTGAATGTAAGTGTAACAACTGGTATTGTCATATGGGAGTTTGCTCGTCAGCTACTTCTAAAGTAAGTATCAGATATCGGAGAAGATAATATATTGGGGGGCGTATATGTCCCAAAAGAAAGTATTATGAACCTCAAACTGTTCTTTGTATTCTTATCTTTATCATGGACATTAACATCATCCGCAACGTGTCCTGACAGCATAAACAATAATCTGCAAGACTATCAATACCTCACACAATTCACTGAAGCCAACCTTGCCACTTTCCCATACATCTACAAAATGTACGGAAAGGAATACAGAAAACATAAGAAGACCATCAGAAAACACTTGTTGAAAGGACAAGATATAGAGACTGCAACTTGCAATTATGTCTTCTGGTTCTTTTCTCAATTCGATACACATTTTATCGTTGACCGACATAAATTCTGGCAGGAATATGACCGAAAGGTGCACACTAAATATAAAGAAAAGATGGAATATAATCCTCAACCACTTGCATGTATGGTTGACTCAGATACATATTTAGTAAGAGTACCGTCTTGTGGTGGTCAGAATCCAACCTTTGCATGGGTTGACAGCGTGGCAGAAGTATTTAAAAAGAGAAACTGCCCATACCTGATTTTAGACATACGGGGCAATACTGGTGGGAATGATGCTATTTGGGAACCATTCTTTGAAATACTTGCAGACCATAAACCTGACAAGGCTTGGAAAGTATTATTCAGAAGTAGTCCAGCAAATATAGATGCGCTGATGCAACAAGGGAACATGAACCTTGCTGAGAAAGCAAAGAAATCAAAGTCTCAGTTTGTGCCATTAACAGAAGAGGATCACGATGAGGAAATGACCTTCTTATCAAGCAATTTAACTAAAGTCGCAATCCTCGTCGATAGTAAAACAGCAAGTTCTGGAGAAACGTTAGCCCGTTTTACCAAAGATTATTGCAATCGTGGGAAAATATATGGACAGGACAATACTAATGGAGCAAACCTGTCTGGTAATGTAACTCCTTTTAAACTTCCACATAGCCAAATTACCTGCTATTCCCTCTTTGTGTTGATGAAGATTTCGCTTTGCAAATTAAAAACAAAGAATTGGGTATCAAACCAGATGTAAAGATACCTATTCCACTTCCAACCGCTCTAAAAGACAACGTTGATACATGGGTGATATGGGTTTCCAAACATATAAAAACAAATTAAAAAGACAAACATTCTTTTTATGACTTAACAAAAGACAGAGTAAGAAAATGAACAACAATGATATGTTCCCTTATTACTCTGTTTTTTAACCTTTTATTCTTCCCTTAAACCCAATAAACTATGGCAGCAATTAAAGAATTGTTATACCCAACAAATAGATATTTTACACCCAGCTGCTGGGTCCTATCGTACCCAGCGGTTGGGTACAATAGGACATATTCGCTGGGTACGATAGGACTTGTTCGCTAAGTTGTCTGGAGCTTTTTAGTAAAAGCTTAGGAGCTTTTCAGTAAAAGCTTAAGAGCTTTTCAGTAAAAACTTAGGACTTGTTAGCTAAGTACAATAGGACCCAGAAGTTAAGTACAAAACAAGCAATTAATAAGGTCATTTCCAACTTTAAAGACAATTTATGGTATTAAGGGGTTGGGAAAATCCACTTTCATTCGTTATAAGGATGAGAACAGATAAAAAACGAATAGATATCTATGTCGAAAGAAGAAACCATTGGGTACCTGTTTCGAATGCACTACGGCGCAATGTTCAGGCTGGCAGTGGCAATGCTGCACGATTCTGACGAGGCAAAGGATGCCGTGAGCGAGGTGTTTGTACGGTTATTCCGTGACAATTTCCACCTGCCTAAGAAAGGTACAGGCGCTTATCTACTTGTAAGTGTACGCAACCAGTGCTTAGACATCATCAGACAGAAACAGATGAAAGAGCGTGTCAATAAGCTGTTGACAATAGAGACAGAGCCTGACTTATCGCCCATACAGCACCAGACTGATTGCTACATGGAATTATTGGCTTTTGCAGACAATAAGCTGACAACACAGACCCGTACAGTCTTCCGTCTACGCTTTGACAAGCAACTGTCCTATAAAGCCATTGCAGAACAGGTTGGCATCAGCGAAGCTGCTGTCTACAAGCACTTGATACAGGCAATTAGGAAGATGAAAGAACAATTTAATCCCAACCAGAAATGAAAAAAGATAGTTACGGACAGATGGAAAGGTTGCTTGACATGATGGAGCATCCTGACCAATATACTGATGAACAGCTTAATGAACTGTTGCGTGATGATGAGTTGAGGCAAACATATCAACTTATATCAGACACTACCAGTGCATACGAGTACAGACGGACTTCCGATAAACTGACAGATGAAATCATAGAAGAGGAATGGAACAAGGTAATGGAAAAGAAGTCTACTTCCAGACCTATATACCGCTATTACAGACAGATAGCAGCAGTAGTCATTGGTATTCTCACTGTATCGGGAATTGCCATTGCTGCAGTTAGCATTGTCAAAGGTAGTAGAAAACAGTTGGCAACGGATTCAGCTGTTACAGTCACAAACAACATAGTTCATACAAAAACATTAAGGGAAAAAGACTCTACACGCACAACTGCCACATATAGCAAGCTGGAAGAAAAGAGAGTAGGAGAGATACTTCCTCCCAAACAGTTTGATAATGTTATGTTACAGGACATTGTTCAAGAAATATCAGATTACTATGGGATAAAAACTGTCTGTCGTAACCCAGAAGCAGGACAGCTACGTTTGCGCTTTCTTTGGAACAGAGACCAAAGTGTAGAACACGCAGTAAAGACACTAAACATGTTTGAAAAAGTACAGCTAACTTTGGCTGACAGTACAATCACCATAGAATAAAACACTATGAGAAAGCATCTCTTTCTTGGTATACTGCTACTGATTGTCTGTGGTGTACAGGCGCAGCATATTACCCGAAACTATAATAATACATCCCTACCACATGTGCTGACTGATATTGACAATGCCAGCCAAAGGTATACAATCAACTTCATATATAATGAATTAGAGGATTTTACAGTCACTGTAAACCTACGTAACCGCACCGTTCCCGAAGCAATACGAGAGGTATTGGGTTTCTATCCCATGCGCATGACCGTCAGTGATAGCCTTATCTTCGTAGAATGTACACAGAAAGTACCTACAAAGGTCATTGGACACATTGTTGATCAGCACAACCAGCCTGTACCGTTTGCCAATATAGCTTTGTTGAATCCATCGGATTCCAGTTTCATCAATGGCGGAGTGACCAATAACGGGGGAGACTTAGTCATACCATGTAGTCAACGGAAGGTCTTACTACGGGTTTCTTTCATTGGATTTGCTACCTACTATAAGCTGATTAATGTCGGCAATATCGGTACTATCCGTATGAAGACTGAACCATATACACTGAAATCCGTGACAGTAAAAGGTATGCGCCGAGTTATTAAAAATGATGTTGACCGACTGCAATATCTCGTCAGTAATGACCCTTTCTCCAAGGGGATGAATGGTATAGAAGTGATGGGGCGTGTACCAATGCTAAATGTCAGTGACGAAAGTGTCAGCATCGTAGGTAAGGGCATTACCCATATCATGCTTGATGGACATATCCTTGAAATGACTGCCGATGCTGTAAAGGCAAAACTCCGCAGCTTGAAGGCAGAAGATATTGAGCGTATAGAGGTGATAACTATTCCACCTGCAAAATATAAGGCAGAAGCCAATGCGGGATACATCAACATCGTCATGAAGCGTGACCAGTCGAAAGGGTGGAGTGGGAGTATCAGCGAGGAGGTGCAGCGGCAGTACCGTGGGCGGTATTTCCAGGATATAAACCTCAACTATGCCGGCAGGAAATTTGAGCTGTCCACAGGTCTGGGAATGTCTTTGGATAAAGTAATCAACAACTCATATTCTGTCTATGACTTCAAAGATGGACACCAGCGCAGTACAAGAAAGCGGACCATATCCCCTTGGTCTTCGTATAGTGCAGATGCCATCGTGAAATATCATGCTAACAAGCGCTTGGAACTGGGTGTCATGACATCATTCTATACCAATCACATCTCTACCAATCACACGTTTGTCTCAATTAACAGGGACACAACATTTACGACAGCTCATGCCCCAGCTGTCTGGAACAACAACATAAGTACGACACTGTACGCTGAATACAAACTTGACTCATTAGAGAAGACACTCAATGTGAACTATAACTTCTTCAACAGTAATGCTCCCACGCAAAGTGAGAACGTATCGGTAACAAACGGAATGACTGAATCACTACGCAATAAAAGCAAGGCAAATTACAAGATAAATGCCTTAAAACTTGATTTTTCACTGCCTTTCAAGCATCTCTATATGGAGACAGGGTCATCTTTCTCAGCTATCCGCAATAAGACAAGTCTGATGCTGGAGAACCTTTCCAACGGACAGTGGAGATACAATGCAGATGAAAGTAATGAATTCTTGTATAAGGAACGAACCCTCGCTGCCTATTTATCAGCAAAGAAACTGCTCACAGAAAAACTTCAGCTACAAGCTGGACTACGCTACGAACATACATGGACGGAAAGCAACCAGCTTACACAAAGACAAATCAATCGCAGTCATTACGGACGTTTCTATCCCACTCTGCACCTCAACTGGCAATTAAAAGATAATCAGAATCTGGCACTTGCTGCCAACTGGGGGATAGAACGACCCGATTTCAACGACCTCAATCCTTTCCGTATCTATACATCTACCACTGATTACATGACAGGAAACCCTTATCTCGCAGCTGCCTATACTCGCAACATGGAGATAAACTATAGCAATGGGAAAGGACTTTATGCCGTTCTCTACAGCAGTCATGGCAAAGGGGAGACAGGCTGGAGAACCACATTCCTCGCAAACGGAAGTCAGGTAACCGGTCCCTATGACGGCCTGCGCCATGAAAAGACGGGTGTCTATGCCAATTATAACCGCAATGTGCAGGCATGGATGAACCTTAACATAGGAGGAGAAGTATATTACTATGATTCCCATTCCGATTACAAAACGGACGTGTTACAGATACATGGATGGGGCAGGCGGGCTGAAGGTTCGCTCTCGTTCCTGCTCAACCGGCAGAAGACGCTCATTGCCGAGATCAACTATCGGCACTGGTTCCGGGAATATTTTGCACAGACTCAAAGTGATCCTCATGCTTACCTGCGGATGAGCCTTAAATACAGCTGTCTGGACGACCGCTTGAAAATGAGTCTTACCATTGGCGATCCCTTTCATCAGAATATCAATCGAAATACCATATTCTATCAAGAATATACTAACACGAACCGATTTGATAATCATTCTCGATATATCGGACTTCGTGCTACATGGTCATTTGGTGGCAAACAGGTTCATCGTACCTATCATGACAACCGTGATACAGAATCACAGCGCGCAAAGTAGGAAAGAGAATAAGTAAAACTACAGAGTAGCACACAAAGGATGAGACAGCAACAACATTAAGCGGCATGAGAAATAACTCTTAGCTTTGCAGACTATAATCATTTTTCCTGTCACATCTGTCAGTATTATAAATGACATAGATATCTGGAAAATAAGCAATTAGTCTTAAATGTTAAAAGTGACAGCAAAATAGAATTAAAAATGTTCTTGTATATACATTAGTTCAATAGTACTTCGCAGTATTATACAGTTGTGAAAATTATCAGAATAACTAAGTTGGATTAGAAAAAAGCAAGTTCTTATTTCTATGACATGATAAAAAGACAGGGTAACAAAGGAACTAATCTGAGTTGTTCACTTTGTTACCTTGTCTTTTTATGTTCTTTTCCTCTTATCAACCTATTCTTTCAACCATTAATTGAACCTACCAATTCTTGCAAATTCTTGAAGAACTTGCAAGAATTTATGTTAAATCTTCACTATTAACCGTTTAATATAAGAGAAAAGTATTATATTTGCAAAAAAGAATTATGATAGAACAACCTCCCAAGTTAGATACCAAACTTATACAAAAAGCAACAAAATTATCTGCACGAACAGACGTTACTCCATTGATACGCAATATCAATGATGATTACTTGTATTGGACTGAAGTAAAATACAAGTCTCATCCAGCTGATCTTTCATCTGAACACATTTGGGCAGCTGCTAAACTTAACCGTCTCATGCAACAGATAAAAATATGGGAGGACTGTCCTTTCACACTATCCATTACCAACAATATGCAAAAGCTATGTCATTATTTGACATGAACTTTGGAGGTTCTTGGGAAAATTCAGCTATTATTCCTTCAGAAGACAGAGAGCGGTATCTCATATCCTCACTAATGGAAGAAGCTATATCATCCAGTCAGATGGAAGGAGCAGCTACCACCCGTAGAGCTGCCAAAGAGATGCTAAGAAAAAGTATATCACCTCATAACAAATCAGAACAGATGATTGTAAATAATTATGAGGGAATACGCTTTATTGCTGAGCATAAGGATGATAAAATGAGTATGGAACTACTCTTGAAAATCCATTCTAAGATGACAGCAAAGACATTGAATGATAGTACCAATGAAGGAAAATTTCGTCAGAATAACGATATCGTTGTTATTGATGGTATCACAAATGAGATAGTACACACACCTCCTTCTTATAAAGAGATACCTGACTTCATAAACAGAATTTGTGAATTTGCCAACAATGAAGCAAAGGACGTTTTTATACATCCTATTATCAAAGCCATCATCATCCACTTCCTCTTAGCTTATCTTCATCCCTTTGTAGACGGAAATGGCAGAACAGCAAGAGCATTATTCTATTGGTATATGCTCAAGAATGGCTACTGGCTAACAGAATACTTATCTATCTCTCGTATTATCTATGCTTCAAAACGACAATATGAAAAAGCTTACTTATATGTTGAGACTGATGATTATGACTTAGGTTATTTCGTAACTTATCATCTGAAAGTACTTTCACTTGCCTTCAAAAAACTACAAGATTATATTCAACGAAAAATATACCAGCGACAAAATAGCATCAATCTGCATAAGTTAGGCTCCATAAATGAGAGACAAGCTATTATTTTATCTTTGTATCGTGATAATCCAAAAATGATAATGACCGTAAAAGAAGTAGAAAATCGCTTCTCTGTCAGCCATACGACGGCAAAATCTGATCTTGATGGGCTTGTTTCGCAGCAGTTTTTAAAGAAAATACCTATTAATAAGGTAAAATTCAGCTACATTAAAGGTGAACTGTTTGACTCTAAAACCAGACTTACATAAATACTATTTAATATTATTTCTACGTATGATTTCTGCCAATTCTTGCAAGTTTTTGAAGAACTTGCAAGAATTGATAGATTTTTTATAAGTTGATTAAGCCTTATCCCTTTACGATTTTCTTAATATCATTCAGCTTATTAAGGGCTTCAACAGGTGTAAGATTGTTGACATCAAGACCGAGGATTTCGTCACGAATCTGTGTGAGGACGGGATCATCGAGCTGGAAGAAGGAGAGTTGAACACCTTCTCTGCTCTGGTCAAGACGCTCAACGGCAGCCTTACCGACACTACCTACTTGTGAATTATCCTTTTCAAGCTCCTTAAGTATAATGTTAGCACGCTTAACAATAGAACGAGGCATACCCGCTATCTCCGCTACATGAATACCGAAGGAGTGCTCACTACCACCTTTCTCTAACTTACGAACGAAGATTATCTTTCCATCCACTTCCTTCACAGAGACGTTGAAGTTCTTAATACGTGGGAAATTCTTCTCCATTTCGTTCAATTCATGGTAGTGTGTCGCAAAGAGGGTACGAGCTTGTGCACGTGAATGTTCGTGCAAATACTCTACAATCGCCCATGCAATGCTAATACCGTCATAGGTACTTGTACCACGACCCAACTCATCAAAGAGCACTAAAGAGCGTGGAGTGACGTTATTTAGGATATTTGAAGCCTCTGTCATCTCAACCATAAAGGTTGATTCTCCTAATGAAATGTTATCCGAAGCACCCACACGTGTGAAGATTTTATCCACCATTCCGATACGTGCTCGTTCAGCAGGAACGAAGCAACCAATCTGTGCTAAGAGTACGATAAGGGCTGTCTGACGCAACAAGGCAGACTTACCTGCCATATTCGGACCCGTAATCATCATTATCTGTTGGTGTTCCGTATCAAGCAGTACATCATTAGGCACATACTGTTCACCTATCGGTAGCTGTGTTTCAATCACTGGATGGCGACCCTGTTTTATGTCTATAACCTCCGAATCGTCCACTACTGGACGCACATAACGCTGCAACTGTGACACCTTCATGAACGAAAGCAGACAGTCAAGATGGGCAATGAGATTGGCATTAATCTGTATCTGCGGAATAAACTCCTGCATATCCTGTATCAGCTCCATATAAAGCTGAGTTTCCAAAGCCAATATCTTCTCATCAGCACCGAGTATCTTTTCTTCGTATTCCTTAAGTTCTGGCGTGATATAACGCTCTGCCTGCGCTAATGTTTGCTTACGAATCCAATTCTCAGGCACCTTATCCTTAAACGTATTGCGCACCTCCAAGTAATAGCCGAACACGTTATTAAATCCTATCTTCAATGAAGTAATACCCGTCTGAGCAATCTCCTTCTCTTGAATCTCTAACAGATATTGCTTTCCATTGTCACGGATAGAACGCAAATCATCGAGTTCTTGGTTATAACCTAAGGCTATCACGTCGCCTTTGTTGACCAACTGTGGAGGATCAGGCTGTATCTCTTTCTCTATTCTATCACGCAAAGACTCACAGAGATTCAGCTGTTCACCTATCCTCTTGAGTGTATCGCTCTTTGCATAAAGGCAGGCCGTCTTAACGGGTTGGATAGCCATAAGGGCATTCTTCAGCTGTACTACCTCACGAGGTGACACACGACCGACTGCTACCTTTGATATGATACGCTCCAAGTCGCCAATGCGATGGAACTGTTCATTGATACACTCGCGGAAATCAGGTTCACGAAAGAAATAATCAACAACGTCTAAACGTTCGTTGATAGGCTTTACATCTTTCAGTGGGAAGACCATCCAACGGCGCAACATACGTCCACCCATTGGCGTAACAGTATTGTCGATAACGTTCAAAAGCGATGATCCACCCTCATTCATTGGGGCAATCAACTCCAAAGAACGAATCGTGAAGCGGTCCATTCGCACATATTTATCTTCTTCAATACGTGCCAATGAAGTGATATGATTGATTTGTGTATGCTGCGTTATCTCCAGATATTGAAGGATAACACCTGCTGCAATAACACCATTATTCAAATGATCAACACCGAAACCCTTTAAGTTCTTTGTTCCAAAATGCTTCAATAGCTTCTGACGTGCCGTCTGATCGGTAAACACCCAATCGTCCATCTCGAATGTACAAAGGCGTGTACCAAAATAGCGTTCAAAGTCTTGTTTCTTCGCACGGTCAAAGAGTACCTCCTTTGGTTGGAAGTTACCCAATAGTTTTTCGACATAATCAAAGTTGCCTTCACCAGTCAGGAACTCACCGGTAGATATATCTAAGAAACTGACTCCACAAGAACCTTTACCGAAATGTACCGCTGCAAGGAAGTTATTTTCCTTATAGTTCAGCACGTTGTCGCTCATGGCAACACCCGGAGTGACAAGTTCTGTGATGCCACGCTTCACCATCTTGTCCATTGCCGTCAGACCCTTCTTGCCTTTGATAGCCTCACGTTTCTTCTTTGGGTCTTCTAATTGGTCGCAGATAGCTACACGCTTTCCAGCTCGGATAAGCTTAGGAAGATAAGTATCAAGGGCATGATGTGGGAAACCAGCCATCTCTATCGAGTCGCCATTACCACCATTATTACGACGTGTAAGGGTAATACCGAGTATTCTTGCCGACTCCACAGCATCCTCACCATACGTCTCATAAAAGTCACCACACCTAAAGAGCATCAATGCTCCAGGATGTTGTGCCTTCATTGAGAAGAACTGTTTCATCATCGGGGTTAATCCCTTATCGTCTTTTGTCATATCTTTTACTTCCTTATTAAGTCTGTTTCCTATTTTATCCTTAGACTTACAAAATTACAAAAATAAGGAGGAAAGCCCAAATAATTAATTACCTTTGTCTAAAATAAACACAAATATGGATATATTAATTATAGGATTAGGAGTTATCGGAACAACTTATGCTTCTGTGTTTAAAGAGGCTGGACACAATGTTGAACATTATATTCGGGAAGGAAGTAATAAGGAATATATAAGCAATATTGAAGTTACATTATTAGATGGAAGAGAATCATCAAAGGGTATTCAAGTCAAAAAAGAATATACAGTAAATCCACATTCAAAGAAAGAATATGACATGATTTTCGTAAGTATCTCACAAGGGAAGATTGCCAATGTAATGGAGATACTACGAAAAGAAGCATTCAAAGGCACAATACTCTTATGCTGTAATCTATGGTATGACAAGCAATATCTTGATAAAATTATGCAAGGATATGATTATATCTTAGGCTTTCCCGTTGCTGGAGGTTGCATAAAAATAAAAAAAGAAGAGCTTGCTACTAAAGCTGAACTTGATTGTTGTTTATTCGATCATTTCATGATAGAGTCTAAAAATAAGACAACCATATCAAATTATGAGGCTATTTCTAATCTATTTAAGTCCTCTAACATAAAGCTTGAGAACCCTTATGACATGTTGGAATGGATATGGATACACATGGCTATCAACGCTGCAGTTATCTCTGTCATAGGTAAAAATGGAGACATAAATGACAGTATAGCATCAGTTCATAAACTTATGAATTCTCTAAAGCTATTGGCAACTACGATTAAAACTATTCGTGAGACAACAAAAATAGCAGCTTCACGTGGTATTAATATGAAATATTACAGAAATGAATTATGGCTATATAAACTACCAGCTCAACTTTCTGCCATTTTCATGAAGCGTATGTTTGCCACAAATAATCTTACAAGAAGGATTATGGAACTACATGGAAACATTGATGACTTATTGTATATATGCAATAGCGTATATAAAGAAGGAAACATAAACAATGTTTCAGCTCCACTTTTTTATCAGTCTTTAGAAGATATTACAAGAAGAATTACAAATAAATAAAAGAATTATAAGGAAGAAAATAGGTTCTTCCGTTAAATGTGTAGACGCTTTTCGTATTGCTTTAAAGAAAGAACCGAAGTTACTCATTAAACAAAAACTTGGCTAAGACAGTCAACCATCTGTCCTATTATCATCCTCTGATATTGAAAACCATTTCATTTTAGGACTTCGAAAATATGCAGATAAGGGTTTGAAAAATCATTACATAATTTCGAGTAAAACATCAATAAATAACGATAAAACCACATACAAAAAGTAGGTTTGTAATCAACAGAAAATCAATTAGTTATAAAGTAGCAAAGTAAAAGGTGCTTAATTGGACTTCAAAAGGGCGTTAGTAAGGGGCTTAAAGGGCATCTTTTGCAAGCCAAAAGGGCGTCTTTTAGAAGCTAAAAGAGCATGTATTGGGTTTAAACCGCATAAAAATAGTTTACAAATTTCAACTAATTAATATTCATAAAACAAATTGCACGAATACTCATTGATAAGGAATATTCGTGCAATTAGCGTAATTCGTAGTCGAAAGCGAGTTATGGTAGTTTTCCTTCTTTGCCTCTTGAGCGTAGAATTGACCATACACCGAGGGCAATAAGAGGAATACTTAATATCTGTCCCATATCGATTGGCAGACCTGCCTCAAATGCTTCCTGTATCTCCTTTGTGTATTCAATGAAGAAACGGAAGGTGAAGATAAGTGTAAGACAGAGTCCGAAATAAAGTCCTGTACCCACTTTCTTAGGATACTTCCTATATATAAAATAAATAAAAAGAAAGATAATTAAGTAGGCTATTGCCTCATAGAGCTGTCCTGGATGACGTGGTTTATCATCTACATTATAGAAGATAAAAGCCCAAGGAACGTCTGTTACCTTACCAATAATCTCTGAATTCATCAGGTTTCCAAGACGAATAAAGCAGGCTGTGATACCTGATACAATACCGAAGAAGTCAAGTACTACCCACGTATTCATCTTCGTCCTGCGAATATAAAGGAAGAGGGCAATAAGCAATCCGACTACTCCACCATGCGATGCAAGTCCTTGATAACCCACATACTTCCATGAACCGTCAGCCATTTCACGAATAGGAATAAAGATAGTCATGATTCCTTTCCAAGAAGTGAGGAACTCCTCTGGCTCATAAAAGAGACAATGACCTAAGCGAGCACCAAGCAATACGCCAAAGAAGACATAGAGGAAGAGTGGATCAAACTGTGATGAAGGAAATTTATGACGTTTGAAAAGCCACTGCATCATAAAATATCCCAAGGCAAGACCTACTAACCAACACATTCCGTACCAACGAATAGGAAGAGAACCAAGCTGGAAAATCACTTCACTTGGCTGCCATGCAATATAAAGTAGATTGTTCATAGTTATGCTATTAAAAGTGAAGATAGCACCAATAATTATCCCCTCTCTGAATAGAGAGGGGTTAAATAGGGCTATACATTAAATCTAAAGTGCATGATATCACCGTCTTGTACAACGTACTCCTTACCTTCGATGCCGAGTTTACCAGCCTCACGAATAGCTGCCTCAGAACCATATTTAATGTAATCGTCGTATTTGATGACCTCTGCACGGATAAAACCCTTCTCAAAGTCGGTATGGATAACTCCCGCACACTGCGGAGCTTTCCATCCCTTATGGAAGGTCCATGCCTTTACTTCCATCTCACCAGCAGTGATAAAGGTCTGGAGGTTGAGCAGATGATATGCCTTATTGATGAGTCGGCTCACACCGCTTTCTTCCAATCCAAGCTCGTCGAGGAACATTTTCTTATCCTCATAGCTCTCCAAAGAAGCAATGTCTTCCTCTGTCTTAGCCGCGATAACCATTGCTTCAGCACCTTCCTCAGCAGCAATCTTCTCAATCATCTGACTGTATTCGTTACCTGTCTTAGCACTTGATTCGTCTACATTGCAAACGTAAAGTACAGGTTTTGTTGTCAGGAGGAAGAGGTCGTGCGCTGCTTGCTGTTCTTCTTTGCTTTCAAACTCAACGCTACGAGCATTCTTACCCTGCTCTAACACTTCCTTATAAGCCTCCAAGACAGATACCATTACCTTAGCATCTTTATTGCCTGCAGCAGCAACTTTCTGCTGTTTAGCAAGCTGTGCCTCAATGGTTTCAAGGTCTTTAAGCTGCAACTCTGTATCGATAATCTCCTTATCTTCAATTGGGTTGACTGCCATACCACCCTCACGTACCACGTTATCGTCCTCGAAACAGCGGATTACATGAATGATAGCATCACACTCACGGATATTGCCAAGGAACTTGTTACCCAATCCTTCACCCTTTGAAGCACCCTTAACGAGTCCTGCGATGTCGACAATCTCACAGGTAGCAGGTACGATTCGTCCTGGATGAACAATCTCAGCGAGCTTATTCAAACGCTCGTCAGGAACGGTAATTACGCCGAGGTTCGGCTCAATCGTACAGAAAGGGAAGTTAGCTGCTTGTGCTTTGGCACTGCTCAAGCAGTTGAAAAGTGTGGACTTACCTACGTTTGGCAGTCCTACTATACCACATTTTAATGCCATATCTTAAATAAACGTTTATTTCTTTTGTCCAAAAATAAGACTTACGAACGCAGAGGAAGTGTTCTTTCTCTTTGCCGTATGCTACTTATTATCTGCAAAATTACATAATTAATTCGATATAAGCGAGAAGAAGTGGAAATAAGGTGGAATACAAATGAAGTCTATCTCATCTCTATCATACGATTATAGGAGTATAACGCTTGCATTACGTTATACCCCTATAATTTATAAGGAATGGTTTTATATCGTCCTTTTAAAAATTTATCCTCTATATATAAGATAGGAATAAGACTGATAAATTCCTATTTTACCTCAGATTTAATCGGACTATTAATACCCTTCATTGAAACAAGAAAAGCCTTTGCTGAACCAAACTTCAAACTCATATCAAGACGAACAGGGATATGGTTGCTGTCGTCCGTTACATAGAAATTAGCTATTTCGCGCCACTTATCATCCTCATATTCATAATAGGTGAGACGCAAACAACGATACTTATGATTATTGTCGGCCTTGATATTCTCCTTACCACCATAAACTATACGAGCTGCATGTCGACTATTTCCATCGACGATAGGGAACTTCACCACCTCACCTTTCTTCCAGTTCTCAGGATTAAAACTACGTGCACGAAGGAAAATGCTCATCATATCATAAGAACAGTCATCGTATGTATTCTCCATCCATTGATGTTTTCCTTCGTTGTTGATTCTATGTTGGCGTATCTTACTTTTACCATTTGGATAAGTATAGAATATCTCATCCACCGTATATCGCTTTCCTTCCCTTGCTCCCTTACGGAAGTAAAGCGGTTCCATCTGCTTAGAGTTGTAGGCAAGCAACGTATCACGCAATACGAAATAATCGTCAAGCTTACCATTACCACGTGTTGTTAGCGAGGCACGATAAGCTGGAATACCTTTATAAGTAGAGGAGACCGTGTACCAAGAGGCTGTACCTGCTTTTACCCAAATAAACTTCCAATTATAATAAAGGTTGTAGGTAAGATACTCTCCACTGCTAAACGCCGTGTTACGGAATGTACACTGTGCGGTGGCACTGACGGCAATCATCGCAAAGAGACAAACTATATAAATCTTCAACTTTTTCATATTCTCCGTTTTATCCGTTCAACTTTAATATTATTCTTTATTTCTCTTTTAAAAGAAAAAGAATGTTTAAGTATGATGGGCTGTGGATTAGTGCAGAACTTTTCTGCCGTTTTCTTGCCAGAATGGTTATCAAACTTAGATGTTATATTATTAACAAGTTATTCTCATTTTATTGTTTGATATTCAGGCATTATGTTGAGTTATCCACATTATCCACAATTGATGCAAAGATAATAAGTTTATATCTTTTTTGATATGAAAGTTGTGTAAAACTTCTATAAAACTGCATTAATAACCTTGTGGATATCCACATAGAAGCCTCTTCTTCTGTTCTTGTGTGGATATCCACAGAGTTATAAAATAGTTATCAATATAGTTTTCCACAGAGTTATCAACAGTTATGAATACAAGTTTCATCCTTTATGAATCTTACTTTGTATTATTTCGGTTGGTGTTGATTCCCAGCACATGATGTGCGGAGGGTAAACACCGATGGTGCTAACCACTAATTACATTGCAGTATAGTCTTGAATAAGAACTAATTTACTGTTATAAACGAGTTAGATTACTAAAAATAAATAAAGCATATATGATGTCTTTCATGTTTATGGTTCGTATAGAGATAAAAAGAAATTCACAATTCATAATTTAAATTACTATTTATTGGAATTATTATGTTTAGAATTTTCCTTTCATAACACCCAAAATAAGTAATCATAATTATGAATTGTGAATTTTGAATTATGAATTACGAAGGTAATTATAATTATGAATTAAGACTTATAAGTCATCAATCAGTGCAGTACTCTTGGCGTAAGCAGTACTCTTAGCTTCGAAGAAGTCGGTCTTCACCATGTTAGCATTAGAATACTGACCTACCCACTTCATGTTCTCAGGTTCCTTTTGGTTGTCATCATAGAGGAAACCAAAACCGAGTCCAGACCAGCGAAGATTACCCAAATAACGGATATAATCAGACACCATCTGCGCATTAAGACCCTGCACATCATTGCCGATAACATATTGTCCCCATGCTATCTCCTGACGTACACCCTCACGCATCATATCCTCATAAACCTTTATTTTCTCTGGAGTAAACATATCAGGCTCCTCTTTCTTCAGCTCAAGAATAATACTACGGAAGAGCCAGAGGTGTGTATTCTCATCTCGGTTGATATAGCGAATCTCCTGTGCAGACCCCGACATCTTACCATTTCGGCTGAGATTATAGAAGAACATAAATCCGCTATAGAAGTAGATACCTTCAAGAATGAAGTTAGCAATAAGCGTCTTCATCAAGCTGAACTTATCACGTTTCTCATGGAACTCATTGTAGCAGTCACCAATAAACTTATTACGGTTCAAGAGATGCTCATCGGTCTTCCACTGATAGAGAATGTCGTTACGCTCTTCAGGACTACAAATAGTATCGAGCATGTAGCTATAACTCTGACTATGGATACACTCTTGGAATGCCTGAATATGCAGACAGAGGTTTACCTCGTTTGCAGTGATATATTCACTGAGTGTTGGGAGGTTGTTGCTTTGAAGCGAATCAAGGAAAACAAGGAAGCTAAGAATCTTGTCGTAAGCTACTCGTTCAGCCTTTTCAAGATGTGGATAATCCTTAAAGTCCTGTGAAAGATTGATTTCCTCCGGAATCCAAAAGTTGTTCATTGCCTGTCTGTACCAGTCACTTACCCATGAATACTTCATGTTATTGAAGTCATTCAAATTAGTAGTATTGCCACCAATCATTCGTCTCAAGCGCAAGTCGATATCGCCTGAAGGATTGAATAAGGTATTACGTTTTAATTGATTGTCCATTATTTCTTATATATTTACTCTATCATTTTTCTAATATTTAGCAAGAGAGGTAATCATAATTGTGAATTCTGAATTGTGAATTCTGAATTATTATGATGAGCAGCTCTCACACTCTTCCACCTCTAATGACTTACTACGGACATAGTAGATAGTCTTAACACCATCTTTCCAAGCAAGTAAGTAAAGGTCGAGTATCTGGCGCATTGTGAAGTCATTGGTGATATAGAGGTTCATACTCTGTGCCTGGTCGATATGACGCTGACGTACACCAGAAGCACGAACACTCCATTTTTGGTTGATAAGATAAGCACTCTTATACATCCAGTAGGTCTCATCTGAAAGCTCAGGAGCAACACGTGGAAGCATACTTCCCTTCTTCTCTTCTAAGAAGAAACGCTTCATAATTGGGTCTAAGCCGGCTGTTGTACCTGCAATAATACTTGTACTGCTGGTTGGAGCGACAGCAAGAAGATAAGCATTACGCATACCCTGCAATGCAACTGTCTTACGAACATCCTGCCATTCAGCACTGTCATAACCACGCTTATCAAAGTAAGCGCCTGTTTGCCAGTCACTTCCTTCAAAGAACTGATAGCTTCCCTTCTCCTTAGCAAGGTTTGAACTGGCAAGAATAGCTGCTCGGTTGATAGTCTCAAACACCTTATCCATAAACTGCAGATGCTCCTCACTCTCCCACTTGATGCGACGTTTAGCAAGAGCATGGTGATAACCACTAATACCCAAGCCAATTGAACGATAACGCTGGTTGGTAAGTTGTGCGTAAGGAACAGGGTAGAAGTTGAGGTTGATAACGTTGTCAAGTGCACGAACAACTGTTGCAACCTTTTCTTTCATCTTCTTCTCGTCCTCCAATGGAAGTCTACCAAGTGACAAACTTGCCAAGTTACATACTACAAACTCACCCGGACGAGTTGTTGTAACAACAACAGTATCACCATCCTTTGTCTCTACTTCCTTCGATACAGTCTCAATTGGAGCCATGTTCTGAGCAATCTCCGTACAAAGATTAGAGCAGTAAATCATACCCTTATGTCCGTTTGGATTAGCTCTGTTCACCGTGTCACGGTTGAAGGTAAATGGTGTTCCAGTCTCAACAGCAGAACGAAGAACAAGACGAACGATATCCTTAATACTGATTACACGGCGTGAAAGGCGCTGATCATTAATGCAGTCAAGATATTTACGTTCCCACTCTTCGCCATAATAATCCTCAAGACAATAACCCTTGATACGCATAATCTCGTTAGGACAGAAGAGCGACCAGTTCTGATTCATGTCTTCCTCTGCCATTTTCCAGAAAAGATCAGGATAACAGATAGCTGGGAAAATATCGTGAGCCTTCATACGATCGTCACCGTTGTTGGTACGAAGTTGTAAGAATTCTGGTAGATCTTTATGCCATACATCTAAGTAAACGGCTACAGCACCTTGGCGCATTCCTAACTGATCAACAGCAACAGCAGTGTCATTAACGAGTCGCATCCAGCGGATTACACCACCTGCTACACCCTTGAAACCACGGATATTACCACCCGTAGCACGTACCTTACCAAAGTACATACCCATACCACCGCCAAACTTGCTCACCTGTGAGAAGTTATCTAAGCTACGATAGATACCATCCAAACTATCTGGTACGGTGTCAATAAAGCAACTTGAAAGCTGATGACTTGGCTTACGAGAATTAGAAAGGGTAGGGGTTGCCATCGTTACTTCTAACTTACTAAGCAAGTCATAGATACGACGTACCCACATAAGTCGACTATCCTTCTGCTCTGGCATAGCAAGATGAAGCGCAATACCAAGGAACATTTCTTGTACACGTTCAATCACTTTACCAGAGTAATTCTTTATAACATAACGCTTTAGAAGTAGATCAAGACCTGAATAATTAAGGAGCTTATTGCGTTCAGGATCAATGAAGGTAGCAGCCTCGTTGATTTCTTCTTCGCTATAGTTCTGAAGAATATAATCACCATAAAGTCCTTCTTCGGTCATATATTTAAGCTTACGATAGAAGGTCTTGAGTCCCAACTCTTCCTCCAAACGGGTGATTTTCTTCTCAGAACGATAAGAAAGAATACGTGCTGAAATCATCTCCCATGCTGGAGCCTCAGGTGTTGTCAACTCCACAGCAGCCTTGATAAGTGCTTCAATAGCATCCTTCTGTGACATACCGGGTTTGGTGAAGCTGGCAAACTTCTCCTGAAGTGTCACCATACTATAAGAACGCTCGCGGTATTCTCGGGCTACACTGTGCAACACATCAGCCAACTCACGATCGTCAGCTGACCACGCAATGTAGTTGATAGCTTGTCGTTGCTCATTACGCTGATAGCGGAAGAGGATATAATTCTTCGCTTCATCGTAATGACCATGTGCCATAAGGCACTTCTCCACTCGGTTCTGGATATCCTCCACAGTGCGTAGTTCGGGATTGTCAGTGATGAACTGCTCTACTTCACTAACCATTCCAGCTATCTCACTGTCTGAAACTTCCTTCCCAGTGCTAATAAAACTCTTTTTAATGGCTATTGAAATCTTTTTGTTATTGTAGACTTCTACTTCTCCATTACGTTTCGTTATATTCATTACTTGTAATATATAGTTTTCCTTTTTATTATACTTTAACCCTCTATTGAGATTTCCTTATTTACATATAAGTAACTAATTATTAGTTATTTATGTCTTATAACAGGTTTTCGTATGGACAAAGTTAAGAAAAAAAAGTGATATCATTGTTATCCAAAATGGAATATTTTTAGAAGTTTATCACTTTCGATTATTATCCAAAAAAGTAAAAATAAAGTAGACTTTCCTGTCACTATCGTCACCCATTATTCTTATTTAACTGATAGGTTTATAATGAGTTTATACAAATTTTAAAATGACAGCCATTAATAATATTCTCTGGCTCTATAACGAATCGTTTGGATTGTTTGCCCCGATTAGAATAATATCTGTTGTACTTATAGAAAGAATTGATTTGTTCAGTTTAGTTTTAGCGTTTTACACTTTAATACTTTAGCCAAGGGAAAAGGATGTTTTAAGGTCTTATTTCATACAATGTTTGTGAATGTTTACCATCATTTGCTGCGGTGCTGATACTCTGCACATGTTGTGCTGATGCTTAGCACATATGGTGCGGAAGGTTAACACCACATGTGCGGAGGGTTAAATTCACTATGATATATGGATGACAGGGGATGAATTGTGAGCAAAATGTTGTAATACTAAGAATAAACAGGAGGTGTGTAGAAGCTTGTTTAGCTCAAACACCTTTATACTTTGTAGATTAATTCGTCTTCATCTGTTCAGCCATAAAGCCATTAAACATAGGAACGCTGGCAAGGAAAAAACTATTTACCCACACGATTCGTTATAGAACTATTCCTCTTCTCGTAAATATGTCGTAGAATGTAGATTAGAGTTCTAACATATTAAGTACTTGATTATAGGATTAATAGAGGCTTAATATATGATAAGAAAACAGCCAAAAGATAACAGGCGTTTACAGAAGATAGTGAACGAAAGGATGTATTTATCACTTACCATCGGCTGTAAACGCCTGTTATTTTTGTTTTTGTCCTGCTATTTATCCTCATCAAACGCTTCTGCCTCAGCAGCTGCGATGATGGATTCACGGTCAATAGGTTTTAAATGAGAGATATCAGAGAGGTCAAAATCCTCATTGTCTTCCTTTCGTTCTGATGCTACAGAAGATTCATTTTGTGCTTCTATCTTTTCATCAGCGGCTGATGATTTCTCATCAAAAACTTCTGTTTGGAAAGGATTCTCATGCTTTTCAGCCTTTGGTTCAGAACCTTCAATGAAGTTCATGTCCTGTGTCGTTTCAGGAACATTGAGCACTGGTTCCTCTTCCATCTTTGTACGGTTTGCTTTGGCAGCGAATACCTCATCTATAAACTGAGGTTCACGACGCAGACGTTGAAGCGTAAGTTTAGAAGCTTCTTGCTGACTCTCTTTCTTTGAATAACCATGCCCCTCACCGCATGGAATACCCTCTATAATCACCTGAAAATGGAAGGTAGGACTACCTTGCTGGTCTTTTTGGTTTTCAATCAGCTTGAACTCCATCTTCACCTTGTTCTTTTGGCTCCATTCGATGAGCTTTGACTTGAAGTTCACCTCCTTGTAAGCAACCTTGTCAATATTGATAAGCTTCCCAAGAACTTGTTGCTTCATGAACTTCATACAAGCATTGTAGCCATGGTCAAGGTAGAGAGCGCCTACAAGTGCCTCAAAAGCATTACCACCCAAATAGCTGTTATGCGAAGACGTATGCCCGTTAGAGAGAATCAATTGTCCGATTCCCATCTCTTTTGCCAGACGATTTAGCGTATCGCGTTGTACTATCTTTGAACGGGTGTTCGTCAGGAAACCTTCACGCTTACCTGGGAAATGCTCATAAACAATGTCACCAACAATGGCATCAAGAATAGCATCACCCAAAAACTCAAGGCGTTCATTGTTAACTGGTTTACCCTTTGCGTTACGATGTGCTACGCTCTTGTGCAAGAGTGCAGTCTTATAATAACTGATATCGTGTGGGATAATGCCAATAATTTGGTACAAAGACAAATAAAGCTCCTTCTCCGTGCGGAAAGGGAGCTTTATTCTATCAATTATATTATTCAGCATACTTCTTGAATACAACACAAGCATTGTGACCACCGAAACCGAAGGTGTTGCTAAGTGCAGCACGTACCTCACGTTTCTGTGCCTTGTTGAACGTAAAGTTCAAGTTGTAATCCAATTCAGGATCCTTATCATCTTCCTCATGGTTGATAGTTGGAGGAACGATATCTTCCTTCACAGACATGACACAAGCCAAAGCCTCTACAGCACCAGCTGCACCGAGGAGGTGACCTGTCATACTCTTTGTAGAAGAGATATTCAACTTGTAAGCAGCATCACCAAACAAAGCCTTGATAGCCTTTGCCTCAGAGAGGTCACCAACAGGAGTTGATGTACCGTGAACATTGATATAGTCAATATCCTCTGGCTTCAAACCAGCATCCTCAAGTGCTGCCTTCATAACGAGTTTAGCACCGAGACCCTCTGGGTGAGAAGCAGTAATATGATGAGCGTCAGCTGACTCACCTTCACCAACCATCTCTGCGTAAATCTTAGCACCACGAGCCTTTGCATGCTCTAACTCCTCAAGGATAAGACAACCAGCACCCTCACCCATTACGAAGCCATCGCGACTTGCTGAGAATGGACGTGAAGCATGTTCTGGGTCATCGTTGCGTGTAGAAAGTGCATGCATAGCATTGAAACCACCTACACCACAAGCGCAGATTGCTGCCTCAGCACCACCACTAACAATAACATCAGCCTTACCAAGACGAATCTGGTTGAATGCTGAAGCCAAAGCGTTGCTTGATGAAGCACAAGCAGATGTTGTTGTATAGTTAGGACCGTGGAATCCATACAGAATACTAATCTGTCCAGAAGCGATATCTGCAATCATCTTCGGAATGAAGAAAGGATTGAACTTAGGACCATTCTCAGGATGCTGAGCGTAATAAGTCACCTCATCCTCAAAAGTTTTGATACCACCAATACCTACACCGTAAATAACACCGACACGGTTCTTATCAAGCTTCTCCATGTCAAAGTTAGCGTCTTTAACACCCTGAATGGCACTAATCATAGCCAACTGAGTGTAACGATCAAGCTTACGAGACTCCTTACGGTCAATGTAATCATTGATGTTAAGGTCTTTTACCTCACAAGCAAACTTTGTCTTGAAAAGGCTTGTATCGAAATGTGTAATAGGAGCAGCACCACTCTTACCTGCCAGCATGTTCTGCCAGGTCTCCTCTGGAGTGTTACCCAATGGAGTAACGGCGCCAAGACCTGTTACAACTACTCTTTTTAATTCCATGCGTGAAATATAAATTAAAAAAGTAAAGTAAAAAAAAGCCAAGCAAAGACGTACGCTTTGCTTGGTACTTTTATCTTGAGTAAACCTTACTTAGCGTTCTCCTCAATGTAAGAGATAGCATCGCCTACTGTAGAGATCTTCTCAGCCTTATCGTCTGGAATAGAAATACCGAACTCCTTCTCGAACTCCATGATGAGCTCTACAGTGTCCAAAGAGTCAGCACCAAGGTCGTTTGTGAAACTTGCCTCTGGCTTTACCTCAGCCTCATCAACGCCGAGCTTCTCTACGATAATAGCCTTTACTTTTGATTCAATTTCTGACATAATTGTAAGTTTTAAAATGTTTAATATTGATTTCCAAATTCAAAATGCGGTTGCAAAGGAAATGTTTTTTTTCCATGTGTGCAAGTTTTTTGATTAAAAAAGCACTCTTCGTTGCACAAACTATATATCTTTGTGCATAAATTTTGCCATTTTGTCACTTAATTATACGAAAAATCAAACAATTATATCTGATTATTCAAAACTTTATTTATGCCACTGATTGAAATTAAACTGATTTAATAAACTACCACACCTTATTATTAAGACGAAAATACAATAACGTTGTTTGTTATCACTCATCAAACGCATTCTATCCGCCACAATGTAACACCTTAATAGTTGTTTTCACTTTGATTGTAATAGGTTCTTTACATGGATATAAACCATCCGCACCATCCGTGCTAAGCGTTCGCACCAATGGTGTTCAGCATCTGCACTATACGTGCTGTCCCCTCCGTACGTAAATTAGTGAGGGTAAAAGGTTGATTATAGCTCATTCGTAAAATACGGAGGAATAGCATATATTAACTAAGAAATATCATTAGTATGGAGGAAACTATATCACTCCATATTTAGAAAAAACAAGAAATAAATGGAATTCAATCGTAGATAGTCAGTGGGACAAAATAATTTTCCTGTCACTCCTGTCAGGGTTTATAAACTTATAAACAATTAGTTTACAAATAGTTAATACTAACTGTTAAAATGACAGCAAACAAAATATAAACTTATAGTGTAGCTATGTGTTATATTTAGAAAGGTCTTATAAGAGCATGAAATCCACTTAGAGGGGTATTTCTTATCGGTATGTTATCAATCTTTGTTACTTGATGTAGTTCACTACGCCTGCGAATAAAGACAGACAATCTGCTCAATAATAAAACAAAATAGTTTTAGGCTCTAATGAACGATTTGGTTTTAAGTGATAAACAATGAAAAACAAGAGCTTTTATTTTGTCCTTTAAGGAATTTACTATATATTTGCAAAATAAACAGAAAAATAAAAATCGAATGTCATTTACAAAACATTGTAACGAGATTTTCAATCAGGCTATCCGTGATTACCATATTACGGACAATGTAGACACGCCTATTAATAACCCTTACGACAGAGATTCCATTGAAAACCGTCTCTATCTGAAATGCTGGATTGACACAGTTCAATGGCATTTTGAGGATCTTATCCGTGACCCACATATCAATCCTGAGGAAGGAATGAGCCTCAAGCATCGTATTGACCGCTCTAATCAGGATCGTACTGACCTCGTTGAGCAGATTGATTCATATTTCCGTCAACTCTACTCTGACGTTACGCCGCTCCCTGATGCGACTATCAATACCGAGAGTCCAGCATGGGCTGTTGACCGTTTGTCAATCCTTGCATTGAAAATTTACCACATGAAAGAGCAAACTGAGCGCACGGATGCTTCAGCTGAACATATTGAGAAATGTAAGTCTAAGCTGAATATCCTCCTTGAACAACAAAAGGATCTTAGTCTTGCCATTGACCAATTGCTTGACGACATTCAGCATGGTCGCAAGTATATGAAGGTTTATCGTCAGATGAAGATGTACAACGACCCTGCAACCAATCCGATTCTTTATAATAAGAAATAAAATAATCCCCCTCCCGCTTTTCAAAGGGAGGGGTGCAATTACTCGATAAGAGTAAATTTGAACGAGCTTTATTAGTTATCAGATAAGTCATCTTATTGCTTATCCCTACTAATTATAGCAATCCTCTCTATTTATTATCCTTTGCTTCTTTATGTTTGTTAGCCAATGAAAACTCCACATATTCTTATTATAAGATTCTCTGCTATGGGCGATATTGCCATGACAGTCCCTATTGTTTACTCGCTTGCTAAACAGTATCCTGATATAAGAATCAGTGTGCTTTCTCGTCCTTTTGCACAGCCATTCTTCGAGCATTTAGCACCAAATGTCGAATTTATGGCTGCTGACTTGAAAGGAGAATATAAAGGTTTTAGAGGACTTAATACGCTTTATCGGCGTTTAGTTGCAAAACAATTCACTGCTGTAGCTGATTTTCATAATGTGCTACGTACACGTATTCTCCGTCTTCGTTTCCTCCTTGGTGGCTATTCCGTAGCACATATCAACAAACATAAACAGGGGAAGAAACGCTTATGCCAAACTGAAAACAAAGTATTCATACAACAGCCTACCTCCTTCCAAAACTATGCTGATGTACTCGAAGCATTGGGCTATCCTATTAAACCTGACTTTACGAGTATCTTTCCAGCTGAAGGTGGCGACCTACAGAGTCTCCCTAATACGATAGGTATAAAACAACCAGAGGAATGTTGGATAGGTATAGCACCCTTTGCAGCCCATGCAGGTAAGATGTATCCACTGCAAAGGATGGAACGAGTGGTGCGTAAACTGACCGAGAAACATTCTTCTTGGCGTATCTTTCTCTTCGGTGGTGGTAAACATGAGATAGAAGTGTTGAACCAATGGGCAACACAGTATACGCAATGTCTATGTGTTGCCAATGTACTGAAAGGACTCGAAAAGGAACTTATTCTTATGAGTCATCTCGACACTATGCTGTCAATGGATAGTGCTAACATGCACCTTGCTTCCCTTACTAACACTCGTGTTGTAAGCGTATGGGGTGCAACTCATCCTTATTGTGGCTTCATGGGTTGGCATCAAAAGGAAGAAGATGCCGTACAAATCAATACGCTCTCTTGCCGTCCTTGCTCTGTCTTTGGCAATAAACCTTGCCATCGTGGCGACTTTGCTTGTATGAATAATATCCTTCCTGAAGAGATTATTCAGCGTATTGAAGAGGGATTGCTGTAGGAATAGAATATAGAAAGATTTTAAAGAATAAAGATATAAGACTTCAACATAATGAAAGTATGAAACAAACTGCACTCTTCTTCGTCTTTCTTCTTACCCTCCTATCCTCCTGTTGTAATAAGACTTGTCAAAAAACAACAGAAAGTAATGCATTAGACAGTTTGGTTCTTGTAGACACCACAGAGATGAAATCAGCCTTTTTGGGATGCATTCATCGTTTTATTAAGCAATATCCTAAGGATAGTACGTTTATTCTTAAATGTGGATATGGATACGAAGACCATGGTGTTTATACAAATGGTGTCTATATCAACAGTGACGTTTTTGTTATCCATCCTGCTTATTATGACGCGTTTATGGGTGGAGAATGGTCTGTTGATGATATCTATCCTACGCATTATTTCAAGATTGACAACCGCATCGTCTTCCTCTGCTCACGTTCAGATTCCTTTATGAAGCAGGAGAAATACCGGAAAGCCTACCATCAGATAGTGTCTGATAGACTACGTGTACGCTATGATGGTTTAGCTTTTATCCTTGTTGAACACAATGACAATAAGGCTACTTTACTGTCAAGTGATGAAATAAGAAAGCGAAAGATTAGCCCTATCAGTGCTTTCAGAAAAGCTGTCAAATTCATAGCTCCGAAGATTGCTGATGAAGAAGGAGAAAACGAATAACTTTATCAAGCTGTATGATAAGGTGATTTTATGATACGGAAACAGCAACTATAAACACAATAAAAGGGCTCTTCCGGAATTTGGAGTGATGCGATGATGTCCTTTATGCCACTTGTTAGTAAAGAAAATTTGTAAATAGTTCATTATAAGCGTTTTGTAGCGTGTATAACCCATGTGATACAACAACAACTTTCGTAACCTTTAAATTAGTACTTTGTATTCTTTAATATCAGTAAACAAAGGGATATAAAAGTATATAAATTATAAATGTTATTGATAATCAGATATTAAACACTATCACTCCAAATTCCTGAAGACCCATAATTCTTTTCATGAAAATAAATTCTTCTTCTCGTGAAAATATTTTCTTTTTTGTATGAAAGTAAATCAGTAAAGATTAGTTTCTAAGTTTTAGAGTTTGGTTTTTACCTTTTTATTCCTTTGCTTTTTGCATTTTAAAACTGAGTAAAGTTACCTTGTTTTGCAGTTTATTATATTCGTTATAATGAACATAATGTCTCCTTTTTTGTCATCTTTAGAGGTACTGTTGTTATACCGCACGTGTCGTGTTGATGGTTAGCACGAATGGTGTTGTTGGTTCGCACGAATGGTGCGGATGGCTAAACACCTCGCAATAGGCTATTAATGTGGAATTAATTTAATGTCAGAAAAGAGTTGTATTACGTAAAAGTAACTAACATTATTTGGTTAGAGGAGGTTTGTTTTATCAAAGGTAATACCATAGAGGTAACTACAAAGATGCAGCAATAGAGCTATTCTTTTTCACTTTTATTGGATAGCAATATTATAAAAAAAGATTTGCAAAACTTTAGAAGTTTCTTTCTCTGTTTCACATTTGTTGTATATCTTTGTATTGTTAACGAAAGAACTCTAACTAAAACAATAAAATGAGTTATGAAAAAGATTAATGTAATCATGTTGATGATGCTAATGTTGTTGATTGGCATCGTCTCAGTAAGTGCTAAGAAAAAGGAATTCAAACCTTTACCATGCGTCCTTACGCTCAAAGATGGTAGCAAAGTGTCAGGTTATTTGGTTGATGTAAAGAATGCAAAGGTTATGGCAAGTGTTTATGGTCAGTCCATTATTAATATGCAGACATTGTTTATCTCACCTACATCAACGGGTAAGGGAACAAAGTATGTAGCTGATGATGCAAAAGAAATGGAGTTAACAGTAGATGGGAAGCAACGTAAATACTTGTCTTTATATGCATGCAAGGTATTAACGTTACCTAAAAATTTGAAGCCAACAAATCATCGGTACTTTTGGGAATTGACTTATGAAGGGAAAGAAGTACTTGGTTTTTTATCTCCAACAGTATGGTATAGTAGTTCAGGGACAACATTTTATACTGAAGAGTCATGGGCTTATACTTATTGTCTTAAAGGTGACGAAGTTGTTGTGACTTATTATGTTCCTGAAACGGGCATACGTATGGCTGCTAAGAAAACACTTCGTATGTGTTTTGATCGTTTCCCAAAGATGGATGAGTACCTGCAGGGTGATGGATTCTCATTGAAAGACATGAAGAGACATCCTTTTGACTTGCTGAAAGTATTGGAACGTAAAATAAAGTAATAGCTTTGTCTCTTTGTTTGCTATGGTCAATGAACAATGAGAAACTGATGATAGCTAATAAAATAAAAGGTGCGCTTTTGAGAGTCAAAAGCGCACCTTTTATATGGTAGAAGCGTATCTAATACTTAAACGAACTACCTCCTAAGAACTCTCTCAGTAGGGATGTTGGAGGGAGATTGCGGAAAGGTAGTGGTGCAAAATACTTGAGGAACTTGCGCAGACGATAGGCTTCAGCATATTCCTCACAGTTCTCTGGCACTTGTTCCAACACTTCTTCCGCTTGCGTTTTAATGACGGCAAGTTCAAAGAGCATTGCCGTGTTGAACATTACATCAGCCTGTTCTTGATAAGGGAAAATCCACTTGTTCTCACCGGCACGTACACTTGGCCAGCGGTGGATTGTTTCTTGTGCAGAACAACCACGATACTTGTAATCGCGAACAATACGACGAAGTAGTCGATTGTCGGTTGTTGGGATATAGTTATGGTCGTCTAACAGGATTGTAGTGAGGGCAGATGCGTAGATTTTAAACTTCTTGTCGTCTGCAATCTGCTCTGTCAGTGCAGGGTTGAGTGCGTGAATACCTTCCACAAGTAGTATGTTATTCTCTCCAAGATGCAGTTTTTTACCGCTCTTTTCACTCATTCCGGTTTGGAAATTATACTTTGGTAATTCCACCTCTTCACCACGGAAAAGTGCATTAAACTGCTCATTGATAAGTGGAATATTCAGTGCATAGATACTCTCATAATCAAGTTCTCCATTCTCGTCTTTCGGTGTTTCCGCCCTGTTAACGAAGTAATCATCTAAGGATATCTGTACAGGTTTCACACCACTTGCTAATAGTTGGACTGAAAGGCGTTTACAGAATGTTGTCTTACCGCTCGAAGATGGTCCGGCAATGAGTACTACCTTTATCTCTTTTCGTTCAGCAATCGTATCGGCAATCTGCGATATCTTCTTTTCTTGCAGAGCCTCACTGACATTGATAAGGTCGGTTGCCAGTCCATTCTTTACCGCCTCGTTGAAGTCACCTACAGTTTTAATGCCTAAGATACTCTGCCATCTATGATGCTCCTTGAACACCTCGAACATCTTGTCTTGACGTATCAATTCACCTAATTTAGAAGGGTCTTGTACGGAAGGGATACGCAAGAGGACCCCATCAAAGTAAGGCTCCAACCCAAAGAGATGAAGTTGACTCGTGTTGGTAAGCATCGAACCATAGTAATAATCCTTATAATCGTCAAGCACATAATAGACACAATAAAGGCTACCGCTGCTTTTAAGGAGTTTAGCCTTTTGTATATCGCCTAACTCAGTGAACAGCTTAACAGCCTCCTCGGTTGTTGTTTCGTAACGCTGGATAGGCATCTTAGCGTCGATAATCTCCTGCATTCGTGTACGGATGCGGTCAACATCCTCTGTTGTAATCTCATGTCCAAGCTTCAAGTTACAGTAGTAACCATTTGAAACAGGGATGTCTATAATCACTTGACTACCCGTATAAAGGTCGTGGACAGCCTTACAGAGCACTAAGAAGAGCGAGCGGGTGTAAGTGCGAATACCTGATGGTGAAAGCAGGTTGAGGAACTCTATGTCCTTATTATGATAGACACGATAATGGAGTCCTTCCACCTTATTGTTCACTTTTGCACTCACTGGTCCGTAAGGTATTTGGAGATTAATTTCCTTATAAATGTCAGAAAGTGTACTTCCGATTGGGACTTCTTGAGTTTTTTTATTATTTTTGCAACGGATATGCAGTACTTGTCTCATAATCATTGATGGTTAAAATTATGTCAGGGAACAATATTGTCCTTGGGTAAATAGGATTGTAAAGTTAGAGAAAGTTTTGCAGATATCCAAGAAACAGACATCACAAATTAAGTTATTATATGTCGATTTGGATTTTCTTTAAGCTCATTGGAGCATTGGCATTGCTAATGTTCGGTATGAAAACTATGAGTGAGGCTCTGCAGAAAATGGCAGGTCCACAGTTGCGTCACATTCTTGGCGCAATGACTACAAACCGGTTTACTGGTATTCTTACGGGTACGTTCATCACAGCTGCTGTACAATCATCAACAGCAACGACGGTGATGACGGTTAGCTTTGTGAATGCAGGGTTGTTGACATTGCTTCAAGCCATCTCGGTTATTATGGGAGCGAACATCGGAACGACGCTAACGGCATGGATTATGTCAGCTGGTTTCTCGTTTAATATTACCGATTTCGTCTGGCCAGCATTCTTTGTTGGTATCGCACTGATTTACTCTAAGAAGCGTAAACTCATCGGTGATTTTCTCTTTGGTATCTCTTTTATGTTCCTTGGATTGGGAACTTTGCGCCAAACGGGTATTGACATGGATCTTGCACATAATCAGGCTGTACTCGACTTTTTTAGTCATTTTGACCCACAAAGCTTCGTAACAACTATTGTTTTCCTACTTATTGGTAGCGTGTTGACCATGTGTGTGCAGAGTTCTGCAGCTATCATGGCTATCACGATGATACTCTGTTCAACGGGCGTACTGCCTATTTATCAGGGTATTGCACTTGTAATGGGTGAGAATATCGGTACGACAGTAACCTCAAACCTCGCTGCTTTGACGGCTAACACGCAGGCACGTCGTGCTGCGATGGCTCACATGGTGTTCAATGTCTTTGGTGTTCTCTGGGTATTATGTGTTTTCCATCCTTTTATCAATATGGTATGCGATTGGGTGGGTTATGATGTAAATATGCCAAAAGGCGCGCCTGGTTTTGCGGCTAATGCTGCCAAACTAAGTTTTGTGCTTGCTGCTTTCCATACCACATTCAACCTTGCCAACACAGCTATCCTCGTTGGACCAATCAAGTATTTAGAGAAGCTTGTCTGCATTATTATCAAACCGAAGGCAAACAAGGACGAAGACGAGTTCCGTCTGCACTTCATTCAGACTGGTATCATGAAGACTCCAGAACTTTCTGTGCTTGAGGCTTCAAAAGAGATAAAGTCGTTTGCAGAGCGTATCCAGCGTATGTTTGGTATGGTTCGTGAGTTACTTGGTGAGAAAGATATGGATAAATTCAGCAAACTTTACAGTCGTATTGAGAAGTATGAAGGTATTTCTGATAATATGGAGATAGAGATTGCGAAGTATCTTGACCAGGTTTCTAATGCCCATCTGAGTGATGAAACTAAGGAGAAGGTACGTTCTATGCTTCGTGAAATCTCTGAGTTAGAGAGTATCGGTGATGCTTGTTATAACATTGCTCGTACCTCCAGCCGTCTCATCAATAGCAAGGAAGACTTCACGCAAGATCAGTATGACCACATGCATCAGATGTTTGAATTGACAGATGATGCTCTGACACAGATGAACCGCATTCTTGTTGGTCATCGTCAGGACAATGATGTGAATCGTTCGTTCAATATTGAGACTGAAATCAACAACTATCGTAATCAGTTGCGTTCGCAGAATATCAACGATGTGAACGACCATAAGTACACCTATGCAGTGGGAACGATGTACATGGACATCATTCAGGAGTGCGAGAAATTAGGCGACTATGTTGTCAATGTTGTTGAGGCTCGTATGGGTGTTCGACAGCAAGACGCATAAAATTTTGAGTATGATTAAACAAGATAAAGGCAGGGGCATCAATGTGTGTCCTTGCCTTTACTATATCATGACTTCCATCTCTTGAATGCTTATAGTATCACCACTTGATGGGTTCTAACATTCGGTTGCACTTTCATTAACCACATAGAGCAGTTCATTTAATCTTCAACACATTTGGTGTTCGCCATTCGCACAACATGTGTTCACCATCAACACAACATGTGCGGAGCGTCCGCACGATAACTATTAGGGGTCGAAAGACCAGTTAAGGATGTCATTGCCGATTTCGATAAGCCATTAACTCCTTAAAACTCAAAGCATAGAGATAGGAACTCCATGTGTGTTCTTTGTTTCGTCAATGATAAAGATACTATGTAAACTTCCTATACAATTAATTGTTCCAAGGGTGTTGAGCATGAATTGTTGATAGCTTTTCATGTCACGCGCATAGACTTTAATAAGGAAATCATAGTCGCCACTGGTGTTATAACATTCTGTGATTTCCTCAATACCCTGCACTACATTCATGAATTCTTGTATGAGTTCCTGAGAGTGTTGTTTGAGTCTGATATTACACATTACCATAATACCATTGCCAACCTTATGTGGATTTACAACAGCCATATATCGCTCTATAAACCCATCACGTTCCAAACGTTTTTGTCGTTCAAAGGTGGGAGAGGTTGAGAGATGGAGTTTTACAGCTAATTCTTTTACCGTTAAGTGTGAATCACGTTGCAGAATACGCAGTATCTTACGGTCTGTTTCATCTAAGTTCTCAATATTATTCATTTTGTTAGGTTCTCTTTTTGCAGAATATTATTCTGTTGAATATCGTAAATATTGGACAAAAGTAGTACATTTTTCTGAATATATCAGTATATTTTGTTAGTAAATTGTTTTGTTATAACTTTGCAATCGAATTCTATTGAGTAATAAATATATAAGGATATGAAAAGAAATCTCGAAACTATTTGTATTCATGGTGGATGGAAACCTATAAAGGGTGAACCCCAGCAGTTGCCAATTTATCAGAGTACAACATTCAAATATGAAACCAGTGAGCAGATGGCACGTTTGTTCGACTTGGAGGATAGTGGTTATTTCTATACACGTTTGGCTAACCCTACGAATGATGCTGTTGCCAAGAAGATTGCTGCCCTTGAAGGTGGCGTTGGTGCTGTGCTAACCTCTTCGGGTCAGGCTGCCAACTTCTATGCAATATTTAATCTTTGTGGAGCTGGTGACCATTTCGTGACATCCAACACTATTTATGGTGGAACATTTAATCTTTTCGGTGTAACACTGAAGAAGTTGGGTATTGAGTGTACATTCATCGATCCAGAGTGGGACGATGAAAAGATTGAGGCTGCATTTCAGCCAAATACAAAGTGTTTCTTTGGTGAGACAATATCAAATCCTGGAGGTAAGGTGTTCGATATAGAACGTTTTGCAGGAATTGCTCATAAACATGGTGTGCCACTAATAGTCGACAATACGTTTGCTACTCCAATTAATTGTCGTCCTTTTGAGTGGGGATGCGACATTGTTACCCATTCTACGACAAAGTATATGGATGGTCACGCCACGCAGGTTGGTGGTGTCGTTGTTGATTCTGGTAATTTCGATTGGGAGGAATACAGTGAGAAGTTCCAAGGATTGACCACTCCGGATGATAGTTATCATGGGCTTACCTATACTAAAGCCTTTGGTAAACTGGCATATATTACTAAGATGGTAGCTCAGTTGATGAGAGACCTTGGAAGTATACCTGCACCACAAAACTCATACTTGCTTAATATAGGTCTTGAGACTTTACACCTTCGTATGAAGCAGCACTGCTCAAATGCACAGAAGGTGGCTGAGTGGTTGGAAAAGAATGAGAAGGTGGCATGGGTGAACTATTGCGGTCTGCCTTCAAATAAGTATTATGCATTGGGGCAGAAGTATCTTCCAAATGGTTCATGTGGTGTTATTGCTTTTGGCTTGAAGGGTTCGAGAGAAGATGCTATTAAGTTTATGGATCGTCTTGATTTCGTTTCTATCGTAACGCATGTGGCTGATGCACGTACTTGTGTGCTGCATCCAGCGAGTCACACCCATCGTCAGTTGACAGATGAACAACTTCGTGAGGCTGGTATTGCACCTGACTTAATCCGCCTTTCAGTGGGTATTGAAAACGTAGAGGACATCATTGCCGATCTTGAGCAAGCATTGAAGTAATACACAATAAGGATATAAAAAAAAGATGCTCAGTTATTGAGTGTCCTTTTTGATTTTATAATTTTATAAAACATCCTTCCCTGAAGTAGTTCAACCTATTTTCCCTCTTCGGTAATTACTCCCCTCTCCTTTCGGAGAGGGGTTGGGGGTGAGGCTGTTTTGGGGTGAGGCTTTTTTTACCTTAGCACCCTCATCACTTCTACTGACCTATCCAGCCATGCCTCCATTTGTTTATAATCCTTCTTCTCCCATACATCCTTGAAGTCGATAAACTCATGGGCAAGGCGACTTTCATAGGCGTTACGACGATAACTGGTTAGCTTTTCTTGTATCATCATCTCCACACTACCAAACTCGTTAGCTGGTGTTGGGATATGTATCCATCCCTTTTCTCCTTGTATGAGGATAAAGATGGGCTACTGGAGTCCTTTGCAGCTGTACAAGTTGCGGTCAGTGTGGGGTAGGAGAGTACCATCACGCCAGACGTGTCAATACCATTGTGACCACGGTTGGCAAAATATTCAGTTGAAGTGGGTTGTCCGAATAATCCGATAACAACATTGATGTTATAGACGTTGAGGTCGTTAAGTGCGCCACCTCCTAATGCAGGATAGAATACTGGTGCAATATCTCCTTGCAGATAGCGGTCGTACTTACTTGAATATTGTGAGAAGTTGCATTGTACGAAGTGTATAGGACCAATTCGTTTCAGACTATCCTTAACCATGTGGAAGTTAGGGGTATGTAAGGGTGAGATAGCTTCAAAGAGGTATAGCTTTCGCTCTCGAGCCATTGCTGCTAATTCTTCAGCTTCGGTAACAGTTAGGGTAAAAGGCTTCTCTACAATCACGTTTCGTCCAGCTTCTAATGCTTTGCGAGTGAATTCGTAATGGGCACTGTTGACTAAGGCTATATAAACGAAATCGGCTTTGTCTTCCTTGAGTAGCTGATCATAGTTGGTATAAATTCTGTCAATATGATTCATCTTTGCAAGAAATTCGACCCTTTCCTGATTGCTATGTGAAAATATACTGGTGATTTCAATCCCTTTCACTTCTGTCTTTAGCAGCGTGATAACTTCGGTAGCTATCATCCCTGTTCCTATAATGCTAATCTTCATCTTTCCTATTGCTTTTAAGAGCATATTTTATTGACTGTTTTCAACAAGGAAGCCTATAAAATATGCTTTGTTACTTTCCTAATGTAACAAAAGTAGGTAAAGTTTTGTAAATAAAGGGGGAAATGACTATTTTTGTTGTCTTTTAACAAGCATTAGTTGATATGAATAAAAGATATTTTTTATTCCTTTTAGCATCTCTTTTGAATAGCATTATTTCTGTTGGATGCAAAAGTGAAAAGGCTTCGACAACAAAAGAGTTGGCGAACACTGTTGTTTCTCCTCTTTCCACTTCTGATTCTGTTGTGGTGGAGAAAGATGTGCCATTGGTGGTTGACTCTATCGGTAAATCTTATAGTACGAATAAGGGAACTGTTGATTTTGCTTATTCTTTTCCGAAGTCTGGTCCGCAGCCTTTGGTTGATTCGTTGCGTGCTTATCTATCGTCTGAGATGAGGAAAGTAACAGATTATGTTGTTTATGATGGTGTAAGAGCTCAATCTTACAAGAATCTTGCAGATGGTAAGGGAATGATAAACTATTATGCTAAGATTGCTTATACTAATGTGAAGCTTTATTTCGAAGAACTCGAGGATTCAAATTCGTCTTGGACGCCAGCATTTTCAAGCTATGTTATGAAGGAAAATGAAACTACTCGTTATGTTTCTTATACCTCGTCTGTTTACATATATTCTGGTGGAGCACATGGAATGTCTGGAACGTATGGGGTAACTTTTGATAAGAAGACGGGTGCTATGCTGCGTAATATCTTGAAAGTGAAGAATGTTAAGGAACTACAACCTATCCTCAGAGCTGGCGTGGAAAGCTATTTTAGAAGTTGTGAAGAGGATAATGGTACGCGTAATGTAAGTAGTCGTGTCAAAGAGGATATGGCGGAACTCTTTCTTAAGAAGGGGATTATCCCGCTGCCTGAGGATGAGGTTTATCTTTCGCCGAAAGGTGTTGTCTTTGGTTATGGACAGTATGAGATTGGTCCGTATGCGATTGGAATGCCTACCTTTACTGTCTCTTATGATAAGATAAAGAGGTTTCTTTCACCAGAAGCAAAGCACCTTGCTGGGGTTGAGTAGGCGCTTTTGTTCTGTATTAGAAGATATTCAATTGTGAAGTCAATCGAATATTTATTTGCCGACTACTTTCTCTTTGAGCAGAGTATTCGGCTTGTTTACTACTGGTTCATTAACCAAAGGAAACCTTTCGCAATTCTAATGCCGTTATCTTGGAAGTGATTTCCTGCGTTCCATTCCATTTTGCAATTGATGCCTTGCTCCGTGAATATCTGTTCTTGTCGGAGTATATCTTTACTGATAGTTGACATCAATTTTGTTTTTGTTTTCTCCTCTTTGTCGCCAAGGCTGAGATAGGCGTGTTCTACTTGCGGTTGGTGGTTTTCGGCGTATTCTAACCAACCTATATACCACGCTGAAGGTGATGCGGAAACAATTCCTCGGAATGGTACCTCGTGTTGATAGGCAGTCCATAGTGAAAAGAGTCCTGCTAATGAATATCCTCCTAAAATTGTGTTGCCTTTGTTCAATCCTAATGAATATCGCTTATTCAATGTTGGAATGAGATGCTCTATTATATATAATAAGGTGGAATGGGCACCATCACCGAATGGAATCTTACCAAAGACGGGTGGGGCTGACCATGGTGTAAGCTCGGCATTCCATTTATTGATGCGAATGGCAATATGACAGAAAGATGTCTGCGTATGCTCTTCAATATAGGTGATTTGTCGCTCTAATTCTTCTGTATCGTTGCTATCAACAGGTTGTATAATGAAAAATTTTGAGTTTTCTTCATTATGTAGAATGCAATCGTGAGTCCAAATCTTAATAATCTCTCTTGTATGTCTCATACTTTAATTTTCTTTTTTAAGGTACAAAAGTAATCATTTTTAAAGATATTAGTTGATTTGAATCAATTTTAAATAAAAAAGTTTATTTCTCTGAAAAATAATCCTTAAAACATTTGGTGGGAAAAGAAATTCTCTATACCTTTGCACTCGCTTTACAAAACCCGCCACCTGGCGCTTTGACTAAAGCGATAAAGAAAGAGTTCTTTGAAAAGATTTACATAAACAGAGAAGTAGTACAAGAAGCGTCTGTTTGATTTTATATCAAATAGATGGGTAAAAGAAACGAACCGATCAATTCCTTGTTCTTGCTTTTGAGGCACTGCCTCAAAACTTAAGTTCAAGCGAAAAGGTGCTTTTTAAACTTAAATTCTAAGGATAAGCGTTCTGAAACAGAGATTACTCGGTGACGTGTTTGGGAGTAGTGGTGTTCATCACCACCTATCACCCCTCATTCATCACCAACACATATTTTACAATGGAGAGTTTGATCCTGGCTCAGGATGAACGCTAGCTACAGGCTTAACACATGCAAGTCGAGGGGAAACGGCATTGAGTGCTTGCACTCTTTGGATGTCGACCGGCGCACGGGTGAGTAACGCGTATCCAACCTTCCCATTACTGTGGGATAACCTGCCGAAAGGCAGACTAATACCGCATGGTCTTCGATGACGGCATCAGATTTGAAGTAAAGATTTATCGGTAATGGATGGGGATGCGTCTGATTAGCTTGTTGGCGGGGTAACGGCCCACCAAGGCTACGATCAGTAGGGGTTCTGAGAGGAAGGTCCCCCACATTGGAACTGAGACACGGTCCAAACTCCTACGGGAGGCAGCAGTGAGGAATATTGGTCAATGGACGTAAGTCTGAACCAGCCAAGTAGCGTGCAGGATGACGGCCCTATGGGTTGTAAACTGCTTTTGTATGGGGATAAAGTCAGTCACGTGTGATTGTTTGCAGGTACCATACGAATAAGGACCGGCTAATTCCGTGCCAGCAGCCGCGGTAATACGGAAGGTCCAGGCGTTATCCGGATTTATTGGGTTTAAAGGGAGCGTAGGCCGGAGATTAAGTGTGTTGTGAAATGTAGACGCTCAACGTCTGACTTGCAGCGCATACTGGTTTCCTTGAGTACGCACAACGTTGGCGGAATTCGTCGTGTAGCGGTGAAATGCTTAGATATGACGAAGAACTCCGATTGCGAAGGCAGCTGACGGGAGCGCAACTGACGCTTAAGCTCGAAGGTGCGGGTATCAAACAGGATTAGATACCCTGGTAGTCCGCACAGTAAACGATGGATGCTCGCTGTTGGTACCTGGTATCAGCGGCTAAGCGAAAGC